>NZ_JBWGXE010000009.1:0-203049 GCF_056333165.1 Chryseobacterium endophyticum
TATTAGATGATATAGATATGACTATCTATAACTTTCAAGATATTAAAAAATGGGAATGGTATAGTTCTTTGGAAACAAAGAAAGGATTTGATATTATTGTAAAAGGCAAATTTAATGCTGGACAATTCATTAGCTTCATCCATTGTCAAAATGTTCCTTTAGATAATATCAGAATTATAGATGCCGATAAACAAGAATTTTATGAGCTAAAAACTATTAAAGATTATACGTCTTATAAAATCCTAAAGTAGTCGTACAGCACAGATAAATTCAATACATACATGAAAAATCCTTAGAAGTTTATTCTAAGAATTTTTTATTAAAGCTATATTTTAAATAATACGTCAAGTTTTTTTTCGTGATGCATAACCTATAAATCAATGTGCTTCATACAAAATGAATATTGAAGATTTTAAAAGAATATTTAACAAAAAAGCAGTAATTATTAAAAAATAAAGTGATGACAGAACAAGGAAACATAAAATATAATACAAAAGGGGAAAAACCTTTAAAAGGCTATCAGATAGTTAGAGTAAGAAATGTAGCTCATTCAAAAGAAGTATTAGACAACTTTAAGAATGCAGTTTTAACAATCTTAAAAAACAAGAACTTAAGTGATGAAGACCCTAAGTGGGAGCAACTACTACCACAGGGAATTGTAAACAAGCTAAAACAATTAAGTGATGATGACTACAAATACGATGAACTTTTATATAGAGTCCATTCAAGTGTTGATAATTTTATTGATAAAGGTATCAGAAGATGGGAATGGTACAGCTCCTTAGAAACAGAGAAAGGATTTGATATCATAGTGAAAGGAAAGTTTAATGCCGGACAGTTTATTAGCTTCATCCACTGTCAAAATGTTCCTTTAGAAGATATCAGGATTATAGATGCTGATAAACAAGAAATTTATGAACTGAAAACTATTAAAGATTATACGTCTTATAAAATCCTAAAGTAGTCCTATAGCACAGATAAATTCAATACATACACGAAAAATCCTTAAGTTTATTCTAAGGATTTTATGATAACAATATTAATTACAAGCTTAACATTCCGCAACATTCACAGCAATTGCCAGCCCTCCTTCAGAAGTTTCCTTAAACCGGTCATTCATAGAGAGTGCGGTTTCCCACATGGTCTGGATTACCTGGTCGAGACTTACTTTGGCTTTGGCAGGATCGCTTTCCAGGGCAATATTTGCGGCGGTAATAGCCTTGATGGCACCCATCGTATTTCTTTCAATACACGGAATCTGAACCAGCCCTTTGATCGGATCGCAGGTCATCCCCAGGTGATGTTCCATGGCAATTTCAGCAGCCATCAGTACCTGCCCTACGCTTCCGCCGAGAATTTCTGTAAGTCCTGCTGCTGCCATCGCCGAAGAGACGCCGACTTCTGCCT
This sequence comes from Chryseobacterium endophyticum, assembly GCF_056333165.1. Lineage (NCBI taxonomy): Bacteria > Pseudomonadati > Bacteroidota > Flavobacteriia > Flavobacteriales > Weeksellaceae > Chryseobacterium > Chryseobacterium endophyticum. The sequence goes on from NZ_JBWGXE010000009.1 coordinate 1,408, forward strand.
GGCAACCTCCCATCGCAGCAGAAATGGTGGCATTTTTCTTGAATAAAGTTCCGATTTCCCCGGCAACCAGTAAGAAACGGATGATGTCGTCATCGCTCGTAAAGGGAGTAAATGCCTGGGCATACATCAGCACTGCCGGAATCACGCCACTGGCCCCATTGGTCGGCGCTGTAATGATTCTTCCGAAACTTGCATTCTCTTCATTTACAGCTAATGCAAAACAGGAAATCCATTTGTTGATATTGGTAAAGTTCTCTTCCGCATCAACGACCTGCTGAAACCATTGGTCTTTGTTTTTATAAATTTTATCACCCAGCAGCTTCCTGTTGATCCCGGCAGCCCGGCGGGAGACATTGAGTCCTCCGGGCAGTGTGCCTTCCTTATTGACTCCTTTGTAGATACATTCTTTGATCTGCTGCCAGATATAGAGTGCCTCCTGTTTGGTTTCTTCCTGGGATCTCCAGCTTTCTTCATTCATTAAAATAAGATCCGAGATTCTTTCAAGCCCAAGCTTTTCGCAGTATTTTACGATGTCAGAAGATTTATGACATGGGTATAAAGTACGGATACAGTGTTTTTCAATAGATTTTTTTTCCTGGCTCATGATGAAACCACCGCCCACAGAATAAAAATCCTGTACCAGTTCGGTTCCGTCTTCAAAAATGGCTTTGAAAATCATTCCGTTGGGGTGATAATCGAGTGATTTATGCATATTTAAAAGCAGGTGATGCCCATAGATAAAAGGAATTTCCTTTTCGCCACCGAGATTAATGGTCTGCGTACTTTTTATTCTTTCGATCTTCTCGTCGATCTTTGTGGTATCGATGGTTTTATAATCTTCCCCATTGAGTCCGAGCATTCCCGCAATATCAGTTCCGTGCCCGATTCCTGTTTTGGCCAGAGAGCCGAAGAATTCCAGGAAGACTTCTTTCACCTCGGCTATTGTCCTTTCTCTTTTTATAATCCTGATAAATGCTGATGCCGCATTCCATGGGCCCATGGTGTGTGAACTGGATGGCCCGATTCCAACTTTTATAATCTCAAAAACCGATATTGATTCCATATAGAAAATTCTTCCTTTTTTCCTTCGTACAAAGATACACGATAAATCCAAACGCAAAAGCCGGAGATGAAAAATCAGCCCCGGCTTTCTAATTAAAACTATATGAACACTAGTAGATTTTTTTGTCAATGGTGAATGGTCAATTCGCTGCGCTTGTCAATTTTTGGTTAAAAAAATTCACTATTGACAATTGACCACATACGTCAATGGTGAATGGTCAGTTCGCTGCGCTTGTCAATTTTATCTTTGGTTTAAAAAATTCACTATTGACCATTGACTTTTCACCCGATATGCCAATGGTGAATGGTCAGTTCACTGTGCTTGTCAATTTTATCTTTGGTTAAAAAAAATCACAATTGACCATTGACTTTTCACCCGATATGTCAATGGTGAATGGTCAGTTCGCTGCGCTTGTCAATTTTATCTTTGGTTTAAAAAATTCACTATTGACCATTGACCATTGACAATTGACTTCCCCCCAACCATTACATTCAGCAGATACGCTCTTCATGTTGGGAAATATCCAATCCCATTTCTTCAGATTCTTCCGAAACCCTTAGAGTAATAATACGGTTTGTTATTTTATACAGAAGAAGCGATCCGAAGAAAGTGAATACAGACACCAAAAGGAGGGCTGCCATGTGATGGGCAAAAACTTCCAGTCCGCCATGTAGGAGACTCGCGTTTTCGCCGTGGGCAAAAATAGCGGTAAGGATCATCCCCATGATTCCTCCTACGCCATGACAGGCAAAGACATCCAGCGTGTCATCGATTTTCTTCAAAGCTTTCCAGTTGACCATCAGATTGGATACGATGGCTGAGATAAACCCGATAAACAGGCTTTCCGAAATGGAAACAAATCCGCATCCGGGCGTAATGGCCACCAGTCCTACGACCGCACCGATACAGGCGCCCATGGCAGATACTTTTCTTTTGTTGATTCTGTCAAAAAAGATCCAGGTCATCATCGCAGAAGCAGAGGCAATGGTGGTTGTTCCGAATGCTGTAGCAGCCGTTGCATTGGCACTGAGTGCAGAGCCAGCATTAAAACCAAACCATCCGAACCAAAGCATCCCGGTTCCCAGCAATACATAAGAAATATTGGAAGGATCGTGATGAGGTTTTTTACGGTTCCCTACCACCATAGCACCGGCAAGGGCCGCAAAACCTGCGCTCATGTGAACAACCGTTCCGCCGGCGAAATCTTTCACTCCGAAATATTTATTTAAAAGCCCGTCCGGATGCCACACCATGTGACAAAGCGGGGTATAAATACATAAGCTGAAAAGTACCATGAACAACAGGTAAGAAATAAAACGGACACGCTCAGCAAAAGATCCGGTGATCAGGGCCGGCGTGATCACGGCAAATTTCATCTGAAACAAAGCAAAAAGAATAAAAGGAATAGTGGAAGCCATATATTTATGAGGCAACACCCCCACCCTGCTGAAAAAAGGGTAACTCAGGGGATTACCGATAATTCCGTAATGCTCGCCGTTCATCGTAAAGCCAATGGAATCACCGAAAGATAATGAGAAACCGATAACGACCCATAATATGGAGATCACGCCTAATGCGATAAAGCTCTGAAACATGGTAGAGATGACATTTTTTTTACCAACCATTCCTCCGTAGAAAAATGACAGGCCGGGAGTCATCAGCAGTACAAGACCTGCTGCGGCAAGAATCCAGGCGACGTCTGCGCCTACGATTTTATCTTCACCCAGAAATTCCCCGGTATTGGGAAAGTCTGCAATAGGACTCCAGAATAATCCGCCAACGGCGACCAGTGTAATAATACAGAAAGAAACGATCCATTTTAAACCGACTGTCATAAAATTTTAAATTTACCCCTTCAAAAGTAAGAATAAATTTTCAAAATATTATAAATTTTAAAACAAACCCCTTTAAACTTAACATCAAAATAATATTTAATTATTATTTCACTCGAACACCCCCTTTAAAATACCGGAAACTTCTTTAGATTTTGTTGCGGGAAACAAATGGGTACCGCCTTTGATAATATAATCCGGCCGACAGTTTTTAATGGGAAATACAATATCTTTATCCCCCATGATCTGAATAACCTCCGGATTCTCCTCGAATTTCCAGTCCGATATCTTTTCGATCGACCATTTAAGGTAATAAGGATCCCTGACCTGAAAATACTGAAGAATGCGGGGATTTTTCGGATCGAAAAATCTCCTGATCATAGAATAGATATTTGTCGTCTTTTCATTGAAAAATTTTACCGGCAGCAATTTGGGAATCCTGGTGATCTGACCCGTTTTTATCAACCTCGATTTCTCACGGTTAGATTTTATACTTCCCATAATCACCACTTTTCTGGCAGGCTTTATCTTATTGATTTCCTGAACCAGAATTCCGCCGAAAGAATACCCCAGAAGATAAAAAGGCTGTGAGTCGTCGATCTTTTCGGCCATCCTGTTTACGTAATGCAGGAAGTCTTCATGATACTCCGGAATGATCCAATCGATAAAAACGACCTCATGATGTTCCGGAAATTTAATCTTTTCAAGTACTTTGAAGTCTGCGCCAAGTCCGCTTACCACATATATTTTCATACTACTAAAATAAAAAAAGGAGACAAAAAAAATGAGCGGTTTCCCAAGAAATCGCTCATTTTTTTATTAAAACTTCTGTTTTATTTTTTCTTTTTAACAGGCGTTCTGTTTTCGTTATCCAATTTCTCAGTAGAAAGCTTGAACTGGATATCCATTTCGTTTTTAATGAAATAATCTTTTAAGGAAGACTGATAGAATACTTTGAAATCTCTTCTGTTTAATGAGAATTTTGCAGATTCTATCACTACCGTAAACTGTGTGATGTATACATTGGCAGGGAAAGTAATGGTTTTTCTCACGCCTTTAATCGTCACATCTCCGTACACTGTAGAATTATAATCGCTGTTTGCCAGTGGAATAATCTTCGTCAAATGAAATTTTGCCAACGGAAATTTTTTAACTTCAAAGAAATTGGTACTCTTCAGATCGTTGGTCAGTTTTACCATATCTTCATCCTGGCTTGATACGTCACCGGCCATGATCGATTTCATATCGATAACAAACTCTCCGTCTACCAGGACTGTTTTATCAAAAGTGAACTTTCCGCTTTTCAGTTTTACCGTTCCAGAGTGTGTTGTAGGAACTGTTTTCACTACTTTATATCCCCACCATCTGATTTCCGATGATGTTACTTTTACCACCTTATCTCCTTTCTTCTGACCGAAAACAAATGACATGCTGATACACATCATAGCAAACAATAGTAATCTTTTCATTCTTTTTTATTTACAATTCAACAAAAATAAAAAAAAGTGTAGAACTTCTACACTTTTAACAATCTTTTTTTGATTAAATTATTTTGCTGTTACTTTTACCTGCAAATCCATATCATCTTTCACAAGAACGTCCTGCATAGTAGATTTGTAAGCGACATCAAATTTTTGTCTGTCGATAGAGAATTTTTTAGACATTAAGCTTACGGTTCCGTTAGCATAAGTAATTTTTGCAGGGAAAGAAATGGTGTTGGTTTTTCCTTTTACTGTCAGGTTACCCGTTACTAAAGAATTGTACACTTTGTCGTTGTTTTTCTTTACACCTGTGATTTTAAAAGTTGCTGTAGGATACTTCTCAACCTCGAAGAAATCTCCGTTTTTAAGGTGTCCGTTAAGCTTTTGCTGGTACTCACCGGTAAGATCCGTCGCATTGATCGAAGTCATATCTAAAACGAAAGTACCGCCAACCAACTGGTTTCCTTTCATGATCATATCACCTGATTTCACCTTTACCGTTCCGTTGTGAGAGCTTGCCTCAGACTTTGCGATTTTATAACCCCACCACTGAACGTCAGAGCTTACTACTTTTTTTGCCTGTCCGAATGCTAAACCACTAGCTAAAACTGCTAATAAGAATATTTTTTTCATTTGAATAAAAATTATTTGCTTGTTTATTATTTACTGGTGCAAATGTAGTCAACAGAAGTGATAGATTTCGTTGATGTATATCAATAAATGCAATAATTTTTATAAATAAAAAACTCCGGATAACCGGAGTTTAAAGTTAGTCTTGATAATAAGCGGTGTATAGCGCTGCGCCATTCAAAGCTGTATTTTCATTTTTATTCAGATAAATCGGAATGTTTCTGAGCATTTCTTCCATTTTATCACTGATCTTGAATTTTTCGTAGAACTTATCTTTATCAATATATTCCCGGATCGCCTGAGGAATATCGCCTGAAATGAGCAATCCTCCTGTTGCCTTTAATTTCAGCGTAAGGTTATTGGCTTCTCTGGCCAGGAATTCAAGGAAAGTATCCAGGGCTATTTTGCAGATCAGCACGTCGTCTTCAACCGCCGCTCTGTATAATTCATGGACAAAATTTCCTTCTGCCAGTCTCTCGGCAAGCCATTCCGGTTCAGGATGTCTCTTTACGTCTCTCAGGAAACGGTAGATATTAAAAAGACCGGTTTTGGACAACACGTTTTCCCAGCTTACAATTCCGTAGATATTGTTCAGAAACTGGTAGAATTCAACTTCCACATTCGTTCGCGGAGAAAATTCAGAATGACCTCCTTCGGTGGCAAAAGGTCTTATAAAACTTCCGTCAAAGAAATACCCTGCTTCTCCCAACCCGTTTCCAGGAGCCAGAATAGCAACATTTCCTTTTTCAAGATGACCACTCGTATAGATGGGATCGAGATCACTGTCTTCCAGAAGACCCATACCGTACGCAGAAGCCTCCTGGTCATTCAGCATATCTACGCTTTCGAAATCAAAATCTCTTTTAAAATCTTCCACATCAAGGTTCCACCCAAGTCTCTCCGGCGTACTTTTCCCATTGATGACAGGTCCCGGAACGGCCATTCCAAGTCTTTTCACATTTTCCAGCTGATTATCCTGAATAAATGCTTTTAAGATATCTGTAAAGGAAGCATACTCTTTAGTAGGATAATTATGTTGGATTTTAATCTCCAGGCCCTGGTTCGCAGAAACAAAATAGCCTAAAGTTGTCATATCTTCACGAAGGTTGGCGCCGATGATAGAAATGTTATCATTGCCATCGTTTTTTACTCCTGGTAAATAAAGCGGAAATTTCGGATTCAAAATCATAACCTCAAATTTTATCAAATATAATAATAGTTTTCGTAAATTTTCGTTAGAAATAAAAAACCTTCTCAAAAATTCGAAAAGGTTTGGCTGATAATTGCTTATATTTAAATCTAACTACTTTCCTAACGGAATATTGTAAGAAAATCCTACTCCAATGTTACCTACATTGTAGTCCTGATTTGGCAAATCACCTTTGCTTCCTACAAATACTTTCTGATACTGTACAAAGAAATTCCAGTCCTGGTTGTGGTACCCGATCTCCGGCTTGATGTAAAAACCTCCGTCAGGTCTGTCAAGAGAAGCGTTGGACGCAACTTTTTCATCGCCCACCAGGAAACCGTATCCTAAGTCGGTCCCGAAATAAAAACCGGTTTGTTTCGGATAAATCCTGATCAATGCACCCACCGGTACAACACCTACGTCATTGTTATTATATCCGTTGTTGTCTTTCCCAAAATAATGAGTATATCCGGTCGCGATACCCAATCCGAATCCCGGCGTGATTAAATTCTGATAAGCTACATCTACGCCAACAGCCATAGAAGTATTATCAGACGGAACTGCTAAACCAACATTAGCGCCTACTTTGATCATATTGTTCATCTGCGCACTCTGTGCACTCAATGCTCCGGCAGTGAAAATCCCTGCAAATAAAATGGCATGCTTTAACACTTTCATAACTTTTATTTTAAAATTTTACTTAGCTCAAAACTGTAAAAATCGTGCCAACCAATTTTGTAAACAGTGCATCAGATCCGATAATTCCTACAAAATCATGATTTTCAGTTTTTTAAAATATGGTAAAATTTAAATAAGTGTTTAATTAAAGTATTCGTTTCTTCCGCTACGCCCATTTAAAATTTTCACATCTCACATCCATATTAACAATTCTTAACCGTTATTAATTTTAACCTTACCATTGGACAGAGATCCAAAATATAAAATACGACTATGGCCGTACCGTCATTAATTAACAACAAGCATCTCCTTTGGCGAGCAGGCTTCGGCCCGGGAATCAACCAATTTGCGAAACTTAAAAACAAGGACCGCACAATGCTTTTGCATGAGTTGTTTAAAGAAGACTCCTTTACCTATATAGACTACCAGGTTCCTGACACAGATTCCCTTGATTATATGAATAATCAGTCACCAGCGGAAAAGAAAAAGGAAATTCAGAAGATCAGCCGGCAGCAAAATGAAGAACTTAATCTTAATTTCCTGAATCAAATGGTCACCGGAAACGACCAGCTCAGAGAGAAAATGGCTTTTTTCTGGCATGGTCATTTCGCATCGAGAGTACAGAATCCCAAATTCAACCGCCAGCTTTTGAATGTGATCCGTAAAAATGCATTGGGAAACTTCAGGGAACTGCTGTTTGAAGTAAGCAAATCTCCGGCTATGCTGAGTTTTTTAAATAATCAGCAAAATAAAAAAGATCATCCCAATGAAAATTTTGCGCGGGAAGTAATGGAACTTTTCACCATGGGAAGAGGAAATTATACGGAAAAAGATATCAGGGAAGGCGCACGGGCTTTCACGGGATGGGGATACGACAAACAAGGAAACTTCCAGGAGCGGAAAAAACTTCATGACGAGGAAACCAAAACCTTTCTCGGCAAAACCGGAAATCTTACGGGAAATGACGTTCTAAATATTATTCTCGAACAGAAGGCTACTTCAAGGTTTATTACCACTAAAATTTATAAGTTTTTCGTGAATGAAAATGCTGATGAATCGATCATCAGCACCCTAAGCGAAAACTTTTATGAATCCGGTTATGATATTAAAAATCTAATGACCGAAATTTTTTCAAGCGAATGGTTTTATGATGAGAAAAATATCGGGAACAGGATTAAATCTCCTATAGAACTGATGGCCGGAATGATGCGCACGCTTCCGATGAATATTCAAAATCCGGAAAATCTTATTGTTTACCAGAAGCTGCTGGGTCAGATGCTTCTATATCCGCCAAATGTTTCCGGCTGGCCCAACGGAAAATCCTGGATCGACAGCTCGACACTCATGCTGAGGCTTCAGATCCCGCAGATATGGTCAGGACTGAGACCTTTGGAGTACAGTCCGAGACCGGATGACGATATTGATATGGGAATGAAATCCAGGGAGAGTGCATTAAACAAAACCTTTAAAAACCCCAACATCACGGTTAACTGGGATCGTGTAGAAAAAGTTTTTAATGGTAAAAACATCGAAGAATACCTGATACAGAACACAAAATCCCTTGATATGAATTCCATAAAAAGCTTTTCGGACCAAAGTGTAAAAATGAACGTCATTAATCTTATGTCTACTCCCGAATACCAGCTGATGTAGTTTACCTTTAACTTAATACCAGACCGTATGTTAATTAAAAGAAGAGAATTCCTCAAAATAAGTTCACTGGCAACCGCCTCACTGCTGATGCCCAATTTCCTCAAAGCCCTGACGATTGATGATGCCCTGGAACCTGAACAGAAGATATTGATCGTTCTGCAGTTTACAGGCGGAAACGACGGATTAAACACCATCATTCCCACCGGAAACGATATTTATTTCAAACAAAGAAACAGCATTGCGATCCAAAACGCTTTACCACTGAGTGACGAAGCGGGAATCAATCCCGCCCTTTCCTACTTTAAGGAACTTTACGATAATGGTGAACTTTCGGTCATGAACAATGTGGGATATCCCAATCCTGATAAATCCCATTTCAGAAGTATGGACATCTGGCAATCTGCCAGCAAAAGCGATGAGTACCTTGATACCGGCTGGCTCGGCAGGTTTCTGGACGAAGAGTGTTATCGCTGCGAACATCCTACGCAGGCCCTGGAAGTGGATGATATGCTCAGTTTAGCTTTAAAAGGTGAAAAAAACAAAGCGTTTGCCTTTAAAGATCCCAAAAGACTCTACCAAACCAGCCAGGAAAAATATTTCAAATCCCTGTATGACCATCATCATGATGACGAAACGGTTTCCTATTTATATCAGACGTTAGGTTCTACCATCAACAATGCCGATTATATCTTTGAAAAAAGCAAGACTAAAAAAAGTACCGAAACCTATCCGAATTCCCAGCTGGGAAAAGATTTTAAAACGGTTGCCTCGCTCATTAAATCTGACATCAACACAAGGGTTTATTATCTTTCCATAGGAAGTTTTGATACACACGTGAACCAGAATGAAAGACAGCAAAAACTTTTCAGTGATATCAATGAAACCGTAAGATCATTTGTAGCCGATATGAAAAGTAATGGTCTTTTCGATCAGATTATGTTGATGACATTTTCAGAGTTTGGACGCCGTGTAGCCCAGAATGCCAGTAACGGTACCGACCACGGCACAGCCAATCAAATGTTTTTTATCAGCGGCGGATTAAAGAAAAAAGGGATTTTAAATGCACTTCCCGACCTTACCAGACTGAACGAAGGCGATCTTATCTACACCGAAGATTTCAGAAAAGTATATGCTACAGTTTTAAAAAATTGGCTGAAAGCAGATTCATCGAAAGTATTGGGCTGGAAAAACGGGATTTATGATTTTGTATAAAAAAAAGAGGCAGTTTATTGTAGATAACGCCTCTTTTTCATAATATTTAAATTAACTACTCCCAATTTTGCACGGGAACTTGTTTTTTGTCTTCCGCTGGTTTTTCATCAAATTTCTCAGCGATTTTTTTGATGATAAATTCTATCACCAAAGGGGCTACGACCGCTACCACAGCTTTTAGTATTCTTGATTTCATATATTTATTTTTGTTTTTTGGATAATACAATTTCCAAGCCACAACGATTACTGCGGTTCCTTGTTTTCTTCCGCATCAAGATTCTGGTAATTTTTAAAACCTGCCCTGAATTTCTCACGCATCCTTTCCCTGAGTCTCTTTGGCTGATGCACAATCAGGCAATCACCAAAGCCTAACAGAAGCCGTTCCAGTTCATAATTGATCTGTACACAAATTCTGAAAACTGTCGCTTCAGCTGTTTCCGACACTGTTTCCTGGCTTTTATGCAAAGGTTTTGTCCGCACATAAGGAGCATTGGAAGCGTCTACGGAAAAAACGACATATCTCGGTTTTGTTTCAGAAACCGTAACGCCTACAATATTTTTAAAATATTCATCTCCATCCAGATTCCTGTCAATATATTCTGCCTTTTCCTCCTGCTCTATATGCTCCATCCGGTCAAGGGCCAGGTTATACATTTTTCCTTTATAAAGACAGATCAGAAACCAGCGGTTGTTATATTCTTTTAGCAGCTGTGGATGAACGGTAAAAATATTTGCATCTCTTGCCGTGAAGCTTTTGTACTGAATCCTGAGCACTTTCTTACTGATAATACTTTCATACAGCACATCAATATGCTCAAGCCCTTTCAGTTGTTCATTTTTGTCCAAATGAATGATCGATTTCTGATGGGTAGAATGGATCGAGTCTTCCAGCTTCTGGATCACCCCGTTCATTTCCTTGAACATCGAAAAATCCTTGAACTGCTTCAGGATCTGTACGGCATTGTTCATCGCTTTCAGGTCGCTTTCATTCACCGAAATGTTGTGGATGCTGTAGTCGGGGTCGCTGTAGCGGTAATACTTCCGTTCATACACTTCGATTGGCGCTTCATAGCCGAATTTCTCACTCCTCATATTCTGCAGGTCGAGCTGTACGGTACGTCTGCTGACGAAAGATTCCTTGCCCTCGAATTCAAAAAGGGCTTCGGAACACTCGTCGATAAGATCATCCAGCGTATATTTCCGGTATTTGTTTTTCAGGCATTTATCCAGCGTTTTGTAGCGGATCAAAGCATTTTTATTGGATGACATTTTACTGATTTTAAAATTAATAAGCAGTTAAAAATGAGTTTTCCTAGCTGAATTTACTCCAAATCTTCTCCTGTAATGGTTTTATAAAAATGATCCGTTGAATACATCCTGCCTTCATATTCAAATCTTTTGGAAAACGGATCTACTTCCACTGAATAATACCTGGAACCATCGGGATAAATTCTGAACTTTATCTTTAAAACCTTTTCATCCACCTCCTCAATATGATCAAGATTAAAGTGTGAAATGAAAGGAAGGATTTGTTCGCCCGTCACTGCATTTTCCAATCCGAAACCGTTAATCCATAATGACATTCTAAATTCATTCATTTCTGTAACGAGCCTGAAGCTCCCGTTACAAAATATTTTCTCCTGTCTGTACCGCATTTTAAATTGTGGCTTTTTCAAGGGTTCTTAATTTATTTTCTCTGTAAAGCTTTTCCTTCAAAAGAAATTCCTTCCCAGCCGGTCTGCATGAAGTTTCTGATATTCTGGTGATCGGCTCCATCAGGATTTTTCAGCACATCTTCCCGGTAAAACTCCCCGAAAAGATTCAGCGTTTCTTGCGAAGAAAGATCATTCAACTGAGCAAAACTGAAAACTTTACACGAACCATTGTTCTGTCCGGCTTCGTTTACGGTATTGCCATTGGTAAATTTTGTCGGCGTAAAATCGTAGTTTTCATCAATAAAAGCAATAACATCTTTGAACTGAATGTCGTCCGCTGATTTTTCTAAGTTTTCAAATAACATTGTCTATAATTTTTTCAAAAATAATTAAAAAAAAAATTTATCTGCGCAAAAACATTGCATACTTACAGTCTTACTTTGCATCAACAAAACAACAGAACATGGATTTTAACGGAAACAACTTAATCGAATTAGGATACCGACCGGCAAAATGGTTTAAAGAAGCCATCCAATTCATTAACGAAAATCATTTAGATGAAACTCAGATCAAAATATATTTAGAGCAGTTCAGGCAGCCGGAAATCATTCCGCTTCATGAAACGGCGAAGGATTTTATAATTAATATCAGAGCAGAACATGATAGTGAGAACGACAATGTGGAAAAGGTGATCAGCACGATGAAAGTCCTGATGAAAACGCCCACCCTGATCGGAGGAGCGCTGATGCCGGATGCCTGCCCTACAGGTCCTGCGGGACATATCCCGGTAGGAGGCGTGGTGGTTGCAGAAAATGCCATTCACCCAGGATTCCATAGCGCGGATATCTGCTGTTCGGTGATGCTTACGGACTTCGGGAAAGCCGATCCTAAGGAAGTATTGGATATTGCCCATTCGGTGACGCATTTCGGGTACGGAGGAAGGCCAAGAGGAGAACAGATGCCGATGTCGCAGGAATTGATGGATGCCTTTAGGGAAAACGACTTCCTGAATGACGAAAAATTAATCAGTATTGCCCGTTCGCATATGGGAACCCAGGGCGACGGAAACCATTTCCTGTTCGTCGGGATCTCCAGAAATACCGGAAACACGATGCTGGTGACACATCACGGATCAAGAGCGCCCGGAGCTGCCTTGTATGATAAAGGAATGAAAGTGGCCAACCGATTCAGAATGGAAATGTCACCGGAAACTTTAAGGGAAAATGCGTGGATTCCGTACGATACCGAAGAAGGAAAATCGTATTGGGAAGCCCTGCAGCTGATCAGAGCTTGGACGAAAGAAAACCATACTTCAATTCACGACGCTGTTTTGAATAAAATGAAAGTTGAAAAAGAAGACCGTTACTGGAACGAGCATAATTTCGTCTTCAAGGATGGGGATTTATTCTACCATGCTAAAGGAGCGACTCCATTGGATGATAAGTTCATGCCGGATATTACCGGGCCGAGGCTGATCCCTTTAAATATGTCGGAACCCGTTCTGATCGTGAAAGGAACCACCAACGAAAGAAACTTAGGTTTTGCCCCGCACGGGGCCGGAAGAAATTTCAGCAGGACACAGCATAAAAAGTCACTGGCACATAAAACGATCGAAGAAGTCTTCGCCGAAGAAACCCAGGGACTGGATGTCCGTTTCTTCACCAACGAAATCGATATTTCCGAGCTGCCGACCGCTTATAAAAGCGCCAAAAACGTAAGAGCGCAGATCGAAGAATACGGATTGTGTGAAGTCCTGGATGAAGTGATGCCGTACGGATGTATCATGGCAGGAGATGTGCAGAAAAATGCGCCGTGGAAGAAAAAGAAGAAATTCAGAAAGGCTTAGTACTTTCTTTATATGAAAACTAAAAGTCGGATATAAGATGATTTAGATTCTAAATAAAAAATTTCCTTCGTAAAAAACTTTTACCCAAGTGCTAAACAATTTTATCCTGGTGTAAATCGATATTATCCTTGAAAAATAGATTTTACCCTAGTGAAGTAAGCCTTTATCCTAGTGAAAAACCGTTTTATCCTGGCGCAAACCGATATTATCCTTGAAAAATAGATTTTACCCTAGTGAAGTAAGCCTTTATCCTAGTGAAAAACCGTTTTATCCTGGTGTAAATCGACATTATCCTTGAAAAATAGATTTTACCCTAGTGAAGTAAGCCTTTATCCTGGTGAAAAACCGTTTTATCCTGGCGCAAACCGATATTATCCTTATAAAATAGATTTTACCCTAGTGAAGTAAGCCTTTATCCTGGTGAAAAACCGTTTTATCCTGGTGTAAATCGACATTATCCTTGAAAAATAGATTTTACCCTAGTGAAGTAAGTCTTTATCCTGGTGCAAATCGATATTATCCTGGTGAAGTAACTTTTGCCCGGATGTGAAAACATTTTAATGAACATAAATTCTTTACTATTTAATTTTCATTCGTTTTTATTAGAAAAAAATACCCCCCAAAGGCATTTACCATTGGGGGATTTTATTTTCATTAAATTATTTATTCCTGTGGTATTATTCTCTGTTTTTAAGCATAATCCAACCGGACTGGCTCATATTTACTTTTGATTTCGGGTACTGGAAGTTGAACTTGTACCAGTAAGTTGCCGTTGGAAGTTTCTTACCGCCTACAGTACCGTCCCACACAGGACTTTGTTTTGAGAATCTGAACATTTCAGAACCGTAACGGTCGTAAATAGATCCCGTAAAGTTATTAAATCCTCCAAGAGCGGTAAGGTCAAGAGTATCATGAATTCCGTCCTGATTTGGAGTGATGACATTTCTTACGTGGAAGGTAAAGAATTCCAAAGCACCTACGCAATGCGTACCCACGGATCTCACCTGGATCTGGTACGTGGTATTGTCCTGAAGACCTGTAAATATATTAGTCGGCTGCCATGAGATTCCTCCGTCGATAGAATACTCTACAGTCTGAGGAATGTTATTGATCATTGGAACTTCCGCCGTAATGGTTAAGGTATTATTACTGTAATCAAGATTAGAAACAAACGGAGAAGCTGCACCCAATACATTTACCGTGAATGTTTTTTCACAATATCCATTGTTGATTTTTACACTATAAATTCCATATTGGTCTACATTGATCGTTTGTGTAACGGCACCTGTACTCCAGAGATAAGTATAGTTCGGTCCTGATCCTGCGTCAAGAACTACCCGGTCTCCCTGGCACATCTCCACGTCTCTCAGCGGAGAAGTAAGTTCCGGAACCACTTCTACCGTAATGCTTGCCGGCTGCAAAGATTTACATCCTTTCGCTCCCAAAGAATATACCGTAAAAGTTGTGGTATTGTAAACGGTTGCCGTCTGCGTATTTCCTGTTCCCTGGAAATTTGCCCATTCGTAAGTAACACCTCCGGTCGCCGTAAGCTGTACCTGAGTACCCGGGCAAACTTTAATCTTGGAAGCCACTACACTTACGGTTGGGGTTGCTTCCTTAAGGAGGGTTAACTCAATCATTTTACTACAGAAGCCTCCGTTAGAAACTACAACATAGAGAATCTGGCCATCGTTACCGTTGTAATGTAAAATATCCTGGATGTAATCGCCATTCTGGGCAATAGCATCGTTCTGGTCTTCATAAAAACGGAATACAGCACCAGCCGTCGTACTGATCGATGGCATCGCATTCGTTAAATCGAACCATGTAATATCCGGAGTGGTACAAAGCAGTAAAGAAGCATCAGCCGCTATAGGCGTTGTTCCTCCGTTGATTTTAATATTAGCCTTTCCAGGACATGGATTCCCCGGGAAACTCACTTGGATTTCATAGTTACCCGGCTGATTTGCCGTGATCGTCGGTGTGGTTGCCCCCTGAATAGCAGTCCCGTTATAGAACCACTGGTACGTAAGGTTCGGGTCGCTTACAGATGCCGTGATTACCTGAGGAACGTTATCACAAACGTTGATCTCTGCCGGTAAAACAGCTCCCGAAGGATCCTGTAATTCTACTCCGATATTGAAAGATCCTCCTTCCAGGAAAACCGCTGAATCATAACGGTAATCAATAGCATCCGCCACAACCATTTTAAAATGATAAGACTGTCCTGGAACAACGGTTGCCGTTGCCTGCAATGGGACTGTTCTACCGTTATAGTTTGTTTCGATAGCTGAGGTGTTATAGCCATCGAAAAAGGATACATTGGGCGCGCCACAACCCATGTCATCTCCAGCAAAACTGTTTTGAGGGTGGATATTGGTAACACTTACAGGTCCGCTACCCGGTGCCGGCAAAACCGCCATATTAACGTAAGGTCCTCCGCTTGTAGGTCTCAGCAACAACGCAAATGCATCAGAGAAACCACAAGGAAAGGTCGATGTATATTCTTCAGAAGCAAATAAGTAATTAAACTTGACCTGGCTTGAAGTTGGTACGAAATCAAATTCTAAAACAACGGCATCATTAAGACTGCCAGAAGGATTTGTGGCGGCTACAAGATCGGGATCACTCCCTGTAGGCAAATCATCTTCTAAAGTTTCACTTATAAATGCATTTCCAGATTTACGAACATAACCGGTGGAAAGAACGATACCGTCTTTAAACGGAAAATTGGTTGTTCCTCTATTAAAATATCCCCAAGACCTTTGCACATTACTGGCCGGTAAATTTGGGCTTACCTGAACGTTAGACACACTAGGTGTAACACATGAGTTTGTACCGGAAGAAATTAAAACATCTTTAACTAATTGTATGGGAGTATAATCTGTTGGTGCATATCCAGCCGCATTGACATCAATAAAAGCACCAGCCTTCATCGTTAAACCTGAAGCTTTTTCCTGTTGCCCCTTTCTGGGAGTAATTTTTTGTGAATAAAAGAGACTCGACGACGAGGCCATGAGTAAAGAAAACAATAGTAAGCATCTCTTCATAAAATAAGTAATTTCAACAAAATTAATTTTTTTTTATCAATACCATATACATATTTGAAATTTTTATAAAAAAAACAAAAAAAACCTCTCAATTTGAGAGGTCTATTGTTTGTCGTATTTAGTTTCTGTTTTTCAGTAAAATCCATCCGCTTCGCTGCTCGAGCTTTTTACTGGCGGGGTTTTCCCATTGTACACGGTACCAATAAGTCGCTGTCGGAAGAATAAGGGTGCCTTTAAGCAAACCGTTCCAGCTGGTTTCGTTTTTGCCGGCTTTGAAAACCTCCTGTCCGTATCTGTCGAAAATAGACGCTGCAAAATTGTTATACTTACTGATTCCTGTAAAATCCACGGTATCATTCTTACCGTCAGAATTTGGTGTAATGGCATTGATAACCACAAAGGTAAAGAAAGACAACGTTGTTCCACATTTGGCATCTTTTGCCCTTACCATTAGATTGTAATTCGCATTATCAAGAATATTGTAGAATATATTTGAAAGTTGCCATGTCACTCCTCCATCTACAGAATACTCCAAAGGCCCACCGGTAGGATTTGTTGTCGACAGGGTAAGTACATGATTGTTATATGCTACATCGGTAAACTGCGGAAGTGCCGGGTTGATCAGCTGCGCACTGAATACTTTAGAACAGGTTCCGTTACTGATGGTTACGGAATAGGTGCCTGCGGTATTGACTGATATGGTTTGTGTAGTAGCTCCTGTGCTCCACAGATAAGTATAATTTGGTCCTGAGCCCGCATCCAGAATTGCAGAATCTCCGGCACACGCATACACATCCTTCAGCGTAGATTCAATTGCCGGAACAACCTGAATGGTAATTGAAGTAGGATCATCCACCTTACAGCCGTTTCCACCTAAAGCATATACGGAGTAAATGGTGTTCTCTGTTGGCGATACTACCTGGGTATTTCCATTGCCCGGTAAACCGACCCATTCGTAGGTAACGCCGCCGGTGGCCGTTAATGTAACAGATTCTCCCACGCAGATTTTAGATTTTGATGCTGCAAGCACAGCAACAGGCGGACCCACTACAATTGTAATCGTTGCCGTATTTGATGATACACAACCATTGGCTCCCGTCGCAGTAACCGTATAAACCGTAGTATTGGCAGGCGATACCGTCTGTGTACTTCCATTCCCCGGAAGCGTCCCCCAGTTGTAGGTAGCACCTCCGGAAGCTGTCAAAGTAACAGATTCTCCCGGACAGATCTGCAACACCGGTGCTGTAAGCGTAACTACGGGAGGCGTAGTATTCTGCACTACCGTTACATTGGCAGTATATGAACAGTTTAAATTACCCGGCTGATTAACATTTGTTACCGTCAAAGTATAAACACCGCCTGTATTTACCACAGGTGTCAGTGTATTAGCCCCGGAGACAATATTTCCTCCGCCTGTTGCATTCCAGGCAATGGTAGAACCGGTTGGAATTACGGAAGACGAGGCATTTAATGTGATTTGTGGTGTATTGCATGTGATTTGTTGAGGCTGTGCAATCGTTAAGGTAGTTTCAGGAGTTGACAACAGCTGTAAAGTCACCACATACCGGCAGCCCCCATTTGACACCAAAACGTAAATCGTCTGATTCCCGGCACTGTTGAATGATGTCGTATTGGATATCGTATTGTTATTCCCTGCATTAGCATCTGAAACATTTAAATAATAAGAGAAAGTCACCCCAGTGGCAGATGTGATCTGAGACTGAGCCTCCGTTAAATTATAATTAATTCCTCCGGTCTGATAACATTTAAATAAAGTAGCATTCTGAACAGTGATCGGCTGTGAAACCTGTATCGTGATCGTGGCAGGATTCTGTGACACACACCCATTCGCTCCAACAGCGGTTACGGTATAGGTCGTGTTGGTCGTTGGCGAAACCGTTTGTGTATTTCCATTTCCGGTAAGGCCTACCCAATTATAGGTGGCGCCTCCGGATGCTGTTAAGGTAACAGATTCTCCGGCGCAGATCAAAACTTTTGAGGCTGTGAGACCTGTAGTGGGAGGAGCACTGTCACCGGTTACAGTAACGCTTGCAGTAGTTGTACACGTAAGATTTCCGGGCTGATAAGTATTCGAAATCGTCAACGTGTATAGTCCCGCCGTATTGATGACAGGATTTAATGTATTGGCTCCGGAAACAATATTTCCGTTTGTTGTCGTCCAGGCAAAAGTAGAACCGGCAGGATAAGTGGACGCAGAAGCATCTAATGTAATCTGCGAATTTGCACAGGTTAAGACAGGCGGTGCCGCAATGCTGGCTGTGACCTGTGGCGCTTTGATTAATTGCAACTGGGCAACTTTTGAACAGAATCCGTTTTTAACGAGAACATATACCGTCTGGCCGGCACTCTGGAATATAGTCGGACTGGTGATCGTATTGCCATTACCCGCTAAAGCATCCGACTGATTAATATAATAAGCGAAAGTAGCCCCCGGCGTTGTGCTTATTGAGCTTTGTGCAGAGGTAAGATTAAAGGTTGCGTTTCCTTGGGCATAGCACGCCGTCAGTGTAGCATTCTGTACGGTTGGTGAGGTTCCCCCCACAATCGTTACAGAGGCTGTACCCGGACAATTATTTCCCGGTAAAAATACCTGAACGGTATACACGCCGGGCTGTGTTGCGGTATAAGAAGCACTGTTTGCTCCGGGAATAGGATTATTCCCTAATAACCACTGATATGTAGCCCCATTACCCTGAACCGAAGCAGTAAGTATCTGAGGAGCATTGTCACATACATTAATAGATGAAGGAAGCTGAACACCGGCAGGATTGAGAAGCTGTACACCAATATTAAAAGATCCGGCTTCAAGAAAAACCGCAGAATCGAAATTTGAATCTTCATAATCGGCTAAAACCATTTTGAAGTGATATGTCTGGCCCGGAATTACGGTCGCCGTTGCTGTTAAGGGAATCGTACGCCCGTTAAAGTTAGTTTGGATTTGAGGATTGTTCAATCCTGCAAAATACTGGGCATTTTGAGGACCACAAGGTAAATTTGAAGGGATAATATTGGTAACACTTACAGGATCGCCATTGGGTAAAACGGCTAAATTGGTGTAGGTAGGATCTCCTACTTTTTTCAGTAATAATGCAAAACCGTCAGAGATTGTACACGTAAAATTGCCCTGATACTCTTTTGATGCAAATAAATACCGGAATGTAACCGTTGTAGAGACCGGTACGAAATCAAATTCTATGTAGGTGGCATCCCTTAAACTTGCATTGCTTACATTCAGGGCTGTCGCGAGGTCGTTGTCTCCACCCGAAGGAAGAGGATCACTTAAGTTTGCCTCAAAAGTATTTCCTGTTTTTCTGGCATATCCAGTAGTAAGGACGATACCTTTAGCAAAAGGGAAGTTGGTTGTGGCTTTGTTAAAATATCCCCAGCTTCTGTCCTGGTCACTTATTGCTAAATTGGGAGAAACAACCACATTGCTCACATTGGCCGAAGCACATCCGGAACCACCACTGATAAGAACATCTTTTACCAATTGTGTGATACTGTAGCTTGATTCGGGATATCCGGCTGCATTTACATCGATAAAAGCTCCTGCTTTCATACTCGCAGCCGTAGGTTTTTGAACAATACCTTTACTTTGTCTGTTCTGAGCAACAAAGCATTGGGTAAAGATTAAAAATAAAGCCAGAAGTAAATTTCTTGTCCTCCTATTTAACATTTTAAATTATTTTAAACAAAAATACTATTTTTTTTGATTGAATATCAATTCAGCATAAATTACATTATCACTAATGCAATAATATGAATTCATTATATCAACAACGAAAAAAAGACCGACAAATTGTCGGTCTTTCAATAAAATCGGTTTTATCTTATTCTATATTTTTAAGTAAGATCCATCCTGTTTTCAATGCCGGCTTTTTGCTGGCAGGATCTTCAAAACTTACCTGGTACCAGTAGGAAGATGTTGGCAGGCGCTTGCCCTGGAAGTACCCGTCCCAATAAGGCTGAAGGCTGCTTGCTTTATATACTTCTTTACCGTAACGGTCGAAGATGGATGCTTTGAAATCCTTATTCTGGTTCACCCCTCTGAAATCAATAATATCATTGATGTTGTCACCATTCGGTGTGATTACATTCTGCATGATAAACGTGAAATAATCCAGAGAACCGACACAGCTTGTTTTCTTTACGCGAACTTTTATGGAGACAACCGTATTTCTAGGTACATTGCTGAAAGTATTTGAATTTTGCCATGTAAGACCATTATTTATAGAGTATTCCAAAGGCCCGTTGCTTGGATTGCTGGCCGTAAGGATCATCGTTCCGTTCTCATTATAATTGACATTGATGATTTCAGGAACAATAGCCTGGATTACTTGTGTGGTGTATACTTTCGAGCAGACTCCGTTACTGATCGTCACGGAATAGGTTCCAGGAGTTCCCACTGAAATAGTCTGTGAAGTATCTCCCGTACTCCAGAGATAAGTATAATTCGGGCCTGCACCGGCATCCAGTGTAATGACATCACCCTGGCAAATCAGTCCTCCTGAAAGATTTGAGGTAATGGCAGGAACAACTTCGATCGTGATTGATGCAGGCTGCAACGATTTACATCCCTGCGCTCCGATGGCATAAACCGAATATGTTGTCGTCTGGGTAGGAGAAACCGTGTATGAAGCGCCTGTACCTGTTACTCCTGTCCATTGGTAAGTTACTCCGTTAGCGGCTGTTAAAGTGGTAGATTCACCTACGCATATTTTCATTTTGGTTGCCGTAAGCTGGGCAACAGGAGTCGCTTCTTTTTTCAGCGTTAAAGTCACCATCTTGCTGCAGAAAGCTCCATTGGAAACTACAGCATACAGCACCTGGCCGTCGGTACCGGTGTAACTGCTTGCTGCGGCAGTACTGAGGTAATTATCATTTTGTTCAACAGCATCGGATTGGTTAACATAATAATGTATAATAGCTGTTGTAGAAGTTGTGATTAAAGGGTTGGCATCATTCAGATTGAATGAATTAACCGAAGGCGTAGTACAAAGCTTTAAGGTAGCATCCTGAGCCGGCGGAGTCGTTCCTCCCACAATGGTAATAACCGCAGAAGCAGGACACTGATTGCCCGGAACTGCTACTTTTACTTCATAAGCTCCCGGAGAAGTTGCCGTATAGGAGACATTGGTTGCTCCATTGATGGCTACTCCGTCTTTGTACCACTGGAAGGTCATGCCCGGAGCTACGGTAAGCAATGCCGTCAATACCTGTGGCGTATTGTCACACATATTTACGGTATCCGGTAAAATCACTCCGTTCTGATCTACAATTTTAATCCCGATGTCGAAAGATCCTCCTTCAAGAAAAACGGCAGAATCCAATCGCTGATCGGTATAATCGGATAATACCATTTTAAAATGATAAGCAACCCCAGGCGTTACATCGGCAATGGCTGTTAAAGGCACTACCCTCCCGTTATAATTGGTTTCTATACTTGAAGTATTATATCCTCCGAAGAAGGAAACATTCGGTGCACCACATCCCATATCAGCTCCTGAGAAACTGTTCTGAGGGTGAATATTGGTAACACTTACAGGTCCTCCCGCTCCGGGAAGAACAGCTATATTGGTATAAGGACCACCTGCTACAGGCCTAATAAGTAAGGCAAAAGCATCCGAGAAACTACAAGGGAAAAATCCGGAATATTCTTCCGAAGCAAAGAGATAATTGAATTTTACCTGATTTGAGTTGGGTACGAAATCAAACTCTAAAGAGACAGCATCATGCAGACTATTAATATTGGTATTGGTGGCTGCAGCCAGATCGGCATCTCCGCTCATTGAAATTGTACCTTCGAGATCTGCGGAAATTGCTGAATTCCCAGCTTGTCTGGCATATCCTGTTGTTAAAACAATTCCGTCTTCAAATGGGAAACTGGTAGTTGCCTTATTAAAATACCCCCAGAATCTGTTGTTTTCGGTGACCGGCTGATTCGGGCTTATCGTTACATTGCTCACACTCGGCGTTGCACAGCTCGACTGTCCGTTGATAAGAACCTGCTGCACCAGCTGTTGAGGCGTATAAGATGATTCCGGATAAGAGGCCGCGTTGACATCAATAAAAGCACCCGCTTTCATACTTTCAGAGGTCAGCTTTACTTTACCGGCCTTCCTGGAAGCCTTTTGAGCAAATGCAGACCCGGAAACCAAAAGCAATACTAAAAATAACAAGTAGTTTTTTAGTCTATAATTTAACATTTTGTTGTTGTTTGTTCAAAAATAATAATTTTATGATTAAAATTTGACAAAAAACAGAAAGATTTTTATTATAAATTTAATCTATTGGTAAATTCTGACTTAACAGATAATATATCTGCCATCATAAAAAAAAGACTAAATTTTTTATTAGTCTTTTTTAGAGTTATCTTTTCCAAGAGCTGAAAGATCATGATGCTATTCAGTTTTCAGTTCATCGATTTTATTCTGGAGTTCCTGAATTTTATCTTTTAGGGCTTTGATCTCATTTTTATTTGAGCTCACGTTACTTTTCAGCATGACATTTTTTGCTCTCTCGCTATGGTCTTCGTCATCTTCATCCTCGTTGATTTCTTCAATATCTTCCTGAATGTCTTCAATATCTTCATTGATTTCTTCAATATCTTCACTGATTTCCTCGATGTCTTCGCTGATCTCTTCGATATCTTCCTGGATATCCTCGATATCTTCCTGAATATCTTCAATTTTTTCATGACTTTTATTCACTGACATCTGGATGAAAATGGCAAGATAAATGGCTTCCAATGAGACGACCGTGGTAAGAATCAGCAGCATTTTATCAAATTCCACAAGTCCCAGAACAGGAAGCAGGAAGGATATGATAAAAAATAGCGTATGGGCGATCAATGAAGGTATTGAGCCTATCCACCAGGTAATACCGTTGGCTATTCTCTCCAGAACCTGGGTTTTTTCTTCGTTATTTTTCATTGGGTTCAGCTTTTATAATAGTTCTTTAGTCACTCCTAATCCGAATAAAGCAAAATCGTATTTCGCAGGATCTTTTTCATCAAATTTCCGGATAACGAGATCGAGTTCTTCTACTGTTTTCCAGTCATTCTGGGTTCTTGCGATCAATCCCAGTTTCCTGGATATATTCCCTGTATGTACATCCAGCGGAATTGAAAGATGTTTCTGATCTGTATTTTCCCAGATTCCAAAATCTACACCACGCTTATCTTTGCGAACCATCCATCGCAGGAACATGATAATCCTTTTGGCTGACGAATTTTTGTAAGGAGAGCTTACATGTTTGTGGCTTCTATGTTTATCCATTCCCAGGAAATTACTTCTGAATCTTTCGATGGCGTGGAGAAAGCTCGTTTCCGAATCATTTATCTTAAACAAATTCTCAAGACTTTCATGTTCAGTATAAATCCTGTTGAATTGCTCTATAAAATAAGTAAAATCCTCTCCGTTGAAAGTCCGGTGGATGCTTTTGTCTTTTATTCCCTGAAGATCTTTTCCCGAATAATTCATCACAAAATCATAAGGAGAGTTTCCCATGATTTCCAGCATTTTCTCTGCTGACTTGATGATGGCTTTGCGGTTTCCCCAGGAAATGGTTGCCGCCAGAAAACCCGCAATTTCTATATCCTGTTTAAGACTGAAGCGATGCGGGATCTGTACCGGATCATTTTCTATAAAATCCGGATGATTGTATTGGTCTGCCTTTTCATTTAAGAAGATTTTTAATTCTTCAGATTTCAGTATCATTTCTTTAAATTTTCACAGGCTCAAGGGCCTTGGGTAAAAAGGTATTGGGGAAAATGGCTCTCGCCTCGTCAGTAAAAACGGTCAGATCTCCGTATCTGTTTGAAAAATGGCCTAAAATAAGTTTTCCGACCTCGGCTTTTTGGGCGATATAGGCCGCTTCAAGTGCTGTCGTATGTCCCGTATAATCTGCCATTTCTTTTAAATCATGCAGAAATGTAGATTCATGATAAAGCACGGTAACATTTTTTATGATCGGAATCACCGTTTCCAGATATCTTGTGTCGCTGCAGAAGGCATAGGAAACAGGAGGAACCGGATCGGTGGTAAGAATTTCATTTTTGAGGACATATCCGTCACTCAATACAAAATCCTTTCCTGCTTTGATGTTGTGGTAATCGCAGGTTTCTATTTCCTTGTACTTTGAAATTTCCTGCATGTTCAGGTGTCGCTCTTTCGGTTTTTCTTTAAACAGATAGCCGTTGCAGTAGATCCTGTGATCGAGAGGAATGGTATAGACCTCTACCCTGTTGTCTTCGTATATTTTCTCCGAATATTCTTTATCCAGTTCGTGATAGACCACCTCAAAACCACGGTGGGTTTCGGTAATGGTGAATATGGTTTCCAGCATCTTTTTAATGCCTTTCGGTCCGTAAACATGGAGCGGTGTTTCTCTTCCCAGCAGCCTGAAAGAGGCAATAAGACCGGGCAAGCCGAAACAATGATCCCCGTGAAGATGTGAGATGAAAATATGATTTATCCTTGAAAATTTCGCTTTTGCTTTTCTCAGCTGAACCTGTGTTCCTTCTCCGCAATCGATCAGGAAAGATCTTTCTTCCATTTCCAGAAGCTGTGCCGTAGGGGAAGAATTGATGGTAGGAATCGCTGAGTTAAAACCTAATATCGTTAAATAAGTGCTCAAAACAATCGTTTATTATACAGACAAATGTACGGAATTTAGGTTAAGATAGGATAAAATTGAGGTTGAGGTTGAGATTAACCTTAACGTTCTTTTAAAAAATCCAGGAAGAGATCGAGTGCCTGTTTTCGGTGACTTATTTTATTTTTGTCCTGGGGTTCCATTTCTGCAAACGTCATTTCATAGCCTTCCGGAACAAATATCGGATCGTAGCCGAAGCCTTTGAAGCCTTTGTTTTCATGGAGGATATTGCCGTGTACCCTTCCGTCAAAATATTGGGGTCCGTTTTCGTCGTAGTAGCATAATACGGTAATGAAATAGGCTTTCCTGTTTTCAATGCCTGTCATTTCGCTTAATACTTTTTCAATATTTTTAGCGAAGTCGTGGTCACCGGCATATCGTGCTGAAAAGATTCCCGGTCTTCCGTCGAGAGATTCTACGACGAGGCCGCTGTCGTCTCCAAGGCTGGGAATTCCTGTTTTTTCGTAGCAGTATCTGGCTTTTATCAGGGCGTTGGCGTTGAAAGAATTGCCGTCTTCTACAATTTCTTCATGAATGTCATAATCGGTGAGGCTTTTTACCAGGAAACCTTCTCCGAGAATCTGCTGGATTTCTTCTTTCTTGTGTATGTTGTGCGTGGCTACGAGCAATTCCATGTTTTTATTGATTTAAAATTTATATTTAAAATACTTACGGGTGGCTAATTTTTAACGCTTGCCGGTAATTTTATTAAGGTTGACAGGTTTAAATATCGAGATAACGGATCTTATTTTTCTTTACAAACAGGTAATAGAATACGGAAAACATAACGATTCCGATGGCGAGGATGATCCATTCTGAAATATGGAACGCGTCTGAAAAGCTTTCGTTTTTGGTATAGATGATGAGTATGGTGGAGCATAAGTTATTAAAGCCGTGAAGCAACATCGGCAGTAACAGGGATTTCGTTTTGTAATACACGAGTCCCAGCACACATCCTAAAAGTACAGCACCGACCAATTGCCACGGATTTCCATGGACCAGCCCGAAAATAACGGATGCGGTGATGATGGCTTTCCAGGGTTCTACGCCTTTATTCATTAATCCTTTCTGGATGATCCCCCGGAAAACAATTTCCTCAAATATGGGTGCACAGATAACAGCGGTGATGATCATCATCACAGGATTAAAGGTAAGCTGCTCCATCAGCTGGTTGAAGAATTCGTAATACTTTCCGAAGAAAGGCCCGGTCGTCGGGATCTGGGAGGTGATAAATTCTGAGATGAACATCATCCCGATCATCATCGGGAATATGAGCAGATAGGTATAAACGTTGGTAGGAGAAAAGTTGAAGTTTAGTTTTTTGCCGGTCGTTCTTCTTACGATGAGAAAATCAAAGAAAGCGATGGCGGTAAGAAATCCGGATGCGTTGGTAAGCATGAAGAACCAGTCTTTGTACTGCAGGTTTTCTTTGAAGGTAAACATCCAGAAAACATTAAAGAAAGAAACGGCCATTGTGCCGACCATGAGCCCCGCCAAAAGGACAAGCCCTCCTATCCATGTAAATGTAAACTGCGGATATCTGCTGTTTTGCATGTTTTACGTTAAATTTATTTTAACAAAGATAACGGTTTTTGAGAAGTTTATTTTATGCTTTGGATAATGTGAATGGGAAAGAGGTTATTTGTTGTGCGGTACGGAGCCGTAATTTTGTCTTAATCAGAAGGCTAATGATATTTTGTCTAAATATGACGGATTAATTTAAGGGTGATTATTTTTACCGCAAAGGGAGACTAAGGTTTTTTTTTGATCTGCTTTACTGAACATTTTTAAGATAAACAAAGGCGTAAACTTATTGATGTAAGACAAAGTCGGTGATATATTTTGAAATATACCTTTTACACAGTGAAGGTTGTTTTATATTTTTTTTTGAGGATGCTTCATACAGTTTGGCGGATGCCTTATCTATTTTGGAGGACGCCTTATTTACTTTAGCGAATGCCTTATCTACTTTGGAGGATGGCTTATTTACTTTAGCGGATGCCTTATCTATTTTGGAGGATGTCTTATTTACTTTGGACAATGCCTTTTTCACTTTAGCCAAAGCTTTATACACTTTAGACGGTGTCTTATTTACTTTGGACGATGCCTTTATACTTTAGCCAAAGCTTTATACACTTTGGAAGGTGTCATATTTACTTTGGACAATGCCTTTTTCGTTTTAGCCAAAGCCTTATACACTTTGGACGGTGCCTTTTACACTTTAGCCAAAGCTTTATACATTTTGGACGATGTCATATTTACTTTGGACAATGCCTTTTTCGTTTTAGCCAAAGCCTTATACATTTTGGACGGTGTCATATTTACTTTGGCCAATACCTTTTACACTTTAGCCAAAGCCTTATACATTTTGGACGGTGCCTTATTTATTTTGGAGGATATTTTATACAGTGGGGATGCAGATAGTGTTTTTAAAGTGATAAGGTGTGGGGTGTATGAAATTGATTTTCACATTCCATTAAAAATTACGATTTTTGCAACTTCAAAATACGATATGTCAGACTTAATCAAAGAAATAGAGAAAAGAAAAACTTTCGGGATTATTTCCCACCCGGATGCCGGAAAAACGACGCTTACGGAGAAGCTTCTGCTTTTCGGGGGTGCGATCCAGGAAGCGGGTGCGGTAAAATCCAACAAGATAAAAAAGGGGGCGACCTCCGACTTCATGGAAATTGAGAGACAGAGGGGGATCTCGGTGGCCACTTCGGTATTGGCTTTTGAATACAGGGATCACAAAATCAATATCCTGGATACGCCGGGTCACAAGGATTTTGCAGAGGATACATACAGGACTTTAACGGCTGTGGATTCTGTGATCGTGGTGATTGATGTGGCTAAAGGGGTCGAGGAACAGACGGAAAAGCTGGTACAGGTGTGCAGAATGAGAAATATCCCTATGCTTGTTTTCATTAATAAGCTTGACCGTGAGGGGAAGGATGCTTTTGATCTTCTGGACGAGGTGGAACAGAAACTGGGCCTTACGGTTTGTCCGCTTTCTTTGCCGATTGGTATGGGGGCTGATTTCCAGGGGATCTACAATATCTGGGAAAACAACATCCAGTTGTTTTTGGAAGAAAAGAAACAGAAGGTTGGAGACTCTGTTAAATTTGATGACATTAATGATACTTCTATTGATGAGGCCATCGGTGAAAAAGCGGCAGCTACTTTAAGGGAGGAACTGGACCTGGTTCAGTCGGTTTATCCTGAGTTTAGCCGTGAGGATTATATGAAGGGGGATCTTCAGCCGGTATTTTTCGGTTCGGCTTTAAATAATTTCGGGGTTCGTGAATTGCTGGATGCTTTTATCGATATTGCGCCGATGCCACAGCCTAAGGAGAGTGAGACGCGTCTTGTAAAGCCGGAGGAAAGTACTTTCACGGGGTTTGTTTTTAAAATCCACGCGAATATGGACCCGAAGCACAGAGACCGTCTGGCGTTCGTAAAAATTGTTTCGGGTACTTTTAAGAGAAATGAGAATTATCTGCTGGTAAGGGAGGGTAAAAAGATGAAGTTTTCTTCGCCGAATGCTTTTTTTGCGGATAAGAAGGAGGTAGTGGACGAGAGTTTCCCGGGAGATATCGTGGGGCTTCATGATACGGGAAGTTTCCGTATCGGGGATACTTTAACGGGCGGTGAAAAGCTTAGTTTCAAAGGGATTCCTAGTTTCTCTCCTGAGCATTTCAGATATATTAACAATACGGATCCGCTTAAGGCGAAACAACTGGCGAAGGGAATCGATCAGCTGATGGATGAGGGTGTTGCGCAGCTGTTTACGCTTGAGATGAACGGAAGAAAGATCATCGGAACGGTGGGAGCGCTTCAGTACGAGGTGATCCAGTACCGTCTGGAGCACGAATATGGTGCGAAATGTTCTTATGAACCGCTTTCGATGCACAAGGCATGCTGGGTAGAAGCGGATGAGAAGTCGGAAGAGTTTAAGGAGTTTGCAAGGCTGAAGCAACGATTCCTGGCGAGAGACAAATACAACCAACTGGTATTTCTTGCTGATTCTTCTTTTACGATTCACATGACACAGGAGAAGTTCCCGAATGTGAAGCTGCATTTTATCAGTGAGTTCAGGAATGCTTAAATCCGCATACGACATAAATAAAAACCGTTCATTTTGGTGAACGGTTTTTTTATGTTTAGATGTATGGGATAAAGATATTATTCTTTCATCCACTTTACGGTTTTATTGATGTTTTTAGATTTAATATTAACCATATACTCTCCTTTTACTAATTGAGAAAGATTGAAAGTTCCGGTCTTGTCCTGGCTTAAAGTATTATTTGATTTACTGAATACCATTCTGCCGCTTGCGTCATAAATGGTGATATCGTATTTCTCATTTTGATTGATAAATCTGATATTGAGAAGGTCTTTACCCGGGTTCGGGAATACGGCAAACTCATCTTTGGTTCCACCTGTTTCGTTTACCGCCAGCACCTGCGTGATGGTGAAATTCACGGGATTAATATTGAAGAATACATTCCCGACACCTGCTACCATGATTCTGGCCTGGGTGGTACTGACGTTCGGGATGGTAATGGTTTGCGAACCGTCGTTGGGTGTGGAAGCGAGGATGGTGGTAGGATAAGTAAGTCCGCCATCCGTTGAAAGGAGGATACTTACGTTGGCACAGCTTACGGGTGAAGCGGTGGTGTTTGCTACATTCCAGTTAATGGTTTGGGTGGAATTGCCTGTCCAGTTTACTGCTGAAGCAGGTGCGGTAACGGTAAACGGTCCTGAGTTTCCATCGACGGTGATTTTCGCATCATCATTGGCTACGCCGGCGCAACCTGCATTGTTATCTCTTACGGTCAGCCTGAATTCCATGGTTCTTCCGTATGAAGGCAGAATTTCGCCTATTGTTGAGGTATTATTGATGACATTGGTAATCTTCGGAAAATAC
The DNA here is from genome assembly GCF_056333165.1 of Chryseobacterium endophyticum. Lineage (NCBI taxonomy): Bacteria > Pseudomonadati > Bacteroidota > Flavobacteriia > Flavobacteriales > Weeksellaceae > Chryseobacterium > Chryseobacterium endophyticum. The sequence continues at coordinate 31,303 of NZ_JBWGXE010000009.1, forward strand.
CGGTAGGGCACGGTGGTGGGTAAAAATGACCTGAACAGCGCGGCATTTCCTGTAGGGGCATTCCAGTTTCCTGCGGGTCCTGTATCATTTTGTTCCCAGCAGTAGGATAATGCATTTCCCTGTGCGTCGGTTGCAGAACCTGTTAACTTGAAGGGTGTACTTTTGGGGATGGTGTAATCATTTCCGGCGTTTACAACGGGAGCTGTATTGGAAACCGGGTTTGTCACCTGGCAGGTTGTCGACTGTACTGTTTGGGTAATGGACTGGAATGAGTTGGTATGGAAAATCGGGATACTGTTATTGGCCAGATCGTTTGTACTTCCGCAGATTCCCGCATAAGCCATAATAGTGACCCCACTCCCCGGCTCTACTGCGTGTGATCCGTCACGATTCCCCTGACAGCTGCCTGTGGTTGCGTTAAAGGTATGGGGACCACCAAACTGATGCCCCACTTCATGCGCGACATAATCGATATCATAAGGATCCCCAACCGGATTTGGCGAGCCGGTAATACCGCTTCCTTTCGATGAGTTGTCACAGATCACTCCAAGACCAGCCAATCCGCCGCCGCCGGTACTGAAGGTATGGCCAACGTCATAATTGGCTGTTCCTATGATGGTATCGATCTGATCCTGGCTTTCATCAATGAGGAGGCCTGCATCATCATTTCCGTCGAAAGGATCTGTATTAGGGTCTGTAAAGATCACTGAGGTCTCATTGGCGACCAATACCAGTCTTACGGCGACTTCCTGTTCGTATACTCCGTTTACCCTGTTTACGGAGGTTACAATAGCTGACAGCGTCTGGGCAACGGTAGGAGAAGACAATCCTGTTGCGGCCTGTGCATATTCTCCGGTACAAGCCACTGCAAAACGGAAAATCCTGATCTGATTTCCTACGCCGGGCGTTACTGTTTTCTGTGCATTCTTATGGACTAATTCCGAAGCGTCTTCTTTTACGCCGCAGGTCCTGGGATTTTTATTGATTAAATCAGCTTTTTTATAGACGATGTAATGGGTGTTATTATTTTTCGCATACGGATCAATATATACATCGCCGGTCACTATTGATTTGATCTGGGCATGAAATCCCATTTCCGTAAAATCGAGTTTTACCGTTGCGTATCTGTCATCGATTCCCTGGCCGGTAAAAGTAACGATCTGTGGGAATTTCTGCGCTAATTCCGGAGCCATCACGGAGGATTTCCAGATCCTGAATCTGGCTTTTGTTCCATCAGGCATTGGCAGGATCATCACCGGTGCGTTTTCTTTGAAATCCTGATCTCCCAATTCCGGAACGGATTTGAAATAATTTTCAGCAGCATTAACATCCAACTGATAGGTAAGAAATCTTTCAGGCTGTACTGTTCTGCTGCGAACATCTGTTCTGATTGATTTTTCATCAACGGACGAAAAAAAATCCTGTGCCTTGCTTACCGAAAAGCTCAGGACGAATAGTCCTAATAAGAGTGTTTTTTTTGTAATCATAGATTGATCATTTAAAGATTGATAAATTATTCTCTGATGATAAGGACTGCTCATTTATTTAAGTATTGTACATTCTTTTAAATACATGAAAACATCCCTGATCTCCACTGTAAATATAATAAAAATCATGTTCAAAATAATCAATAAGCCTCTAATTACAAGAAACTTACACAAAACAATATTTTATCTATCAATATATTGATTTTAAAGAAAAAAATACATGGTTTTATGATTAGAAAAGAAAAATAGTTATGTACAGGAATACTTGTCAGGTTCTTTATTGTAAAATAATGCCTGCGCGAAATTATTTTTTTGTAAAACGCTTGTAAAATAATTATAACCAATTCGTTTTTAAAATCTTATCATTTTACGAGTTGAATACATCTCCTTTACAATCTTTACAAGAATGGCAGTCCTAATTTTACCTCAACGAAAAAAATTAATGTTATGAAAAAATTCATCTTACTTGTTGCCGTATCAGGAACATTCATTATGTGTAAAAAGGGAGAATCCACTGTATCAAGGTTTGAAGACAGCGTAAAGTCGGCCGACAGTACTATTTCCGATGCTTCTGAAAAAATAAATAACCTCAATGACGAAGCTAAGGCTTCACTGGATTCCGCTCATTTAAAAATCAGGGATTTTCAGGAGACAGGAAATGATTTAAAAAAAGACATGGAGAGCACTTCTGAAATCGTGGATTCGCTGTCTGAAAAAATATCATCGGTAAAGCTGGAATCGAAAACCGGAAAGAAAGATTCTGTAAAGAAAGAGGAAAAGATTATCGTAAACGTTCAGGCCCCAAAAGTGATCCGGGAAACAAAAGTGGTTTATAAAAATCAACCGAAAAAGAAGAATGACGAACTGAATGCCCAAACCGACAGACTTATGAAAAAGGGAACCCTTGACCTAACCGTAGATGATGCCGAAACAGCGAAGGAAATCGTAAAGGAAGAGGTGACCAAGTACGATGGATTTATCAGAAGCGAAAATATATCGCTGCAAAATGATGATAAAAAGACCGCTTACCTGAAGGTAAAGGTTCCGATTCAGAAATTTGATTACCTGATGTCTGATCTGAGTTATAATCTGGGTAAAGTTGAGAATAAAAGCATTGAGGTATCAGGAATACATGCGGTTGAAAATACGCTCTGTGAAATTGACATCACATTGTACGGGCAGGAAGGTGAAGTGGTGACCGATAAAGATCATGAAACTTTCGGCGATAAATCTTTTGCTGCGGTTTCTTCAGGATGGAATGTTATTACTTCTCTTTTTCTCTTTATTCTTCCGCTCTGGCCACTGTTTGTGATCGCAGGTATCGGTTATTATTTTTATAAAAAGAGAAATTCTTCCGACAAACATTCATCATAATGACAATATTTTAATAATATTTTAATGAAATTTCCGTTTTTCCAGCATATGTTATTCTTAATTTTACATTATAAATTTGAATTAACGATTTAACTTTAGTTAAAGAATTTAATCAAACAAGTGTTAAAACAACATATTATTAATATTTTGTGGTTCGTGTGAAAGTAAAAAGGCTCCCATTTCTGAGAGCCTTTTACTATTTCAAATATAATAAGCCATTATTTGGCAATGCTTCTTGAGATCACGATCTTCTGAATTTCGGAAGTTCCTTCATAGATCTGAGTGATTTTTGCATCTCTCATTAATCTTTCCACATGATATTCTTTCACATATCCGTATCCTCCATGAATCTGTACCGCTTCGATCGTCGTATCCATGGCTACCTGAGAGGCGTATAATTTTGCCATAGCGCCGCTTTCGGAGATATCTTTACCGGCATCCTTCTCTACTGCGGCTTTGAAGCAAAGCATTCTTGCTGCCGTGATCTGGGTTGCCATATCAGCCAGTTTGAAGGCGATTGCCTGGTGGTTGATGATTTCTGTTTTGAAAGCCTTTCTGGTTTTTGCGTATTTCAGTGCCATTTCATAAGCACCTGCAGCAATTCCTAAAGCCTGGGAAGCAATACCGATTCTTCCTCCGTTCAATACAGCCATCGCAAAATTGAATCCGAAACCATCTTCACCGATTCTGTTTTCCTTAGGAATTTTTACATTGTTGAAGATCAAAGAATGCGTGTCACTTCCTCTGATTCCCAATTTGTCTTCTTTTGGCCCGATTTCAAATCCTTCCCATCCTCTTTCAACGATGAATGCATTGATTCCTTTATGTTTTTTCTCAGGGTCGGTCTGAGCGATAACAATATAATAAGAAGCTGTACCTCCGTTGGTGATCCAGTTTTTAATTCCGTTCAGCAAATAATAGTCTCCTTTATCTTCTGCTGTTGTTTTCTGTGAAGTGGCATCGGAACCGGCTTCAGGCTCGGAAAGGGCAAATGCCCCGATTACCTGACCGCTGGCAAGAGGGGTAAGATATTTCACTTTCTGCTCTTCGGAAGCGAATTTTTCAAGACCTGCACATACCAGGGAGTTGTTTACAGACATTACCACCGCTGCAGAGGCATCGATTTTTGCAATCTCCTCCATCGCCAAAACATAAGAAACGCTGTCCATCCCTGCGCCGCCGTATTTAGGGTCTACCATCATACCCAGAAGCCCCATTTCACCCATTTTCTTTACCTGTTCCGTAGGGAATTTCTGGTCGCGGTCTCTCTCGATTACTCCAGGTAATAATTCGTTCTGTGCAAAATCCCTGGCTGCCTGCTGAATCATCAGCTGTTCTTCCGATAAATTAAAGTCCATAAAAATTGAATAATTAGATGGTCGCTAATTTACACTTTTTGGGCAAATCTGAAAACAGAATTAAAACTTAGTCGTTATCTTCTGAAAGCCAATTATTAAACACATTTCACCAAACCGTTTTATTTACTAAATTATCATCAGTAAATTCCATATAAATTCCATTACATTTCAATTATACATGCCATACATGCTATTAATTGTTAATTTAAAATTCAAAATTTCGCCAGTTAAAAAAAATGCTTATATTTAAAATCCTTTAACTACTTACTTTTAAATCATGACCATCAAACGATTATTCGATATACCACATTATGCTTTAGCGAACTATCCCAAAACGGATATGTTTGTCACGAAATACCAGGGAGAATGGAAAAAGACCTCTACCCAGGAATTCATCAACGAAGCGAATAAAATTTCGCGCGGACTTTTAAAACTGGGGATCAAGCCCGGCGATAAAATTGCGCTCATCACCACAAATTCACGTACCGAATGGGCTATCATGGATCTTGGACTCTCCCAGATCGGAGTGGTTTCGGTGCCTGTATATCCGAGTATTTCTCCTGAAGATTATGAATTTATCTTTACCAATGCAGAAATCAAATATTGCTTTTTGTCTGATAAGGATCTTTTGGATAAAGTGGTTAAAGTGAAGCACAACATCCCTTCGTTACAGGGAGTTTTCACTTTCGAAAACATCACCGGGGCCGCCAACTGGAAAGAAGTTTTGGATCTCGGTGAAGACGATTCTACCCAGATAGAAGTAGAAGATCTTTCGAACACCATTAATTCGGAGGACCTGGCGACTATTATTTACACTTCCGGAACTACGGGAAGACCTAAAGGGGTTATGCTTACCCACCACAATATTGTGTCGAATGTTTTGGGTTCAATTCCAAGAATTCCGAAAAAGAAAAATCTCGATTATAAAGACACAAGGGTTCTGAGTTTTTTACCTATCTGCCATATTTTTGAAAGAATGCTGTTTTACCTTTTCCAGTACAACGGGTTTTCCATTTATTTTGCAGAAAGCATTGATAAAATGGGAGAAAATGTGAAGGATGTAAAACCTCACTATATGAGCGTCGTTCCCAGGCTTGTGGAAAAAGTGTATGATAAAATCTATACGACGGGATCGTCTGCGGGCGGCCTGAAGCAGAAAATATTCTTCTGGGCACTCAACCTTATCTCTAAAAAGAAAACGATCTCCAAACCTTCAGGATTACAGGAAATCATTGCCGACAAGCTTGTTTTCAAGAAATGGCGTGAAGGTCTTGGCGGTGAGATCATCACCTTGGTTTCCGGCTCGGCAGCTTTGTCGACAAGGCTCAACCTAATGTTTCAGAATGCGGGAATTCCTATTCTGGAAGGCTATGGCCTCACGGAAACGTCACCGGTTATTTCAGTAAATGCCTTCGGAAAGATGAAAATCGGAACGGTGGGTCTGCCATTGGACAATGTTCAGGTAAAAATCCAGGAAGACGGAGAAATTACAGTGAAAGGGCCTTCTATTTTTAAGGGTTATTTTAAAAATGACGAAATGACGAAAGAAGTCTTCACAGAAGACGGCTACTTCAAAACCGGTGATATAGGCCATATCGACAGCGACGGATTCCTTCAGATCACCGACCGTAAAAAAGAAATGTTCAAAACTTCCGGTGGAAAATACATCGCTCCGCAAACCATTGAAAACCTGGCAAAAGCTTCCAAATTCATTGAACAAATCATGGTGGTCGGCGATGGCGAAAAAATGCCGACTGCACTTGTACAGCCTGATTTTGAGTTTGCCAAAAGCTGGGCCATGAGAAACAACCTGAATATCGGATCCACTCCCCAGGAAATTGCCAAAAGTAAAGAACTGAAGGAAAGAATTGAAAAAGAGATTGAAAATACCAATGAACATTTAGGGAATTGGGAAAAGATCAAGAAAATCGAGCTTACCCCTGAAATCTGGAGTATTGAAACCGGGCTTCTGACACCCACCCTAAAGCTGAAAAGAAAGGCTATTAAAGAGAAGTTTATTGATCTGTATAATAAGATGTATGATCATCATGAATAAATAGAACCGCCTTTTTTGAAGGCGGTTTTATTTATTCATCACTAATTTCTAAAGGATTTGCGTATTTTTTGTTTTCTTCCATTTCCTTTTCTCTTTGTCGTATCATTTCCTGTCCTTTAACAATAGTAGCTCCATAATTTGAAAGTACTCCTGCTGCATTGGCATCTGCATTTCTCTGGGCCTGTTTTAATTTAACCTGTGTTGTTTCTATAGCTCCCTTATATCTGCTTTCTCTTATATTGATGAATTCACCTCTCAATTTTGAGACGGGTAGCGACTTTATCAATTCAAAATCATAATCTCCTTTATCATCTGTTACTTTAACGATTAATCCTGGTAAATCACTAAATTTCATAGGACCATAAGGCAAAGGAATTTCAGGAGCATACCATGCAGTCCAATTTCTTCCTTTAAACCTTAATTCTGCTTTTTTACAGATAACAGTACTGATTACTTTGGTCTCATCAACAAGTTTCCAATTCTTTATTACAGGTTCTTTATAAGTAAATAAAGACGTTCCAGCTGAATCAAAATATTGTACATTTTCACTTGTTTGTATGATAGTAAAGTTAAAATTTGTTTTCGGAATTACTACTCCTGCTTTCCAGCCAAGAATAATGCTTCCATCTGTATTATTTGATGTTATTCCTGCACTTGTCATTACGGAGTCGCCCTTGAGAGATATAACACTTGTGAAAAATGCGCGATTATCTCCTATTTTTAATAAAAATTCTTCTTCGTATCGGTAATCAGTTCGTGTATCGAATTTAGCTTTTAATCGATAAGTGAACTCACCACGCAATGTATCCTGTTTGTTTGATTGTGCGTAAGATAAAGCACAATAAAATATAGTTAATAGTTTTAGCAGTTTTTTGTGATAATGCATAGAAGATATTTTTATAAAAAAATTGCACTTACAATAGATTCTCTTCATTATAAGTGCATAAATTTAAATAATTAAGCTAAATTAGTACTAGGACCGCTATGCGTAGCTGGCTTGCAGTAATTTTGTTCAAGCTTGATGAGCCATTCATTTGCTTGCTCTGCTGTCCAATCCTGAGTAGTTGTAGCAATTACACCACAAGAAGTTTCAGCATACCATACCTGACCTGCTTTAACTGATTTAAGATTTTCACGAGTTAGTTTTTTAAAATTTTTCACTATTAAATAATTTTATATTTCACCTACTTATTTTGCTAAAATTTCAGCAAAGAAATTCTGACTTTCCTTTCGGAGGTAGGTTTTCGGCTTTATTCCTACCTTTCTGTTGCAACATATTTTTTAACATGAATCAATAATCAAATATTAATTCAACTTATTATTAATTAATAGTAAAAACAGCTTTTTGAAAGTAAGTTCTTGTGTTTTTCGGTAGTAAATATATATAGAAATAAAATGCTAAAAACAACAATTCTTCATATTGAGAATTGCATTCCGTACTTTATAACTTTTTAACTTTATTAATTAAGCCAACATTGATTATGAGTTAAAAATATTAATTTATAAAAAACTCGAATACAAAAAAAGCTGCCTCGATTGAAGCAGCTTTCGTATTTTTTAAATTGTAATCGGTATTAAAACTTGATTACCGATTTCATTTTTTCGTTTTCTTCCATGACCAATTCGTCGTCTACAAGGATTTTCCCAGAATGCTCATCGATAATGATTTTCTTTCTCTGGGCGATTTCCATCTGCTTCTGAGGCGGAATTGTGAAGAATGATCCTTTCGGAGCTCCTCTTTCCAATCCTACGACAGCAAGACCGTTTGGTGAATTTGTTCTGATTCTGTTATAAGAAGCCAATAATCTTTCATCGATTTTTGCAGCAAATTCTTTAGACTGCTCGATTAAATATTCTTCTTCTTTCTGAGTTTCAGAAACCAGGCCTTCCAATTCTTCTTTTTTGAATTTAAGGTGATTTCTAAGATCATTGATTTTTCCGTTCAGCTCGTCCAGTGTTTCGTTTTTGTGCCCGATCTTGGCCCCGAATTCTTTGATTCTCTTTTCAGCAAGCTGAATTTCAAGCTCCTGATATTCAATCTCTTTCCCTAATGCTTCAAACTCTTTATTGTTTCTTACATTATCCTGCTGAGATCTGTATTTTTCAATTAAAGTTTTTGCATGGTTGATCACTTCATGCTTCGTTTTGATCTGGTCGTCCTGATCTTTGATTTCTGCATGAAATTTTTCAGCTCTTTTTTCAAGACCTTCGATTTCAATTTCAAGATCCTCTACTTCGATTGGCAATTCTCCTCTTGTATTTCGGATTTCGTCCAATCTAGAATCAATGATCTGCAAATCGTATAAAGCTCTTAACTTCTCTTCAACTGAAATATCGTTGGTTTTTGCCATATTTTAAATGAAATAATTTACCGGGTTCGTTTTCTCAATAGATTTTGAGATTGCAAATGTACTAAATTTTTGTGACAAAATTTCAAATAATTGTTGAGTCACAAATTGTTCTGATTCGAAATGCCCTATATCACAGATCATCATTTTGGATTCAGCCAGGAAAAAATCGTGATACTTGACATCGCCGGTGAGATAAGCATCACATTTTTTGGAAATTGCAGATTTTATTCCGCTGGCTCCCGAGCCGCCTAAAACACCTACCCTTTTTATTTTTCTGCCATTAAAATCAGAATGTCTGATGACTTCAAGATTGAATTTTTCTTTTACGAATTTCAGGAAATCTTTTTCATCCATCGGTTCCTCAAAGTCTCCGTACATTCCAAGACCGGCATACTGATTGGCATTGTCCAGGCTGTAGATCTGGTGCGCCACTTCTTCATAAGGATGTGCAGATTTCATAGCGGCTACGACCTGTCCCTGCTTATATCCTTCAAAGATCACAGAAATCATGTCTTCATCTGCGTTTTCGCGGATATTCTGCTGGCCGGAGAAAGGCTCCGAACCTTCTTTAGGCCGGAACGTGCCATTGCCGTTTACCGTGAAACTACATTCGTCATAGAAACCAATACTTCCGGCTCCGGCGGCAAAAAGTGATTCCTTTACTTTCCCGGAATAGTCTTTTGGGACAAATACCGTCAGCTGTTTCAGATCATTCTTTTTAGGCTGAAGAATTTTAAGGTTCTTAAGTCCGAGCTGCTGACAGATTCCGGCATTTACTCCAAAAAAATCATTATCAAAAGCAGTGTGAATCGCGTAAATAGCCACTTTGTTTTCTATAGCTTTTATAACCGCTTTTTCCACGTAATTTTTCCCGGTTAAAGATTTTAAGCCTGAAAAGATAATCGGGTGAAAACATACAATCAGATTACAGTTTTTTAAAATCGCTTCATCGACCACTTTTTCAAGAGCATCGTGACAAACCAGTATTCCACTTACATCGCGGTCGTACGATCCGCACAGCAATCCTACATTATCAAAATCTTCCGCCAGTTGCAGCGGAATACGTTTTTCTATCCTGGAAATGACGTCTCTAATTTTCATTTTATTCTGTATGTTTGTCACGAAAATAAGGATAATTTGTTATATTTAAAAAAACATTAGAATGGACAGAGAGCATAATCTTGTTCCGGAAGACGCATGGTGGAAGCGATATCTCTACAGAATCATTTACCGTTCAGATACAAAGCTCGGGAAGCTGTTCGACATCACCCTGCTGTCCCTTATCCTTATCAGTACGGCTATTATCATGATGGAAAGCATACCAAGGCTTGACAAGAGGTTTCACTATACTTTTATTATTCTGGAATGGATCATTTCCATCTTTTTTTCAGCAGAATATATTTCAAGAATTGCAGTGGTAAAAAACAAACGTCATTATATTTTCAGTTTTTTCGGGATCATTGATTTCCTGGCGCTGATTCCGTTTTACCTGAGTTTTATCTTTCCTGTCACAAAATACTTTTTAATTTTCAGGATGCTGAGAATGCTGAGGGTTTTCAGGGTTTTCAACCTTATGGATTTCATGAACGACGGCACCGTGATTGTGCGGGCATTAAAAAACAGTTCGAGAAAAATTTATATTTTCCTTTTATTTTTAATTATTTTTTCGGTAATCGTTGGCTCGCTGATGTTTATGGTGGAAGGCGGCAGGCCGGGTTTTGAAACGATTCCGCAGTCGATCTACTGGGCTGTGGTAACGGTGACTACCGTTGGTTATGGTGACGTTTCTCCGATTACGCCCATGGGAAAATTTTTCGCTGTTGTTTTAATGCTGGCGGGTTATTCCATCATTGCGGTTCCTACAGGAATCGTAACTGCCGAGATGCGCAACAAGAGACAAAATCTGGAAAAAATATGTGACCGATGCGGAAATGAAGATATTGATGACGATGCACGATATTGCAAGCAGTGTGGCAAGAAATTGGCTTAGTGTAAATAATAATCATCTATTAACAAATACTCAACATCATGGAACCAAAAAAGAAGAACAAACCCAATAATTTAGTAATCATATTATTTTCTTTAATTGTACTAATGGTTGTCATTTATTTTATTCTTGTTACGTTTTTTCCGGCAGTCTTTGAAAGCCTGAATAGGGGAGATTTACAACCCGTTCCTGCAGACAAATAGCATTATTACAACTTATTTAACTAAAAAAGGCGATCTTAAAAAGACCGCCTTTCATTTTAGTATTATTTACAATTATTTTTTGATTGTTTTTACGGTTTGTTTTGAACCGTCTTTCATTGTAAGTGTCAATAAATACATTCCCTGTCTCAATTCTCCTAAGTTAATTGAAGCTCCCGGGTTATCAATCACTTTCAGCAGTCTTCCTGAAACATCAGAAACGGAAACCGATTTTACGTTTCCAGCATCGGCTATATTTACTACATCTGTGAAAGGATTCGGATATACTTTAATAGTTTTCTTTTCAGATTTTACATCAGAAGTCCCTAACGTACCTTTTGTAATATCAATTGTGAAAACACCTTCAGGCTGATCATCAAAGCCACTGTAATGACCCACGTTCACATAATAAGTATTTCCGGCTAATGTAGGAACAGAGAGCGTTTCAGTACCACCCGCAAATCCATTATCTACAGTATCTTCGCATGATAAAGCAGAGCATACGCCACTGTACACCCCAATCTGAGGATCAAAATTGCTTCCAGCCGGCATTGTAACCGTAATGTTATAGGTATCGCCATCACCAACGAAAGTAAACCATGCTCCATCATTCATACCATTACTGCATACATCTACAATACCCGCGTTATTTGTAATTCCCTCAGCATCTGTCTGCTGATAAGTATATGGGAAAACCGTAACAGGAAGAGCTCCTGCGCAGTCATCATTTGCAGGCGGCGGCGGATAAGTACCTACACAGATATCAAAAGCCTGATGAGCATCTGCCCCGCCGTAGCTATACACTCTTACGAGATAAGTTTCACCCGGTGTAAGATCTGTAACCTCATTCGAACTGTCGTATGAACATAAGATACTTGATAAGGCTCCACATCCTCCGCTGAATACCTGAAAATATGTTTCGTTATTACTTGTGTCGGTTCCTATACCCTGAATATTTAAAAGTGATATTTTATGTCTTGTCTGTGTAGCAACAAAGCTAAACCAAACATCATCATCAGGATTTCCATAACAAGGATCAGGATCTGTTCCCGAGTCGGTAGCACCTAGCGTATATCCAGGAGTTACCGTACCGCAGCTCAAATCAGGATTTACCGTTAAAGCAACTGCTGTTGCACACTCATCATTGGTCGGCAATGGCGGTGCAGAGGTAAACATTATTTCTGAACATCCTGAAGATTCCCCCCCTGCACCTACAGCCACAACTTTAAGGTAAAGATTGGTGTTAGAAGGAAACGGAGTTGACGGTGTATAACTGTTTGTGGTTACGGAAACTGCGTTCGCAATATCGGTGCCACCGGAAGTTGTGCCAATATAAACTTTATAACTTGTCGCTCCCGGAGCAGTATTCCAGTTGATCGTACCTAACAAAGGAAAGTAAGCAGAATTATTTCCAGGATAAGTAATAACAGGACAATTAGGAATAGGACTCAATGTCAAACCTTCCAATGTGATTACAGATTTATAATTCTGGAGATTACCATCAGGAGGAGAAGTCGGATCCGGATTGTCATTGTCATTTCTAAAGGTAAGAGTAGAATTTGGCATTCCGGTATATACATACATCGCTTCATCAAAATCATTAAAATCGTATCCCGGAGAATTTTCTTCTGCTGCCACCACCAGATTATCCACATTATTGTACGGGAAAGGTGTAGCAAAAGTAATTTCAATGACACCATTAGCATTGGTTACAGTTCCCGAAAACACCTGTGTAAGCTGTGAAGCCGGAATCCAGTCTGAATCTGAAGTAAAGTCTGTTTTTGAAGTCTGTCCAAGATATACCACCCACTCTGCCGAATTTTCAATTGACATTGAAGGATCCAGGTAGAATTTCAGTCCTGTAATATTACCGGCTGCATTCGCATTAATTTCCTGTTTGGTGTAAATCTGCTGTGTATACGAATAGCCGTAATAAGTACTGATCGGAGCTATTCCGACATCTGTGCTGCCTTCACCCAAAGTTATTTGTGCGTGAAGCATCATACTTAAAAACAATAAGCATGAGAGTAGAAATTTTGTCATAAATTTATTTTTGCTGATTAATACACTAAATTAGTAATAATTTACATATTACATATTATTTTTTTAAAAAAATCAACAACAGACAGTTAAAAACACGGAAAACTCAATATTTACCTACAAAACTTATCGATTTCACTTTTTTATCATTAAATAGTGAAATAAATTTTATATTTCCAGACTTTTATAAATATCACATCTTCTTATATATACCAACTATCTGTAAATCATACGATTTATTTTTTTATTTAAATTTTAAATCACTTACATAGTCATAAAAACATTCAGTGAAGATTCTGTTGAAAAAAAATAGCGGACAGAAACCTGGCCGCTAAATTTATGATAAGGATTAAAAGTTATTTTTTAATTGCCTTTATGGTTTGTTTTGAACCATCTTTCATTTCTAAGGTCACTAAATACACTCCTTGTTTTAGTTCACCCAGTTGAAACTGAGATCCAGGATTTGCTATTGTTTTTACTAATCTACCGGCAAAATCCGTCACAAAAACATTTTTAACTTTTGAAACATCAGATATATTTAATACATCGTTAAATGGATTCGGATAAACCACTAAAGCTTTTTTACCACGTGAAGATTCATTTGTCGCCAAGACAGAAGAATCATACGCTGAAATCTGGAAAGCTCCGTCTGTTGCTGTAGAGAACCTCCAAACACTTACCAACAATACAGCACCAGGAGTCTGCCCTGTCAAGACGATTTTAGAGAAGTTACCATTACCCGTATCATCATCACAAGCTACAGAAGTCGTGGTATTACAGTCAGCAAACACAGATAAAACGGTATCCGTTAATGGAGAGCCTGCCACTGCATCAGTTTCAATGGTTAAACTACCAGAAGCAGGAACCGTAACTTTATACCATACATTACCTCCAACATTTGTAGGTGTAAATAAGCAACTTGCACCGAGTGCCGGCGTATTCGTAGCGCCAACGATAGTTCCGGTCACAGCATTTTGCGCAAAATTACCACCCGGAACTAAATTAACAGCATCTGAACAATTATCATTAGCAGGCGGAGGCGTAATGCTTATAGGCCCTACCCACGAACTCTGTGCACCACCACAGTTAGATCTTACCCATACGTAATAAGTAGACATTGAAGAAAAGGTCAATACTTTTGAAGTCGCCATTACAGCAGATATAGAAGCTGTAGTAGAAGCTGTAGGCGCAGTGTTTGTATTACTGTAATAAATGTCATATCCACTTGATGGAGCTACCGCTGGTGCTGTCCAGGACACTGTTGCTTGCGTTGTCGTAACCGAAGAAGAAACTAACGCTGTCGGGGTATCACAAGCCGGAATGGTCTCAACAATAAAATTATCCACAAAGAAATCATAATCTTGCGTATCGTCTACTGTACCATCGCTACCGTACATTGCAAAAATCACGTTAGTTCCTGTATAGGCACTCAGGTTAAGAATATAAGTATTGGTCGTATTAGTAGGAGCATTAGCCGCATTCCAGGTCTGAAGAACATTCCATGTCGTTCCTCCATTGGTTGAAACTAAAAGCTGCACAACATCATCAGATCCCATGGCACTTGGCGTAGTTACAAAAAAACCTGTCAATCCATAATCAAATTTAAGTCTGTATCCTCCCGCTGACAAATTGAATGTTGGCGAAAGCAGCCAGCCGTTTCTTCCTGTTGAAAAAAGATTGATTTTTGCTGCACCAGTGGAGCCTGAATTTAAGAATCCAGCTTCTACCCAGTAATTAGTGGTACCCGTTCCAGGACCTGTAGAAGGTGTTCCTCCATTGAGACGTGACCAGCAAGCTCCCGGGAATGGAGAAAAGTTATTTGTGTAGTTTGGTGTTAAAGTAGTACAAACGGTTGTAAAGTTTCTTACTGTACAGGATGAAGAAGTTGAATTTGGATTATAAGCATTAACCGTATAATAATAGGTAGTAGAAGTATTCAATGGCGTACCTAAAGTATAGGTTGTCACGTTTCCTAGATCTACGTTATTTAAAACATCCGTTCCTCCAGATGTCGTTCCCATAGAAATCTTATACCCTGTCGCACCCGCAGAGGCAGCCCATGTAATGGTAGGAGTTGTAGAAACACCCGTAGCGGCCGAGAGGGGAGCACTTACAGAAGGACAGCTGATATTTGCCGTCGTGAAAGCCCGCTCTGTGCATCCTGTAGAACTTCCTATAGCATTCTTCGAAATTACAGTAAGATAATATTGTTGATTGAAGTTAAGAGGAGCACCGGCAGGTATTGTGTAAGATGTAACATTACCAACATCAACTCCGTTCATAACGTCTGTACCTCCTGAAGTTGTTCCTAAATTAACAACATAGCTGGTAGCTCCGTTTTGCCCCAGAACGCCAGACCATGTAAAAGTAGGCGTTACTGAAACACCGGTAGCATTAGCCGTCGGTGATGCAATCGTCGTACAAGGAGGAGCAGCAACTGCAGCAGGATAGGTTACATCAAAACCAATTACAGGTCTTCTGTAATTTGAACTGGTGAGTGTTGCCGTAAAAGCACCTGTCGTATTCAGATACTTAGTGGTATTGCTATTTGTGGTAGAAATACAGGTTGTACCATATTCATAATCCCAGGTAATACTTGAAGAAGGAGCAGTAGTCTGGGTATACTCTAAATATACTGCTAAGTTACTCCCCGTCGTATACGCGAAATTGACAGAGTGAGAAAACTGTTTGAATCCGGCAGTAGCACCTACCGCCGTAGCAGGATCTGAATCATACACCAATGTCGCTGTTGAAATTTCAGTAGCCCAATCAGGCGAGCCCGAACCAAAATCTGTAGCAGATGTGTTTTTCAGATAAATTTTAAAAGTCGTGCCCGAAGGAAGCGATCCTGAAGTAGCAAGCCTTCTGAAATAGGTCCCTGTAATTGTACCCCCGCTTAGCGCAGAAATCTGGGAAGCAGGAAGAATAAATGCGGTTCTGTTTTTACTGTTAGCCGTCGAATTACTGTTCATGGGTCCGTACACATTAGACGAAACCCCCGTTAAACAGGTCGTGACCGTAAAATTTTGTCCCTGATATGTTTGACATGCAAATAAGCACATCAAAAACAGAAACAGTAAATTAAGTTTTTTCATACTCAGTTAAATTAAAATTAGGCGATAAAATTATACATAAATTACATAATATTAAAATTTAACCCAATTTTAATATTTAAAAATCAATAAAAAAGCCTAAAAAATGAATAAAATTAAATAAATGTTTAATTTTATAATTAAATTCTCAAATTAATGAATTATTTTAAATACTCATTCTCAAACATTTACAATGAAAAAAAATCCATGAGCTAACAAGCAGAATTACCATTTAACATAAAAAAATAATTTCTTTGATATAAAAAAAATAGCGGCTAAAAAAGCCGCTATCAATATCATAAATGAATTACAATCTATTTTTTGATTGTTTTAAAGGTTTGCTTAGAACCATCTTTCATTTCCAAAGTAACCAAATACATTCCCTGTTTCAATTCTCCAAGCTGAAGCTGAGATCCCGGGTTTGCAATAGTTTTCACTAAACGACCCGTAAGATCCGAAACATAAGCATTCTTAACATTAGACACATCAGAAATACTCAACACATCACTGAACGGATTCGGATACACTTTAATGCTGTTTTTAGCACCTTTGGTTTCATTTGTCGCCAAAACAATCGATGAATCATACGCAGAAATCTGGAATGCTCCATCTGTCGCTGTAGAATACTTCCAAACACTCACCAATAGAGTCGCGCCCGGAGTCTGTCCTGTTAATTCAATTTTAGAGAAGTTACCATTACCGGTATCATCATCACATTCGATAGAAGTGGTAGTACCGCAATCAGTAAATACAGACATCACAGTATCCGCCAGAGGAGAACCAGTCACCGCAGCAGTTTCAATAGTCAAGTCACCAGAAGCAGGAACTACTACGGAATACCACACATTACCTCCTACATTGGTAGGCGTAAACAGACAATCAGCAGTCAAAGCATTAGAATTTGAAGAGCTTAACGTTGTTCCTGAAACAGCAAATTGGTCAAATATCGAACCTACAGTCAATGGCACCGCATTTGAACACTCGTCATTTGAAGGTGGCGGAGGAAGAGTTCCTACACAAATATCAAATGTCGCGGTTGTAGTTACCGTAGAAGAGTAAGTCCAAACTCTTACTTTGTACTCCTGGCCAACTGTTAATCCGGTTAAATCAACAGAATCAGGATCAGTACAAACGACCTGTACTAAATTTCCGCAATCACCACTATAAACAGCCATTGCCATATCAGTAGATCCTGACACATTAGAAAGTGAGATTCTATGGGCAGTACTGGTAGCCGTAAACTTGAACCAGACATCATCATTCACCCCATTAGGACCACAACTTGGCGCTGTTTCCGCGGACGGACTTGCAGCGATCGTCGTTCCTGAAGATGTAGTACCACACAACAAATCAGGATTTACAGTTAATGTTATCGCACCTGCACAATCATCATTGGAAGGAGCAGCAACTGTTGTAAAAGAGATCTCTGAACATCCCGTAGCGTCACCAACAGCATTATACGGGGTTACGGTCGCATAATATGTAGTGCCGGCATTTAAATTCCCTGTGATATTATAAGTAAGCACATTTCCGGCGTCGATATTATCGACAACATCATTTCCTCCGGGAGATGTACCTACCTTTACTTTATATCCGTTTGCCGCCGCAACAAAACTCCAGTTTAAAACCCCGTCCGGATTCACTCCTGTAGCACCGCTTGTCGGCGAGGTAATCGTCGTACACGGTGGAGCCGTTGTAGGAACAGCATCTACCACAAATGTATCTGCATACAATTGATATTGATCCGTATCCGTTGCATGAACAGCAACATACACCGTTTGACCCGCATAGGCCGACAAACTAAATGTCTTCTTCGTCCAAGTTGACGGCGCCTTTTCCGTAGCCTGAAGTACCGTTGTGAAAGCACCGGCAGTCTGATCAGTCGTAGAGAGCAAAACCTCATAATTTTCGAGAAAAGAAGAACTTCTTGACTTTACATAAAAAGAAATCCTATCGCTTAAACCGGCTGTCACAGGAATAGCCTTTGTAATCAAATAATCATTATGAGCCGTAGAATTATACGTAATCGACGCAACATTAGCTCCTGATTGCGCAGATCCGGCACCCGGGGCCCCAAATACCCAGCCATTGGCGCCTCCGTTATTGATAACAGCCCAACCAGAAGGCATCGTGGTATCGGCATCAAAGTTTTCTGTCCATTGCCCAAAACTTAAAGCAGGCAATCCCAGAATAAGGAATAACAGTTTTTTCATTCGTTAGTAAATTAAAATTAGGGGATAAAAGTATTAATAAATTATATAATATGAAAGGTTATGTTAATTTTTTTAATAAAAAATCATAAAAAATATTAAATAAATAACTAATAATAATCAATTACGTTAAAAAACATTATTATTCTAAATTAAATGATATATTTACAAAATTGATTATCAACAACATATAAACTAAAAATCCGAAAATCAATCATTATTTCACCTATTTTTAACAATAATCTATCAACAGTCTATTTTCTTTATATACTTATGTTTCACATCATAAATTAATCGTTTAACAAGTGTTTAGTATTAACGAAACTATCACAAACAAAAAAAAGTGACTTTAAAAGCCACTTTTTCATTACGTTTTAATTGAATTTAATTTAAATAAAATTCATATTTATTCAGCAATTGAATCTCCTTAATAAGTTCACCGCTAAGATTGACCGAATGTTTCATCGACTGTACTTCGAGATGCTCCACCTTTGAATCATCGTCGATATTTTTAATATAAAACTTCAACTTCTGATTCCCCTGATTTCTTTCAAGAACCGTTCTGAAAAAAGTAAGATCCTCGGGCCTGAAATCCATGACATCCATCACAAGAGAAATGCTCTTGGCAAATCTCTCGAATGCTTCCTGAAGCTCGATCACGTCATTTACATTCACAAAAACCCTTCCATCTTTCACTTGGGCAAATTTAATTTTAAAGATCACGAACCGCTGAACTTCGAGTTTTTCCTTCAGTCGCATATAATCACGGTCACCAAGCCTGAAGGAATAAGAACCTGAATAATCCTCCAGGGTTACAAAGGCAACCTTTTCGCCACTTCTGAAACCATCCTGCACACGATATTCGGTAATAAGACCTGCTACGGTATATTCTTTTCCGCCGCCTCCATTTTCTCTTTCTTTCTGAAGCGTTTTCCAGTCTTTTTTCTTTTCCTCGAAAAGCTCTTCCTGCTTGTTGGCAAAAGCCTGTTCCTTATATGCATCCACCTCATCAAGATTCAGAAAATGAAAGATACCTTTAGGTTCCGCTTTTTTGGTAACTTCCTCAACAATTTCTTCTTCACCGGCCACCAATTCATCGGAAACGATTTCCACAAGATCAGCAACATCCGGTACATCCTGTTCGAGAATAGGAGGTTCGTCAATAACTATTTTAATCTCTTCTTCTTTCTCCAAAACCGCCTTTTTAGACAATTGACCCTGCATGAACTGGTATTGAAACTTAAACTCATCCAGCGGATGCGCAGAAAGATAAAACCCAATGGTTTCCTTTTCTTTATTCAGCTTGTGCATATTCGGCCATTCTGGACACGGCGGCAGTTTCGGCTGCTCGATCTGAACTTCTTCCGCAAAATCTGCAAACAGCGAATTTTCCATTTCATTTTTACTTTCCTGGAAACTCTGCCCGTATCTGATCAGTCTTTCCAGATTTGTTCTTCCCGCCATATCAATATCGAAGTACTGACCTCTGTGAAAGGAATCCAGCTCATCAAAAGCTCCTGCCAGAACCAAACTTTCCGCCACTCTTTTGTTCATCTGAGAAGGAAGAATTCTTTCAAAGAAGTCATAAATATTTTTAAATCTTCCGTTTGCCCGCTCTCTTGTAATGGCTTCACTCGGTCCTTCCCCAATACCTTTGATAGCTCCTAAACCAAAACGGATCTGTCCTTTTTCGTTTACCGAAAACTTATACTGAGATTCATTCACATCGGGACCCAGAACATCCACTCCCATACTTTTACAGTCCTCCATAAACATGGTGATCGAATCTGTATTGTTGATGTTATTACTCATCACACTTGCCATGTATTCTGCCGGGTAATTGGCTTTTAAAAATGCAGTCTGATAAGCAATAAACGCATAACAGGTTGAGTGGGATTTATTGAAAGCATATTCAGCGAATGCTTTCCAGTCGTTCCATATTTTTTCTAATCTTTCTTCATCAAGATTGTTTTTTCTTCCGCCTTCAATAAATTTAGGATACATTTTATTAAGAACATCAATCTGCTTTTTTCCCATTGCTTTTCTTAGCGTATCGGCTTCACCTTTTGTAAAGTTGGCCAATTTCTGGGACAAAAGCATTACCTGCTCCTGGTACACCGTAATTCCGTAAGTTTCTTTTAAATACTCTTCAGTTTCCGGCAAATCATATACAATCTCCTCGATCCCGTGCTTCCGGTTGATAAAGTTCGGAATATATTTAATCGGGCCGGGGCGGTAAAGTGCATTCATCGCAATAAGGTCAGCAAAAACCGTTGGCTTAAGCTCTCTCATATACTTTTGCATTCCGGGACTTTCATACTGAAAAATACCGATCGTCCTCCCTTCTTTAAACAGCTGATAAGTTTTAGTATCGTCCAAAGGAATTTCATCAGGATCAATATCGACACCATGTCTTTCTTTAACGAGCTTAAGTGCATCTTTAATGATAGTCAGCGTTCTCAATCCCAGGAAGTCCATCTTCAGAAGGCCCGCACTTTCCGCAACTGAGTTATCAAACTGGGAAACCAGAATATCCGCGTCTTTCGCGGCAATCGTTACCGGAACCAGATTACTGACATCTTCCGGTGTAATGATTACTCCACAGGCGTGAATTCCTGTATTCCTGATACATCCTTCCATTTTTTTCGCACTCGCCAAGACATCATGACGGGGATCCGAAGGACTGTCGAGAACAAATCTCATTTCATCAACAAGCTGCTGTTCTTCCGGTTTTAATTTATCGTATTTCGCCAAAGCTTTCGCAATATTCATCCCGGGTGTGGAAGGAATCAGCTTGGCAATATTATTCGTATCAGGAATCGGAACATCGAGAACCCTTCCGGCATCTTTAATGGCTGATTTACCTCCCAGAACCGAATACGTAATAATCTGTGCCACCTGGTTCTGTCCGTATTTATCGATTACCCATTTGATGATCCGGTCACGTCCTTCATCATCAAAATCAATATCAATATCCGGCATGGAAACCCTTTCCGGGTTAAGGAATCTCTCGAAAAGGAGATCGTATTTAATCGGGTCTACATTCGTAATTCCGATACAGTATGCTACCGCGGAACCTGCTGCCGAACCCCGTCCCGGACCAACCCAAACTCCCATTTTACGGGCTTCATTACAAAAATCCTGTACAATAAGGAAGTATCCCGGATACCCTGTATTTGCAATAACTTCAAGTTCGAAATCAAGACGCTCTTTTATGTCTGCCGTAATGCCGTCAGTTCCATATCTTTTCCTGGCCCCTTCGTACGTTAAATAGGTGAGATAAGCCATCTCACCACGTTTTCCTCCATCCACTTCATCTTCTGCATGAACGAATTCCTGTGGGATATCAAATTTTGGAAGAAGAACATCTCTCTTTAAAGTGTAAGGTTTAAATTTTGCAGTAAACTCTTCATAAGCATCAAAAGCATCGGGATATGCTAAAAAAGCTTCTTTGATTTCATCTGAATTTTTAATATAATACTCTCCTGTTGCAAGACCTCTTCTTTTACCAAAGCCCTTACCTACCGGTGTTGAAAGTTTTTCCCCATCTTTGATACAGCTTACGATATCCTGGATATTGGAGTCGTCTTTATTGGTATAAAACGTTTCGTTCTGCGCTAAAATCTTAACATTATATTTATCTGCAAAGTGAAGGAGAACATCATTCAAATGTTCTTCTTCAGGCAGCTTATGGTTCTGGATCTGAACATAGAAATCATCCCGGAAGGTATCTTTCCACCATTTGAAAAGCTCCTCCCCTTTCTGTTCCCCGGTATTTAAAATCGCATCCGGAATATCACCGTTGATACCCGAAGTCAGAGCAATCATCCCTTCTTTATATTGTGCGATCAATTCCCGGCTTATCCTCGGAACTCCAAAATAAAATCCTTTGAGAAAACCGATACTTGAAAGTTTCGCTAAATTTTTATATCCGTTAAAATCTTTTGCCAGCAAAACAACCTGCGTTCTCCTGTCGGGATCATCCTTAGTAAACTGCTTTTGCTCATACCGGTCGGATATATAAAACTCGCAGCCTACGACAGGAATCAGCGGTTCTGAAACCGGCTCTGTTTCATTAAAAACTTCACCTTTTTCTTCAGCTTCCTGTTTTTTTGCTAAATATTCTTTATATTTTTTCGTCCTGTCGCCATTTACACTTTCTACTGCAGAAACGAATTTAAAAGCTCCCATCATATTACCTAAATCCACCATTCCGACGGCCGGGAAATTATCATCAGTAGCTTTTTTAATCAGATCATTAATGCTGGAAGTCGCCGAAAGAGTAGAGAAAACACTGTGATTGTTAAAATTGAAATATTTCCCGAGATCAATCTCATCAATACTTCCGAAATCCTGTTGTTTTTTCTTATTGTTAAAATCAGCAACCTGCCTTCTGATAACAATATTGAAAGGTTTTATAGGATCCGGATAAAGTGTCTTGAAATACGTAAGCTGATCTTCGGAAATTTTCAAAACCTCCGAAGGAATCACTCCGATCCTCATCATTTCGAAGAAAACCTGGGCAGTGGCATTTACGTCAGCCGCGGCATTATGGGCTTCGTCGAATTTATGTCCGTAAAGTTTCTCATAAAGCTCCTCAAGTTTTGGAGGTTTAAATCTACCGCCACGACCTCCGCCAAGCTGGCAGAAATCGGTCCCCAGAACCATCGTGTCGGCTCTAGGCTTTTCCTGAAGATTATCCTTAATATTTTTGCGGTAAAATTCTGCCCCGACAATATTATAGTCGAACTCGACATTATGTCCGGAAACAACTCTTACTTTCTCTAAAACTTTAGAAAATTCATTTAAAATTTCAGTAAGATCGCGACCTTCCTCATTGGCTATTTTTGTCGTAATCCCGTGAATTCTTGCGGCGTTGAAAGGAATATCGTATCCTTCCGGTTTTATAATATAATCCTGATTTTCAATTAATGTTCCGTCATCATCATGCAACTGCCACGCAATCTGTACCATTCTTGGCCAGTTGTCTGAATCTGAAAGCGGAGCGTTGAAATTCTTCGGTAAACCTGTGGTTTCTGTGTCAAAAACTAAATACATGTATTTTTCTAGCTTTTATTAAAAGAGAATGTAAAGTTACTTCATTTTTTATTGCTATACTATTTTCAGATTGTTTTTAAAATAAATATCAAATCTGCTTCAAAAAATAGTTTTAAGAATACAGATCGATTTGCTAAAAACATTAAGATTAATTAAAATTTTATTAATATCAATTATCAGATCTATAACTATTTTTTGAAAATTACATATTTTAATTACATTTGTGATGCAAAATTTTATAATTACTAACCGGCATGAAGAAAAGTCTAGTCTTTATTAGTACATTACTCATCACTTTAATTGGCGCACAGAACAATGATGCCTTGATGAGAGAGTTTGAGATACAAAAAATAGAAAACAATAAGAAATTCGACAGCTACGTATCTAAAAAATACGGCGAAAATAAATCCCCGGAAACATTAAAGGAAATCGAAGAGCAGAGAGCTAATCTTGCAGGGTTCGATCCTGACGGCAAACCCTATTTTCTTAAAGCTGAAGATATGGATCAGATCAAAAATTCAAATTCGGATTTTTTACAGAATGGCACTATAGGAGGACTAACAGGTTCATTTAATGGAGAAGATATTAAATTCACTGTTTTTGACGGTGGAAGAGCATTTGCAGGCCACGTTTTTTTCAACAATCTCCCAAACAGGATCACCAACAAAGAAGCCAGCACCATGAATTTCAGTAGTCATGCCACATCTGTGTGCGGGTTTATTGGAGCAAAAACCTTTAGCCAGAACGTAACGTTTACGGATGGCTCCAGCAGATTAATCAATTTCCAGGGAATCGCAAAAAATTCTTTTATTGATTCCTATGCATTTGCAACAACACAACTCCCGGGTCTTTCAACACAAAGCACGGTTTTTCAAAAGATCCTAATAGCCCAGCCAAAAATATCCAATCACTCATACGGTTCAAATCAAGGATGGGATGTAAAAACAGTCAACGGAACCAATGCATGGGTTTGGAATGGCGCATATGGCAGCCCTAATACATCCTTTGATTTACAGGGAACTTATTTCACAAGTGATCAAAATTACGATCAGATTGTCTATACCAACCCTTCATATATTATTGTTAAATCATCAGGAAATTATTTCGGTTTAGGACCTGACTATCCAGGAACGTCAACATTTCCAAAATATTACCAAGATAATACGGGTACAATGGTTGAGTTTGACTCTACAGACACACTTCCTATAACAAATTGCAGCCCCGGATACGACTGTATTGGTCCTGGTTCTTTAGCAAAAAACATTATCGTCGTTGGAGCGACAGACAGAATTGTTATAAATAATGGAAGATACACTACCGCAAGTGATGTTGTGCATTCTGATTATAGTAGTGCCGGCCCTAGAGATGACGGAGGTATTAAACCGGATATCACAGCAGTAGGCACAAGAGTAGGAAGTGCTTCAACAGCAGAAAATTTAGTAGGAAGCCAATCTATAACAGTTGGAGACGGCACGTCATTTTCAGCTCCTGTGGTAACGGGGATTATTGGGCTTTGGACACAAATCAATAAGCAATTGTTCAATAATGAGGAGCTGAATGCAGCTTCTGCAAAAACGTTAATGATTCATTCTGCTGCCGAAGCAGGAAACGTAGGCCCTGATCCATTATTCGGGTGGGGATTTATTGATGCTAAAAAAGGGGCTGAGCTATTAGTTGGAAAATCTAATGGTTCAGTTATTTTTAGTAATGAAACCCTCAATAATGGAGGAAATAATAAAAAATCGATTGTAGCAGCCGGAGACCAGCCGATTAAAGTAACGATCTCATGGATCGACCCTGAGTTTAAAATAACTTCCAATCTTTGGTCAAACCTATATAACAACAGAAACTCAAGACTCGTCAACGATTTAGATCTTAGGGTAATTGATAATGAAACCGGAACAGTTTATTTACCTTGGAAGCTAAATGCAACAAGCCCAAACACCGCAGTTAAAGGTGACAACACAGTAGACAACGTTGAACAGGTTGTTATTGACAACCCGGTTGCTGGCAGAACTTATCGAATTGAAGTAACCCATAAAGGAACTTTGGTAAATAATGCAGCCTCGCCGGTTACAAGTCCTCAGAATTATTCCATCATAGCAACAGGATACGGCTCAATTCTGGGCACGGCAGAAATTACAAATTCAGCCAGCGGAATTATAATATCACCTACCCTTACTAAGGATTTTGTTAAAGTTCTTAAAGCTCCATCGAAGTCTACTTACAATGTTTATGATCTTTCGGGTAAAAAACTTCAAAGTGGAAGAATCAGTAACGGCGAAACTTCTGTAGATTTATCTTCATACATCAAAGGAATCTACATTATAGAGGTAAAAACAGATCGTGACACCATCTCTAAAAAGGTGATTAAAGAATAAAAAAAACAGCTTTTTCAGCGGCATACAAAACAAAACACTAACGATTGTTAGTGTTTTGTTTTTTTGTTTATCTTTGCTTTCTATGGAAAATACACTTCACGAAAAAGTTTCCCAGGAAATTTTGCTTAAAGCCTACAACCATATGATGCTTGCCAAAGCAATGGCAGACATTTACGAGGAAAACAGAAATGTTACCAAATATGTTCACAGCACATCAAGAGGACATGAAGCGATTCAGCTGGCCACTGCTTACCAGTTGAAAAAGGAAGACTGGGTTTCTCCGTATTACAGAGACGAAAGCATCCTATTGGGAATAGGTTTTGAACCTTACCAGCTCATGCTTCAGCTATTGGCAAAAGCCGATGATCCTTTTTCAGGAGGAAGATCCTATTACGCTCATCCATCAAGCAGGGATGAAAATAAACCAAAAATCATTCACCAGAGCTCCGCTACCGGAATGCAGACGATTCCTACAGCAGGCGTTGCGCAGGGAATAAAATACATCCAGGATTTTAATCTTCAGCAATTTGAAAATAATCCGGTCGTAGTATGCAGCCTCGGAGACAACTCCGTAACAGAAGGTGAAGTGAGTGAAGCCCTTCAGTTTTCTGCCCTGCATCAGCTTCCCATAATTTTTCTGGTTCAGGATAATGAATGGGGAATTTCCGTAACGAAAGACGAAGCCAGAACCTGTGACGCCTACGATTTCGTAGCAGGATTTACCGGATTGAGCAGAATGAGGGTTGACGGAACAGATTTCATTGAAAGCTTTGAAGTGATGAAAAAGGCGGTCGATTTTGTGCGTAACGAAAGAAAACCTTTGGTAGTCTGCGCAAAAACCGTTCTCATAGGTCACCATACTTCAGGAGTCCGTAGGGAATTCTACAGAGACGAAGAAGATTTAGCAAAACACAGAGCTAAAGATCCGGGAGAAATCCTCAGGAATCAGCTGCTGGACTCAGGAGTTGATGAAGAATTATTAAAACAGATCACCAAGAAAGCGCGTCTGGAAGCAGAAGAAGCCTTTGAAAGAGCTCAAAATGCCGAAGACCCGCAACCTCAAACCGTTATGGACCATGTTTTCGCGCCCACTCCGATTACTGAAGAAGTAGGAACCCGTGAACCGCATGGTGGTGAAAAAATAGTAATGGTAGATGCCGCCATCCACGCCATTCAGGAACTGATGTGGAAGCATCCGGAGGCTTTGCTATACGGCCAGGATGTCGGAGAAAGAATCGGGGGTGTTTTCCGGGAAACGGTTACTTTAGGAAAAAAATTCGGCAGCAAAAGAGTATTTAATACTGCCATTCAGGAAGCTTACATCATCGGTTCCACGACCGGTATGAGTGCCGTAGGATTAAAACCGATTGTAGAAGTACAGTTTGCCGATTATATTTATCCGGGAATCAATCAATTGATCACGGAAATTTCAAAATCAAGCTATTTAAGCCAGGGAAAATTCCCGGTAAGCAATATCATCCGTGTGCCGATCGGCGCCTATGGCGGAGGAGGTCCCTACCATAGCGGGAGCGTTGAAAGCATCCTCGCCAACATCAAAGGCATAAAGATCGCTTATCCTAGTAATGCTGCAGATTTTAAAGGACTGTTAAAGGCTGCATATTACGACCCGAACCCTGTTGTCATGCTTGAACATAAAGGTCTTTACTGGAGCAAAGTTCCGGGAACAGAAGATGCAAAAACGATAGAGCCTGCCGAAGACTATATTTTGCCTTTCGGTAAAGGAAAAGTGATCATTGAAGCAGATAAGGATGAAACGGAAAAAGGCAGAACTTTACTGGTCGTTACTTACGGCATGGGAGTTTACTGGGCCAGGGAAGCAGCGAAAAACTTCAACGGGAGAGTGGAGGTTATTGATTTAAGAACTTTAATTCCGCTTGATGAAGAACTGGTTTTCGAAAGGGTAAAAGAACACGGAAAATGCCTCGTTCTTACCGAAGAGCAATTAACCAATTCCTTTGCAGAGGCTTTTGCACATAGAATCTCCAAAAACTGCTTCAAATATCTTGACGCGCCGGTCGAAACTATGGGATCCCTTGATACACCGGCTGTTCCGATCAATCTTGTGCTGGAAAAAGCGATGCTCCCCAATGCTGAAAAGCTGAGTGCGAAAATCGAAGAAATGCTGAAATATTAATTCAGGAAAAATAAATGTAACCTCTAAAACTTTTTAGAGGTTTTTTTGTACGCTTTTTGTTACTTTGAATAATCCTTATAAAAGCGTACTCTATATGATCACTACAAAATATGTCAATTACAAACAGATTCTTAATCTATCAGGATTTCATGTAATCCTTATTTCCATCTGGTGTACATTGATTGCCGTTCTCTTTCATTTTTTTCACTGGAACTGGATGATCATTCCCTGGGTTCCGGTGGCCCTTATCGGTACTGCCGAAGCGTTTTTAGTTGGTTTTAAAAACAACCAGGCTTACGACAGATTATGGGAAGCCCGTAAAATTTGGGGAGGTATCGTCAATTCCAGCCGAATGCTGGGATCTATGGTATACGCTTTTGATGCTGAAAATGAAACCATAGGAAAGTTTGAACTTGAAGACCGGAGAAGAAAAATTGTATGCCGCCACATTGCATGGCTGTACGCCTTCAGGGATCAGCTTCTCATTCCTACCGAATGGGAACATATTAAGGTTGAAGAAGAACTCACCAAAAAAACCGATCACAGACGAAACCGCCTGATCAAGGCAGGATTCCCGGATTACATGAGAACGCCTTTATTTCTTAATAAATATTTATCCGAAGAAGAAGCAGAATCAAGATCTCATTACAAAAATTTCGCCACCTATCTCATTGCCCAGCAATCCAGGGACGTCAATGAGTTGAAAAATATGGGCGCTATTTCGGAATTCAACCAAATGCAGCTTCAGGATTGCCTGAACGAATTTTACACTTTGCAGGGACAGGCCGAAAGAATCAAAAAATTCCCATTGCCAAGACAGTTTGCCAGTACGGCTTTTGTATTTAATGTTATTTTCATCATGCTCCTCCCGTTAGGATTGGTCAGTGAATTCGCGCAGTTGGGAGATTGGGGAATCTGGGTTTCTATCCCTTTTTGCATCATGATCGGCTGGATGTATATCATCATGGAGCTTGTGGGAGACTATTCCGAAAACCCTTTTGAAGGATTAATGTTTGACATCCCGATGTTATCAATCTGCCGAACCATTGAAATCGACCTTTTACAGATGACCGGAGAAACAGAATTACCGGAGCCTATTGCCTCTAAAAACGGTGTTCTGGTTTAAAGCTACATTTATAAAACAATGACCGTCGTATTTTTCACCTCAGAGATCATAAAGGAACTGTGGGTGCTTGCAATATGTTTTAAAGTAGTAAGTTTAGACAACATAAAATGACGGTAGTCTTCCATGTCTTTAACGGTGATCTTTAAAATATAATCATAATCCCCGCTTACATGGAAACATTCCGTGACTTCCTGTAAATTCAGGATCTCTTTTTCAAATTGCAGTACATATTCCTTTTTATGCTGGGTCAGTTTTACGTGGCATAATACCGTGAAATTCCTGTCAATTTTCTGACGGTCAAGAAGAGCTACATATTTAGAAATAACTCCTGTATTTTCTAATTTCCTAACGCGCTCATAAACAGCAGTAACAGACAGACCCAACTTATAGGAGAGTTCTTTGGTGGTTTGTTTCGAATCTTCCTGTAAAAAATAAAGCAGTTTTTTGTCAATATCATCCAAAGCCATAGATAAATTTTTGTTAAAAGTTTACATTAATCAAATATAATAAACTTTATTTCTATCAAATTAACCAAACATAGATTTATATTCTAATAATTCAGCTTTATGTTGTAAAAAACCTGGAATAATTTCATTTTAGCCAAAACTAAAGTATATGAAAGAATTTAATGCAGCAAATGAAATTCAGGACTTACAGTATTTCGGTGAGTTCGGTGGCGTAAATCCGTCGATATCAGACAGCTCTACCTACACTTTTCTTTCCGCAAAAACAATGTTTGACACCTTTGAAGGGAATGCAGACGGTTGCTATTTATACTCAAGACATTCATCTCCCATGAACGTGTATCTTTCACAGGCCCTGGCGAAAATGGAAAACACGGAGGCAGCCAATGTAACGGCTTCAGGAATGGGAGCTATCACTTCCGTATTGCTTCAGCTCTGCAAAAGCGGTGACCATATCATTTCCAGCAGAACAATTTACGGCGGAACGTATGCTTTCATGAAAAATTTTCTGCCTCCATTTCATATTGATACTACTTTCGTGGACATCAATAATTTTGAGTCTGTCGAAAATTCCATAAAACCCAACACAAAGATTATATACTGTGAAAGTGTGAGCAACCCGCTATTAGAGGTTGCCGACCTCAGAAAGTTGTCTGAAATCTGTAAAAAGCACGATATTAAGCTGATCGTCGACAATACCTTCTCACCGCTTTCCATCTCACCCATTGTATTGGGAGCGGATATCGTGATCCATTCCCTTACAAAATTCATCAATGGAAGCAGCGATACCGTTGGCGGTGTCTACTGCGGAAACCAGGAGTTCATCAATGACACCAAAAATGTCAATACGGGAGCCTGTATGCTTCTGGGACCTACAATGGATAGCCTCCGTTCTGCAAGCATTCTGAAAAACCTCAGAACACTCCATATCAGGATGAAACAGCATAGCCACAACGCGCTCTATCTCGCTGAAAGATTTGAAGAAGACGGACTGAAAGTTTCCTATCCCGGACTGAAATCCCATAAAAACCACGAACTGATGAAAAGCATGATGCACCATGAGTACGGTTTCGGAGGATTATTAACCCTGGACGCAGGAACCATGGAAAAAGCCAATGAACTGATGGAACTGATGCAGAAAGAAAACCTGGGCTATCTTGCGGTAAGCCTCGGGTTCTACAAAACCTTATTCTCATGCTCAGGAAGCTCAACATCTTCTGAAATACCTGAAGAAGAACGTGCTGAAATGGGAATCTCCGACGGTCTGATAAGATTTTCCATCGGCCTCGATCACGACATCGAGAGAACTTACGAAAAGATGAGGGAATGTATGTTCAAAACAGGCATTCTCAACCATGAAACCATATCCATATCTTAATTATTATCTTAAAAGCTGTTGTTCATCCGACAGCTTTTTTTATTGTTACATTTTATGGAAGTGTTTTGGGAAAGCGTCTTCGGGTTTCATTTTAAAGATATTCAGTAAAATCCATGATTTTAAGAAACCATAGCCGTAGGAAAACATCTGGATATAAGTAGAAATCACGGCCATGCCGGCAATGCTGATATTTTTAGTCACGAACATCGCGTGGAAAAGGACCATAAAAGTATACAACCCATAAAACGCCAGGATAATCCCTTTCCCCATAATGAAGTACTCAAGGAAGCCCATGATATACCCCAATAAAAACAAAGTCGGGAAAGCGAAAGATATTTTTACGTAATTCGGGTGTCTTTGGTTAAGAATAGGCCTGGCGCAACCAAATTGATATACCTGCTTGGAAAACTTTCCGAAGTCTACCCTTCTCTTATGGTATACGGCAATGTTATCGAAAAATGCCGTTTTAAAACCGTTTTCCCAAAGCGTCATCGAAAGATCCGGATCCTCCCCGATTCTCATCTCCGAAAAACCGCCGACCTTTTCAAATACTTCCTTTTTAACACCCATATTAAAGCTTCTGGGCTGAAATTTGGAAACCGCCTTCTTGCTGCCGCGAATTCCGCCTGTGGTAAACACCGAGGTCATCGAATATGAAATAGCCTTCTGCATCAGGTTGAAACCCTTATGTGCTTTATCAGCTCCTCCGAAAGCATCACACGGAATGGTTTCAATATCCTTTTTTATATTTTCGATATAATCTTTTTCCACGATCACATCACTGTCCACAAAAACCAGCCAGTCATTTCCCGCTCTTCTCGATCCGAAATTCCTGGACAGGCCCGGCCCTGAATTTTCTTTCCTGAAGTATTTAATATTCAGAAAACTTTCAAAATTTTCGATGGTCGGACGCAGGTCAACGAGTGAGCCATCATCTACAATAATAATTTCAAAATCCTTATCCGTCTGGGCGGTAAGGGAAGTCAGGAGCTCAAAAAGCTCGTCTTTACGGTTAAAAATGGCAACGATAATGGAAATGGTAGGCCTCAAATCTGAAAATTTTTCAAAAATACTTATTCATAGAAGAATGACAAAGCTTTTATGATAATTTATAAGTGAGATCTATTTCAATAATAGCAGCCATCATTTAATTCAAATCTGAAGATTCCTGTCAGAAGATCCCCGAACTAAAATAGCCCCATAAAACAAAGGTTATGCAAAATGATAGAACTGAAAAACTAAAAAACAGCCATTGGAAAACATTTTTAAAATAATACTTATTCAAAAAATATAAGATCACAAAAATAAGGAGAGAAATGACAAGGCCTGATGATGACACCAGCAGGACAGACTGAACGGAATAT
Organism: Chryseobacterium endophyticum; assembly: GCF_056333165.1. Classification (NCBI taxonomy): domain Bacteria; kingdom Pseudomonadati; phylum Bacteroidota; class Flavobacteriia; order Flavobacteriales; family Weeksellaceae; genus Chryseobacterium; species Chryseobacterium endophyticum. The sequence goes on from NZ_JBWGXE010000009.1 coordinate 63,384, forward strand.
TCTGAAGAAAGAGGTTTTTTAATCATCAGGAAAACCAAAACTGCCGAAAGAACATATAAGAAAACACTGACTTTCTCAGTAACGTATTTTCTTTTTTTCCTTGTATGAGACGAATTTCCAAAGTCCAGGCTGAGGAGTTCCATACATAGGTTTAATACATCAAAAAAGTCGAAATTCATAGGAGAATTTCGACAAAAATAAAAATTATTCTGTAAAACCGGAACTTAGTTCCGGTATGATTATTTAACCAGTTCGATCTCTACTGCTGAAAAACCTTTTGGAGATTTTTCCTTTTCGTAGGATACCTTATTACCTTTTTTCACAAGGTCTTTACAGTTGTTGCTGTGGAAGAAGATATTTTCCTTGCTCTTATCTTCCGTGATAAACCCGTAGCCTTTCTCACTGAAAAAAGTAACGATACCTGTTTTTCTGATTTCCTCTGCTTCGATAGGAGCTGCCCCCAACTGGATATCATCAATATTGATTTCCGCTTTCTCAGCATGATCAGGTGGAGTTGATGTCAGTTGACCGTTTGCATCTACATACATCAACATGTCATCAAGACTTTTACCTTTGTTGTTGCTCGTTTTACGCTCTTCACGCTTAAGAGCTTTCTCCTTTTGTTTTTGAATTTTCTTTTTGAAATTTTCTTTTTTAGAAAAAGAATCCGCCATATATTATTATAAAATTTAATTGTTACTGAATAAAACCTTTCCGCCGAACGAAAAGAATAAAAAGCTTTGAATAAGATCTCTGATTACGCCAATGCGCTCAGTAAAATAGTATTGAATCTGTCAGCTGTAAAAGCAAAAAACCGATTGGTAAATAGAAATTCTAAACTTATACAGAGAAGGCCATGACCTTTTATTACCTACAAAGATACGAAAAAACACCCAAACTTCCTAGTAATGAATTGTATTTCAATTTGTTTTTTAGCTAATCTGCTGTTTACGGCATAGATCCGGTTCAGAAGTCTCGCGTGATAACCATACGGAATTACTTAAAAACTAAACATAAAATGGCTTTAAAGATCTTAAATTACTTTTGTGACTGAATCTTAAATGCCTCCTTTTTCGTTTTTGCCAAGTTTTTAATGAAAATCTCGAAAATTTTAACATTATTACCTAAAAATTTAGCTTAGAGACTTAAAATTTTAGCCAAGACACTTAAAACTTTAGCTAAAAGACTTAAAACTTTGGCCTAAAGACCTAAACGGAAGGTAGAAACACCTAAACGGAAGATAAAAACACTTAAACCCATCGACGGCCCGTTATGCTGTACACGCGCGGATTTGACTTCCATCGGCGGGTTGCAGGCGCTGTGTCCCCCACCTTTTGTATCATCCTCCCAGAGTATAAAAATGAGTTCTTTCCGCGGCATCCCTGTCTACAATTTCGCCTTATTTAATTTTATTTTATTTTTACTTGAAATTAGATTGTCTATGTATGTATTTTCTAATGTATAGATTTTATTTTCTTTATTTATCTTAAGGAGATTATTGTCCTCCATATTAAATATTATACTATCAACACTCTGTTCCTTTAATTTTAATTTAAAAGATTTTTCTTCCACATAACTTGAAATATTAAAAACTGCTGAATCTTTATTAATATTTATAGTAACCGTTGCCCATCCTCTTGGATCAGCTGATTCATCTTTTAATTTCAAAAAACTTCCTTCATAACGTCCATACCATTGGTTTTCTTTGGGATTGGTTTTGGTTGTTACATTTTTATTAAAATTCAAATAATCATCATTTAAAATACTGCTAATTAAAAAATTACCATCTTTGTTTTTAGATAATAAAAGATCAATATCAGTTCTTTTTTCGCCTTTTTCTTCAAATAAATAAAAACTAACTCTATATTCATCTTTATTTTTTAAAGGTTCAATTTTCAGTGTTTTTTTAATAACATCTCCTGAATAATCCTGTGCTTTTATAAAAGGATCATAGTCTAAAATAAGATTATCATTGTCTCTAAGACTATCAATTATTTTAATAACTCTTTCAGAAACATATAATTTCATCTTATTTTTGTCCTGTATATTATTATCATTACCATAAAAATTGATATAAAAATTTTTGATAATACTAATTGCTTTTGTATTGTCATTTTCTACATTTGTGGTAGAAGTATTTAAATTTTTATCAATAGTTACTGGCGCTTTCTTACAGCTTATCATTATAAGCAAACCAAAAATTAATACGGCTATTTTTTTCATTGTATTTTTAGCATCATTCAATTTCATTTCCATATAATAAAAGTTTATTTAGAAAATCAGGTTTCCATTTTTCTATATGTATATTTTGAAGTTCCGATGCCTGTCCCGATGTCTCTTTTTTTTCACCATTTAAATTAGTAGAGCAATAAAATTTACCAGTAATAAAATTGAATGATTTGGAGTAACTGCTTTTGTTCTGTTTTTTATAACTTAGATCATAACCTATGATTTGTACCTTCTTACTCTTGTCATTAAATCTAAACTTAATCTTTTCAATTATATTTTTTTTGTCTCCAGAAATATCAGGTTTTGTTGTTTGATCTGCATACTCCACACGTAATTCTACAATTTTACCTTGTATAATTGGGTCACTGACGTAATAAACTGAATAATCATTATTATATAAAATACTATTGTTTAAGACAGGTGCTTTGATTGTTTCATTTAAGGTTGATAAATGAAAAGATAACTCAAAATTTAACATTTCTTTGTCTGGTTTTGCGAGAATTTTTACATCATCATTTATTTTATCATTATCAAAAAATAAACTTTTGTTTGGTTCATATAATGTGTCAATATTATATTTTGTAAAATTGTCATTAAAATGTTTCTGACAAGAAATATTAATTATAACCATACATGTTATACAAAAAAATATTTTTTTCATTTTATTTATCTTTATTCTTTTACTGGTATATTTGATGTTTTTTTTATAACCTTTCTTGGATAGTGTTTCTGGTTTCTGACGCAGCTCACGGAAACTCCCTTTATCACGTACATATATTTTCCAGTTAGCAAAATCTACTTTTTCTTTGTCATTAAGATCATAAATTCTGCTGACTGAAAAGGCTTTTTATAATTTTTCATTCTAACTTCTTGAGTTTGAGTTTGAGTTTTTTTCCATCATTAAAGTATAGATCAATATATGGGCTTTCCCAAATGTAGTTTTTCCCATTAAATATAATTGTACCAAGATCTTTTGTTTTTTCTAAAGCCCAACTATCTGTATTGTCTAAATTATTTTCAAATTTCAATTTAATTTGATTATTTTCATAAATTCCGGACAAATAAAATAATTGGTAAAGCTGATAGCCTTTCGCTTCATAAATAATTGAATCATTCTTTATAGTTAATGATAAATCATGAATATCCCTCCAGTCCTTGCTATTTTCATTTAAGGAAATTATGTAAGCCCCATTCCAATTATTACGATGATTGCTACTTTTAGTTATTAAAATCCTACGATAACTTTTATATATACCATTTAGTTTTTCTTTAGCAAGAATTGAAGTATTAAAATATTCCTTTTTTTGTGATTTTACTTTAGGATTTGAATTGATATAAATTGGTTCTTCATATTTATAAATTTCACATTCACCCGTTTTTAATTTTTTATTAAAAGTAAATTTATATAAAGACTTGCCCATTTCTCCCAACACTTCACTCTCTACTGTAGAATCTTTATTGATCTTATTTATAAATAATTTAACATTTTCACCTTCTGTAGAATTTATAAATACAGTTGTATCTTTTATTAGCTTTAGAGTATCAGTAGTAGTATTTTCTTTCTCTACTGATAAAAGCTTTTTAGAATTATCTTTTTTGCATGAGATAATAATACCCCAAAGTACAATTAGTATTATGCTTAAACTATTTTTCATCTTTTCTTAAACTGATTAATATTGAGGTAAATTTGGCACATTATCACTTGTCTTAGCCCAATTTATAAGGTAACCATTTTGAGTTACTTTTAAATCTTGTCGATCAATTTTTATTAGATCACTTTTTATATAAAATTTATTGTCTTTATCTTTGGAAATAATTGCTAAAGGATTTCTTACTTTATTATTACGATCAAATATATACAGGACGTTGTCTTTTACATTAATTTCGACTTTGTAATTAAATTCATTATCACCACTAAAACCAAATTCTTTATTATTCTTAAAAATATTTATGTAATAATTACCTATTTTTTGACTATTAAGATCATAAGGGTATATCCAATAAATGCCTTCCCAATCTAAATATTCTTCTCTATTTAAAGTTTTATTTATGTCACCTAATTCATTTTGTCTCTCATTTTCTTCTTTCAAAAACTTAATAACATAGCTTTTATTTGTGTTAAGATCTTTTAAATTAATAATCATGAATTTATAATCTGGATATGTAATTAGGTCTTTTTCTAAATCGAGATTATAAATATTTTTTTTGTTAATTTTTGATATTTTTTGATACTTATTAAAGTCTGAAATACAACAAGATTTCAATTCATTTTCAGGTATGTTTTTGTAATATCTTAAAAAAGTACTATATGCTTGGTAATATATTTTTTGTCTATTTAACTTTTTGAAAGTTTGAAATTCACTGCTTTTTGATAATTTGTTTAAAGGAGATATTACAAAATTTGGGGTTATTTTTTCCTTTATAATAAAATCTATAGGTAAAAATTGTGTCCTTTTTTCATCTCCAGAGAAATTAAATCCTATATTATATTTAATTGTTATATTAAATTTATGATCACCTTCAATCTTTATATTTTTCCCATCAAAATTGTCAGATTCGAGGAATCTTTTTTTAACTATTATAGTGTCATTTCTATTTATAATTTCAAAATCTTTTTTAATATTTGGGTTAACACTTGTCAATTCGCCAATAAATAAATTTAAATCTTTATCAAGATTAATTTCTAAATAATTATTTAAATTCTCTTTATTATTATTTATTCTTGCTTGTATCTTCTGTTCCTTTTTTTGGCAACTGATAAGAGAAAAAAAAACTAATTAATATACACAATAGGTATTTCATTATTCTATAATTTTAACATTAACTGATTTTACTTCTTCTAACTTTATATTATTTAATCCAATGTGTCCATGATCATGATGAGCTCCAACATTAGGATTTACACCATATATTCTAAAATCTAACATTCCCGTAGCATAATTATTCATTAGATTTAGTTTATTTTATTGTTACTATCCATTAATATTATTTAATTTTAATTAAGGGCATTTCGTTGTTTCCTGGATTAATAAAGTATATAGGATTTCCCGAAATATAATACTCATTATAAGATTTTTCAACATAAATTGTTCCCATATCATCTGATGAAGGATCGTAAATTATTTTAATTTTGTTAAAATCAAATTTTTCAGCCTTTACATTTGAATATTTAGTTTTTATGCCCTCTTCAGTAAGATTTATCGAAATGTCATTTAATGAATTTATGGTGATGTCAAAAATTGTTTTTACATTATCTTTATTTGATGCTTCAAATTGAAATGTTCCTTTCCATGGACTATTCTCTGTCCGTATAGTCTTTTCAGAATCTTCTAAAGAAAATTTTTTTTGCTTTATTCTAACAATTTTTCCTTCTGAATTTATTTTATTATGCGACCATTTTTCCACATTTGTTCCAGATTCATCTTCAGCTATATCAAGTAAATAAATGTTATCATTACTAATAAAATAATTTCTTTCTTTTACTGTTAAGGCTTCAGAAAAATTTATCGAGCGATAAATTATAATAGAATCTGTAATATTCTTATTAATTTCTATATACAATGTTGCTTGATTATATACATCTGCATTCTGAGTATTGTTAGGTTTAGTAGTTTTAATGAAAATTTTAGCGCTGGAACCTTTATTTCCAATGGAAATTTTAGATTTTAAAGAACTTAATTTTTCATAATTAAATTTTATTCTTGACAAAGCACATTTTAAGTTGTCATCTTTTACTTGATTATCTGCACGTCCAAAGAGAGAACCATTTAATTTACATGTTGGCTCAATTGAATTTACAAAATTCAAATCTGAGATTAATGGATCACCTTGCCATGCTTTATTTAATTCAAACGTCTTTGAAATTGCATTTATACTAATCTTTTCTTGTGTTTTTTTGCAAGAAAATATGCTTAAATAGCATAAAATAATTATTATTTTTTTCATTGTTCTTTTATAATTTTTATTATTGAACTATCAAAATTTCCTGAATGTAGATGACTATTATGAAGCGCTCCACCGTTACCTGCCCTTTTCAGTTTCTCACAATAACTATTTATTCCTTTTAATACTTCAGTAAAGTGAAAAAATTTAGCATTATCAATTACTTTTTGGTCTTGTTCAGTTACACCTAAATAGAGTGTATCAACACTTCTACCATTACAATGCTCGGATTGACATTTCGCCAAAGGTAAAAGTTCCATCTCCGGTTTTTTTAATATTTGTTGAAGTAAACTTCCCATTGCTTCTCTTTTTGAAAAGCTCCCAGGTTACCATCGCAGGATTTCTCTCACCTTGTGGAGTGTCTTCATACCAACCTGCAATGTGATAGGTATTTTTCTCTCCGACAATAGGAGTAGAGTTTCCCGAAACCATGGAAACTCCGTGCTTGCCTTTATTCGCAAGCTGTTTTTTTACCTCTGCTTCGTGTATTCTTTTTTCTTCTGCTAACTTTAATAGGAGTATCATCGTGAATAAACAATTCTATACGATCAATTTTCTTGTTCTTTCCTGGGAGTACTTTTACTTTCAATCCGGGAGGAGCAGATTTTTCAGGTTCGTACAAGTAAGCTTCTATTAAAATTTCCTTACCTACAAGCTTTTGGTTGTTAATGGTTAGAGGTATTTTATAACCTTTCTTAGGTGGCGTTCCTGGTTTCTGACGCAGCTCACGGAAACTCCCTTTATCGCGTACATATATTTTCCAGTTACCAAAATCTACTTTTTCTTTGTCATTAAGATCATAAATTCTGCCGACTTCATAATAAACAGTTTCTCCCAGATGTATTTCTTCCGGACCTTTGATTTTTGAGATTCCTTTTTTAAAGACTTAATTAAAATGATATAGCATTTTTATATGGTTTAAGGAATTAATTATTTTTAGTTAATTCAAGCCAATTCATATTTAAAAACCTTTTACCTCTTATAAAGTATTTACCATTTTCTTTTTTTATGTCAAAACTACTGTCTTCAATATTACTGGTACAAATACCTGACTCTCCTGTGTGTACTAGATGTATAATTTTTTTTTTATCAATAACAGAATAGTCGCCTTCACAATATGCCTCAATAGAATTTTTAGTACCTATACCTAAGACTGCTTTACTTTTATTTATATTGATATAATATTCCATATCAATCTGATCCTCACTCTCTATGCTTTCAACTTTGGTTTTTATATAGTAATCACCATCCCAATTTTGCGTAGTATTGTCTGAATTCAATTTATATAATTCTGGAAAAGAATCTTTGAAAAATTTATTATTAGCATAGGGTGGAAGGATTTCTATTTTGACACGTTTTTTTAAATCCCATTTTTTTGAATTGGGATTATACAAAAATAAATTTGCGTGAGCTCCTTTTTTAAGATCAATACTTTCTTCGGTACAGCCGTTAGAATTATCTAAATCATTTTTTTCTATTTGCAATAAAAATATATTATAGGTATCTAGTTTTCCATTTAATATTTTTGAAATAGTCTTATTCTCTGTTTGTAGATCGTCATAGTTATATTTGTTTAATTTAAAATATTCATTTTCCCAAAAAAAGAATGATTTTTTTTCTTTAGGAATAAAATGTATTGAAAAATAACCTTCATTACTACAATTTAAATAGCTATAAAAAGGATGATCTGCAGGAGTTGACTCGTCTACAGACATTTTATATCCTGAAAAATATTTTTTATTAAAAAAATCGAAATTATTTTCTGTTTTAGACTCTATTATTTTTTTTTGAGCTTCTCCTTTGCAAGAAATTAAAAAAACGAGGATAAATAGATAGAATATTTTATTTGATTGCATTTCCATTTTTGTCAAATTTTGTTTTCATATAATTTTCTGCTTTTACTCTATATGCACCTAAGTGATAGAAATTGTTGTATCCATCTCCTTTTGTCGCTGCTTCGATGTGCACATGCCAATAATTTTTATTAATTCCATGTGCAGCCTTTCCGTTTGGAAATTCAGAACTGGAAGCATTTCCTGTTGAACCAGATAAAGCTACTTTTTGACCATGCTTAACATTGTCTCCTTTTTTTACATATATTTTATCTAAATGACAATATAAGATAAAGATAATTTTCCCTTCCTTATCTTTAGATTTAATCATTAATGTATTTCCTAAACTATGTTCTTTATACTCATTTGTTTTAAAACTATCTACTATGGATACTACTTTACCACACATCAAAGAATGTACATCTTTATAAGTTGAACCTGAAACAATATCAATACCTTTATGGCCTCTTACTGAATTATAACCAAACCGATTATTATTTTTACCATGATTATCCGAGCTTATTTCTGGGTTTTCCCATACATCAGCATAGTTAAAACATTGTGAATAATCATCGGGGCAATTTCCAATTGATACGTTTTCTTTCTTTACTATTATACCGCAAACAAATTGACTTTCTTTATTTATTAAGCCCTCTGAATAACTTGATCTATACCTAGATAATATCTCAACTCTTTGAATAATACCATCATTATTATTTTCTTGATCAACACTCTTATTAGCGTTATAGTCTCTGGTATTTTCTTTATTTTTACCTTTAGTATAAAGGGGGAAGTCATCTTTTTTTCCAACCCCAATTGGAGCAAATATATGTAAATATATATCCTCAGTAGTTTTAATTCTTTCATTTGCAGAATGTAATTGAAAATATTTTTTAACATAATCTAGTTGCATGATTTCTGTCATTAAGGCAAGTTTTCTTTTTGTTAGACGTAATGAGAACTCTTTGTTCATTTCGTTTATTGATGCAGGGGTAAATTGAATCAGACCTACAGGACCAGAAAAATTTTCATCTAGTTTACTAACTTCATCTTTAGAAAGCCCTACATTTTTTTTTTATTTTTACCATTTGAATTTTTGTATTCTTGTAGAATAATTTTTGAAGCCGAAAATGTATGAGCAGTTTCCACGCTCATAACCGCCATCAATCCATTTGCCATTTCAATTTTCCTGCTTTCTCCCCACAGATCAGCACAAATCTCCACAACCTTCTTCCTAAACTCACAACTCACTTTATCTCCCCAAACCAAATCATACTGCTGGCACAAACATTGACCCTCCCGTTTCTTTATCGGCTGACTCTTCACCCCCACAGTCGACCTCCCATGTGTCCTATTCACCGTAACCTCCTTATTCTTCTGTGCTTTTCCCTTTATCTCCGCCCAATCATGGAGAAGATAGCCATCTGCCTGATGGATCAGAAGATTCTTCTCCTCTCTTTTGGATGGAGGTTTTTGTTCTGCTGGAGAACCTGATGCTTTAGGATGGGATACCTTCTTTTCCGGAACTTTATGGAAAGGATTACGAACATTTATATTCTTAGAATCATGAGTCTTGCCTTTGTAATATTCTACCGTTACATAAAACTCAAATTCTTTGGCGTCAGCTTCACCTTTCATGGCTTTCTGCATCAAACCTTTCGTTAGGGTAAATTCTACGACGGCCAGCCCGTTATGCTGTACGCGTGCGGATTTGACTTCTATCGGCTGGTTGCCGGCGCTGTGTCCGCCTCCTTTTGAATCATCCTCCCAGAGTATAAAAATGAGTTCTTTCCGCAACATCCCTATGGTATGTGCTTTTGCCCGAAGCCGATCATAGAAGCTGAAAGTATCACTCTTTTTATCATCCACATAATGAAGTTCTACTTTTCCTATCTTGGGAATAGCTGAGGGTTTAGGATTGATGATCAGCCCACCGCCTTCCGGCCTGTAGAGATAGGCCTCCAGACGATAGGTATTTCGGATGGACATTTCGCCAAAGGTAAAAGTTCCGTCTCCGGTTTTTTTAATATTTGTTGGAGTAAATTTCCCATTGCTTCTCTTCTTGAAAAGCTCCCAGGTTACCAATGCAGGATTTCTATCAACCTGTGGTGTGTCCTCATACCAACCTGCAATGTGATAGGTATTTTTCTCTCCCACAATAGGAGTAGAGTTTCCTGAAATCATTGAAATACCATGCTTTCCCTTAGCGGCAAGCTTTTTATTTGCCTCCACTTCCTGCATTCTTTTTTCTTCTGCCAATTCTCTGTAATATTCCTGCTCATATTTTTCATTTTCATCAGCAAGAAAACTAAACTTTCTTTTTGCCATATTTTGTGTTTTTTAAATTAATAAGCATCCAGTTGTCCTTCATCTATATCATCAATAAAACTCCTTAAATCCACCAACGGATTGATATAGCTGTGGAAATTTCTGTCCGCATTCCTGAAGTTCTGTTTGGTCAGCTCTTCCCGCTGACCGTGATCCAGTACTTTTATTTTTCCGCCGATGGTGCATTGGAGCTCTGAGATTTCGGTGATAAGGGCATTGTCCATAACTTTTACATCCTGATAGAACTTCTGCCATTTGCCAGCGGGAGAAAAAGTGCAGGGTTTTCCGTTTTGAAGCGAACAACTTCCAAACGGCACTACAGACGGATTGAAGCACACATCATTTTGGGTTACTGCAAGGTAATCGTCAGACGAACCTTCGTCATTGACATAAAGCTTCTTGTGGCTGATAACCTTAAATTGTGGAAACTTAGCCCCTTTATCACAAATGGCCTTCCCTTTCTGGATGACAAAGAGCTTTCCGTCGTGTTCACTCTCAGATTTCTCTTCAGATTCGTTTTTCTTTTCCTGCTGATCTTCATTGGTTTCTGTCTGATGATTTTCTGAAATTTCCTTTGCATTTAATGCTGCAATCTTCTTTGCTTTATTGCCCTCTATTTCATTGTTGATTTTCTCCACTTCATGAGGTTCCGGGATGGTAAGAATCATTCCTTCACGGATATCATCTCCGATACCTTTCTCTATAGGGCCATTAAAATTGTGGAATCTTTTCAGCGTATAGGCATCAGGTAATCCTATATCATGGGCGATAGACGATAAAGTCTCGCCTTTCTTTACTTTATATTCTCTCATTTGTGCGTTTTTGTGTGTTGAACGTATGTAAAAATTATTTCAAATGTATATGTATTTCCTTTGTCTCATAACCTAATGATTCTACTTTTATTTCGGCCTTTTGCAGTATCTTCTTCTTTTTATCCAAAAAGTATTGAGCCGTGATCGTAGATTCGGGTACTTCACCTCCATCTTGTTCCTCCTTTGTACTTTTGATATTCCCAAAGCTTTCGTCCAGGCCGCATTTATCAATAGACTCAGACTCCTGCTTTATCATAATCAGTTCATCACTGATGTCGATTTCATACGAATTTTCGTATTGTATTTCATCAAAAAAGAAATTACTTACATTTTCAGATTTCCCTCTAGAATACCTTTTAAAATAAACCGAAAGATAAAACTGAAAAAAAATTTCTTTCCTCATATAAAAGGCCAGAAGATCCCTGTTCTCTATAACCGTGTTCATCTCATCAATATATTGTAGAGATAGAGGGTCTTCATAGAGGTTGCAGAGGTTTTGTTTTAGGGTTTTCCATTTGCTGTAAAGCTCTCTGTAGTTATGGATATGAGACAATAAACCATTTTTATCAATCCCTACCTCAACATCAAAAAACACAGAAGTACATTTCGATGCCAGATCATAGACTTTCAGATCCGGGCTTTCACCATTTAACAAGATCTTTCCTTTTCTGAATTTAAAAATATAATGAGAATCATTTCTATCCACATATCGTAACAGAACTTCAAATTGCGTATGATCTGTTTTAGTTTCGGAAATATCTTTTATTTCAACGATATAAGTATGATCAATAGCCCGAAAATCAGGGGCTAAATCTCCATTTTTGATCAGATCCTGATTTTTTATATTATTTAATTCAATATTGAAATTTCTTTTTTCTAAAATAGTACGGATATCCTCCTGATCCGGGATAAAAATTTCCTGTCCGGTAAAAAGAGTGGTCCCCAGATGATTGCTGTTTTTAGGTACATGCTGATAATGGAAATGTTTTAAAACATCTATATCCGGAATCTCATAGAGTTCAGCAATCTGCTCCAAAGTCTCTCCCTTTTTTACAATATGGCATTTTAGATAAAAGCTCATACCGTAAAAAATGTTTTGAAAGTCAGCCCTGAAATTAAAGAAGAAAAAATAGAAGTCTCCTGAAAAGGGAAATTTTGTGAAAGTATATTTTTCATGTATTTGCATTTCTGTTGGCTCAAAAATATAAAAATTAATTTAAATTTTTGCTGCAAACATAAAATCCGGTAAATTCAAGGGTATAGATATTTTTTTTGAATTTAAATAAAAACGGAACTACATATTCGCTTATACACAATTTCAGCAAACATAAAAAAGCTTTTAGCTTAGGTTTAAATTGGGAAAAATCTATGAGTTCTTAAGCTAGATTTTGGCAATGCGGTGGAATATTCTTGCATAGAAAAGTAATATTCTTGCGTAGCAAACTTTATTTTTTGTGAAGAAATAATCTCATCGCTATCCCTGCTCATAATTCCGCAGTCTGGATTTGCAACCTCTGCCACCCTTCAATTAAAATAACTATTTCATAATACCCCCCAAACAAAAAACCACCGGAATTCCGGTGGTTTAATATTGTGATTGATAACAATGATCTTATTCTTCAGTAGAAGGATTCTGATCTCCTGCCGGCTGATCACCTTCAGGTCTTCTTTCTCTTTCCTGTCTTCTCTCTCCGTCATTTCTCCTTTCTCCATCATGTCTTCTTTCACGGTCTCCTTCAGGTCTTCTTTGTCCTTCGGGTCTTCTCTGGCCTTCAGGTCTATTCGGTCTGTCAGAACGCTCAGGTCTTCCCTGTCCTTCCGCTTTAGGAGGTCTTGGTAAAAGAACTTTTCTGGAAAGCTTCATTTTCTTACGGTCATCATACCCCATGAACTTCACTTCCACTTCATCGCCTTCGTTGTAAGGAACTTTGTCCAAACGGGACCATTCGATCTCAGAGATGTGAAGAAGCCCTTCAGTACCTTTTGCAATCGCTACGAAAGCTCCGAAGTCCATTACCTTCACTACTTTCCCGTTATACACTTCTCCAACGACCGGTACGAAAGTAATCTCGTTGATTTTCGCAATCGCTTCATTGATCTTCTCTCTGCTAACCCCGGAAATTTCGATTCTTCCGATCTCACCGATTTCTTCAATGGCAATAACGGTATCGGTATCTTTCTGCATCTGCTGAATGATCTTTCCTCCAGGCCCGATTACGGCACCGATGAACTCTTTAGGGATTTCCATCATCACCATTTTCGGAGCGTGTGGCTTCACATCAGCTCTAGGTTCAGCGATGGTTTCCGTGATTTTATCTAAAATGTGCAATCTGCCATCTTTAGCCTGCATCAAAGCTTTTTCCATAATGTCCATGGACAGTCCCTGGATTTTGATATCCATCTGGCAAGCGGTGATTCCGTCTGCCGTTCCGGTAACTTTAAAGTCCATATCCCCCAGGTGATCTTCATCCCCTAAGATATCTGATAATACGGTGAAATTTCCAGTTTTGGTATCCGTTACCAGTCCCATCGCAATCCCGGAAACCGGCTTTGCAATCTGGATCCCGGCATCCATCAGCGCAAGCGTTCCTGCACAAACGGTAGCCATGGAAGACGAACCGTTGGATTCAAGGATATCGGAAACAATTCTGATCGTGTATGGATTTTCTTCAGGAATCATGTTCGCCAAAGCTCTCTGAGCAAGGTTTCCGTGACCAACCTCTCTTCTGGAAGTTCCTCTTAAAGGTCTTGCTTCCCCTGTTGAGAACGGTGGGAAATTATAATGTAAGAAGAATCTTTCGTCGTAATTTACCATAACGCTGTCTACCATGTTGGCATCTTTAATAGATCCCAGCGTTACAGCGGTAAGAGACTGCGTTTCCCCTCTCGTGAAAACAGCAGATCCGTGAGCTCCCGGTAAATAATCGATCTCACTCCAGATCGGACGGATGGTTTCAGGATCACGACCGTCAAGACGGATTTTTTCATTTAAAATCATCTGACGCATCGCCTCTTTTTCCACATCGTGGTAATATACTTTTACGAAAGGCGTTACTCTTTCCAGCTCTTCAGGATTATCTACGTACTGCGCAAGGAATTCTTCACGTACCGCTTTGAATTTTTCCGCTCTTTCTTCTTTTCCTGAAGGGGTTTTCGCTACTTCGTATACTTTATCGTATGTTTCTTTCCACACTTTTTCACGGATGGCTTCATCGTGGGTTTCGTGGATGTATTCTCTTTTCGGGAAAGATTTACCTACTTTTTCAGCCAGTCTTTCCTGTGCTTCCACCTGCTTTTTGATTTCCGCATGCGCGAAAGTAATGGCTTCCAGCATTTCCTGCTCGGAGATTTCTTTCATTTCCCCTTCTACCATTACGATAGAATCTTTAGTTGCTCCAACCATAATATCCAGGTCGGAATCTTTAAGATCTGCATAATTCGGGTTGATGGAAAGTTCGCCGTTGATTCTTACCACTCTCACTTCAGACATCGGTCCGTTGAAAGGAATATCGGTAATGGCAATCGCTGAAGATGCCGCAAGACCGGCAAGGTCATCAGGAATCGACTGTCCGTCGTAAGAGATCAGGGAAATCATCACCTGAACTTCTGCGTGGAAATCTTCCGGGAATAAAGGTCTTAATACTCTGTCTACAAGACGCATCGTCAGAATTTCCTGATCGGAAGGACGTGCCTCTCTTCTGAAAAAGTTTCCGGGGATCTTACCGCCGGCATAAAACTTCTCTCTGTAATCTACCGTTAACGGTAAAAAATCCACTCCTGGATTTGCTTCTTTGTTTGCGACAACCGTTGCCAACAGCATGGTTCCGCCCATTTTTACGACAACAGATCCGTCGGCCTGCTTGGCCAGTTTTCCTGTTTCAATAGTGATTTCTCTGCCGTCTGCAAGAGTAATCAGCTCTGTAATTGCTTGAGGTACACTCATAAATTTGTTTGTGTTGCACTCCGTATTGAGTGCTTTAAGATTATATTTCGTCTAAATTTACCTGCAAATTTAAGGTAATTATTTGGATTAAGCCCTTATGTCTTTTAAATATCGTTACGGAATAAGGCTTCCGGCTTGTTTTTACTGAAATGAATTCATGATTTTGGAAAGCTCTGAGGCTGTGATTTGATTTTAACGCTACCGACGCTAAGGAATTTATTTAGCATGATACGAATTTTCCGGTCGCAAGGGCGTTTCACTCAGCAAATGATAGCAGTGGATAGGTTTAAAGCTAAATTAACTTTTTCCAGGCACTATGGAAATATAGCCAAATGGCTTGAATTTCAATAGTATTTAATCCGTTTCAGCAAATTAAAGTAGCCA
This sequence comes from Chryseobacterium endophyticum, assembly GCF_056333165.1. Lineage (NCBI taxonomy): Bacteria > Pseudomonadati > Bacteroidota > Flavobacteriia > Flavobacteriales > Weeksellaceae > Chryseobacterium > Chryseobacterium endophyticum. Next base: position 78,854 of record NZ_JBWGXE010000009.1, read on the forward strand.
GGAATTTTTAAATAAAATTGTCCATTATATAGAATACAGATAAAATCATCTGAACATTAAGACTGCCAACAATAATTTTAACAAAAAAAACTTCCGGCGTCCTACTTCCCTCTCCCAGCCTTAATCCTGAATTACGTTAAATAAAAAAGCAACTCCTATCGAAGTTGCTTTATTTTTAAATCTCTGTAGATTATTTTCTTAAACCTAATTCAGCGATGATTGCTCTATATCTTGTAATATCTTTTTTCTTAAGATAATCCAATAAGCTTTTTCTTTTACCTACTAATTTCACCAAAGATCTTTCAGTATTGAAATCATGACGATTAGCTTTCAAGTGCTGAGATAAGTGGTTAATTCTGAAAGTGAAAAGAGCAACTTGTCCTTCAGCGCTTCCTGTGTCTTGTGCAGATTTTCCATGTTTTGCGAAAATTTCTGCTTTTTTTTCTGTTGTTAAGTACATTCCAATATTGTTTAATGATTATTATGTAACGGCTGCAAAAGTACAACAATTTTCTGAGACTGCAAACATTATTGATTTCATGAATTGAAATTGATAGAAAAAAATGTTAAAAATTTCTTAAAAACGTTATGCTATACCACTAAAAGGCAGTAATTTTGCATGAGAATTAATAATGTTAAAATCTACTACTTTTACGATATTCGCCATTTTTGTTTTGTCAGGCTTTTCTTTATTGAAAGCACAAAAAAGCTATGATGCAAAAATAAAAAAAGTTCTTTACTTCAATCCTCAGGTCGAGCCAGACATTGAAGAGATAAAAGAACCGACGAATACAGCCTTCTTCAGTGCCGTCTCGGATAATTTAAGCGAAAGAAAAAACAGAATGCTCAAAACGGAAACCCAGATCTCCTTTGATAGTATTGACAAAAAAACCATCGCCGATTATTGCATCAATAATGACGCGGATTTTGCCATTGTTCCTAAAGTAAAATATTTCAAAGTAGGAATCGGAAAATATGTTTTCTCCAATCAGGTGATTGTCAGCATGAAACTTTTTGATGCTGAGGGAAATCTTATTACAGAAACCGATTACGATACGTACCGGAAAAACATGAGACTTCTCGGATCCACGGTCAATTCGGTAAAGATCGGCACAAATGGTGCTATCAAAGGCATACTTAAGCAACTAAAAAAAATAAAACCTTCCGACGATAACGGTTTTTAAAATTCACCAGTCTTATCAACAATCAGCCGTAATATCATGATAAATACTACTGATATTATGCATAACATTGATTTTCATAAATTTATATTCATTAATAGGTGAATAATTTAAATAAATTGATTATTTTAGTATACAATTCATTCAAACTATCTCAATTCAAATTCTTCTTACACTCGCCTTGTTGTGAGTGTTTTTCATTTTACAAGTCACGTAATACGCTAAAAGCAATTTTTATCATCAAAAAGTGAATAATTAAATGTTTTTTATTACCTTTATAATGAACCAATTAAACTAAATCATATGAAAAATTTAAAGAAACTTGACCGCAACCGGCAGAAAGCCATCAACGGCGGTGTGCTGCAGCGATGTAAATATCACTTCGAATGTCCGGGAGGGTCCTGCTGTCAGGATGTCTGTGTATATTACAATTGTCCGGAAGTATAATTTAAAATACAATCAACCATAATCTATTACTATGAAAAATTTAAAAAAATTAACAAGAAAACAGCAAGAAGCAATCAATGGCGGAGCCATTACTAAATGTAGAACTCATTCAGATTGCGTTATAGGCTGGTGCTGCAACATGATGTGTGCACCATACGCCTGTATAGAAGACTAAATATTAACCAAATTTTCTCAAAAGCATCTGTTTACAGGTGCTTTTTTTTTATTGATCAGTTTAATAAATTCTTAAATTTATAGCAGCGATGGCTTGTTTTAAAAATTTGGACTATTTTTGCATAATCAAAATCTGAACGTTTTGAATTCTAAAGACGAACTTATCTTCAACCCCGCCGATATTGCCGAAACCCTCAGCGAACTTCACGCTGACGAGAGGCTTTTGGCGTTCCTGAAAGTTCCGAAAGAATACAAAGCAGAAGTTTTTTCGCACCTCGATCCCGATTTCCAGGAAGAAACCATCAGAAGCATCGGCAGCGATGAAGTTTCGGAGATCCTGAACGCCATGACGCCGGATGACCGGACGGCGCTCTTTGAAGATTTCCCGGACGAGCTCATTAAATATTCCATCAACCACCTCAATCCGCAGGAACGGAGAATTGCCCTGAAGCTTCTCGGCTACGATTCCGATTCCATAGCCCGTCTGATGACGCCGTATTACATCCAGATCCGCAAGGAATGGACGATTAAAAGATGTCTTCAGCAGATCAAGAAAGTCGGAAGCAAGGTGGAAACCATGAACTACCTGTATGTGGTGGACGAAAGAAACCGCCTGATCGACGATATTGCCTTGGGAAGCCTTCTGCTCGCTGAAGAAGATACAATGGTTTCCGAAATTACCGACAATCATTTCGTAGCGATTACTACCACCACTACAAAAGAAGACGCCGTACAATATTTTGAGAAGTATGACCGTGCTGCCCTTCCGATTATCACCGAAGCCGGAGTGTTGGTAGGCATCGTAACGATTGACGATATTCTGGACCAGATTGAACAGCAGAATACAGAGGATATCCAGAAGTTCGGGGGATTGGAAGCCCTGGATCTTCCATACACACAGACTTCTCTTATAGAAATGGTTAAAAAAAGAGGCATGTGGCTGATCATCCTTTTCTTTTCCGAAATGCTGACTGCTTCTGCGATGGGATATTTTGAGGATGAAATCCAGAAAGCCGTGGTTTTGGCCTTATTTGTTCCGCTTATTATTTCCAGTGGCGGTAATTCCGGTTCGCAGGCGGCAACCCTTATTATCCGGGCAATGGCCCTTCAGGAGATTGGGCTGAAAGACTGGTGGTACGTGATGCGGAAGGAAATTTTCACCGGGCTGCTTCTTGGAGGAATCCTGGGTATAATCGGCTTCCTGAGAATTATGATCTGGCATAAGGCCGGCTTTTTCAATTACGGAATGCACTGGGCCTATGTAGGACTGAGTGTCGGAGTTTCCCTGGTGATGATCGTCCTTTGGGGTACCCTTTCCGGATCGATGGTTCCTTTTATCCTTAAAAAATTAAAACTCGACCCGGCGACTTCTTCCGCTCCGTTCGTAGCTACGCTGGTGGACGTAACGGGATTAATTATCTATTTTTCGGTAGCCGGACTTTTCTTAACGGGCAAACTTTTGTAATTTTAGGCCACCTCTAAAATATCAACATGAAAATAGTTTCTTTGGTTCCTTCCATTACGGAGGCTTTATTTGACTTAGGCTTAACGGAAGATGAAATCGTCGGAAGGACAAAATTCTGCATCCACCCTGCTGAAAAAGTTAAAAATGTTGCGGTGATCGGCGGAACGAAAAACATCAATATCGATAAGATCAAAGCTTTACAGCCCGATCTTATTTTAGCCAACAAGGAAGAGAATATAAAAGAGCAGGTGGAAGCTTTAATGGATGACTTTAAAGTAACCGTTACCAACGTTGAGAATATCGAAGACAATTATTACCTTCTGAAAAATCTAGGCCAACTGCTTCATAAAGAAGAACTCGCACAATTATTCAACCTAAAAATTTACGATGTTCTCAACCAGGCAAAAACACAGTCAAAAATAAAAACGGCCTATCTGATCTGGAACAATCCTTATATGACCGTCGGTTCCGATACCTTTATCCATAAAATACTGGAAGAAATAGGCTTTGAAAACATTTTCAGCCACCGGAAACGTTATCCCGAGATTACCACGGAAGATTTAGCCGAAGCGGATCTCATTATGCTTTCCTCGGAACCCTTCCCTTTCAAAGAAAAACATGTGGAAGAATTGAAGGCCTTCTATCCCGATAAAAAGATCATGATCGTGGATGGAGAAGCTTTCTCCTGGTACGGAACGCATATCGCAAAATGCGAGAATTACTTTAAAGGACTGATCGATGAAGTGAATGCTGAGGTTGTCAAATAACTTTCCTGAAATCTTAAATTATGAAAGATCTGTAAAATTGATGATGAACAGACTGTCATGCAGTCATGCGGCGAAGTATTTATGATATCGCCCCTTCAGGGCTTTCTAAAATTAACCAGACGAGGATTAGCAGACTGATTTTAAAGACAGGACAAACTAAGCCGAGCGATTCTCTAATATGATGGTTAGATCCCTACGGGATGGACAAACAAGGTGCTGTTACGAAAATTTAACCTCTATAAATAGGCAAACTTTTTTGAAAATCTGTGTAAATCTGTGGGAGAATAGTAACGTTTTAATTATTACACTGTTTAATTTCAGGTAATCTATTGATTGACAGAGACCATAAATTCCACTCTTTGGAGGGGTGTTAAAAATTCTTTCAGAATTTTTAACAGGGGTGGTCTGAGAATGACCGATTTCCCAATTTTGCCGCAACGCCAAATCTCCCGACAAATGCCCTAGCCCGGATAGAAACGGTTACCCCACAGCAGGCGAAGGCCATCGTGGCGGCGCGAGGAGTAAGAGTGGATAGCCGGAAACAGCTCCTGAAAAGTTTGAGGGTGATGGGTATTATCGTCATAGAAACAAAAACTCCGGCTCGGTGGAGAGTCGGAGTGTTTATTTTTCATTGAAGACGGTTGTTACAAAATTTTGGAAACTTCGTTACAAAGCCATTCCAGCAACTCGCGGTCTTCTGCCGTAAACGGATCGATGGTGTGGGAATCGATGTCGATCTGGCCGATGTTTTGCCCGTCTTTGAAGATCGGAACGACGATTTCCGCTTTGGTATCGATGGAGCAGCTCAGGTAATTGCTTTCTTCGTGCACATCGGGAACCACAAATGTTTCATTGGAAACTGCGACCTGTCCGCAAATTCCTTTTCCGTAAGGAATGATGGTGTGGTCGGTAGGTGCGCCCACGTAAGGACCCAGCTTCAGCTCGTCTTTGCCCCCGTTTTTAAAATAAAAACCCGTCCAGTTGAAATAGGAAATTTCCTGATCCAGCAGGTGACAGACTTTCTCCAATTTTTCTTCGGTGTTATGTTTCGGACTTTCCAGTATTGACAAAAGTCTTTTCTTTAATTCTGACATTGTATTTTGTTGTTTTTAAGAGAATTGTTTCAGCGAAAGTTCTTCTTTATAGCCGAACATTCCGCGTTCCTTTATCATTTCCGCAACGCCTTCAGGAACCTGTGTCTCCCAGCCTTTGATGTTGCAGCCTATTTTCTTTAAAATATCTCTTGAATAAATCTCCAGAAACTCAGGATTGTAGTTGGTGATGTCTACAATACGCTCGTTATGCTTGAAGTATTTATACAGTTCCTTTAAATTTTCTTCTACTTTTAAGGTATCAGAATTCAGCAATTCATGCGTCTCCGGATCTTTGTAAGGATACAGATATACCCTAAGTCCGTTTCTGAAAAATTTACCGAAAGCCTCCAGGATTCCCCCTGAAAGATTCTTATAATATTTTTCGTCGAATACCATCAACAGGTTGTTCACCCCCATGGCGACCCCGATATTTCCGCTGGTGTACGAAGCGAAATAATCGATCAGCCGGTAATATTCCGAATAATTGGAAATGATCACCGTATACCCTAGTTTGCCCAATACATCGACCCTGTCCAGGAAATCCCTTTCATCAATATCACCGTCTGCACGAAGATTGGAAATGGTAATTTCGATCAGCACTTCTGTATCGTCCGGACTACATGCTGAATCTTTCAGGAACATGTCCATCCCGTTTTTCAGCATATCGATGTTCACCTTGGTCACCGGCCTGAAACTTCCCCGTACCGCGAAAATATTTTTCTTGTATAAAATATCGGCAGGAAGCATGTTGTTCCCTTCCGAATTAAAGATCACGGCATCCGTCATTCCATGTTTTACAAGCTGTAAAGACATCAGCCGGTTATCGACGTATTCAAAAGCCGGACCGCTGAAATCGATCATGTCGATCTCCAGATTGTCCTTCGCTACTTCATCGTAAAGAGATTCTACCAGATTTCTCGGGTTATCATAATAATGAAACGCTCCAAAAATAAGATTGACCCCAAGATTTCCTAAAGTTTCCTGCTGTAGCGTGGCATCATTTTCTTTAAACTTAACGTGAATAACAATTTCATTGTAATCTTCGTTTTCTTTTACCTGAAAACGGATGCCTACCCATCCGTGGCCTTTAACAGTTTTATCAAAATTAATGGTGGTAACGGTGTTGGCGTAGGAAAAGAACTTTCGGTTCGGATTGTTTTCCCTGGAAATTCGCTCTTCAATCAAAGCCACTTCATAACGAAGCATTTTCCGAAGACGGTTTTGGGTAACGTACCTGTTTTTTACTTCTTTTCCGTAGATGGCATCACTAAAATCTTTGTCGTAAGCCGACATGGCCTTAGCGATTGTACCGGAAGCTCCCCCTGCTCTAAAAAAGTGCCGAACAGTCTCCTGCCCTGCTCCAATTTCCGCGAAAGTACCATAAATAGTAGGATCTAGATTAATTGTTAATGCTTTTTGTTTAGGAGTTAGTTTCTGATACATTAGGACATTAAATTTTTCGTAAATTTACCAAAATTAAACCAACCTCAAAAGAAATGAAGTTGAAATTTTTAGGAACGGGAACATCCCAGGGCGTACCCGTGATCGGCTGCACCTGCGAAGTATGCACATCGGAAAATCCGAAAGACAACCGGTTGCGGTCTTCTGTGATGGTAACTACTGATAAAAACAGGAAAATCCTGATCGACTGCGGGCCCGATTTCCGGCAGCAGATGCTTACCCATAAAGAAAACCACGTTGATATTGCCCTGCTTACCCACGAGCACAACGACCATGTGATCGGTCTTGACGATATGCGCCCGCTGATTTTCAAAACGGGAAAGGATATGCCTTTGTACTGCTATTCAAGGGTCGGAAATGAGGTTAAAAAACGCTTTCCCTATGCCTTTGCCGATGTAAGATATCCTGGTGCACCCGCTTTTGAGTTGCACGAAATTGAAAATCAGCCTTTCACGGTTCTGGATACGGAAATTACGCCGGTTGAAGTGATTCATTTTAAAATTACGGCCTTCGGATATAAGTTTAAAAACCTGGCTTATATTACCGATGCCGGGTTTATTTCAGATACGGAAAAGGAAAAATTACAGAATCTGGATACCCTTATCATCAATTGCATCCGGAAATTTGATCCGCATCCTGCCCATTTTATTCTTCCGGATGCCATCAAACTACTTGAGGAGCTAAAACCTAAGCAATTATTTTTGACCCACCTCAGCCATCATTTTGGGCTGCATGATGTTGAAGACAAACTACTTCCGGCCGGAATGCACCTTGCCTACGACGGGCTGGAGATCAATTTTTAGAAAAATCCTTTTGAAAAGCTTTGGAGTATTGAGAAAAGTTTCTATATTTGCACACCGATTCAAACAAAGGTTACACTTGCCCAGGTGGCGGAATTGGTAGACGCGCTGGTCTCAAACACCAGTTCTTAGGAGTACCGGTTCGATCCCGGTCCTGGGTACAAAACCGGAAAAAGGTGACTTCCACTTTCTTTCCGGTTTTTTTTATCTCTAAAACTTCAGAAAGAATGATTAGGTTGTAATTTACAGGTAATTATTCGGGCTCATATCTTTTTCAAACGTTGCTGGGTACTCCATTTTTTAGGCTTCATTCCGAAATGTTGCTCAAACAACCTTCCGAAATAGCTCAGATTGGTGAAGCCTAGCTGATATCCGGTCTCAGAAACGGAAAGCTGTTTATCCCGCATCAGTCTCGCTGCTTCCTGCATCCTTAAGTATTGGCAATATTCATAAATGCCCTTTCCAAAAACCTGTGTAAAAAGCTTCCTAAGTTTAAGTATATTCATGCCACTGATTTTTACCAGCCGATCCTGTGTCAAAGGCTGATCGAGCGAAAATGAAACCGCATCCCTGACACGGTAAAGGCCGGCTATTTCATCACTTCTCAGGTTCTGGTGAACAACTTGCTGCCGTTCGGAAAGGTTTTTAAAAAGCAGGTAAAGCAGTTCTAATCCTTTCAATTTATAATGTGCTTCAGAAAGCTTGCCCCATTTCGGAGTTGCGGCAGTCTCATTGACAAGCGCGGCCATCTCCGGAGACATAAATTCTTCAATAAGAAATGTTTTTTCGTCCCTGAAAAGATAGGCGAAAGTCTTGTGATCATTGCCTAAAAAACTTTTAAGAAAATCGAGTTCGATGAGTATTGTGATTTGATTAATCGCAGATCCTTTGGGAAACAGCACCTCAGTTTCCTGATGGAAAGGTGTTATCCGCACATGAGGAGTCTGAATGGATTTGTTATGATCCGGCTTTTCCTGATGATCTGAAGAATGGCTGAAAATATTTTGAAAAGAGAAAAGCAATCCCCTTTTTGCAGCATTTATCGGTCTCCTTTTATAAGTAAACGTCTCTTTTGCAACCACAGAGCGGATCATCAACAGCATTTCCGGAAGCATATCCACAACATGAATCTCATTGAGATGCAAAAGATCCAAGGTATTGCTAAAGTCAGATGCGGGCAGCCCTAATTTCTCTGCGAGCTCACGCATGTGTTTCCTATTCTCATCTAGATTCATTATAGACTATTTTTATTCCGAAATGGACTATTTTATACTTAAATGTAAAACTATTTTTGCAATAAGCATTAAAAATTTATACATGAAAAAGAAGATTTTAATATCAGGTGGAGGCATTGCAGGATTAACTGCCGCCAAATTACTGTCTGCACAAGGACACCAGGTCACGGTAATCGACAGAGCTTTATCTTTTACGAATGCAGGATTCCTGATTTCCCTAAAAAGTTTTGGCATCCGGATCATGGAAGAACTCGGCTTGCTGCAACAACTGCAGGCGGCATCTTCTCCATCCGAAGTCGTGAGCTTTTTAGAAAAAGATGAGCAGGTTATTCAAAGCCTCAGTTATGAAAAAATGAACCACAATATCGAACGCTCGATACTGATTTCACGTGGCGGACTTCATCAGGTTCTATATGAGCATATAAAAGATAACGTCAATATTCTTTTCGATACTACAATTTTAGAGGTCACCTCAAAAGATAGCAGGACAAGCGTAATACTTTCCGACGGGCGCGGTATGGAGGCCGATCTCGTTATTGTTTCCGAAGGCTTACGTTCATCAACGCGGGAACGTTATTTTACCGGTTCACAAATGGAAGACTTCAATACGCTGTATATGGGTGGAAGACTGCAGACAGAACATTCTTATCCTGTAGGTGCTTTTAAAATCTATATTGATGTCAATAAAATGCTCTCCATCTATCCCATTGCGAAGGACGAAATCGCCATCCAGTGTTACATTCACCACAGCGGTGATCTCGCAACGATAAAACAAAGACCGTCAGAACTGCTGCAAAACTCTTTTAGTGATTACAGCATTGAAGTAAAGAACCTTCTGAATGGCTTTACTAAAAAAGGCATGATGTTCGTCGACAAAATGGGAATGGTAAAAGCAGACAACCTGGTGAATGGAAATATGGTCCTGCTGGGTGACGCCGGATACTGCCCCACGGCTCTTTCCGGAATGGGAGCTTCCCTTTCAATTTACGGAGCAAAGGCCTTATCGCATTTTATCAGCGAAAATCCGGATGATCTGGGGCCCGCCTGCAGTAATTACAATCAATGGATGCAGCCGGTCATCCGTAAATTTCAGGAAAATGCCAGAAATAACGCCTCATCTTTTATCCCGGCAGATGCGCAACGCCTCGATCAGTTTGTCAGCACCTTCAGGGCGGCATCCGACATTGAGCTTCAGAAAATAATGACCGATCCTATCGTACTCACTGAAGACCAGTTGAATTTTAAAATTTTATAATTGATGAGCTTCAAAACAATACTTTCCGTCCCCGTCGGATTTGGAACCATCGGTCTTTTAAGTTCGGCACTTGCTAAAATACAGGGAATTCTGTTTCCGGTTTCATTACAGCTTTTTAACAAATCCGTCCTGACTTCTGATGATATTATCCAGCTGGTGATTAAATTAGTCTGCGTTTATCTCAGTTGTATCGCAGGAGGTTTCGTCACTGCATTATGCGGCGGGGAAAACAGACAGCAATATATCGTAGGGATCAGCATGACCCTGATCGTAATATGGTTATGGATCAGTACCGTTCAACCGTTCTGGTTCTGGATATTACTGCTTCCGGGAATCCTTCCCCTTGTTTTGATCGGAGGTAAAATTAAACAAAAACAGCATTGATTTTTACATGATGGCATCTGACGCGATGCAATGTAAGACAGGGTTGCATGAAATGGTGAAGATCAGTCAAGTGGGAGCAGTTTACAGAAAAAATCCTCCCACTAATTTTACAAATACCTCCCGGTTTCCGATTCTGTAAATGGTTAAAATACTTCCGTCTGATAATTGTTTCATCTTCTGATCAAATGGGCCTCTTGATCCCGTCTGAACCAATTTTTCAAGTTGTTGCAATACTTCCGCTTGAGATAAAACACAAATAGCAGTCTCTTCACTCTTTCCGTCTCCGCTCTTTTCTATGGTTTGGCTGATCAGGTTAGCCTGCCTTTCACATAGATCTGCTTTTTCATTTTGATTTAATGCCCGGTAAATGTTGATCATATCTTTCAGCAGATTTTTGTTAAGGGGATTTTTTGAATATTTAATTTCTGCCTCCGCTACCATTTTCTCGGCTTTACTTTTAGGTATTCTTTTTTGGGCTGGTTTCCAGAATGTTCCCGATTCCCTGTTGTAATCACCGATGGTATACTCCATTTTTATAAACTTGCTTCCGTAATACAGTTGGTTCAGTTGTTCCTGCGTAAGATCGGAAGGGTGTACCTTGAAAATATCCAAAAGGTTATAAAAATTTTCCTGGGGATCATCAATTACATTTTTCTTTATTAATTCCGTATTGATTTGCCCGTAGGAAAAGGTAAAAAACAGATTCAGAAGTAGGGTTAAGATTAGTTTTTTCATATTTAAACTATTTGTAAAGTCACTGTTTTCATAGTCCTTCAAAGATACATATTGGGATCAATAATATGAAGTATAAAAGTCGGAAATATTTAGCAGAAGTGAAAGGTCATGAAGATTGATCAAGACTTGTTTTTATCAGGATATCGGACTTAAAAGTTGGCATTATCTGCCGGTTATATTACTAATATCATTTTGAATTTTAAATGAAACAGGGCTTTTGTAATGTTTGTAAATTGCATTTTAATCCAAACAACCCTGTTTCAGTTTAATGCAATTTGAATTTTAACTAAAACAAGGTTGTTTGTAATGTTTGTAAATTGCATTTTAATCCAAACAACCGTGTTTCAGCTTAATGCAATTTGAATTTTAACTAAAACAAGGTTGTTTGTAATGCTTGTCAATGTTATTTTAATTCAAACAACCCTGTTTTAGCTTAATGCAATCTGATTTTTAATAAAAACCAGACCGTTTGCTTTATTTGTCAAAGGCATTTCAATCCTGACCCGGATTTTAATTAATTGATCATTCCGTGATAAGACGTAAAAAAACTGAGGCCAACAACAGTTCGGCAGCCCCTTTGGTTTTATTGTCTGATGAATTTAAAAGACTGTATTTTCCCTTTTGTCGTAAGCTGCAAAATATAATTTCCCGGAACAAGATTACGGACATCAATCTTATCCTGATTCAGAATGTTCTCATCATAAATCCTGCCGCTGGCATCGAAAATTTTATAATTGGCATTTGAACTTTTCAGGTTCTTTATATAAATAAAGTCCGTAACCGGATTGGGATAGATGTTTAGATCGGCTGAAAAAGGAGTTTCAGCAGTTTTCAACACGCAGCTTCCTACAATATCTTCTAAAAATAGCCAGCCTTTACCGATTAACAGATCTCTTTTGGGAATAACGTTAGCGGCATACTGTAAAGGCTGTAGCACCCCCAGGTCGATATTATCCGGGGTATCCGGATGATCTGCCCATCCGGCAAGTGTTTTACTGTAATTCTCACAGCTCATCCCGGACATTACGAAGATTTGTTTTGCAAATTCCAGGGAGGAGATATTCCAGTTGCCGAGTGACTGATTGAAAGAAGCCGCATTGGCAAACATGGAAGTCATTTTTTTTACATTGCTGACATCCCACATTTCCAGAGGCTGATTAAAGGCTTGAGCACCGCTGAAAACACCACCCATATTCAACACTTCGGAGGTGTCCCAATTATTCAGTGGCTGATTAAATGCCGATGCCGAAAAAAACATATTATACATGTACTTTAGACTTGAAGTATTCCAGCTGTTAAGGGGCTGGTTAAAACTACTGCAGGAAATAAACATCCATGCGGTCGTAAATACATGAGAGACATCCCATGAACTGATGTCCTGATTAAAAACATCTCTTCCTCCAAACATATAGCTGAGGTTGGTGGCTGAAGACATGTTCCATTTATTTAAGTTGGGCGGATTGAATAGACCGAGATCAGGAGAATAGATCATTCCCGGAATATGCTGCAGCGCAAACATAAAACTGAAATTCTCAATGGTTGAGGTATCCCAGTTCTGCATAAAATCATTTCCGGCAAAACTATTTGCTCTGTAAAACATTAACGATGCATCGGTAACATTGCTGAGGTCCGGTGAGTCTGAGGCCGTCATTTCAACCCTCTGGCAATTGGCAAATGCAGCGTTCATAGAAGTCCATTCAATATTTCCCCACTGCTCGATGTTCAGAAGTTTATCTGCGCTGCCTTTCATCTGTAATGAGGGCACAAGAACTTCAAAATTAAAATTCAGCACCTGGTGGGTGGCAAACTGTATCTTCTGAAAAACACCGTTACCGTTTGAAACCTTCACACGGTAGGTAGGGTTGGAACCGTCCTCTCTTGAAGGTTTGCCGAAGTCGATCAGGACCTGGCCGCTGGAAGTTACATTGTCCATAACCCCGGAATGCTGCGGAAAACCTATTTCTTCCCACCGGATCGTATAATTTTGTCCGGTCCCGGGAAACCAGATCTGGTTGGCATCCGCCTGAAAAGGAGCATTGACAAGTACCGCAGGAGTTGAAACAATTCCGGGCTGCCAGACGGTGATGAACTCATCCTGAGCATTGGCTATCACAGAAAAAACAACGGAAATAAAGACTAAAATTTTTCTAAACATATCAATATTTTGTGAATTATAAAAGTAAGTAAAATAAAAAAACTCACCAAATCCGGCGAGCATAAATTACTTTATTCCTGCATTATATTTTTACGGACAAATAGGTAAAGGTTTATTTTTAAACTTTACAGAATGGCGCGATCGATCTTTACATCAAGCCATGACGCTGAAAATTATCAGGAATTATACTGAATAAAATCTTACTTTCGTTTTGAAGATTTCCGGATGTACAACTGCGGCGCAAGAACAACCTTCTTCTCGATGGAAATACCCGAGCCGTTTTCTTTTACATTTTCAAGAAATACCTGGCCTGCCATTTTCCCCATCATCACAGGAGTCTGATCAACCGAACTGATCGGCAGCTCCATAAACTGGGTAAAAGGCTCGTTGGAAAAACCGATCACAGCCACTTCCTGCGGGATTTTAATTTTTTTCTTCTTTAATTCCTGGCAGGCGCCCAGCGCAGCAAAATCACTCGCTGAAAAGATGGCATCCGGAACGGATTTCCTGTCCCAAAGCTTTTTAATGGCCTCAATACCCGCTTCAATAGAACTGCCCGTAGCCATGATATTTTCCTCTTTTACCTGAAAGTCATGATCGATCAGTGCTTGCTTATACCCATTCAGACGGTTCTGATAAATTTCAAGATTCAGATCCCCTGAAAAGTGGCAGATATTCTTGTATCCTTCCTTGATCAGATGTTCTGTTGCTAGGTAGCCGCCCCGGTAATCATCAATAGTTACCGTGCTGATGCCCGAAATATCTTTCTTACGGTCAAAAAATATAATCGGGGTATTGGTGGTATCGAGTATGCTCTGAATATGAGCCGTATCAATCGTGGTTTTGGATACCGACATAAAGATCCCGTCGACCTGCGCATTTAAGAGGGTATTCAGATGTCTTTTCTCAATATTCACGTCTTCGTGGCTCTGGCAGATGATCACATGATAACCGAAAGGGGAAAGCTCTTCTTCTATCCCGCGGATCACGGAGGAAAAGAAATTGGTATTGACGAAGGGAACGATAATGCCGACATTTTTGGTTTCCCCGCTTTTCAAAGCTTTGGCCAGATTGTTCTGCTTATAATTCATCTCCTTTGCCGTTTTGGTAACCAGGTCTTTGGTGGCCTGGCTTATCCGGGGATGATTGTTAAGGGCTCTTGAAACAGTTGCCACACTTACGTTTAGCTTCTTCGAAATATCATAGATGGTGGCATTTTTCTTATTCATACGGGGTTCTGAGTTATGTCTCTAAATGAATGTGCATTATTGACGTAAATTTAATCAAATTATGTCTACCATAAAGGAAATTATGCATTTTATATGACATTTAAAAATAAGCAGTCCAAACCCGGTTAAAAATAAGGATGATGATTTTTTTTACGATCCTGAATCAAACCCGGATCGATCATAAAGCCGTATTCCTATTCTTCGTTTCCCGACGGAATATTTAATCCTTCCTCCTGCGCTGAAGATCCGTTGATTCTATTAATAATCAGCGTTCTTAAACGGTCCTGATGCTGATCGCCCCACTGGCCTAATGCACTCACAACGGGAATCAGGCTTTTGCCAAATTCGGTAAGGCTATACTCTACTTTCGGGGGAACAACCGGGTAGATGATCTTTGAGATCAGTTCGTGATCTTCCAGTTCCTTCAGCTGTACATTTAAAACCCTGCGGGAAGCGTCCGGTATTTTGCGCTGCAGTTCGCTGGGTCTTTTATGTCCCTCATTGATAAACCACAGCAAACGGATTTTCCATTTGCCGTAAAGCACTTCACCGATCAGATCCAGTCCGCAGTTGAGGTTGGGAATTATTTTTCTCTCGTACATATTGCAAAATTAAACGTATGCTTCAATTTACGCAATAGGGGATCAATTTATCCCTATATGAATCGTAATTCCGTACTTGTGCAAACTGTTTTTATACCTCAATTTTGGCCTATAACAATTCTTAAAAAAATGGAACAATTTAATTTCAACAATGAATTATCGGGCAAGATTGCCTTAGTGACCGGAGGTACCAAAGGAGCAGGACGGGCCATTGCCGAAAGACTCTTACAAGCCGGAGCCACGGTGATTATCACCGCCAGAAACGCGCCGGAAAATGAAAATCCCAACTTTCATTTTATGGCCGCTGATTTAAGTAAACCGGAAGAAGCAAAGCACATCATCGACAAAGTCTTGTCGACTTATGGAAGGCTTGATATCCTGGTCAATAATCTTGGTTCATCCGAAACACCGGCGGGCGGTTTTGCGGTGCTCAGCGATGAAGACTGGGAATCTACCTTACAGGCGAATCTGCTTGCACCGGTAAGGCTTGACCGGGGATTTTTACCCCAAATGATTGAGCGGAAAAGCGGTGTTATCATTCATATTGCTTCGATCCAGGGTAAACTTCCTTTGTACAATTCTACACTGCCGTACGCAAGTGCAAAAGCAGGATTAATCAACTACAGCAAAAGCCTGTCAAATGAAGTGACACCAAAAGGGGTGCGTGTGCTTACGGTTTCCCCGGGATGGATCAACACAACGGCCTCGAAAGCCTGGTTGGGTGAAATCGCCAGAAAGGCAAACAGTACGGTGGAAGAAGCACAGCAAAGCGTAATGGATGCATTGGGCGGAATCCCTTTCGGAAGACCTGCCGAACCACTGGAAGTGGCAGAATTAGTCGGTTTTCTGGTTTCACCACGGGCTGATTATCTAACGGGTACCAATTTCGTTATCGACGGGGGAACCGTTCCTACTATTTAACAACCTTAAAAATATATCGTTATGAACTTACCAAAAGTACTCGCCGATTTGGTTGAAACACAGAACCGTTTCGACAGCGCAGGCTATGCCCAATGTTTTTCAGAAACCGCCGTTGTTTTTGATGAAAGTAAAACCCACACCGGAAGAAAAGAAATCGAACAGTGGATTGAAAAGGCCAACAACGACTACCGAGCCGTCATGAAACCTCTCGAATATTCGGAAAATGAAGAAATCCTGAAAGCCGAGGTTTCCGGAAATTTCCCGGGCAGCCCGATCGTAATGTCTTATGATTTAACCTTAAAAGACGGACTCATCCAATCATTGAAAATAACGGGATAATAGAAAGACGAATCAAATAATCTCTAAAAGCATGAGGCTATCCAAAAAATTGGAAGCCTCTTTTTTTACGCCAGAAAATTGAACCGGTAATTTTTTATGTTCCGGAGGATCAAAATCTGTGTAGCAGAAAAAAAACAATGGAATATTGCAAGCAGGCGGTAGTGTGCTATGATAAGATAGAACTCCGACGAGTTCCGGTACAAGATGCTGATATTGATCTACACAGATATTGCTCCTGAGGAGCAAATCCTACGCTGTGCGATAAAAATCATTATTTAAATCAGATAAAATCGTGGCGATTACAAAAAATGACTATCGTGACTTTTAGAACAGCTTCTTGCCTGCTGAACCTGTGGTCAGTCTTACACCTTTTGTAGTCCTCCGGATACGTTATTTATCCCTCGGGCCCCGTCTTTAACCCTTTCGGTAACGTTATTCAGCAGTCCGGAGACGTTAGGTGGAGCTCCGGAGACATTTTTCATCCCTTGCGACCCGTTGTTCACCGGTCGGGAGAGGTTGGCAACGTACCGTTTGACGTTATTAACCCCTACCGCCCCGTTGAGAACCCTGCCAGACCCGTTAAGAACGTATCGCGACACGTCCTGCAACGGGTCGGAAGCGCTGATGAACGTATCGGGAGGCGTGAAGAACGGGTCCGGACACGTTCCGGACGTGTCGGTTGACGTCCGGAACGTGGAATGTGTTGAAAAAGGATATTGCTAAAAAGTATACGACTCATCCGCAGAAAGGAATTGCTCTTTTGTAGAGAGGCATTTAAATTTCAATCTTTTAAAAGGCGGCGAAAATTCAAAAAAATTTCTGACGGCTCCGGTTGTTTTCATCGTTTTATGGATGTATATTTATAAAAACAACCAATGGATACAAACGATTTACCAAAGACCATTCCTGAACTTGAACAATGGATGAAAGATCATTGTTACAATTT
Organism: Chryseobacterium endophyticum; assembly: GCF_056333165.1. Lineage (NCBI taxonomy): Bacteria > Pseudomonadati > Bacteroidota > Flavobacteriia > Flavobacteriales > Weeksellaceae > Chryseobacterium > Chryseobacterium endophyticum. Next base: position 96,044 of record NZ_JBWGXE010000009.1, read on the forward strand.
CAACAGCTATTCCGTTAACGGAAATCCTATTTATGAAGGCTTTGGAATGGAAAAGTCGGATGGTCATTTTACCTGGTATTATACGGAACGGGGGAAGAAAGAGCCTTTGGAATCCTTCAACACCGAGGCGGAAATCGTGGCGCATGCTTTTCATCAGATCACTTCAGACCGATGGGCGAAGACCCATTGTATCGGCTTTTCCGCTGACATCCGTAAAATCTCCGACCTGAAAAACACATTAGACCGCCTGGACATCGAATATTTTGAAGATAAAATACCCTATTACGGACTGGAAAGACCGGTGTACAGAATATTTGTTTCAGGTTGTGACATTCTGAAAACAGAACATTTAAAGAAAACATACCGGACGGAGAAATAAACGGTGGCGATATCTCGATTAAATCAATCGTTTTCTACAAATACTTTCTTATAACCACCCCGTCTTAATCGTTTCCCGCTTTTATAATGGTCATATTTAGTTTTAATTTTTGAAGGAAAATTCCAGCTTTTGTATCGAAGCCAGTTAAATTCCACTCCTGTGGAGGGGTGGGAAAAATTCAAAGAATTTTTGACGGGGTGGTTTATGTACTTTAAATTAAAAGAGCTAGGCTCATTTTAATTTAAAATAAATCAGTAATCTCCTGGCTCTTTACAAAATTCGCTTCATGCCTATTCCAAAACAAAGAAAATGCTCCCCGCCGAAGCCGGAAGCATTTTCAACCCTAATATTTAATATAATTAACCCATTACAGGGAGACCCCACGTCTCCATGGAATGAAATCATTCTGATTCAGTAAGTCGGCTTTGGTTTTGACCTGGCCGCTGGCTACCCGGATGATGTATTCTAACAGCTCATCTGCCGCTTCGGGGATGGTTTTATCTCCGCTGATCACGGTTCCGGCATTAAAATCAATGATGTCCGGCATTTTTTCTGCCAATGCGGTATTAGAAGAAATCTTTACGACCGGGGCAATAGGATTCCCCATCGGTGTTCCGAGGCCTGTGGTAAAAAGGACGACGGTTGCGCCTGATCCTACCAAAGCCGTGGTACATTCGGCGTCGTTTCCGGGCGTACAGAGAAGGTTGAGGCCTGGTTTTGTGGCATACTCTGTAAAATCCAGCACTTCAACGATGGGCGCGGCACCTCCCTTTTTGGCGGCACCCGCAGATTTCATCGCATCGGTAATGAGACCGTCTTTGATGTTTCCGGGAGACGGGTTCATATCGAAGCCTGAGCCAGCTGCTACGACCGATTTTTCAAAATCTTTCATGAGCTGAAGGAATTTCACACCATCTTCATCATTGATGCAGCGGTTGACCAGTTCCTGCTCTACCCCACACAATTCCGGGAATTCGGCAAGCATGGTGGTACCGCCCACAGCAGCCATGATATCGGAAACTTCCCCCAAAACCGGGTTGGCAGAAATTCCTGAAAAACCATCGGAGCCTCCGCATTCCAAACCGATGTTCAGTTTGGTAATGGGTGCCGGTTTTCTTTCTATATGATTGGCCTGTTTAATTCCTTCATAGGAATCTTTGATAACGCCGGTAAGCATCTCATCAATCGTTCCCGATTTCTGCTGTTCGTAAACGACGATCGGTTTTTTGTTATCCGGGGCCAAAGCATGCAGCGCATCCATAAAGATCTGCACCTGAAGATTCTGGCAACCCAGGCTGAGTACGGTAGCACCCGCTACATTCGGGTTGTTGACATATCCTGCAAACAGCCTTCCCAACGCTTCGGCATCCTGACGGATTCCCCCACAACCACCCTGGTGGGTAATGAATCTTACGTCGATATTTTTGAATACTCTTGTATCGTTTTGCTCCTCTTCCACGGAAACATCAGCTTCCGAACCGCCATTTAATAATGATCTTAATAATAACTGATGCTTGCTTGCTTTTTCGTGCAGTAGTTCTTTTTCAAAGATGTCTTTGAGGGTTTCGATATTCTTGTTTTCACAGAATACCAAAGGAAAGAATAACCAGACATTTTCTGTTCCCACCTGCCCGTCCTCACGGTGATAGCCCATGAAAGTACGGTCTTTCCATTTGTCTGCATTGGGTGGATTCCAGCCCAGGGTTTCGGTTTTGCCTTCCACTTTTGCGCTCTGGTGCTTTACGTTTTCCGTGGTGATCACCTCTCCTTTTCTGATGGTTTGGCTGGCTTTTCCGACGATGACACCATACATGATGATCTGCTCGCCGGCCTCAAAATCTTGGGCAGCGAATTTATGTTTAGCTTTAATATCTTTGACCACCGTATAATCTGTACCGTCAAGATGTACCGATTCTCCGGCAGGTAAATCCACCAACGCTACAATGACGTTGTCTTTAGGATTTACTTTCAGTACTTTCTTTTGCATGATTTTTAAGAATTAAATTCTACAAAATTGTTATATGCTGTTTCCATATCATGATGATCGATCTCGTACAGTGCTTTGGAAACGGCTGCTTTTAAACCTTCAACCTCTGTAAGATCTGTGTCCCAGAATCGTTTTTCGCTTAATGCCAATTCTGCTATGTTCCCGTAATTTTCGTTTGTCCAGATTTCTTTGAATCTGTTGATGATTGCTTCTTCATCATTCAACGGAAGCGTTTTTTCTCCAAAACTTCCCTGGTAGAACCTGATTAAACATGCCAAAGAGAATGTTAAATTCAAAGGTAGCTTATTGTGGGTTTCAACATATTTTAACAAACTCGGAAGCACTCTTACTTTAAATTTAGATACAAAATATAAAGCGATGCTTGCCAGATGATGTTTAATGAAAGGATTTCTGAATCTGTCGAAAACTTCTTCCGCGAATTTTTTTAATTCTGTTTCATCCAGACCTAAAGTCTGATTAACTTCATTAAAGATAGAATCGCTTAAAAATTTACCGATAAATTCGTTATCAATGGAGTCCTTTACGGTTTCTTTTCCAGCTAAAATTGCAGGAGCCAGCATCAAAGTATGCCCGCCATTCAGAATTCTGACTTTTCTCAGACGGTAGGGCTGAATATCATCAACCACTAAAATCTGTTCGTTGATCTTGTTGAAAGGAATTCTTTCATTTAAATTTCCGGCATCCTGAATAACCCATAAGAGGAAAGTTTCGGAAACCACCATCATCCGGTCTTCATAATCCAGCTGATCTTCGTAAGATTCTGCATCGTCTTTCGGATACCCCGGAACGATTCTGTCTACCAAAGTATTGTGGAAATAGTTGTTTTCATCGATCCACTGGGCAAAGCTTTCTTCTAAATTCCAAAGTGTTGCATATTTTAAAATAATATCTCTTAAGACAAACGCATTGTCTTCGATCAGTTCACACGGAATAATTCTCAGTCCTTTATCTTCTGCCCCGTTAAAATGTTTGAATCTTTCATGTAACAGAACTGTTACTTTCGCAGGAAAATTTTTGTGCGGACCTGTATAAGAATTTTCTGATTCGTCGTACGCAATTCCGGTTTCCGTAGTGTTGGAAAAAATAAACTCCAGCTCTTCTTCTTTGGCCAGCGCCAAGAATTCATCATAGTTTGTATATGGATTCACAGATTTCTGAATGGCAGAAATGATCTGCTTTTCGTCAATAATTTCTCCTTTTTTGATTCCTCTGGTGAAAAGGGTATATACATTATTCTGTTCTTCCAGCTTATGAACCGAACCGTTCGGCGTCGGCTGAACATTTACTATTCCGGCATTGAATCCGGTTTCTTTATTTAACCTGTCAATCACATAATCGGTGAATCCTCTCATGAAATTTCCTCCGCCAAACTGTACAATTTTAATGGGAAGTTTTTCCTGAGCATTTATTAATTCACGATTTAGTTTTTGTTTTATCTGATTTTCCATTTTCTAATTTTTATTGCGGGGTTGGTTTGCGCTGTGCTTTTTTGAACGCAGAGGCCGCAAAGGTTTTTTAACTGCTTACGATTTTATTATTCTTAACTTCTTAAATCACCTTAATGATTGGGGTTGAAAGCAGAGGCCGCTTAGTTTTTTTTAAATTCGCACTGCATATTTTAAGTTCGCAAAGGCGTTTCACTTAGCAGAGAACGCAGAGTTCTTTTATTAACAGTTGGGTTCTTAATTTAAACGTAAGGTTTTTACTTAGCGATGACATCATTGTTTTTTGTACTTCCTCAGATCCAGTTATTTGATTACTTTATATTTCGGGACTAATGTTTTCATCACTGCCCACGCGATGAGGTATGCTACGGCACAGATCGAGAAGATAATCATGTATCCTTTGTCGATTCCGTCCACGACTACGGCTCCGGATTTTTCCAGCTGCTCGAAGAATTTGTCCGGCAATCTTTCGTTGATGTATTCCGGATATTTTTCCAATAAAGGAGTTCCATCCACGGTTGTCCACGCTTTATGGGCATGATCGAATAAAATACCTGAGGATATATTAATTAAAAATGATCCGATTCCGCCTGCCATTCCTCCGATTCCGGTGATGGTAGCGATGGCTTTTTTTGGGAACATATCGCCGACGGTCGAGAAAATATTAGCCGACCAGGCCTGATGGGCTGCTCCGGCAACTCCGATGATGAGCACAGGAATCCAGTATGTGATAGAGCCCAAAGGCTGCGCCAATAATGCTAAGAGTGGGAAAAATGCAAAGATCAGCATGGCTTTCATCCTTCCGGAGTAAGCGTTCATTCCTTTCTTTTCCACAAAATATTTCGGAAGCCATCCCCCGATAATTGAGAATAATGTGATCATGTACAGGACAAACAGCGGAAATGCACTTTGGGTGGAGTCCATTTTATAGACCGAACTTAAATAAGCCGGTGTCCAGAAGAGAAAGAACCACCACACCCCATCGGTCATAAATTTCCCGAAGGCAAATGCCCACGTCTGTCTGTAGCTGAAACATTCCCGGTAGGTAAATTTTCTTTCTTCCACGGTCTCTCTCTCCGTTTCCACAAGCACTTCTTCCTGATCCTGCTGGATGTAAGTAAGCTCATGCTCATTCACTTTATGGTGGTCGTGCGGTTTTTTATAGTAGAATACCCAAAGGCCCATCCATACAAATCCTAACGCCCCAATAATGATGAATGCCCATTCCCACCCCATTGATTTTGCAATAAAAGGAATGGTAACAGGGGCTGCCAAAGCACCTACGGTAGCCCCGGCATTCCAGATGCTGGTAGAGAAGGCCCTGTCTTTCTTGGGAAAATATTCGGCCGTTGTTTTAATGGCTGCGGGAAAATTCCCGGCTTCCCCAATAGCCAACACGAAACGCGCAAAAATAAACAGCGAAACACTGGTGCTGATAATGGCAGAAGTATTGGAAACTTTCGCGATCAATTCTTTGGAACCGTGAAAACCGGCCATCCAGTTTCCGGTAAGGATTCCCGATGTTGCGATTCCGCAGAAAGCGTGTAAAATAGCACCTACCGACCAGATTCCGATAGCCCAAAGAAAACCTTTTTTGGTATCCATGAAGTCGACAAATTTTCCTGCGAAAAGCATTCCTATCGCATAGAAAATGGAAAATAAAGCCGTGATATTTCCATAGTCGTTGTTGTTCCAGTGAAATTCGGGAGCGATAAAATCTTTCCATGTTAATGATAAAACCTGACGGTCCAGATAATTGATCGTGGTGGCAATGAACAGCAAAACGCAGATCGTCCATCTGAAATTCGTCGGTTTTAGGGATTTAACTGAACTCATATTTATTTTTTTGAATTAGTTGGCTGTTGGTTTAATTTTTACTGTTGGTTGGTTTGAACGCAAAGGTTCGCAAAGGCGTTTCACATAGCAGAGACCATAGAGTTTTTCCTTAATCAATTGTTATTTTTCCTAACTTCTTAATCATTAATGGTGGGTTGAATGCAACGTTTTTTATGATCTTAAAGTCTGAATAATGTCCAGTACTTTTCTGGTTTCATTTTCGATGCCTGCATAATTTTTTGCCAGCATAGCTTCTTTACTTATCAATTTGCTTCCCATCCCGACGGCAGAAACTCCGGCTTTAAACCAGCTTTCAATGCTTTCTTTGGTAGCATCTACCCCACCGGTTGGCATAAACTTCAGATGTGGGAACACCTCTTTGATGGCACTCATAAATGCGGATCCGAGAACATTTCCCGGGAATAATTTGATGAAGGTGACGCCTGATCTTTCAGCTTCTATGATCTCAGTCGGCGTCATGCATCCCGGACTGTATAAGAGGTCTTTCGGAATTAAAAATTCGGACACTTCTTTTACAAATCCCGGACTGATAAAAAAATCGGCACCTGCGTTGTAATATTCTTCTGCCTGCTTTACATCTTTTATCGTTCCTATTCCTAAAAGCATTTCCGGCATTTCTTCATTGCGGACTTCAATCATTTTGTGAAAATTGCCCAGGGCAGATTCACCGCGGCTCGTATATTCCACCGCACGTATTCCCGCTTTGTATAGGGATTTTAATATTTCTATCGTTACCGTCTCGTCAGCATGATAATACAGCGGTAAAATCCCCTGGCTGATGATGACGTTCGTAACAGCTTGAATTTTTGTCATTTTTATTTCATTATTTATTGGAAATAATCTTTTTTTGAACACAGAGTTCGCAAAGGTATTTTTATTGCGGACTGCCATTAGTTTCGCAAAGCCGCTTCGCTTATAAAAGAACAAAGCTTTATCAGTTATAAACATATCATTCTAAACTGATTAATTCAATTGCTAAAAGCTAGCAGCTAGCAGCCAAAAGCCATTTACCTTTTTATTCTTCCTCCGGAGTCTCCGTTCATGACTTCGAGAATATCTTCTGCGCTGCTGTAATTGATGTCCCCTACAATGGTGTGTTTGATGGCACATGCTGCATTGGCAAAGTTCAGGGCTTTTTCATCATCAAAATGAATCAGTCCATAGATAAGTCCGGCAGCAAAGGCATCTCCGGTCCCTATCCTGTCGACCACCGGGCTGACTTCCAGCAAATCCGTTTCGAAATAATTCCCGTTGAGCAGGGCTCTTCCCTGTGTTTTCTGGGCACTCGCCGTAACGCCGATTCTTATTTTGTCGAAGATCTTATGGATTGAGGGACAATGCTTCTGCAATGCTTCAGAGGCTTGTATAAAACCTTCTTTATCAAAAGAAAACTGTTTACCCAGGATTTCATTGATTTCGTTGACCCCTCCGATGAAGATCGTGGAATAAGAAACCAGTTCTTTCAGAATTTCCTGCCCGCTTTTGCCGTATTTCCACAGGTTGGAACGGTAGGCAGGATCGGCAGTAATTTCCATTTCCATTTCACGGGCGGTTTTTAAAGCTTCTCTCAGGCTTTCGTAGGCTGCGCGCGAAATTCCGGGGCTGATACCTGTCCAGTGGAAATACCGGTGGCCTTCCAAAACCTCTTCCCAATCAATCTGTTGAGGTTTGATGTTTGCAAAGGAGCCGTTCAGTCTGTTGTAAGCGATTCTGCCTGCGCGAACCGATGCGCCTGTTTCAAGAAAATACAATCCCAAAGGATGCTCATTTTTACTGATAAAAGCGGTATCGATCCCAAAACTTTTGATAAATGACAGCGCAGATTCCCCGACAAAATCATCTGAAACACAACTCACATGCCTTACCCTGCATCCCATGGTAGCGAGTGATGCCGCTACATTCAGCTCTGTTCCGCCGAAAAAAAATTCCATCTCATGGCTTTGCTTCATGGTACGGTTTCCGGTAGGTGAAAGCCTCATGATGACTTCTCCGAATGTGACTATTTTATTGCTCATTGTTTAAATTAATGATCATTTAAATACTTGCTATTTAATGCAAAGGGTCGTTAATATTTTTTACTACTAATTGTTTTTAGTTCTTAAAGCGTTTCACTTAACTAATACCTCTCAAATTTGACAGATTACGCAATTTTTTTTACATAATCATCTGCTGGATTTGCTCAATCTTCGAGAGTTCTTATTTAATTTAAAAATCAAAATAATTTTTAGCATTATGGTAGCAGATATCGGAAATAATTTTCCCGACATGTTCCATATCATCCGGCAGTTCTCCTTTTCTCATTTCTTCACCGAAAAGGTTGCACAGCACTCTTCTGAAATACTCATGTCTCGGGAAAGAAAGGAAACTTCTGGAATCGGTAAGCATACCGACAAAACAGCTGATCAATCCCATATTGGAAAGGGCATTCATCTGCTTGATCATGCCGTCCTTCTGATCCAGGAACCACCATCCCGACCCAAACTGTACTTTTCCTTTAATGCTTCCATCATTGAAATTCCCGATCATGGTGGCAAAAATCTCGTTGTCGGCAGGGTTTAAGTTATAAATAATCGTTTTTGTTAATTTATCTTTTCCGTCTAAGGTGTTTAAAAATTTAGACAAAGTTTCGGCCTGTACAAAATCACCGATAGAGTCCCAACCCGTATCCGGACCGAGAATTCTGTGCATTCTCTCGTTGTTGTTCCTTAAAGCACCTAAATGGAACTGCTGTACCCATCCGTATTTGTGATAGGTTTCACTTAAAAACAAAAGAATAGCCGTTTTGAATTGGTTGACCTGCTTTTCAGCGATTACCTTTCCATCCAACTTATCACTGAAGATGGCATTGATTTCAGCTTGCGTAGATTCTTCAAAAGAAATATTGTTTAATCCGTGGTCACAGAGCCTGCAGCCGTTTTCGTGGAAATATTCGATTCTTTTTAGTAAGGCATCACACAGCGTCTGGTAAGAATTAATTTCAATACCTGCAGCTTCAGCCAGCTTTGCAAGATAATCTGCAAAGTTGTGGTTTTCAATTAAAATGGCTTTATCCGGACGAAAAGCTGTGCTTACTTTAATGCTGAAATCGCTCTTCGCCAGATCCTGATGATAATTGAGGGTATCGGTAGGATCTTCGGTGGTACAAAGTGATTCTATGTTCATCATTTTCAACAGTCCTCTTGTGGATTTTTCCGGGGTCTGGAGCTGCGAAGTGATGTTGTCGTAAATGTCTGAGGCATTATCCTCATTCAACAATTCATCGATTCCGAAATACCTTTTCAGTTCGAGGTGTGTCCAGTGATAAAGCGGGTTTCTCAGGGTAAAGGGCACTGTTTTTGCCCAGGCCTGGAATTTTTCTTTATCGGTAGCATACCCGGTGATGAATTTTTCGCTGACGCCCAGGGTACGCATGGCTCTCCACTTGTAATGGTCGCCGGCGATCCAGACTTTGGAAATATTTTCGAAAACAGTATCTTCGGCAATATCTTTAGGGATCAAATGATTATGATAATCAATGATGGGTTGTTTTTCTGCATATCTGAAGTACAATTCTTCAGCGTATTTATTCTGTAGTAAAAATTGATCTGTTATAAAAGGTTTCATTCTATCTGATTCTGTAGTTATTCATTAGCGGGTTTCCCGATGGTTGCCAGAATTCCGCCGTCAACGTAGATGATCTGTCCGTTGATGAACTTACTGGCTTCAGAGGCCAGGAAAATTGCGGTTCCGGCGAGGTCTTCGGGGTTTCCCCAACGCCCTTCGGGTGTTCTGCTGATGATAAAATCGTTAAAGGGATTTCCATCCACTCTTATCGGCTCTGTCTGCGATGTGGCAAAGTATCCGGGACCGATACCGTTTACCTGGATGTTGTGTTTGGCCCATTCGGTGGCCAGGTTTTTGGTGAGCATCTTAAGCCCGCCTTTTGCAGAGGCGTAGGCCACCACATTATCGCGGCCCAGCTCACTCATCATAGAGCAGATGTTGATGATCTTCCCTGATTTTCTTTTGATCATGTATTTTCCGACAAGCTTCGACATGATAAAAGGACCGGTAAGGTCTACATCGATTACTTTTCTAAAATCTTCGACCTCCATTTCAATGGCCGGAATGCGTTTGATGATGCCTGCATTATTGACCAGGATGTCTATTTTTCCGTGGGTTGCTTCCATTAAAGCGACTTTCTGAGCAGCTTCCAGTTCGTCGGTCACATCAAAGAGATAGCCTGTTGCCTTATATCCTTTATCATGATAATACTGCAAAGCTTCTTCTAATTTCGATGGCGTGGTACTCGTAATGGCCAGTTCAGCACCGGCAGCGGCAAGTCCTTCTGCCATTGCCATTCCCAGACCGTGCGTGCCTCCGGTAACGACCGCTACTTTTCCGGATAAATCAAATAAATTCATTGGAAATTACTTTAATTCGTTGGTTTTAATTCCGTCCATATCGCCGTAATCCATATTCTCTCCGGCCATTCCCCATATAAAGGTATAATTGGAGGTTCCCACTCCCGAATGGATAGACCATTCCGGAGAAAGTACCGCCTGCCTGTTGGTCATAAAAATGTGGCGTGTTTCGTGAGGCTGGCCCATAAAATGGCTTACCGTCTGGCCTTCCTCAAGGTCAAAATAAAAATAGGCTTCCATTCTTCTGGTATGGGTGTGTGCCGGCATGGTATTCCAGACGCTTCCGGGCTGCAGTTCGGTCATTCCCATCTGCAGCTGGCAGGTTTCCAGAACGGAATTCACAATCAGTTTGTTGATGACGCGTTTATTGGCGTATTTTTCGTCTCCCAGTTCTACGATCTCGGCTTCGTTTTTCGTGATTTTGCGGGTTGGGTACGTATGGTGCGCAGGTGCAGAATTGATGTAAAAATAAGGCTGTTCGCTTCCTGATTTTTCAAAAACAATCTCCTTTGCGCCTTTCCCGATGTACAAAGCCTCTTTGTTGGCCAGCCCGTACACTTCACCGTCTACTGTAACTTTTCCATTGCCTCCGACGTTGATGATCCCCAGCTCTCTCCTGTCCAGGAAATGTTCAGCTTTCAGATCGTCCGTCGGTTCCAGAGTCAGGGCTTTTGCGGAAGGCATAATACCGCCGACAATCAGCCTGTCGTACATACAATAGACCAGTTTTATCTTATCTTCATTAAATAAATCATCGATCAGAAACTCCTTTCTGAGATCTTCCGTCGTATATTTTTTTACATCTTCGGGATGATGGGCATAACGAAATTCTGATGGTGCCATACTTCTTTTTATTTTTCTTTTATGGTGGTTTTTATTAAACCTGTTAAACATTGCGTAATCGATTGCATAAAATTACACTAAAATTCACAGAAATACTTGTGGGATAAATATATCATTATTCTTTAATTAGTTAACAAAAATTTAATTTAAATTTATAAAAAGCTCATATTCAACTAATTAAAATTCAAAAACAAGCATTAATACTTTAGTAAAAAAAGAAATTCATTCCCGGATATTAACCAAAACTGATGTTCAAAACGCAGAAAAATATAAAATCATGCCAGAAAATAAGCAATCCTGGCTATTAAATATCATCAAAACTGAACTTAAATCGAGCAGTCTTCCGCTTTCATTATCAAATCCGTCTTTCAGCGTCTGAAATATTCGCTTTAATAATCATTCAAAAGATGATAAAAATCAGGAAATGAGATTAAATTTCGATGCTGTCTTTCAATTTTGGTAAATATCAGATCGGCAAAATGAGATGATTTTAATTAAATTTTAAGGTAAATTCTACTACAGCCATCAACTTTTCATTTATTTTTTAAAGAAGCTTCAGTTACTTAAAATTAATATATAATCAAATGTATATCAATTATTTATATATAATTTTCAAATTAAATAATACTTTATATAAATCACCTCTTAACACAAATTAATGAAAAAATAATATTTTTTTCTTTGCATATTGGAAAATAATATTAGTTTAGGAGCCAGGATATTTATATGAAAATTTACGCAATCGATTGCACTATGGTAAGCGTCAATTTAAAAGAATATTTCCACTAGAAAAAACAACAGAATACTTGAATCCGCAAAAAAAGAAGATTGAAAAAAAATTTCAACCAAAATTAAAACTATAAGGATACAAAATGGATAAAAAAGTACAATCCGTAAAGTGGTTATATTTAACTGTCTTTCTACTTCCTGTCCTTGCCATGGCTCAAGAGAAAGAGCCCCGAAAGGAAAAAGAATCCAAGATCGACGAAGTGGTTCTGGTAGGTTATACCAAGGTTTCTAAAAAGGATGTTACCAATGCGGTCTCTTCCGTGAAAGGGGAAGCACTAAAAGATATGCCTTCTACCAATGCCGCGGAGGCCATACAGGGACGTCTTGCCGGCGTGCAGGTTTCTTTAAGTGAGGGATCGCCCGGCGCAGACGTAGACATCGTGGTACGAGGAGGAAATTCTATTACCGGAAGCAATGCTCCGTTGTATATCGTCGATGGTATTCAGATGGATAATGCGCTGACGATCCTGTCGCCCAAAGAAATAGAGTCGATTGAAGTTCTTAAAGATGCTTCTTCTACCAGCATTTATGGGGCACGTGGGGCGAACGGCGTGGTCCTTATAACCACGAAAGGCGGCCGCAAAAGAGCCAAAACATCGATCAACTACAATGGATTTCTGGGTGTGAGATCTATCCAAAAGACCATTGATGTCCTGGATCCTTACCAATATGTGCTTTATCAGTACGAGATTTATAATAAAGGCGGTGTGCAGACTGATATTGATGCTTTTAATACCCGATACGGAAGTTTCCAGGATATTGCTAAAAATTACGGGAACCTGAAGAAGATTAACTGGCAGGACGAGGTTTTCGGAAGAGAGGCTTTCAATTTCACGCACAATGTATCGGTTACGGGCGGCTCTGACAATTCATCTTTCTCACTGTCACTAAACAATGTTCAGGAAGACGGAATCATGATCGGTTCGGGACTCAAAAGAAACATGGCCAACTTCAAATATGATTACGATCTTTCTAAAAAACTGAGCCTGACGCTGAATGCAAGATACAGCAGGCAGACCATCTTCGGCGCCGGAACTTCCGCTACAGGTTCCCAGAGCACTAACCGTCTTAGAAATGCGGTCAGATATCAGCCGTTCGAGGGAGGGCCTGCTAAAAATATCGATGAATTCGATCCATTGTTTGCCAACGAGACCAACCTGGTAAACCCTATCATCCTGGCAGATAATGAAGTGAAGGAAAACGGCCGTAATGACCTTTTGCTGAACGGTATCATTGAATATAAGATCAATAAAGACTTCACCTTCAGAAGTGTAATAGGCTATGTACAGCGGGATGAATTTGTCAATCAGTTTTCAGGAACGGTGACGAGTCTTGCGCGACAAAATAACGATCAGCCGGTTGTTTTTTTAAGTAAAGCACAATCCAGAAGGATCACCAATACCAATACCTTAAATTTCAGAAAAACATACGGCAATCACAAAGTAGACTTTTTACTGGGCCAGGAAACCGTAAAAACCGATGCAGAATCTTTGATGATGAACATCAAATGGCTTCCGAAATCGATCAGCCCGCAGGAGGCATTCGCCAACATCCAGTCGGCCAACCCGCCTTCCGGACTCGTACAGGAAAATCCGAAGGCTGATGTTTTACCGGACAGGATCGTATCTTTTTTCGGAAGGGCCAACTATATCTTTAAAAATAAGTATATCGTAACGGCATCCATGAGGATGGACGGATCCAGCGTTTTCGGTCCAGGAAACCGCTGGGGTTATTTCCCGGCTGCTTCCGTGGCGTGGAAGATCAATGAAGAAAATTTCCTGAAAGAAAGCAGGGTCATCAGCGAACTTAAGCTGAGAGCAGGCTACGGTCTCTCCGGAAACAACAGGATCAAAGCCTTTTTATATGATACCTTCTTCACCACCTCGTCGGATTACGGATATGCCTTCGGAACCAATGTTACACCAGGTGCGACGACCGGAAACATCATGTCTAACCAGGCGGTAAAATGGGAATCGGCCTCTTCAAAAAATGCAGGTCTGGATTTCGGGTTGTTTAAAGGGAAAGTATACGGTTCCCTGGATGTTTACCAGACTGACACGAAAGACCTTTTGCTTTTGGCTAAAATTCCTCAGACCACAGGATATGAATACCAGTACCAAAATTCGGGAAGCACAACCAACAAAGGAATAGAGTTCTCCATCGGAAGCGCCATCATCAATAAGGAAAACTTCAGCTGGAAGATCGATGCCAACATTTCTTCCAATCAGAATACGATTAAAAGCCTGGGAAACAGTGCTTCGGCAAGTTCCAACTACTACCTGTTTCCTTCAGGATGGCAGAACAACCTCAATGACTTCCTGGTACAGGTCGGAAAACCGGTGGGAACCTACTGGGGATATGTGACGGCAGGAAGATATGAGGTCAGTGATTTTGACTACAACCCTACTACACAGGCTTACACCCTGAAAGCAGGCATTCCAAGCTCAGCCGCCGCAGCGAACGGCGCAAAACCCGTACAGCCGGGTGATCTGAAACTTCAGGATCTTAACGGCGATGGTGTTATCGATAACAATGATATGACCGACTTGGGAAATGCCCAGCCGAAATTCTACGGTGGTTTTAATCAGACCTTCCGCTACAAAAACTGGGATATGAGCGTTATGTTCAACTTCTCTGTCGGAAATAAAGTATACAACGCGAATAAAATAGAATACTCCACACAATACCTTTACAGAGACAACAATATGCTTGCCGAGGTAGCCGACCGCTGGAGATGGTTTGATGACAACGGAACTAAAGTAAATGATCCTGCCGCTCTTGCCGCCATGAATGCCAATACCACCATGTGGACCCCACCGGCCGGTGCTTATTTCCTGCATTCTTACGCCATTGAAGACGGATCTTTCCTGAGACTCAATAACCTTACCATCGGCTATTCACTCGGAAAAGACTTTACCAGCCAGCTGGGACTTTCAAATTTCAGGCTGTATTTTACGATGAACAATGTATTCACCATTACCGGCTATTCGGGATATGACCCGGAAGCCAATACCCGAAGAAATCCTTTGACACCGGGAGTAGATTATGCTGCCTATCCGAGAAGCAGATTCATTTTGTCAGGTGTTGATATCACTTTTTAAATCTAATATTATGAAGAAAAATAAATTTCTAACAATTGTTTTTTCCATTGCAGGGCTTATCTCGATCAATTCCTGTGAAGAGTATCTGGATGTAGAAAGCTTATCCAATACTGCTGAAAAGCAACAGTTTGACTCCGTATCAGATACTTTCTCTGCTCTCGTGGGAGTTTACAACAGTACCATGGGCGACAACACCTACGGACAGAGAATGAACCTTATCCTGTCCCAATCCGGTGATGACCTGAGAACTTCAGGAGATTACAACGCCAATGACAGAAGAGGAGTAAGCTGCTTCGGGGCTATTCCTACCAATACGGAACTTTTAAGGCCGTTTTTGGATACCTATACCGGAATTGAAAGAGCCAATCTTGTGATTAAAAACATCCCGATCTCGCCTGTTTTCCAGACGGGTTCTGAAGCAGACAAGCAACTCATGAACAGATACCTTGGGGAAGCGCTCACCCTGAGAGCTCATTTTTATCATGATCTCATCAAAAACTGGGGCGATGTGCCTTTCCATGATGTGCCTTCATCCGATCTTCCCAACCTCTATGAAGCTAAAACAGACAGGGATATCATTTACGATAAAATACTTAATGACCTGTTGAAAGCGGAAAGTCTTGTTCCGTGGAGATCGGAAGGAAATACGACCCCACAGAGAATTTCGAAAGCTGCTGTGAAAGGTTTAAGAGCCAGGATAGCTTTAGCAAGAGCAGGATATTCATTACGAAGAAATCCACAGATGATGATGCAGGGTTCCGAACCTCAAAAGTATTATCAGATCGCCTACGATGAGTGCAGGGATATTATTAATTCCGGCCAGCACCAGCTTAATCCAAGCTATGAAGGATTGTTCAGGTCGCTGCATACAAACACCCCGGATGCAACCAATGAGATTATCTATGCCATTGGCGCTTTTGGAGGAAACTCTAGAACAGACAGTAAAATCGGTTACTACAACGGCCTTCGACATGATGATACCGACTGGAAATCTTCCGGAGGAATCAGTGCGATCCCGGTGTATTTTTATGAATTTTCAAAATACGATTTGAGAAGAGATGTCAATATCGCGATCTTCAGGGTAAACACCTCGAAGCAGCAGGAATTGCAGACTGCCATCAACTGGAACGACGGAAAATTCAGAAAATCATGGACTTCCATCACCGGAACTTCCCAGAATTTAGGAATCGACTGGCCTCTTTTGAGATATGCGGACATTCTTCTGATGTTTGCGGAAGCGGACAATGAAATACACAACGGCCCGTCACAGGAAGCCATCAATGCCGTAATGGCCGTAAGACAGAGAGCTTATGCCGGAAATCCCGGAGAGGTAGGAACCATCCCAACTGACAAACCCGGGTTTTTCAACTATATCGTAAAAGAAAGAATGCTTGAGTTCGGGGGTGAAGGCCTTAGAAAATATGACCTCATCCGCTGGAATTTACTGGAAACAAAAATTAACGAAACCAGGCAGAAACTGACCCAGTTTATGAACGGAACAGGGATCTACGCCAACGTACCGGAATATATTTTCTATAAAAAACCGGCTGCCGGAGTGGCCAATTATGCGCCTTCCAAAACGGCACAGCAAAACGTGTTAGACATTGACTTTTACCTCAATGGAATTGCAAAAACGGATATCTTCTACAGTCCTAATCAGAGTGTTGCTACCCCGTCAGGATATACGAAGGTCAACTGGAGACTGGCCATGACACAGCCTTACATCAGCGGTGACCCTATAAAAAGCTATGCTTATTACTTCCAGCCTAACCGGAAGGAGCTTCTGCCTATTGCAGCAGATATCATCAACTCCAATTATAATCTTACCCAGGATTACGGATATTAGAACAAAGTTTCACATTCATATCAAAATACAGACTTCTGTCTCAGCGTGGAAGTCTGTATTTTAAAACAAAAAAGAGGTTATGAAAAGCTTCGCAATTTTTAAAAACCTTCTCCTGCTTTCAATGGCTCTGATCGTAATTTTCAGTGTTCTTTCTTTTAAAACCGGCGACCGGCTGATCGTGGTTTCAAAAGACGGAAAAGGTGATTTTATGACCATTCAGGAAGCTGTCGACGCAGTAGGAAACGGTTCTTCCCAAAGAACGAAAATTTTTATCAAAGCCGGACTTTACAAAGAAAAGATCATCATCCCGGAAACCAAAGGCCCCATCCTGCTGGAGGGAGAAAAAGCAGAAAAAACCATCATCACTTTTGATGATTTTGCCTCTAAAAAAAATGCAGACGGAAAAGACATCGGAACAACAGGCTCGGCAACAGTCTTTATTTTTTCCAATGATTTTACCGCAAAGAATATTTCCTTTGAAAACAGCGCCGGAAAAGTAGGCCAGGCTGTAGCGGTTTTAACGACCGGTGACAGGATTGCTTTTGAAAACTGCCGGCTGCTCGGAAACCAGGACACCCTTTACTTGAAAGGGACACAGGATCTTGAAGATAAGACCAAACCTTCCAGGACCTATTTTAAAAACTGCTATATTGAAGGAACAACCGACTATATTTTCGGAGCCGGAACAGCCGTTTTTGAAAACTGTATCATTTATTCCAAAGAAACGGCAAGTTACATTACCGCCGCTTCAACACCGAAAGAAAACAGGTTTGGGTTTGTTTTTATCCACTGTACCCTCACCGGAAATGCTGCAGAAAAATCCGTATATCTCGGAAGACCGTGGAGACCCTTTGCCAAAACGGTATACCTGAACTGCAAACTCGGTTCCATCATAAAACCCGAAGGCTGGCATAATTGGAATAAACCTGATGCCGAAAAAACCACATTTTATGCAGAGTTCCGGTCAAGCGGCGCCGGAGCCGATCCCGCTTCAAGAGTCGGATGGTCCCACCAGCTGGAGCCTGTACAAACCGGGGAATACAATACTGTACTTATTCTGAAAGGACAAGATAACTGGGTTCCCTCAAAAAATTTAAATTAAAATTTTATCTAAATTAAAATAATTGAAACGTATGGCCTTCCACTCCCGGAAAATAATAATGACAGGCTTTTTATGCTTCCTCTCCTATCCGGCAGAGGCTCAAAAAGTCATCAGTTTTCCCGGCGCTGAAGGTTTCGGCCGCTACACCACCGGAGGACGCGGCGGAAAAGTATATTTTGTAACAAAATTAACGGATGACGGCTCCGAAGGAACCCTACGGTATGCTCTAGATCAGAAAGGACCGAGATACATTGTGTTCCGGACCGGCGGAACTATCTCCCTCGAATCTCCCCTGAAAATAAAGGAAGGAAATGTAACGATCGCCGGGCAGACCGCTCCCGGAGACGGAATCACGGTGGCCAACTACGAAACTTTCGTAGCAGCCGATAATGTCGTTATCCGGTACATGCGCTTCAGAATGGGCGACCGGAAAAACTACGAAGGAGACGCTTTGGGTGCGAGGTTTATAAAAAATTTAATCATAGACCACTGTTCCATGAGCTGGTCGACGGACGAAACGGTTTCTGTCTATGCCAATGAAAATACAACCCTTCAATGGTGCGTTATTGCAGAAAGCCTAAGAAACTCCGCACACCGGAAAGGCGCTCACGGATATGGTGGTATCGCGGGGGGAAAATTCTCATCTTTTCACCATAACCTGTATGCCCACCATGACAGCCGGAACCCCCGACTGGGCGAGTATGCCGGAAGCAAATTTGCCCTGACCGACCTTACGGATTTCAGAAACAATGCCCTCTACAACTGGGGTCACAACAGCATCTACGGCGGCGAAGGCATGAACGTAAATATCGTCAGCAACTACTACAAACCCGGACCGGCCACCATCACGACACAGAGAATCGCATCCATCGATAAAAATGAAAACCCAAAAGCAGAAGTTTACCGGATCTGGGGGAAATATTATATCAGCGGAAATGTCGTCGAAGGAAGCCCGGAAGCGACTGCCTATAACTGGTCTGAAGGTGTTTTTAACCAGATGAAACGTTACAACCTTACCGATACCGAGAAAAACCGAATCAAAAAAGACCAACCGCATGATATACAGAATAACGTTAGAACACATGCTGCCGTTGAAGCGTATAAAAAGATCTTGAAAACAGGCGGTGCCAGCCTCAAAAGAGATCTCGTGGATCTTCGGATCATGAAAGACGTACAGAACGGAAGCTTCAGCCATGAAGGATCAAAAGGCAGCCGCAACGGAATCATCGACTCACAGAACGATGTGGGAGGATTTCCCGATCTGAAACCGGGACAGCCGTTGAAAGATTCCGATCACGACGGAATGCCGGATGAATGGGAAATCAGGCACAAACTGAATCCTGGCATTTCCGACTCAAACGGAAGAGATTTAGATAAAAACTATGACAATATTGAAGTATATTTTAATGACATTGTCAAAAATATAACCGACGCACAAAACTAATATCCATGAAAGCTTTCATTAAACAATTTATGTAATGAAAATGTATATGAAACTGAATTTGTTTAAAATGATAATGGCAGGAATCTTTGTCAATACGACATTGACGGCCCAGACTGCTGTGGTTGAAAAAATCAGGAAAAATTCTGATTCACCCTTTTCCTATGCAGAACTTTCTGTTAAAGAAGGCGGAAAATGGGAAGGAAATAAATATATAGGCGGAACTTTCAAAAACATTCAGGGACTGACGCTGCCTGCTTCCCATACCGACCATTCTACCTACATCAGGTATGAGGGAATCGGTCTGGAAAACAACCAGATTGCCTACCGGCTTTACCTCGACTGGAGAAATGCGACCGATATTTTCGGTAAAAAAGTAAAGACGCTCGTGCTCCCGGGTGTGGGCCAGGACGGCTTTGAATCTTACCATCATGAAGCGGCATGGGGACAGGACATCCTGAAATCCGGACGTACCATCGGTATCGGTTCGTATGGGCGGTATGACGATCAGAATGATTTTGTGGAAACCTTTAAAACCGTTCAGAATACCGTGGCTAAAGTTTTTAACGCAAAAGACCAGTCCTACGCCACGATAGACTACCAGGGCTGGAAAACCTGGGGAGATGCCATTGACCTGAAATCCAGGCTTACGATCTTCAGCAGAGATCGATTTGTAAAGGTTGACCTGAATGTCAGCAAACCGGTTTCCGGTTTATGTACAGGCATTGTGGCCTTTAAAAATATACCCGTCAAACAGCAAATAAGCCAAAATAAAAAATGGGCTTATGTAGCCACCTACGGAAATCAGACTGAAACCAAAAAGGACGACGCTCTGGGAATGGCCGTTTTTTACCCTGTCAAAAGCTTTGACTCCTATGTAAAGACAAAATCTACCCATACCATCGTTTTCAAAAAATCTGAAAACGTCTCCTACTATTTTATGGGAGCATGGTCTATGGAACCGGGCGGCCTTAAAACCGAGGAAGATTTTTACAGGGACCTCGACAAGAAACTTGATATCTTAGACCAAAACGATCAACTTTAAAGCTAAACCCGTATGAATTTCATTCAGAATCATATTAAAATATACGCCATAACCGCTTTATGCTCGGGAATATTTTTTTCCTGTGCCCAAAAAGTGACTGCTACGGTTTCCCCTGAAAAACAGGCAGCGACCACCTTAAGAGACAGGATTCCGGCAGATCTTCCATGGTCACAGAGAATGCTGCTCTCCGAAATGAAACGCTTTCCCGAAGCCTGGATGCTCGACTACAATAAAACTCCCAAATGGAGCTACCCCACCGCCATTGTTCTTGAAGGTGCCGAAAGAATCTACGAACTGACCGGAAACAAGGAATATTACCGTTATATTTCCACTTTTGGCGATACGATGGTAAAAGAAGACGGAACGATTGTCTCATACGATCTTTCCAAATACAATATCGATATGCTGAATTGCGGAAATGTTCTCATTTATCTTTATCAGCAGGAGAAAAAAGACAAATACCTTAAAGCCCTGAAAACCCTTCGTTCACAGATCGACGGACAGCCGAGAACTTCGGAAGGCGGTTTCTGGCACAAGAAAATATATCCCAACCAGATGTGGCTGGATGGCCTCTACATGTGCGAACCTTTCTATGCGCACTACACAAGCGTTTTCAGCAAGGGGAAAGATGCAGAAAAAGCGTATGATGATATTGTAAACCAGTTTGATTTGATCCAGAAACACCTCCTTGACAAGAAAACAGGACTGCTCTACCACGCCTGGGACGAAAGCAGGGAACAGCAGTGGGCCGACAAAAAAACCGGGCTTTCCCCTAATTTCTGGTCCAGAGCCATGGGATGGTACGGAATGGCCATGGTCGATGTACTCGATTACCTGCCGAAAAATCATCCGGGAAGAGCGAGAATATTATCTTACCTGAAATCATACTGTGACGCCGTGATTAAAGTTCAGGACCAAGAAACCGGATTATGGTACCAGGTTCTTGATAAAGGCCATGAAAAAGGAAATTATCTGGAAGCTACCGGATCATCCATGTTCGTATATACCATGATGAAATCGGTTAACAAAAAATATCTTCCCGATTTCTATAAAACTTTTGCCCAAAAAGGGTATGACGGGATCATTAAACATCTGATCACAGTAGATGAAAACGGAATGGTAAATCTCAACCGCTGCTGCGCCGTTGCAGGCCTCGGCGGAAACCCTTACCGTAGCGGTTCCTACGAATATTACGTCAATGAAGAAATCCGGTCCAACGATCCGAAAGGAACCGGCCCTTTCATCCTGGCGAGCCTTGAATTTGAAAAGCCGCGTTAAGAATTGAATTAAAATCCGTATTCACTTGAGCAAGATTAAAATTAAGGTATGAATTCAAGAATTATTTTAAATATAACAGCAGTTGCACTATTGTCGTCAGGCTCAGCATTCCTTACTGCCCAGGAAAAAGAATATGTTTCTGAGGTCTGGACTGCCGATCTGGGTAAAAGCTATAAAAACCCCGTTCTGTATGCAGATTATTCTGATCCCGATGTGATCCGGGTCGGGAATGACTATTATATGACCGCTTCGAGTTTCAACGAGGCTCCCGGGCTGCCCATCCTGCATTCGAAAGACATGGTGAACTGGAATCTGGTGAATCATGCGGTGGAGGACGTTTTGCCTGCTGATTATTTTTCAGTACCGAAACGCGGTGACGGTATCTGGGCACCCAGCATGCGTTTCCACAACGGAGAATTTTATATCTACTGGGGAGATCCTGATTTCGGGATTTACATGGTAAAAACTAAAGATCCCCTGAAAAAATGGGAAAAACCGGTCTTAATCATGGAAGGCAAAGGTCTGATTGACGCCTGTCCGTTTTGGGATGACGACGGGAAAGCCTATCTGGTTCATGGATGGGCAGGAAGCCGTGCGGGGGTAAAAAGCCTGCTCACTATCAACACCATGAATCCGGAAGGAACAAAAATCCTGGATAAAGGCATACATGTTTTCGACGGTCACGAGGCCCACCCCACCGTTGAAGGCCCGAAAATGTACAAACGAAACGACTATTATTATATTTTTGCCCCTGCGGGCGGGGTTGCGACCGGCTGGCAGCTGGCCTTAAGATCAAAAAATATTTACGGTCCTTACGAAGAAAAAATTGTCCTTGAGCAGGGTAACTCCAAAATCAACGGACCTCATCAGGGTGCCTGGGTAGATACGCCGTCGGGAGAAGACTGGTTTTATCATTTCCAGGATGTCGACGCCTATGGAAGGATCATTCACCTGCAGCCTATGAAATGGGAAAACGACTGGCCCGTCATCGGAACAGACACCAATAAAAACGGCATTGGCGAGCCGGTTCTCACCTATCGGAAACCGAATGTGGGAAAAACCTACCCTATTATCACCCCTCCCGAAACCGACGAATTTGATGATGAAAAAATCGGGATGCAATGGCAGTGGAGTGCCAATGAAAATATCATCTGGTCATCCAAAATACCGGGGCAGAAGTTTTTAAGGCTTTTCTCCATAAAAGTTCCTGAAGGAGAAAAAAACCTATGGAATGTCCCCAACCTTTTAACCCAGAAATTTCCTGCACCCAACTTTGCAGCTTCCACGAAGGTAAAGCTTGTTCCCGAAGAAGCTAAGGAAGGAAAAACGGCCGGATTACTGGTCATGGGCCTGGACCACGCTTCCCTTGTCGTGACCAACAAACCTGACGGATTTTATGTTCAATTGAGAAAAGCCGAAAAAGCAGATAAAGGCGGCGAAGAAAAAATTTTATTTGAAACCAGATTGAAAGGAAATGAAGCCTACCTCAAAGTACAGGTACAGGAACCAAACGGTCTGTGCCGGTTCAGCTACAGTGAAAACGGCCGGGATTTTACAAAAGCCGGAGAATTTTTTCAGGCCAGACCCGGAAAATGGATCGGTGCGAAAGTCGGGCTGTACAGCATCAGCGCTTCCAAAGCACCGCGAGGCGGATATGGAGACTTCGAATGGTTCAGGATCACCAAAAAATAAATGCCTTTTTAATGCACAAAGATTTTATTTAAAACTCATGACAAAAACATCATATATTTTAGTTTCTTTTTTAATCAGTCTTTTGCTGCTGTCGGGTTGCCAATCACAAAATAAAACTCAGAAGGCAGCAGCAAAACCTGATCAAAAGGTGACGCATATTTACCTCATCGGAGATTCTACCGTGGCAGACTATACCGGAGATTACGAACCCGGCAAGGACTATATGAAGGTCCGTTATCCCATCACCGGCTGGGGCCAGGTATTCCAGCCTTTTTTTACCAAAGACAGCCTGAGATTACTCAGACCCGCTATCAAAAAAGATTCTGTGAAAGTGATCGACCAGGCACATGGCGGCAGAAGTACGCGGACTTTTTTCCAGGAAGGACGGTGGCGGTATGTCTATGAGCATCTTCAGCAGGGAGATTACGTCATGATACAGTTCGGACACAATGACAGCTCCGAGAAGCACCCCGAAAGGTTTGTGAATATCCAAGGTTACAAGGAATTTTTACGTTTATTTGTAGATCAGACCCGTCAGAAAGGCGCAAATCCGGTTATTATCACGCCGGTTGCCCGCAATTATCCATGGAAAGACGGCAAGCTGGAAAATGTTCACGGTGAATACTGGCAGGCCCCGATCGATGTAGCCCGGGAAATGGACGTTCCGCTGATTGATCTCAATAAACTTTCCATGGAATATTTTACACGAAAAGGACAGGATTACACTACGAATCATTACTTTATGAATCTGCCGGAAAACGTATATGAAGCCTATCCCCAGGGACAGAAAGACAACACCCATTTTCAGCCGGAAGGTGCCCAGGCAGTTGCGTCTCTGGTCTATCAGGAATTTAAAAAAATAATGACAACTCAAAAAAAATAATATGAAGAAGTCTCTTAAAGCGATCGTTTTTGCAGCAGCCATGCTGTTTTCTAGACAGATGATACATGCGCAGAACCTGGATATTTACAAAAATATTGAGTTTAAAATGCCCCAGGTGATAGAAACATCTTTTCCGGCAAATACCGCTTCGATCATTGAATTCGGAGGAGTGGCCGGCGGAACGGTGAAAAATACGGAAGCCTTCAGAAAAGCCATCGACGCCCTCAGCAAAAAAGGCGGCGGTAAACTCGTAGTTCCGCGCGGAATGTGGCTTACAGGCCCTATTATACTCAAAAGCAACATCAACCTGCATGTGGAGGAAGGCGCTTTTGTGGTTTTCAGCAAAGATAAAAACGATTATCCGCTGGTGGACGTGAGCTTTGAGGGGCTTAATACCATACGCTGCCAGTCTCCCATTTCAGCAAAAAACGCCACCAATATCGCCATTACCGGAAAAGGAGTGATCGACGGAAGCGGTGAAGCATGGAGAGCTATTAAGAAAAGCAAAGTCTCCGAATCCGAATGGAAAGAGATCGTAAAATCCGGCGGTGTTTTATCTTCCGACGGCAAAAACTGGTACCCTTCCGAAAGCTACCGGAAAGGGCTTGAAAGCAGTTCCAATTTTAATGTTCCTGATAAAATATCGAAGGACGAGCTTAAAAATGTTAAAGATTTCCTCCGTCCTGTGATGGTCAGCCTGGTCGGTTGTGACAAAGTACTTCTGGATGGTCCTACTTTCCAGAATTCCCCGGCATGGAACCTCCATCCTTTGATGTGCACCAATGTCATTCTCAGAAACCTTACGGTAAGAAACCCATGGTTTTCCCAAAATGGCGACGGGGTCGACCTGGAATCCTGTAAAAATGTGCTGATCTACGACAATACTTTCGATGTCGGCGATGACGCGATCTGCATCAAATCGGGGAAAAATGAGGATGGCCGGAAAAGAGGAATGCCTACCGAAAACGTCATCATTAAAAACAATGTGGTGTATCACGGTCACGGCGGTTTTGTCGTAGGGAGCGAAATGTCCGGCGGCGCCAGAAACATCCAGGTTTCCGACTGCACGTTTATCGGAACGGATATCGGGCTGCGTTTTAAAACCACACGCGGGAGAGGCGGCATCGTTGAAAATATTTACATCAAAAATATCGACATGATCAATATTCCGACGCAGACGATCGGCTTCAATATGTTTTATGAAGGTGCATCCCCGGTTCTGGAAGACGGGCAGAAGCAGGAAGGCAACAAAACACCCGAAAAAGTATATTCCGTAACGGAAGAAACGCCGATTTTCAGGAATATTTTCTTTAAAAATATCAGTGCGGCAAACTCCTACGAAGCCATTACGCTATTCGGTTTAGCTGAAATGAACCTTAAAAATATCGTGATCGAAGATTCGCAGTTTGACACGAAGAAAGCATTAACCATAGGAGATGCCGACGGGATTCAATTAAAAAATGTTACCCTTAAATATTCCGAAGGGACGGGGGCAACCATTTACAACAGTAAAAACATCAACCTCTCCACGGTAAAGTTTGAATCTGACAGGAAACCCTATATCAAAGTTCTCGGCGCAAAAACCGGCGCAGTACTTTTACCGAAACAGGCAGGTGCTGATAAAAACTTTGTTTCCGTGGGATCCGATGTTGCTAAAAATGCAGTTAAATAAATTGATCGACACCTTAGAAACATCCAAAAGCATTAAAGGGTAAATGATTAATAACCAACCTTTTTTAATGTACGCTGATTTTAGGGGTTAAAAATTCTGACCGATGATCTTTAACAGAAAACATACTTATATTTCTATTTTTTTTATGGGGACAATGGCATTCGGGCAGGTAAGCCGTCCGAATGCTACTCCTTATACCAACGAAGGCACCTTCGAAAAATTAAAAAAGAAATATCCCTTCATTACCCCGATCGACAGGCCTGTTCCGAAGAATATCCTGGTCGATGAAAATGGCGAATATTCCAATATCGGCGGACTTTCATTAAAAGCCGACATCTACTACCCTTCCGACCGATCGAAAAGCTATCCCGGAATTGCCATGGTACACGGCGGCGGATGGATCTCCGGAAGTAAAGAAAATGAAAAATATATGGCGATGGAACTGGCTTCTCACGGCTATGTCGTGATCGCCATAGGCTACAGGCTTGCAGATGCAGCCAAGTTCCCCGCTGGCATTAACGATATTGAGACCGGCATCCGATGGCTGAAAAAGAACCATAAAAAATATTCCCTCGACCCGAAAACTATATTCGTTTACGGTGAATCGGCCGGTGCCCAGATGGCTACGCTGGTTGGCGTAAAACCCGAAAATAAAATCAAAGCCATCATTAATGTAGACGGAATCGTATCCTTCATTCATCCTGAGGCCGAAGAAAGCACCTATGCCGCGTACTGGCTGAACGGCGACCGGGAATCCAACCTGAAAAACTGGACGGAAGCGTCGCCACTGGAATATGTAACCCGGAAAACACCGCCCACACTCTTCATCAACAGTTCACAACCGAGGTTCCATGCCGGAAGAGACGATATGATGAAAAAGCTGGAAAGCTTCGGCACTTATACAGAATTTCACGAGATCAAAGACACTCCGCACTCTTTCTGGTCGGCGGAACCCTGGTTTTCGGAAACCCTGAAACATACCCTGGACTTTTTAAACAGGATAAAAAATAAAAGAACCCGAACCGAAGATTTTCCTCACTAGATTTTAGATCTTCTTAACCAGACTGAAAGTTTCAGATCTTTTTTAACCGAACTTCGAAGCTAAGAACCTTTGTCCCTTAATTTTAATGAAATTTATTTCAAAATAATATTCAGTTCATGAAAAAATTCTTTTTAATTCTATTTATTTCGATGGCTGGTTTTCTGTCTGCAAAAGATGATCCTTACCTCAAAATTACGGTTGCCAAAGATGGAAGCGGAGATTTCAATTCGATTCAGAAAGCCATTAATTCCATACGGGATTTAGGTCCGGCTGAAGCATTGGTTTTGATAAAATCAGGAACTTATAATGAAAAAATTGTGATCCCGTCTTCCAAACATAAAATCATCCTGCAGGGTGAAAATAAGGACACTACCATCATCACCAACAATGATTTTTCAGGAAAAACCGATGTTTTTAAGGAGAAGATGACTACATTCAACTCCTATACCTTACTGGTCATGGGAGATGATATTACAATCACTAATCTGACTATCCGGAATTCATCCTGTAATGAAGGACAGGCGGTGGCACTTCACGTCGAAGGTGACCGGTTTATCATTAAAAATTCCAGGATCTCGGGCTGCCAGGATACGGTGTACAGCGCCACCAGTCACAGTCGGCAATATTTTGAAAACTGCTTCATTGAAGGCACTACCGATTTTATTTTCGGACAGGCTACCGCGGTTTTTAAAGACTGTACAATCAAAAGCCTCGCAGATTCTTACATTACCGCTGCCGCAACAGATCAGAACCGTGCGTACGGTTTTGTTTTCCTCAATTGCAAGCTTATCGCAGAAAAAGACGTCACCAAAGTATTCCTGGGAAGGCCATGGCGGCCGTATGCCAAAACCGTTTTCATCAATACCGAAATGGGAAAACACATCGTGCCTGAAGGCTGGAACCCGTGGAAAGGGGATAAAATGTTCCCGGATAAAGAGAAGACAGCCTACTATGCAGAATACGGAAGCACAGGCGATGGCGGAAATACCTCCGGGCGCATGGACTGGTCTCATCAGCTGAGGTCTAAAGATCTTAAAAAATATACACTCACTGCCATTTTCAACGGCTGGAACCCTGAACAACCTTTAAAATAACATGATGAAAAGAAATCTCATCGCAGTCTTAATTTTCCTGTCCGGGATCGCATTCGCCCAGCAGAAGCCCACTTTATACCTCATCGGAGACTCTACCATGGCCGATAAAGAGAATCCTGACAAAAACCCGGAACATGGCTGGGGACAAATGCTGCCGGCACTGATGACCAAAGACATTGTCATACAAAATCATGCCACCAACGGACGAAGCTCCAAAAGCTTCAGAACGGAAGGCAGATGGAACAAGGTGCTACAGCAACTGAAAAAAGGTGATTTTGTCATCATCCAGTTTGGGCACAACGACCAGAAAATAAATGATTCTTCCCGTTTTACCAATCCTTACACCCAATACAGGGCCAACCTGGAGCGGTACGTGAGAGAAACCAGGGCCAAAGGGGCAACACCCGTTCTGATGACCTCTATTGTGCGGCGTAATTTCAATGAAAACGGTGTTCTTGTAGACACCCATAAAGAATACCCACTGGTGGTACGACTGGTGGCAGACGACCTTAAAGTTCCTTTTGTCGACCTTCAGTTGCTGACCGAACAGCTTGAAATATCCTACGGTCCGGAAAAATCAAGAAAACTCCATCTGCATTATAAGGAAGGAGAAGATCCCTATTATCCTAAAGGTAAGGATGATGACACCCATCTTTCAGAACTGGGCGCAACCCTCGTGGCTCAAATGGCAGCCAGGAGCCTGAAATCCCTAAAATCAGGATTGGAGAAATACATTAAATAAATCGTTGATTTATATTTTCATGGCGGAAATTGTTATTCAAAAACCGTTTTTGAATCAGCATATCGGTTCAGAATTATTTTGAACTTCATTACACTTAAAAATTTTAAAAATGAATTTTAAAAAAGACCCTTTTTTTGACGGCAATTCGGAATGGGAAGACCTCGGAGACGGGATCTCGAGGCAGTTTGTGGGCTATAACTCCCAGATCATGATGGTGATTGTACAATTTGAGAAAGATGCGGTGGGTGCTTTACATCAGCATTTTCATTCACAGATCACGTATGTGGCTTCGGGGAAATTTGAAGTGAGTGTAAACGGGGAAACAAAAATTCTGGCAAAAGGGGACGGATTTTTTGCACAGCCGAATATTCTCCATGGCGTTAAATGCCTTGAACCGGGTCAGCTTATTGATGCTTTTACGCCCTTCAGGGAAGATTTCCTGGAATCATAAGTTTAATCCGTATCAAACAATAGATATAAAAAGATCGAGCCGTATTTATTCGATAGATAATATTTGGATTCATAGAAAACCTTTGCAATATATTTTTTTTAAATATATAAAATGCAACCGGTTGAACATAAATAATATTTAACATTATAATTATATAAATATTAATTATTTAAAATATAAATTAAATTAATATAAATGATCTAATTTTGAATCCGAAACAACATCAAATAATTTACTGCTATGAAAACAAAAACAAAAGCTGCCATCCTTACGGTAGCTCTGAGCTCGCTCTTTGCCTTTACCGGCTGCGGACAGGAGGACATTAAATCGGAAATTACCGATAATCCAGGCACTTCTGCGCTTAAAAATGAAATGGTTGCCAACGCCATTATCCCTTTAGCCAACTGTCTGGCACCGGGCTGGGCCTCCCAAAACGGAGGAACGACCGGCGGAGGAACAGCCGCTGAAACCACCGTCACCAATTATGCACAGCTGAAATCCGCAATCGAGAACACCTCGGTGAAAGTCGTTAAAGTAACCGGAACGATTACCATTACCGCCAGGCTTTCACTACAGGATCAGAACGGGAAAACCATCTACGGAACCATCGGTGCCAAGCTCGTTTCCACCAATCAGACCAAGGACGGTTCAGGAATCATCAACATTAAAAGATGTAACAACATCATCGTCAGAAACCTCATTTTTGAAGGTCCCGGAGCCTATGACACCGACGGCTGGGACAATGCAATCCTGGATGACTGCCGCAATGTATGGATCGATCACTGCGAATTCCGTGACGGGGTAGACGGAAATTTCGACATCAAAAACAAATCGGATTATGTGACGGTTTCCTACACCAAATTCCATTACCTGAAAGCCCCGAAACCAGGAGGTTCCGGCGGTACGGACGACCACAGGTTCTCTAATCTTATCGGTTCCAGCGACGGTGCCACCGCAGATGCCGGAAAACTGAATGTTACTTTCGTTCGTTGCTGGTGGGCACCGGGATGCAGGGAGCGCATGCCAAGAGTTCGATACGGCAAAATCCACATCCTTAACAGCTACTTCAACAGCTCGGTGAGCAATAAATGCATTGCTGCCGGAAAACAGGCCAACATTCTCGTGGAAAGAAATGTTTTTGAGAATGTAAAAGAGCCGATCAACCTGATGAGCGGATTTACAGCCGTAACCCAGACCGGAAACAGCTTTATCAACGTTACCGGAAACACTTCGGGAAGCGGAACGGCATTCAGCACGCCTTATTCCATTAACAAGCTGAATGTTGGTGACGTAAAAGCGGATGTTGTGGCAAAAGCCGGAGCAACCTTAAGCGGAAATGTCTGCGATTCTTTTTAGGAATTTAAATACTAGTTGGATAAAAAAACCCGGACTGAGCGCACTCAGTCCGGGTTTTATCAATTTAAAGATCATTCGGAAAGACTGTTGGCCTTCAGCCATTTGGGATATTCTTTATCCAGAAGCTTTTGGGCAAAATCACCGAACCAGCTGTAGCCGTTCCTTCTTTCTTCGGAAACTTCGTTGTAATTGTACTTTACGCTTCCGTCGCGGTCTCCAAACAAAGGCCTGTTGTCGTAGATATCATAAAACCTGGCCCAGATCACGGCGTTTTTATCTTCGGCCAGCACTCTTACCGTTTTTCCGTTTTGCTTTGCAACATTGTAGCTGTATCCTTCAATATCATTTTCTCTGAACCATTGAATGGCCGATTTTACGGATCTTTCAATCTCCGGGGTTACCGGCTGCATCATCAGGAAGCGGACAATCCCCACAGATTCGGCAGTAGCCAGGGAAATCGGTTCAAAAGCACGGGCTTTATCCGGTTGAAGGGTAATTTCGTTGTACTGATCGGCCCAGATCGTCGGTTTTCCTTTCTGGAGGACCTGCGTTTTAAGAATACACTTAATTCCTTTTTGAACGGCTTCTTCTGCTTTCTCTTTTAATTTTCCGCCTATGGCAGCAAAGTCATTTTTAGCATTTGCCGTGTTATAAAGAACCGTGAGCGCGTTGATCATTGCGTTATCGTTGTAGGTAATCTGCTTTCGGTAAAGGCTTGTATTGGGATAATACTGGGGAAATCCGCCATTGTCATACTGCATGGTGAGAAGATAGCGGATTCCTTTTTCTGCCGCTTTGAGGTAGGCTTCATTTTGTGTTTCCGAATAGGCTTTCATTAAAGCGTTGATTTCCCGTGATGTGGCATTATTATCAATGGTCGCATGATCGTCGCCGGTGGCCCTGATTTTCCTTAACATATTCTTATCGACCGCCAGATTATAATTGACCACGGATTTATCCTCCAGCTGTTTGCCCCAGCCTCCTACAGGAAGCTGATACAGCAGTATTTTTTCAGCCAGGGTATCTTTTTTTACCTGTGCGGAGAAAGGGATGGCAAATAATATCACGGCGAGGGTGCAGATTTTAAATTTCATTTTTTAGAATTTTTATTTAACCTTGATGATTAAAGGATAGCGAATGATACGGGACTGCTGTTCAAGCATTTTTTCCCAATCTTCTTTTGTTTTTACGTGGCCGCTTTTCTGCCAGGCAAATCCGGCATAATAGACCAGCGTATTACGAGGCTTAGTGATTACATACAGATTGCTTTCATCAGGAAGATCCGATCTGAAAACCACGGATTTGTCAACGATCTTTGGGTCTACAACGATTCCTTCTCCTACAAAAGCGTCATCAATCTTTTCCCAATGGAGATAATATCCGGCTTTATCGTTTACTTTCGTTTCGCCTTCGTTTTTATGCAATGTAATGCCTATGGCGTAATTGGGAACCGGTTTTTGTGATTTGAAATGCGATTCGAATTTAGAAAAATTTGAGCCCAGATCCAGGGAAATCCTTTTGGTTTCCGTGACCCCAAATTCGCTCCACGGAGCGTAGGTAAGTTCAAAAACCGTACGCAGAGGACCTTCCGCAATGGTTTTAGCAGTTACAAAATTTTGCGATACCTGGATTTTTTCGTCGGTTCGTATTCCGATTCCTCCTGTTCCGCGGCTATTTCCGACGTGGTACGGATCATAGCCTTCTCCTCTTGTGTCTTTGTGATAGTACATCGGGTCCGAAAGATAGCCTTTATACCATCTATTGATTACCGGAAGCGGCGTTCTCTTGAGCCAGATATCCACACCGCTGGAGAGGGTACTGCTTTTTATGCCCTGCAATGCTTCTGCCTGTCCTTTGGGGCCATACATCCTGAAAGCCACGCGGTCGTTTTCCCAGGCATAATCATCCACCCTTTCGGGCACCAGTCTTGAATAGGTGGAAATTTCAGATTCCGGAAGCGACCGGGCAGCATCCGCTGTAATCCTGTATTGTATGGTTTCACCGGCACGGACATCGGCCTGAAACAGCAATTCTTTATCCTTTCCGTTATTTTCTCCTGCGATCCACT
Source organism: Chryseobacterium endophyticum (assembly GCF_056333165.1). NCBI lineage: Bacteria > Pseudomonadati > Bacteroidota > Flavobacteriia > Flavobacteriales > Weeksellaceae > Chryseobacterium > Chryseobacterium endophyticum. The sequence goes on from NZ_JBWGXE010000009.1 coordinate 128,581, forward strand.
GGAGAGGAATTACTTTCCCTTCAGCATCAATGATCCGGAGCGAGGCTTCATCGTTTTTACTTAAAAATGATGTGAGTTCGGAAACCGGTACCGAAACGACTTCCTTTCGTGGAAATCCCAGCGTATTGGTTACCTGAATTATTTTTTGAGCTTTCATCTCTCCGGCAAATGCGCAACCGATTGCACAAATGAAGCCGGAAATGGATTTTTTAGATTTAAACATAATCGAATCAGTTCAATGAGTCTCAAAAATAAGAAAAAATAAAATACCGGGCATAAAAATAAACGATCTGCTAAATCCAACCGCTGAAGGTATCCTGAGGGCTATATTTAAGTAATGACTGCCCATCTTTTACCAGGATTTTCCTTCCGATTTCATATCTTTAACCTTTAAATATCTTATTCAATGCGTAAAGGCTCTGATCAGAACGCTGAACTTATCGACAGACTGCGGGCAATGCAGTCAGAGCTGGTTCTTGTTTCCAAATTAACGAAGGACTTATCTTCTATTTTAAGTAAAGATCAGTTAACGGCGTTCTTCCAGCGGACTTTAAAGGCTGAATTTACCTATGACGGTCTCAGTTTAATCACGAATAGCGGTGATACATATAACCTCTTTTACAGTTCAGGAAATATTCAGCATTCCGGCAGCAGCCATCCTTATTTTCAGAAATGTATAGAATCGGCAGAGCCCCGGTTTTTTGATCTGAAGGAGATTTCAGGATCCCAGCAAGATTTATTTAATTCCGCTAAAAACTCAGGGATGCGCACAGCGGTTGGGTTTTGCTTACCTGCTTTTGAGAAAAATATCAACCTGCTTTTTCTTTTTTATAAAAATTTTATCAGCCCAGATGAATTTCCCGAGAGACTTTTAAAAGGTATTTCCACCCAACTTTCCATTACGATCAGGAATATAAATTTTACCGAAAGATTTAAAAACATCCAGGAATCGGCTTTACCTCCTTCATGGGAAACAGAAAACAGGGAAATGCAAAACGCTGACCCTGGATTTTACGGAATTGTCGGTACGAGTGCGGTCATGCAGGAAATTTTCAGTCAGATTTCACAGGTTGCCCCTTCCCAATCTACTGTGATCATTTATGGCGAAACGGGAACGGGAAAAGAATTAATTGCACAGGCCGTTCATCAGCTTTCGGAATATTCGCATAAAAAAATGATCCGAATCAATTGTGCGGCCATTCCTTCCAACCTTATCGAATCGGAATTGTTCGGGCATGAAAAAGGCAGTTTTACCGGCGCTACAGAACAGCGGAAAGGAAAGTTCGAACAAGCCCATAACAGCACCATATTCCTGGATGAGATCGGTGAACTTCCCATTGAATTACAGGGAAGACTGCTCAGGGTTTTACAGGAAAGGGAAATAGAGAGAATCGGCGGAGACAGGCGCATTAAAGTCAATGCAAGAGTGATTGCAGCGACCAACCGGAATCTTGAAAAGGATGTCGCAGAGGGAAAATTCAGGAGTGATCTTTATTACCGGCTGAATGTTTTTCCCATCCATCTTCCGGCATTGCGTGAAAGAAAAGAAGACATTCCGCTGCTGGCGGAGTATTTTTTGGCGAAATTATATTTAAAGACAGGAAAGAAAATCCATGGCTTTTCCCGTAAAGTACTGCAGTCGATGCTGGAACACAGCTGGCCGGGAAACATCCGTGAGTTGGAAAATACGATTGAAAGGAGCATGCTGACTGCAAAGGATAAAACCATTAAAGAAATGGGTTTTCCGCAATTATCTCAACCATACGATGTACAAGATTTCCAGATTAAAACCCTTCAGGAATTTGAAAAAGAATACATTCTGAAAGTGCTTGAGAAATGCAACGGAAAAATTTTCGGAGAGCATGGAGCTGCAAAATTGTTGGGACTTCCACCGACAACATTAATTTCAAAAATGCAGAAACTGGGGATTGAAAAAAAACATTCTTTTAAAGATCATCCATTATAGTCTAAACATGTTCATTTCAACTGAATTAGATTTTAAAGATTTACTTTTTATTTTCACGATCCATCTCGATTTTACCGGAAGATAAAGCCCAGAAAATCCAAAGTCCCAAAATGATTAATAAAGATACAGCAGGAATCCAAAAGGAAAATGCTAAAGCAATAATATAGATCGGCAGCCCATACAGATAATTATTGTGAATTTTGAGGACGGCAGCGTCGGAAATCCCGGGACGCAGATGTTTTTTATCTTTGCTTGCCAAATACCAAAGTAAATTGAAGGCTAAATTGATTAATACGAAAATCCCGGTATACATTGCAACGACGACCGACGATGCTTCTCCGTCAAAATACTGCGCCAATAACGCCGTAGGATAAGAAACGGCCGAAACCAAAAAGAGAATGAGCCCGTTTGCAAACATAATGCCTGTGGTACGGCTGTAAATCTGCTTAAAGATTTTGTGGTGATTGACCCACATGATGAAAATACTGAAGAATGAAAGGATAAATGCGAGAAAGGTAGGCCATTGGTTTTTAATAAAGATCAGCAGATCATTTCCGTTTTTTATCGAATCTTTTTCCGGGACGTGGAGATCCAACACCAAAAGTGTGATGGCAATGGCAAAAACGCCGTCGCTGAACCCTTCAATTCTGCCTGTTTCTTTTTCCATGATTTTTTGATTTTATGTTAAATTAAAATGCGGGTTTATTTGAATTAATCCATTTTTAAATACAGAGGATATCTTCAAGACGATTGAAGATTGAGTACGAATAAATTTTGTTTAAAACCTTTAGGCGTAGTGTCAGAAAGCGGACTATAATCCGCTCCCCTTCAATAGCACTTATGATGAATAAATGTTACCTGTAGCCTTTATCAATTCCCAGCTTCTTCATTTTCGAATATAACGTCTGCGGCTGGATTTTCAGTAATTCCGCGGCACCGCCGGTTCCCGAAACTTTTCCGTTGCAGCTTTGGAGGGCATTCATGATGTGATCCCTTTCCATCTCTTCCATAGATTTCAACGGACCTGGATTTACCGTTTGTACTTCGACGGTTTTGGGAAGGTCAAAATTTTCTATCGTGTTGGTTTTGGCCAAAAGAACAGTTCTTTCCATCAGATGTTCCAATTCACGGATATTTCCGGGCCAATGATAATTTAATAATTGTTCGGATGCATGTTCGCTGATGGCCGTAATATTTCGCCTGGAAGCAGCAGCATATTTATTCATGAAAAAAGTGGCGAGCAGTTCGATATCTTCTTTTCTTTCCCTTAAAGGCGGCAATTCGATCGGGAAAACATTCAGCCGGTAATAAAGATCCAGCCTGAACCGACCTTCTGCCACTTCTTTTTCCAGCGAACGGTTGGTTGCGGCCACGATTCTCACATTGACTTTAATCGTTTTATTTCCGCCTAATCTTTCGATTTCTTTTTCCTGTAAAACTCTTAATAATTTAACCTGGGAATCTAAGGGCAGCTCTCCGATTTCATCCAGAAAGATCGTTCCTCCGTCTGCCTGCTCAAATTTTCCGATCCTTTGAGTGTTGGCTCCGGTGAAGCTTCCTTTTTCATGCCCGAACAGTTCCGATTCAATTAAAGAGTGCGGCAGTGCCGCGCAGTTTACCACTACAATGGGCTTCGATTTACGGTCTGAAAGTTCATGAACCGCATGGGCAACTTTTTCTTTTCCCGTGCCGCTTTCCCCGATCACGAGAACGGAAGTATCCGTCGGTGCCACAACTTTCACTTTTTCAATCACCTGCTGAAGGGCTTTGCTCTTTCCGACAATGCCCTCAATAGCTTCATGGCCCGGATTTTTAAGAAAATCATCCCCTTTTTCAACATCAAAACGATATCTGGCAATATCGAGCATCACGATCAGATCGCGCTCCCGAAAAGGCTTCACCATAAAACCGTAGGGCTGTGTTTCTTTTACGGCCTCCAGCGTTGTCTGGTTGGTATTGGCGGAAATATAGAGAAAAGGAAGCTTCATCTCACGGAGTTCCCACGCCAGGTCGATCCCTGTAAGATCGCCTTTCAGCATAATATCGAGAAGCACCCAATCCGGACGTTTTTCTGCAATCGATTTCCTTGCCTGCACGACAGAAGATGCAATACCGGTAATGCTGTAGCCCGCTTTTTTAAGCATGATTTTAAGATCGTTGGCTACGATAAATTCATCTTCTACAATTAAAATTTTTTCTTTCATTATGATTAAATCTCCACTTCCTGGTCGGGAGCTGCAATTTTTATATTTTTCCTAAAGGTTACGCTGATCCTCAGACCATTTTTATTTTCAATGGAGAAATTTCCGTCGAGCTGATCGGTGAGACCGCGCATGAGGTTCATTCCCAGCGAGTCGGTTTCATCAATATCAAAATCTGCTGGGAGACCCACGCCATCATCGGAAATAATCAATTCACAATTATCATTTCCTGCATTTTTAAAAGATACGAATACCTCACCTCTTCTCCCATCCGGAAAAGCATACTTTGTGGTGTTGATCACGGCTTCGTTAATAATCAGACCCATTGGGACTGCCTGTGCGACATCTAAAAACACTTTATCAATATCCAAATTAAACTTAATCTTATTATCAGAAGAATAGCATTCTTTGATATACCCGATCAATTCATAAATATACCACGACATATCGATGGTAGAAAGATTATCGGACTGGTATAGTTTCTGATGAATCAGCGACATGGCGTGCATCCTGTGCTGGCTGTTTTGGATGGCCATGAGCGCGTCCTCATTATCCAGGTAAGCCGACTGTGTATTCAGAAGGCTGATCACAATCTGCAGATTGTTTTTTACCCGGTGATGAATTTCTTTTACCAGCCATTCTTTTTCAGCAAGAAGCTTTTTGAGCTGTTCGTTCTGTTCATCGATCTGCTTACGTTTCAGTTCCAGATTTTTATTCGCATTCGTCTTTAGCCTTGAACGGTTATACAGCAAAGCAGCAAAAAGAATCAGTACCAGCAGGCTTCCGATAAATACATACCTCATGATCGTATCGTTGGCGATCCGTGTCTCCTGCAATTTGCCTTTCTGGGTGAGCAACTGTATATTTTTATCTTTTTTTTCGGTATCAAACTGAATCTGTAAACTGTTGATCTGTTTACTTTTTTCACCGTTGAAAACTGAATCTGAAAATTTCTTATACAGCTGATAATGATTAATGGCATCCAGATATTTTCCCTGCACGGAATCTGCCTTGAACCAAACGAAATAATTTTCCGAACGGAGCATATTGTTACCGCTTTTCCTGGAAAGTGAATCAAAAAGCTTCGCTTTCGGGTAAAAAGCTTTGAAATTTTTAGTCTGGTAATGATAAAATATAAAACTTCTGAGCATCGATAGCCGCTGATTGTTCTTTTCAGCATATTCCCCGTAGTAATTGACCAGTTTTTTATAATACACCTCAGCATTCTTAAACTGCTTCAGAATGGTATAGGTACTAAAGATGATGTAATCTTCTCGCTTCTCAAATTCTTTGTCATCAATCGGATAGAGCGCCTTGTATTCCTTTATCATATCAATCGCTTCCTGAAATTTCCTTTGCCTGATCAGCATGGTAGACATATTATTGGCTACCGTCCGTACGTAGCCGTTATCTTTATTTTTTTTGGCCACGTCCAGAGCTTTTTCCCAGTATCTCATGGCATCATCATTCTGCCTGAGGTAATAATAGACCATTCCCAAACTGGTGTAAATAGAGCTTAGCTGTACTGACGTATCTTTAACACTGATCGCTATTTTCTCTGCCAGGAGCGCGTACTTTAAAGCTTCTTCGTAATTAGCTTTGTCGATATAGACATTGGCAAGAGCACTGTAAACACCCTGTAATTCCCTATATTTCAAACCATTATATACAGCCAGTGACTGCTTCAGTAACTGTATGGATTTATCAGCATTGTCGTTATTCATATAAATTTCTCCCAAATCCTTCAGTACGGAGCCTTGTTTTAATTTTGCTCCCGAAGATTTATACAGCTCTAATGCCTTCTCTTTAAGCTTAATTCTTACCTCAAAATTCTTCGGATCGTTATCGTAGGTAAAAGAGAGCTCTTCATATCCTTCGCCTGCCTGTTGGGTAAATTTATTGTTTTCAAAATAAGAGATCGCTTTCCTGATCTTTGAAACCGCAATGTTTTTATTTGCTCTTTCTCTTTCAATTCTACCATCCAGAAGCATCGACTTTCCCACGTTAAGCTTATTTCCGGCCTTTATATTAATCTGTTCCGCCTGTTGATTAAAAAATGCAGCACTATCGAGATCTTTTTTAAATTCTCCGGGCTTTGTTAAATAATACTCCGCCAACTTCAATAATGTTTCGGCTTTTTCATTATCATTATGTGCTGCAGCAAGCTGTTTTCTCAGAACTCCGGAATTTTCTCTCGTTTGCCCGTTTAAACATACACTTAAAAGCATCAGAATAATTGAAAAACAAAAGCTTTTCAAAAGTTTTTTTAAGATAGAATCAGATGTAAAATTCATTTTTTAAAGATAATTTATTATCTCATATTTTAAGTTTGGTCCTTACTTTTTTATTACTACAGATCCTTATCGATCTTATTTTGACAAAAAATTACATTTATTTTCAGTCCATTGTCGTTTTCAAGAGAGAACGTTCCGTCAAGCTGCCCGGCCAATCCCTGCATAAGATTCATTCCAAGTGATTCTGATGCATCAATACGCACGTTTTCGGGAATCCCTACTCCATTATCTGCAATCTCAAGCATGTATCTGTCCTGATCGATCTGCTTAAACTGAACCTTTACTTCACCGTTTCTCTTTTCCGGAAATGCATATTTCATGGTATTGCTCACCCCTTCATTAATGATTAAGCCAATCGGCAGTGCCTGCGCAGCATCCAGAAATACCGGCTCGAGATCCAGCACAAACTGTACGTTTTTGTCTGAAGAATAACATTCTCTGATATACGAAACCAACGCATTAATATACCAGAACATATCAATAACTGAAAGATTTTCGGATTGATACAGTTTCTGATGGATCAAAGATATAGTATGCATTCTCTGCTGGCTGTTCCGGATTGCCGTCAACGCATACTCATTTTCCAGGTATGCCGACTGTGTATTCAAAAGGCTGATCACAATCTGTAAGTTGTTCTTTACCCGGTGATGGATTTCTTTGAGAAGCCATTCTTTTTCACCAAGCAGTTTTTTAAGCTGTTCGTTTTGTTCGTCAATATGTCGGCGTTTTATTTCCAATTTTATGTTTGCCCTGCTTTTTAATCTCGACCGATTATACCACAAAACAGCAAAGAGAAACAAGACCCCTAAAACTCCGGCAAATACATAGCGCATTATCTGATCATTGGCAATGCGGGTTTCCTGCAACCCGGCTTTCTGCTTCAGTAACTGTATATTTTTATCTTTCTGCTCGGTATCAAACTGAACCCGCAACCCGTTAATCTGCCGGCTTTTTTCACCGTTAAAAACAGAATCCGAATATTTTTTATATAATTGATAATGTCTGATGGCATCTTTGTATTTTCCCAATGTACTGTCTGCCTTAAACCAAATCAGATGATTTTGCGAGCGAAACAAATCGTTTCCGGTTTTAGCAGTGAGGGAATCAAACAATATTGCGCTTTTATAGAAAGATTTGTACTCTTTTTTATGAAAACGGTACATTAAAAAGCCATACAGCACGGAAATACGTTCGTTAGCATTTTCTGCATAATAGCCGTAGTAACTGACCATTTTCCTATAATATACTTCTGCATTTTTCAGCTCTCTCATTATTACGTAGGTCTTAAAAAGAACACCATCCTCATACATTTCAAACTCTTTATTTTCATGCGGATAGAGTTTTTTGTACTGTTTAATCATACTGATACCCTCATGATATTTTTGTTGCTCAATCAATGCTACCGCAATATTGGTAGCTGCTGTTCTTATAAATGAAGTATCATTGTTCCTCTTAGCAATACGTAAAGCTTTTTCGTAATAGTCTATCGCTTTATGAAAGTCTGCCAGATAGTAGTAGACAATGCCTACCTGATTATAAATTGCGCTTACATCCGGCGACTGATCGCCAACTTTTTCAGCTGTTTTCTCGGCAAGATGCGCATACCGCAACGCTTCCTTATAATCGCCTTTATCGACTTGCGCCAGAGACAAGAGCTTGTAAACCATCTGTACACTTGCATATTTTGCAGACTGAAAGGTAGCTAAAGACTGCTTCAGTACAGCAACCGCTTTGTCAGGATCTTCTTTAATGCCGTAAATCTCACCCAGATCTTTCAGAACATTTGCTTTCTTTAATACTTTATGAGAGCGTTCAAAATAATGGATGGCTTTTTCCTTCAGCTTAATTTTTTTGATAAGATTTTCATGATCGTTATTAAACATATAAGAAAGTTCGCTGTATACGTCACCTGCCTGCTCATCCATTTTATGAGCCAGAAAATAGTTCAGTGAATTTTTCATTTTCGCCGTTGCAATTCCCCATCGGGCTCTTTCTTTATCAATACGTGCATCCAGAAACATCACTTTTCCCTTGCCTAAAGGATCACCCGTGAGCATACTCAGTTTTGCAGCTTCTTTATTGCACAATTCGGCACTGTCAAGGTCTTTTTTATACTCTCCTGCTTTTGTAAGATAGTATTCTCCCAGTCTTAAAAATAAATCTGTTTTCTCTTTACTGTTACCTGAAAGTGAAATCTTCCTGAGCAACATGACCGGATTTTCTTTGGTCTGAGCATTGGCCTGCGCACTTAAAAATATAAATGCACCACAAATACAAGCCAGCTCAAACCAAGTTTTCATAAAATCACTGAAAATCAAATATTAATTAAAGATAATTCATTATGGCTGAATTATTTCTTTCTATGCTAAACTTTACGGTGATAAAAATAGCAAACCATCATCGCCAAACCCGGAAAAATTAAAGTCCAAAGCCCCAGCTGTTTCCCTGCAAAGGCGCCTAAAAAGCAACCTACCAGAAACCCGAGGATGAGAAAAAGCTGTTTTTTCAGACTCGTCAGTGCTTCAGCATCATTAAACCGGGTTTTCAGAAGAGTTCCGAAATCCAGGGAAGCCTGCGTTACATTTCCGGTCATCATGGTTGTCGGGCCGTATGTTTCTTTCGCATATAATTTACCGAAAGCATTTTGGAGGCCCATGGCAAAAACCGTCATCATAACCACAGAATACATCATGAATTTATCAAATATTCCATAATAACTGAGGACCGCCACGATAATGCCGCCCAGCAGCAGCAGCAAACCTTCCCAAAACAAGATCGTATAATGATTCAGTACTTTTCCTGCAATTCTGCCGCCTACGATTACCGCCAGGATAAAGACCGGAAAAGTGAGTAATTTTATCCACGCATTCATATCTGAACCTTTCACAAACTGGTATGCAAAAACGATAAAGTTACCCGTAACGTGAGCAGAAAATATGGAATCCGCCGCGACAAAAGTTACGGTATCGCAATATCCTGCAATTATCGTTAACAGTAAAGTGACAAAGCCAATATTATGTTTGATTTCCATATCTTTATTTTAAATGTGACCGCAGCATCCACGCCATTTTCTCATGCGTTTCCATCAATCCGGTGATGTAATCGCTGGTTCCCGCATCTTTGAATTCTACGGCAAAGTTTTCAATATTTTCACGGAGATGAATCAGGATGCTTTCATGATCAGACAGCAATTCTTTGATGTACGTCAGGCTGTCATTCGACTCCAGGTGAGATTCCGATAAATGCGTTAACGACAAATATTCTCTCAAGGTCGCCGGAGCATAGTGCCCTAACGTTCTGATTCTTTCTGCCAGGTTATCGATAATTTCGTCCAATTGTCCGTACTGTGCTTCAAAAAAGAGATGCTTGTTGTAAAAGTCTGCGCCTTCCACATTCCAGTGTGCTTTTCTGGTTTTGGTGTAGAGTACAAATTCGTCGGCTAAGGTTTTAACCAGTATTTCAGCAACTTTTGCTAAATTTTCATTTTTAATTCCAATTGAAGTTTTCATTTTAAATAAGATTTAATAAATAATAATCGAGTGAATATTTTCCTGCTCCCAAGGCAAGAATTAATAATAAAGACAGCGTGTACATATACGGAACATCGCGTACTTCTAAAGAATCTTTTCTGTGTACAACAAAATAGCCTATCGCCGTAACCCCGATGGTCGGCAACACGGCCAGTCTTGTCCCCAATCCCAAAATAATTAAAAAAGGCACCACCGTGTCGGCAAGCGAAGCAACCAAAGCATTCATTTTATCAGGAAGGCCAAGCGGATTCGGGATCACTTCCTTTTTACCGTTTTCCACTCTGAATTTCTTCAATCCATGAACGCGGAACAGTTCAATTCCCAAAAGCATCCTGAATACTAAAAATGCAGCATCATTAAATGAAGAACCCAGATCTGATGTAAGAATATGTTTTAAAATTTCCATAATTTATCTTTTTAAAAAGCAAAACAAGAGCAGCCCAATGCGCCCCAAAAGGCATGATAATTATTAACCGGAAGCGTACTCATTCTCGCATGGTCGTGATTGTGGTGATGCACATCGCAGCTTCCCGCACAGCTGTGAATTTGTGAGTTCAAAGGTGCTTTCAGCTGTGACTTTGCATTTTTCTCTATTTCTTTTTGAAAATGACCGCCGGCAGGATAATAACCGTTGTATAAATTGGTCGGTGACCAGTCCGGGAGAACAGGAATCGATGGTGGCGCAAATGAAGAAAATTCACCTTTTGCATACACTATTTTTCCATCCACAACCGTCATTTCCGCTTCAATATTTTTGATGTCTTCATCTTCAACCGTGAAATAGTCATGATTCAGAACGGCTAGGTCGGCAAACATTCCCACCTGAATGTCCCCTTTCTTCTGCTGTTCCTGAGAAAACCATGCGCTTCCTTTGGTGTATAACTCCAGAGCGGTGGCGCGGTCTAATCTGGTTTCGTGGTACAGCTGAAGTCCACCGACCGTTTTCCCGACCGTCAGCCAATACATGGAAACCCATGGATTATAGCTGCTGACTCTCGTGGCATCCGAACCACCGCCGACGGGCACTTCCATCTCGAGCATTTTTTTTATGGGCGGTGTGCTTTCCGCTGCGGCAGAACCGTAACGGTCTGTAAAATATTCGCCCTGATAAGCCATTCTGCTCTGAACTGCGATTCCGCCGCCGAGCTTTTTCACCCTTTCGATATTGTTCTCGTCTATCGTTTCGGCGTGATCGAAAATCCACGGTAAACCATTGAACGGAATATCCTGATTCACTTTTTCAAAAACATTTAAAAACCTGGTGATACTTTCGTTATACGTCGCATGAAGCCTGAAAGGCCAGCGGTTTTCCACCAATAAACGGACAACTTTTTCCAGATCGGCTTCCATATTCTCAGGCAGATCGGGTCTTGGCTGAAGGAAATCCTCAAAATCCGCCGCCGAAAACACCAGCATTTCTCCGGCTCCGTTATGTCGGTACATATCATCGCCCTGGTAGAGCTTTACCGTATCGATCCAATCGCTGAAATCTTCGAATTCGTGTTTCGGTTTTTGGGTAAATAAATTGTAAGCGATTCTTACGGTGAGCTGTTTTTTCTCATTCAGTTCATTCACCACCTGGTAATCATCGGGGAAATTCTGGAAACCTCCGCCGGCATCGATCACGCTGGTGATTCCGAAACGGTTAAGTTCGGTCATAAAATGCCTGGTAGAATTCAGCTGATGCTCATAAGAAAGTTTCGGACCCTGCGCCAATGTCGAATATAAGATCATGGCATTCGGCGTTGCTATAATTAATCCTGTGGGTTCACCGTTTGCATCTCTTTCAATATGCCCGCCAGCCGGAGCCGGCGTATTTTTGCTGAATCCGACAGCTTTCAGCGCTGCCCTGTTCATGAGCGCCCTGTCGTACAGATGCAGGATAAAAACCGGGGTTTCGGGAGCTATCGCGTTAATTTCTTCCAAAGTCGGCATTCTTCTTTCCGCAAACTGGAACTCTGACCATCCGCCAACGACACGAACCCACTGCGGAGAAGGCGTACGATCAACCTGGTCTTTCAGCATTCTCAGGGCATCGGCTAAAGACGGAACACCGTCCCATCTTAATTCAAGATTATAATTTAATCCGCCACGAATCAGGTGGATATGGGAATCATTGATGCCGGGAACGACTCTTTTTCTTTTAAGATCGATCATTTTCGTGGAGTCACCGGAAAACCGCTCGGTTATGCCCTCATTTCCCACCGCTATGATTTTGCCGTCTTTAATGGCTATTGCGGAAATATCCGGAGTTTCTTTACTGAAGCTGTGCACTTTTCCGTTATATAAAATAAGATCTGCTACCATGGTTTTGTTATTGAGCATTTAGTTTTGAGATCGCTTCTTGAATTCCGCCTCCCGCTGTGGTAAAAAATGCCGGGCCAGCCAATAAAATCAGCTTCTGCAGTTCCATTTTCTCCGATAAATGTTTTTTATCTAAATACGATTGAGCACGATAGGCATCAAAAGCTCCGAGCACCACATTTTCTGCCACCAGAGCAGTCGGAGAGTCTATCCCCGCATCCTTGAGATCGCTGGCAAAAGACACCGTTTTCACCTGTTGATTCAATGCTTCCCGCATGGCTACGCTTCCTACTTCTTTCATTAATTCAGGGTCGAAAGACTCTCTTTTCCCTAACCCGATCAGCAATAATTTTTTGGAGGATAAACTTCCTTTTGGCGGTACAATAAGCAACGTTTCCAGAGCATGGCCTTTAAATTTGCCTGTTTTCCGGATATCGGTAATGGCTCCTTTTAGAGCTTCGTCGAGGTGAACCATCCCGTTGAGTTCTTTAGGCAGCGCAGGCGCATTAAAAATATCGCCCTCCGTATATTCGAAGACACAGGCGATCTGTAAATCGGCTACCGCTGCTGAAGGCCCCTGGACAAGCCCGACTACGGAAACGCCATCTACGGTTCCCCAGACTTTTGATGTGCCAACCGCTGTTTTCATTTCGGTAGCCTGTGCTGAAACAAAGCCCGTTGATGAAGTTGCCAGGATCAATGCAGCAAACATTGCTTTGGACCAGTTGAAATATTTTGAAATTGATTTTTTCATAATAGAATGATTTAATGTTAATTAAAATTTAAAACCTAATCGAATGTTATAAAAGACCCCGCTTTTGGCATTCGGAATGATATCTTCGATGAAGGCCCCCTTATGGAAATACTGCAGCCCGCTCACCAGAGAAAAATAACGATTGAAACTATAGGTGAAATTGGTTAAATAGGCCGTTCCGATGTATCTTTTGTCTGAGGTGCTTCCGGGACGATTGAGCATTCCGCTGGGACGGTAAACCCCGTCGTTCAGGGAATATCTCCAGTTGAAGACGGCATCCATCTGTATTTTAAGTTTCCGGGTTAAATCCAGTGTGATGTAAGGATGAATATCGATCAGATTTACCGGGCCCACCTGCGGGCTGAAGCCAAAATAGCCGCCTTTGGGATAGAGAGGATTAAAGGTATTCATTTTACCGTCTCCTTTTGACCGGTCGCCGGAAATGTAATCGTTGCGCAGGTTAATGCTTGGGCTGAACTTCACATTTTCGAACAGATATCCAACGTCTATGGAGCCTGTCCATGCCCTGATATTGTCATTTCCGAAGGTTCCGAACTGATAAGCCGCTTCGAGGTTATAGATAAATCCGCCGCCGTATTTCCAGAGCCTTCCTCCGATGGTATGGCGCTTTTCTCTTGCTGTTCCTGCTTCAAATACCGATTCGTCTCTCCTGATCCCGAGATAATAGAGATCAAGATTTCCGGCCGCCGGAATAATGATTTTGGCATAAGCTCCCCAAAGATTGAGCTGTTTTGAAATCTTATTGTCAAAAATACCTGTGTTAATGCTGTCCGCCATCATCGCAAATGCATCAACGGAGACATTTCCATGAGTAAACATCACTTTGGCACCGGTAAAGGAAAGCCTTGCATTCGGTCCTTCCCTGACGGAGATCAAACGTCCCGAACCGTAATCCAGTTCCTGCCGCCCTATCCTGAACGTGAGTTTCTGATTGTTTTTGTGAATGACATCCGCATCAATAAACAAATTCTGAATGCTGAGCTGATCTTCATCAATTCCCCGTGAACCGTTTTTCCGGCCGTTTTGTAAGGCACTCCGGACCTGGGAAAATACCCTGATGTTTTTTCCTATATGCAGGTCTGCATGGAGATCGTAACGCTGAAGCAGAAAATTGTTGTGACCGATATTCTGCCTTCCCCAATCTTCGTTGTTGAAATCGACATATTCATACCGCGCTTCACCACCGAAAGACAGATAGATATTTTTCTTTTCATTAAGCGGAAGAAACTTAACCCTGTTATAAAATGTACCTGCCGAATCCTTTAAATATTCGTAATTTTCATCGTAGCGCAAAAGCTTAAAGCTCTGTGCCCGGAAAATTCCGGAAAAACAAAAGAAGGCCAGGATTATAATTTTCAGGAGCGGTATGGAATGCGAAGATTTCAACATTGAATATGGAAATTAAATATTAGTGTTTCACCATTTTATGGGCATAATGAATCCCTAAGCCATAAGAACTACCATATTTTTTCATCAGATCGGTCACCGCAACATACGTTTCCTGGCGCGCCCAGTCTCTCTGAAGCTCAAGAATATACTGAATTGAAGTCATCGGCTTTACTCCCGAATGAATCATTCTCTGTACCGCTCTTTCATGGGCTTCATCTGTCACATCCCCGCAGGCATCGGTGATCACGAATACATCGTAACCTTCTTCCATGGCTGACAATGCTGGTCCCACGATGCAAACTCCCGTCCACAAACCGGCAAGAACAAGTTTCTTTTTTTGTTTTCCGACGATGGATTTATAGGCAGCTTCATCTTCCCAGGTATTCATGCTCGTTCTGTCGATATATCCTGAAGTTGCCATAGGAAAAGCCTCTTCGATTTCCGGGAAAACAGGTCCTGAAAAGCTTTCTTCAGCCACCGTAGTGATGACCGTCGGAACATTGAAAATTTTGGAAGCTCCGCAGATGACCGCAACATTGTTACGCAATTCGTTCATTGAGATACTTTTTGTGGCAAAGGCCATCTGCCCTTCAAAATCAATTAATACCAATGCATGGTTTTCAGGAGAAAGTAAGTTGGATGATGGTTTCATAAAAGTTTATTTTAGTGGTTATTTGTAATTAATATTTAGAAATAAAGAAATGCCCGTAACCATTTGCCACAGGCATTTTAGGTTAATTATTGTTTTAGGAATTTTATTAATTCTTCATTGAATTTGTCCTTTTCTTCCAGGAACAATGCGTGTCCGCTGTTTTCGAAAGGGATGAGCTTAGAGCCTTTGATGGCTTTATTCATCTGCTCTGCCAGGGCATAGGCCACGATGCGGTCCTGTTTTGCCTGCATGATGAGCGTAGGAATTTTTATTTTCGGTAAATCTCCGCGAAGGTCTTCATCACGTAAGGCGATTAATGCCTGCTCCATGGCATAAGCAGACGATTGCATTTCAATTCCGCCTAACCAGGCTCCGATTCCCGGTGACACTGAAGTTGCGGATAAGACGAAGCGTTCACCAATCGTGTTTAATAATCCCGGTCTGTCTACGCTGACAAGGTCTACCCATTTCGTGATCTCTTCTTTGGTAAATAGCGGATAAGGATAATCCGGTTTTTTGGTATGAACCGGTGCTGCAGCGGCAAACAATGCCAGCTTGCTAACGTGTGCGGCGTTATATTTTGCCACGTAATGCAAAGCGATTGCGCCCCCCATTGAATGCCCGCCTAAAGTAGCATCTTTGATATCCAGCTTATCTAACACCGTTTTGATATCAGAAGCAAACTGGTCATAATTATATTTTCCGTAAGGTTTGTCTGACTGCCCGAAGCCCCTCAGAGTGATCCCGATAACACGGTAACCCGCTTTTACCAAAGGAAGATATTGATATTCCCAGGAAACGTCGCTCACCGGATAACCGTGGATCAATACTACCGGTTTACCTTCGCCAAGGTCGGTTATGTGGAGTTTTACATTAGGCTCCACTTCGATGTATTCTGCTCTTGCTTTTGTAGCTTTTGAGGTATTTTGCGCATTGATATTCGTCAAAAATGCGGCGGCTAATAACATCGCAGTGCCAAGAATTGATTTTAGTTTCATGATAATAATTTTAAAGGTTGATTTGGCAGATTCATTTTTAAATCTGTCGGAATTGATGGACTAATTGATGATGGAATTTTGAATCAGCCGGCTTTACATATCAAGACAGCTGATTCAAAGAAATTTTATCTTTTCAGTAAATATTTATGCTGACCTTCCAGCACAAGTTCAGATTTCTGGTTATAAACAGTTACTTTGGTCGTAACGATTCCCTTATCTCCCTGTGGTGTTAAGTCGGTAATAGTCAGTGAAGAATACAGAGTATCTCCTGAATGTACTTCTTTTAAAAAATTACAGGATAATTCTAAAAAAGCAATGAAAACATTTCCGAAATAATGGGGCAAAAGTGTGGCACCGGGTGCCGTAAAGGCCAGCACCTGTAAACCGTGGACCACAGGCGCCGCGTGGCCATATCTCTTTGCATATTCCTGATCGTAGTGAATCGGGTGATTGTCACACGACACCGTCTGGAATGCCGAAGCGTGGGCATCGGTAAGCGTCCTGCTTGGTGCCCTGAAAACTTCTCCTACGCTAAGCTCGTCAAATGTCCGGGCGGGAACAATAGAAAAATCTTCCGGGTTGAATCCCGGTTCCTGAGTTTTTGAATTTTCCATAAACTTTCTGATTTTAGAATGATACGGTTGAGTCAGGCTGACATTATTCAGTAATGAATTCCAAAAGATCTTTATTGATTGTCGGGTGCTCTGTGGTCGGCATTCCGTGAGGGAAGCCCGGATAGGTGATCAGTTTTCCGTTTTTCAGTAATTTGATGGATTTTAAGGCAGCATTGGCGATAGGAACAATCTGATCATCCTCGCCGTGCATCACCAAAACAGGAATATCAACTGCTTTCAAGTCTTCTGTAAGATCCGTTTCAGAAAAAGCTTTGATTCCGTCATAGTGGGCCACGATTCCGCCCATGAGACCCTGTCTCCACCAGTTTCTCTGAACACCGTCCTTCACATCAGCGCCTTCTCTGTTGTATCCGTAGAATGGGAACGTAAGATCATAATAGAACTGATTCCTGTTGTTCATCGTCTGGTTTCTGATGTCATCGAAAACTTCCATCGGAACACCGTCTGGATTTGTTTCGCTTTTTACCATTACCGGAGGAATGGCACTGATCAGTACGGCTTTCTTCGCTCTTCCGTTGGCATATTTGTTTACATAACGGATCACCTCGCCACCGCCTGTTGAGTGGCCGATATGCACCACGTCTTTTAAATCTAAAAATTCTACAAGTTCTGCGGCATCGGACGCATATTGCTCGATGGTATGTTTGTAGATATCCTGGCTTGAACGTCCGTGGCCTCTTCGGTCATGGGTCACCACGCGGAATCCTCTCTGTAAGAAGAAAATCACCTGTGCATCCCAATCGTCCGAAGACAATGGCCATCCGTGGTGAAACATCAATACCGGTCCTTCGCCCTGATCTTTGTAAAAAATTTCTGTTCCGTCTTTTAAGGTAAGTGTACTCATTTTGTAATACTTTTTTTGGGTTAAATTTTATTTGAGATATGAGTATAATTTCAAAAAACAACCCGAAAGCATAAAACACTTAAAACCAGTTAATTAATTAAATTCATTATTTAATTCAACTACGATATTCCGTAATTTTATGTAAGCTAAATTATTTTTATATACATTTTAATATAAAAATACAGAAGACCGACACTAAAATTTTGAAATAAAAAAGGCCTGGATAAATCCAAACCTTGTTATCTGATTATAATATGTTATAAAAATAGTTTACATTCTTTCATTCTTGGCAACAAAAGCTTTCAACTCGGCTAATTTACCATTTTCAAACCTCCATACGTCACAATACTCAAAATCTTCCCATTCTGAATGCTCATTCAATAAACTGATGGTTCCCATCGCCGTAAGATAACTCCCCTCTTCAATCATTAGTTCAACCTTCACTTTCGGTGGCTGCTGATAGGCTTTGGCCATGTATTCCCTAACTTCCTGTATTCCGTTTAAGGTCTGATCACCTACAAAATCCCATCGTGTATCGCCAGTACAATAGGATAAGAATTTCTCATGATCTCCTTCTGCGATCGCTTTGTTAGCTTCCAGTAATATTGATTTATGATCCATAACTTTAAAATTTTGAAAAAATCACATCTAAAAATATGCCGCCTCTCCTATTTAACCTGTATTCATACATGATCAATTCTATATTTAAAATGATGTCTGAGATAAATTCAGCAAAATCCACAAACTATTTAATTTAATTGATAAATTCTACCTCATCAGTTCAGCGATTATTAATGTATATGGCTGCAAAAATTATGTTATCAGGCAGATTGTCGATTAAAAAAACTAATTTTATCCTATCGTTTGAACACCTAATTGTACGTTTGATTTGAAAGAAAACCTTACAGATTTCATAAACCGGAACAGCCATCTTCTTGAAGATGAGCTTAAAATCATTACTGCAAAATTTCACCTGCAGACCGTTCCAAAAGGGCAGCTTCTTCTGAAAAGAGGACAGGCAGCCAACCGTTACTATTATATCCGGAACGGCGCTCTTCGTTTTATTTATGGTGAAAACCAGGAGCTTACCGCCTGGGTGGTACTGCCAGGTGAATTTTTCACTGAAATTTCAAGTTTTAAACATCGCACGCCGACCCGTTTTAATATCGAAGCGATTGAAGAAACCGAACTGTATTATATCGACCGCCAGGATATGGAACAGCTGTACCGGGAAATTCCGGCGTGGCAGGAATTCGGGCGCGAAATATGGGAATCGATGGCCATCAGGATGATCGACGAGATTATACGGTTTCAGACGATGACCGTAGAAGAGCGCTATCTGGAATTTTTACAGAAACCCGGATTCATGCAACGCGTGTCCGTAAGACAGCTGGCTTCTTACCTGGGAATTACGCCCAATGCTTTAAGCCGTATCCGTAAAAACTTACGGCAATAAATCATTATCTACCAAATGGTAGTTTTTCAGCCCGGGATGCTTTGTAGTTTTGATCAACAAATACGATCATTATTATGAAAACAATTGTAGTAGCCGGCGCGACCGGAAATCTTGGACAAAGAATATGTTCTGAACTGAAAGGCCTGGGGGCGGAAGTCAGGGCTTTGGTGCGTCCCGGAAGTCATGCGGATACCGTAAAAGCATTGGAAGAAAAAGGCATTATTATCGTGGAAGCAGATTTTAATTCGATGTCAGCACTGGAATCTGCCTGTAAGGGTGCATCATGTGTGGTTTCAGCTCTTGCCGGGCTGAAAGATGTTATGGTCGAGAAACAGACGATGCTTCTTGAAGCCGCGATCAATGCCGGAGTTCCGCGTTTTATTCCTTCCGATTTCTGTACCGATTACACACAACTGCCGGAAGGGTGCAACCGCAATTTTGATTTGCGAAAAAAATTTGCAGAAATTATCGATCAGCACCCCATACAAGCCACTTCTATTTTTAACGGTGCCTTTTCCTATGTTTTACAATATGACATTCCCCTTTTTAATACGAAGCATAAAACCATCGGTTATTTTGAAGGAAAATCCGACTGGAAGATTGATTTTACAGCACTTGAGGAAACTGCCGCCTTTACCGCCTGCGCTGCACTGGATGATAATGCACCACGATATCTGCGCATTGCCGGGTTCCGGATAAGTCCGGAAGAGCTGATTATTTTGGGGGAGAAAATTTACAATACCGATTTCCAACCGCAAAATCTGGGATCACAGGATGAGTTTCTGGACACCATCAACCATATCCGTCAAGAACATCCCGAAAGCGAAAACGAACTCTATCCAGCCTGGCAGCAAATGCAATATCTCTACAGTATGTTTGCCGCACATCATCAGCATATTGATAATGAAAAATACTCCGTAATTAAATGGACCGGCGCGGAAGAAGCATTGAAACAAATAATTAACGATTAAAATAAAATGGAAAACCAATATACAGACGAGGCCCTTATTGAAAACTGGGAAGGATTTACCAGCCACATGGCAGAAGTAAACGGCACAAGCATCCATTACGTACAAGGCGGAAAAGGCACTCCTTTAATCTGTCTTCCGGGATGGCCGCAGACTTTTTACTCATTTCATAAGATTGCCCCGGATCTTGCCCGGCATTTTCATGTCATCATCGTCGATATCCGGGGAATGGGCAGCTCGGCCACACCATTATCTGGGTATGATAAAAAAACGATGGCGGGTGATATTTATGCACTTGTTCTTCAGCTTTCCCTGGAAAAAGTTTTTGTACTCGGCCATGATATCGGCGGAATGGTGGCTATGAGTCTTGCCTATAATTATCCGGATGCCGTATCACGTCTGATTGTTGCAGACGGCCTGCATCCGAGTGAAGGAATGCTACAGATGCCGTTGATTCCTCCGGCCGGTACATTTGGAGAAAAAATCAATAATGAACAACCGTATACCTGGTGGATGGGTTTCAACCAGATCAGACACCTGCCCGAAAAACTGCTGGAAGGAAGATATTATCATCTGCTGGACTGGCTATTCCGCTATGTAATGGCAGACGAGACTAAAATATCCGAATTTGAGAAACAGGTATATGCGTATGCATACAACCGACCGGATAACATCCGGGCCTCTAATGCCTGATATCAGTCTTTTCATCAGGATATCGATGATGGGAAAAGCTACAGGAAACTCAGGATGCCTATCCTGGGTATTGCCAGCAATGTTTCGTACGGCTTTTATCAGTATGCACTGCCGGAAACCGCAGAAAACTATGAGCTGATCTACCTGAAAGACACAGGACACTACATGTTCGAGGAAAATCCCGAAAATGTACTTGAAGCGATTAAGAATTTTTTGATCGTTTAGTTTTAAATTATTAAATAAAAACTCCTTTCACGACAACAGAAGCTCGTCCCGGACTGCTTCTGTTGTTTTCGTCCAAAAAATATCTTGCTTACGTTTAACGAAAGTTTGGAATTTATCTACAATAAATTAGGGAAATAATCAGAATACTTTTTTGTAAAACAAGACCTCAAATCCGAAATATTTTGTGGCGTACCAGGAGAATCCCCTCTTTTCAAAATAAGGAATATTCACTAAGGTTGACGTCTCCAGACACATGGCTTCTTTAGATCTTTTATAATATTCAGTAAGATCCGTTAAAAATACCGATCCTATTCCCTGATGCTGCAACTCCGGTGCTACTGCCAAAAAGCACAAATGAATATAATCCAAATCCTTAGGATGCATTTCACGGATAATCTTTTCTTTAGTGAGAAGTTTTTTAAGTTTCATAAGTCCGAAAACCTGGAATCTCAGATCTATTAAAATGGATTCCAGTTTAAAACCTTTCTTCTCGGGATCAATCAGAATGGCACAGGCGGTATGATCATTTTTAATCCAGACATCTCCAAAAAGAAAGCCTTTGGCGATTGAATAATGAAATAGTTTCGGAAGTGATTTTTTATTCTTCAGAACATAATTTACGGATTTATCATCCTTAAAAGATGCGGTCAGTATTTCTACCAACTTCGGGATATCATTCTTGGTTGCTTTTCTCATTTTATTTTACAAAAGACTATTCGACAGTATATTATAAAACTCTTAGTGTTTTTATTTTCATAATGGCTTTACAAAGCCGATTCGAATTTACAAAAAAATATGATTTCTACTTTCAATAAAATCACGCAGCAAAAGTATTTAAAAAAAATAAGGATTTCTTTTCATATTTATTAAGGTTTATTAACAAATACAAAAAATTCGACAAATACGCTTTAGAGTTCATTGCAAGCCATTTAAACAAAAAAGCTGTCTCAAATTGAGACAGCTGTATCATCATAAAATTGTAACCGTTAATCTTTTAATATTTTCTGAGAAACCGGTTGATTATTTACCATTCCGGTTACAATATAGTTACCTTTCTGAAGGTCGGCAACATTCAATGTTTCATTGTTTCCGCCTTTAAAGGTTCTGACCAATTGCCCAGATAAACTGTACACTTTAACGTCCTTCACGTCTGCTTCAAAAACAATCTCATCATCTTTTACAAATGTATTCTTGATGAATCCCAGTTTTTTTGATGCACCCGACGCATCGGTAACCGCCAAAACTCCTGATGAGGATTGCGGCGTCGGTAATGAGATCGTAAAGTCTACGTTATTATTATTCGTATCTCCGCTGATTCTGCTGATCGAGTTAAGAATTGTCGGAGACGGCGCTGAGGCCGCACCTTCGTACTGATTGGCAAGTCCATATCCTACAAAGTCCAGAACATTAGATGCTGTAGGTCCGGTAACCTGCGTTGCATTGCTGGCGAGAGCTACCTTTCCGGAAGTAAGTGCAAGGCCAACCCCTACGCCTACAGCCGGTGAACCGTCAAAATTCAGAACAACACTTACGATAAGGTTAGGATTGATCAGATTGATCAGACCACCAAGTCCGTCTGAACCCTGCTGAATCAGAAAGGTTTGACCAGGCTGCAAAGTGATTGATGGGATCGGGTAATATTGGTTCAGTCCACCTGTTGAAGAACCAAATTGCAAGGTCGCACCACTAAGGGACTGTGTCGTACTTCCGATGTTTTTCAGCTCAACGAAGTCATTCGTAATTGCTGCGCCAAGTAGACCACCTCCGGTGTAAATTTCATTAATCACAATCTGTGCATGGGATAATGCAGTCATCGAGACAAGCCCGATTAAAGTAAATACTTTTTTCATAATTCAATATTTGTTGATTTACTTTTAAAAAACAAATCTGATACCAAAATCTCTTAAAACATGGTATATAATTCAATGATTTGCAAATATATATGTATATTTCACTATTAAAAGATGTTTATACAGGAGGTTTGGAAAGATTTATGGAAATCAAAAAAAATATTTACTTCCTAAAAACATACTTTCAATTTTATACATTTATACGGATAAATTTTAGCAGGATGGCTTATCAAATAATATAATCTTAAAAAAACCTGAAAATTAAAACTAATGACAGATTTACAATCAATCCTCGACCATATCACATCTATGGAACACGGCTTCAAACATATCATCGAAGCCGGAGATCAAATTCTTAGCGATCAAAAAGAAGATCATTTTCAACTGGCTATGGAATTTCTGAAATCAAATGATTATCAGGTGAGAATGCTGGCTACCTATATTTTGGGGCAACTTTCTCCAACCCATCCTGAAGCATTGGAATTCATGAAAGAAAA
This sequence comes from Chryseobacterium endophyticum, assembly GCF_056333165.1. Lineage (NCBI taxonomy): Bacteria > Pseudomonadati > Bacteroidota > Flavobacteriia > Flavobacteriales > Weeksellaceae > Chryseobacterium > Chryseobacterium endophyticum. The sequence continues at coordinate 151,858 of NZ_JBWGXE010000009.1, forward strand.
AATATCACCGGATCCCAACTGGCGTGTACAGGAAATGCTGGCCAAATCATTTGATTATTATTGCAGCGCTTCAGGCTATCAGGAAAGTCTGCCAGAAATCAGGAAGTGGCTTTCTGATCCAGATGCTAATATTAAAAGAGCCGTCATCGAAGGACTCAGAATCTGGACAGGAAGACCCTATTTTAAAGATCACCCTGAAGCAGCTATTGATCTTATCAGCAAGCACAGGGCTGACGAAAGTGAATATGTAAGAAAATCAACAGGCAATGCCCTTCGCGATATCGGTAAAAAAAACCCCGACCTCATCAACCTGGAATTATCCGGCTGGGATCTTAAGGATAAGAAAACATTATTCACTTATAAGCTGGCAAAAGGAAAAAAATAATCAGAACAAACGATTTAAAATTGAAGGCCCCTGGCTGATGCATTGGAACGGTTTTTGGGAAGCTTCAAAACAGTTGGAACCCTGTTGAATAAGATCAATAATAATTAAATGCTCCCTACTGTTTTATGAAAAATCTTACTGCTGCTAAACCGCGTTCTTTAAAAGCTTTGAAGGCGCTCAATTTTTTTATGGCAGATATGCAGGCAGGAATTGGCCCTTTCCTGGGAATCTTTCTTTTATCTAAAGGATGGCAAAGCGGGCCGATCGGTACCGTAATGTCGTTAGGAGGTATTGCAGGCATGATCATGACGACTCCTGCAGGGGCGTTAATTGATTCCACTACCCGGAAAAGGATTTTTATCATTATTCCCGGAATTTTTACCGTTATCGCCTCAGCGCTTATTTTAATTTCGCAGAATTTCTGGCTGGTCAGCCTTTCCCAGGTTGCCACCGCCATTGCCGGAGCAGCTATAGGTCCCGCAGTGGCCGGCATTACTTTGGGAATCGTAAAACAGCAGGGTTTCAACAGGCAAAACGGTCTCAACCAAGCCTTCAATCATGCTGGTAATGTCGTCGGAGCGGGATTGTCCGGTTATCTTGGTTTGAAATTCGGAATGACCGCGATTGTTCTTCTCGCAGCATTATTCGGAATTCTGAGCATCATAAGCGTTCTCCTGATCCCTGCAGACAGCATTGATCATAAAGCGGCACGAGGCCTTAAATCTGAAAAAGGGGAAACCGAAAAAGCAAGCGGCATTGATGTTCTTCTGAAATGCAAACCCTTACTTATACTCGCCGCTGCCCTCGCCTGTTTTCATCTTGGCAATGGGGCTCTTCTCCCGCTGTATGGAATGGCCGCCGCTTCTAAAATGCATGAAAATGCTTTTATGTTTGTGGCCTTAACCGTTATTATTGCCCAGCTGGTGATGATTGCGGCATCCATCGCAGGAATGAAAATTGCCGAAAAGAAAGGATACTGGATGATCATGCTGGTATCCTTCATCGCCCTTCCGGTAAGAGGCCTGATTGCTTCCCAGATGAACAGTAAAATCGGATTATATCCTGTACAGATTCTCGACGGCATCGGCGCAGGACTCCAGAGTGTTGCGGTTCCCGGACTTGTCGCGCATATTCTTAACGGGACAGGAAGAATCAATATCGGTCAGGGTGCAGTAATGACCGTACAGGGAATCGGAGCCGCATTAAGTCCCGCCATCGGAGGCTGGATTGCCCAACAGATGGGGTATGGTTCCGCTTTCGTTATTTTAGGCTGTTTCGCATTGATTTCCATATTTTTATGGTTTTTTAATTCTAAAATCATGATTAAAGAATGTACACCGGTTCACAATCAAAGTAAAGAACAAAGCTTGTAAATTTCATAAAAAGCATGGATACGGATATTTTTATTTACCTGATTGCATTTGTGGCTACCGCCGGGGTCATCATCAGGCCATACAAAATCCAGGAAGCGGTCTGGGCTGTTGGCGGCGCAATCGTTCTGCTGGTTTTCGGATTGATCTCTTTTCGTGATGCGTGGGCGGGTATTGCTAAAGGCCTGGATGTCTATCTCTTTCTGATCGGGATGATGACCCTTGCAGAATCGGCACGCCGGGAAGGCTTATTCGACTGGCTGGCTTCGTATGCGATACGCCTGTCTGCCGGATCTCCCGTAAGACTTTTCGTACTCATTTATTTAATTGGAATTCTTGTCACCACCTTCATGTCAAATGATGCTACGGCAGTGGTTCTCACTCCGGCAGTGGCAGCGGCCGTCACAAGGGCAAAGGTTAAAAAACCTCTCCCATACCTGTTGATATGTGCTTTTATTGCTAATGCAGCATCGTTTGTTTTGCCCATCTCCAATCCGGCCAATCTTGTAATTTATGGTCCTGATATGCCGTCTTTAACATCCTGGCTAAGCACCTATCTTTTACCATCCGTCTTCAGCATCGGTATTACATTCCTGCTTCTGTTACTCACTCAGAAAAAATTCATAAAGGCTAATTTAATTTCCGATCATGAGGAGCAAACTTTAAGCAGAGGCGGAAAAATGGCACTGGCGGGAATTCTGCTGACGACACTTGTATTGTTAGCCGCTTCTTTTGAGCATTGGGATCTTGGTCTTCCAACCGCTATTGCCGGGGTAAGCACCGCAATAGTTATTTCTTTGGCAGGCAGAAAAAATCCTGTCGCCTTTATGCGTGATATTTCATGGTCTGTCATTCCACTGGTTGCAGGACTTTTTATTTTGGTGGAAGCTGTTCAGCAAACAGGAATCATCGACGTATTATCACGAAAACTTTCTGAAGAAGCTTCTGGTTCGACAGGCACTACAGCCTGGTTAGCCGGAACGATCGTGGCAGTAGGAAGCAATCTCATCAATAATTTACCGGCCGGACTTATTGCAGGAACAGCACTATCGGATATTCATCTACCTGAAATGGTGAGAAGTGCGATCCTCATCGGTGTTGATTTGGGGCCTAATCTTTCGGTCACCGGATCTTTGGCCACCATTCTTTGGCTGAAAGAACTCAGAAGAAACGGATACGATATAAGCGCATGGGATTTTCTGAAACTGGGAATCATGATGATGATACCCGCGCTTCTTGCATCCCTTCTTGCTTTACAAATCTTTGGTTAGAACTGAATTATATTTAATGTCAAAGGTGGCTGAAATTAACAAAAAACTTTACTCGAAATTGTCAAAGTAGGTAAAATCTTTAATAATTTTTCCTTTTTCCAGGGTAAAAACCGTACAGACCGTTAACTCAAATTTTGTGTTGTCGGGTGCCGTACCGGTTGAAACAAATTCAACGATAACATGATGATCTCCTGAAGTGTAGATCTGTATTATTTTATCTTTCACATCAGGAAACATCTGGCCTAGATCGGTGTACTTTTCAACAATCTGTTGTCTTGATTGCCTGATAATGCCTTTACCAAGACCTGGATCTTTAAACTCAGCTGTTTCCGAATACATATCGGCCATTCTTTTCCAGTCGTGCCGATTGAAATAATCGAAATATTTCCTGATGAGCTTTTCATTTTCGGTAAGCGCAGATTCTTTCCGGTCACTGCATCCGGCAAATACAAAAGAGAGCAAAATCAGTATCCATAAGTGCTTCATGAGATTTGGTTTTATGTTAATGTAAATAACTTCATCATCAGCATCCACAATGTAACAATTTACAATATTTTATTTATTGTTTATTTAATCTTTCAAAAATTCCAGTATATATGTCTGCATCTCTTTCCTTTGCAAGGCAGTAGCATGATCGTCCATGTCATTATGCTTCACATCTGATAGTTTTACCATAGTGATCCCAAACTTTTCGATCTCCGGATCTGTCGGTAAAACTCCGTCATCAGCGGGCTGATCGCTTGACCGTAACGTATATACTTTAAGACTTTTATCTCTCGGAAGCGCCATTCTGCGATTGTCTAAAGTAATAATTTTATGTACGATATTGGAATACCTCTGAGGAAACAATGCTGTCATATCCGCACCGTTTGAATGGCCTATGAGAGTAATTTTCTTAAAATTAAGCGTGGGATAATCTTTTCTGAGTTGACAGATCACAAATAAAATATTATCCGTACCCCTTTCCCAGAAAGGTTTTCTTACGATCTGAGGAACGCCTTTTGAAGGGATCAATTCATCCGTTGGCAGCTCGTGCTGTATGCTGGCCACAAAGTATCCTTTCGAAGCCAGAAAATTGGTCAGGTACGAATAAGCTAAATAAGTCCCTTTTCTATTTTGCCCGTATCCGTGGCTGAAAATAACGATATCAGGGCTTTCGGATCCGGGATCGTAGAAAGCGACAGGAATTTTTCGGTTTCTGGCCTCGTCTGATAAAGTGACAGTATCGAATTTTACGTCAGCCTTCTCAGTGCTTTCTGCTTTTCTATGGAGGTTACAGCTGCAACAGAATAAAACAATAACGGTAAATAAAACATATTTTTTCATATAATTTTTAATTACTTATTTAAAACAGCTGATTTTTCAGTATCCGACATCCTTTTTGGTTCACAGCCCGCAATTGAAGCACAAAACATGACCGCCAGTAATTTTTTCATCTGTTAAATTTTAAAAGTATTATGATCGATTCTCATTATTTTGTAATCTCTGCAGATGGAAAGAGGAATTATATTTTCTTTTGTAATAGACCATAAAACCAATCCATACCACCAGCAATACAGCGATGAGAATCAGTTCAGTTTCATGAATCCCGTTTCGGAAGAAATTATTTAAAGAGTGAAATCCTGCAACGGCCAGCAATGAATACGTGCTGTTGTAGACCTTTCCGATTCCCCAGGTTCCTAACATCAAAATTCCCAGAAAAACCATGTTGGAAGTCGTAAATTCAGAATTCAGATGCCAGACAAACCATAAAACAGCAATTATAGCGATACTCCAAAGTTTAGGCAGGCCTTTCAATTGCTCCTGTAAAAATCCGCGCCACCCGATTTCTTCCAGTAATCCGTAAACCAAAACCGTCACAATGAGGATAACCGGGAAGTTTCCCTGTTGAAGATATGTCACCGTCCCGATCAGAATGACAGGAAAAATCCAGAAAACAACCAACGGCAAAAGCAGGCTACGATAATTCCCTTTAAGAGAAAGCCTGAAAGGAAAATTGAATAAAGCCATAGAAATAAACGCCCCTACCGCCGGACCTATTCCGCGGAGCAGTATGCGTATGAATTCGTTGTCGGTAAAATCGAGTATCCGGGTTTTAACGGCGAGAAAGCGAAATGTTATGGCAATAATATAAAAAACGACGATGCCTGCTATCTGTTTTTTTGTCATGGGTTTTGTTTTTGAATATGAATATCCAAAACTAATGATAAGAAATTGAAATAAAATTGACGATGGGTAAGTTTTACTTCTCGATAACTCTTTTTCTGAGGCGGCTCAGGCTTTCTGCCGTCAGTCCGAGGTAAGAAGCGATTATTTTCAAAGGAGTTCGCTGGAAAATTTCCGGGCGCTGACTGATAAGGTTGAGGTAACGCTCTTTTGGACTCAGCGTCAGTAAATTAATCTGTTCCTGCTGTTTTCGGAGAAACAATATTTCGGAAATGGCTTTTCCGATTCTTAAACCTGTTTCGTTGCGTGAATACAGCTCATTAAGATCTGGATAACTGATCGACCAAAGAGTACAGTCTTCCAGCGCCAGTGTTTTAATCCCGGAAGGCTGTTGTTTCAGAAATGAGAAATAATCACTCATAAAGCTCTGTTCGTACAGCAGATTGATACAGATATCTTTTTTACCGTTCCACACAAATAAGCCCACTGATCCGGCAGCAACTATATTTAAATACTTCTCAACCGACTCATAATCTTTGATGGTCTCATTTTTCTGAAACTGCCGCAGCTGAATTTTCTCTGAAAACCTCTCCCAGATATTGTTTTCAGCATGATAAAAAGGAGAAAATATTTGTTGAATTTCTTGTGGAGTCGGCATTATTCTGATTTAAAATTTACTGGTAAGACTACAGTACCACGAAAATAGCAAAATATCCAATATCAGGGAAACAAAGAAATTTATATTCTTTAAACTAAAAAATATAAGTAAATGAGCTGCCGGCTGACAGCTCATTTATTTTTTATTTAAGAAACACTTACGCCGAAAAGGTGTCCGATCAATGCCGTAACGCCCATGGCCACCGTTCCCCAGAAACAGATGCGCATGACAGCAATCCCTGTTTTTGAACCGCCGGTTCTGGCCGATATTGCTCCCAGGGTCATCAGGAAAACAATGGAAAAACCATATTGGAAATACACCATCTGCTTAATCGGAGCCACAAGTGAAACAATAAACGGCAACAAAGCTCCCAAAGCAAAAGAACCGAATGAAGCGATGGCAGCCTGAAAAGGTTTTGCCTGCGTAATTTCATTGATTCCCAGCTCGTCGTGGGCGTGGGCAGCCAAGGCATCATGTTCGGTAAGTTCCGTGGCAACGCGCAAAGCAGTTTCTTTACTCACCCCGCGCTTTTCGTAGATTTTGGCAAGCTCCTGAAGTTCGATCTCCGGCATCTCTTCAAGTTCTCTTTTTTCCCTCAGAAGATCAGCTTTTTCAGTGTCTTCCTGTGAGCTTACGGAAACATATTCTCCGGCTGCCATAGACATGGCCCCCGCTATCATACCGGCAAGAGCAGCAAGAATAATTGTATTTCTGTCCGGTGAAGCTGCAGCCACTCCTATCACAATACTCGTGGTAGAAAGTAAACCGTCGTTTGCGCCTAAAACTGCTGCCCGGAGCCAGCCTACTCTATTCACATAATGTTTTTCTAATTGATGATGCATAATTAAAAGTTTAAAACCAGTCCGGCTCCATAATTTTTAGAATCCAGGACAGGATAGATAAAAGTAAAACTTTTGGAATCTTTCTTATTAAAAAGCCTGTTGACCCAAGGGAACATCCAGTAGGCGAGTTCGGTGCTCAAAATCCCGAATCCGGCACCCGCAACCACATCTCCGACCCAGTGCTTATCATTCAGTGTCCTGTAAACTCCTGTAAAAACGGCAATGGGATAACCCGAAATAGCGAGCCACAAATTCTCATCCTTATATTCTCTGAACAGAAAATGAGCTGATGAAAAAGCGGTTGCCGTGTGGCCCGAAGGAAATGACAGATTATTTGAGCCATCGGGACGTTCTTCCTTTATTAGATGTTTAAGAGGAAGGACAAACGCCGCCGAAATGAGTTGTGAAGTTCCGTAAATAATGGTTCTGTCCCTAAAATTATGTTTGCTTTGTATGCCTGCAAGATTGTAGCCATACACCATGGCGGCGGGAAGATACTGGGTGTAATTATCCAGCTTAATCTGCCTGGGCTGATGTTCTCCGATTTCATATTTCGTAGATCTGTTCAGGTCTTTCAACGCATCCGAGGTAAGACTTACCACGCCATATCCGATCAGAACGGTTGGGATGATGATCTTCTTGTAACCCGGCTTATAAGCATGATCCTGATAGTCAAGCTTTTTAAAAGATACGGTAGAATCTGCCCTGATCTGCCCATTCAGAGAACAGGAAAAGATCAGAGCAGTTATGAGTGTGGTTAATATTTTCATCGGTTATTACTTGAACCTTAAATTTAAGGAAATAATATCAGATTTCATACCCACAGATTTTGTATAATGCCCATACCTGATTTCCAGCATATTAAGCCGCTCTACCCCGAATAACCCGTTTTTCGGACTGATCCGTATTCCTGCGCCGTAGAAATGGCTGTCGAATTTGGATAAATCGTAATTGCTGGTATAAAAATCGTCAAAAGCCGTATGCTGCTGATAAGGGGCAAAATACTTCGCGGCCGCCTGAGAATAATACCTGTAAAAAGGACTTACTGAGACAAAAGGCGAAATCTTCACCGGTGTTTCGAGGCTGAATGTATTCGATTTTAAGCCCCAGTCATCGGTATAGTACCGGTAATAAGCACGCAAAATCACTTTGTCGCCAAGAAAATAATTAGCCCTCAATCCCACAGGAATTTTAAACCTTTTGTCCGGCAAAATTTCCTGGTGCACGGAATTATCATTAAAATAAACCCTGTGAAACGGCAGACTCAGGTAGCCCGTCTGCTGAACGGCATCTCCCAAAAGCTCTATCTGAAAATTCCGGTTAATGATCTGGGAATATGCCAGAGAAAGAGCGAACGTATTTCTGCCACTGGTGCCATAGTCATCATTTGCTCTCAGCTCGATCGGAGCAATCAGTTTTACCTGATCCAGATACGTCTGGAATTTTGCGGTAAATTCTCCCATCCGGTTTGCGGTTTTCTGAGAAAAACCAATGTTTGCGCCGTAAGACTGATAATCAAATTCTGTTGAAAACATCACTCCTCCCGTCAGCGTTGTTCCTTTGCTTTCATTTTCACGGCTCCAGCTCAGTGACGGGTAGATTCTGTTGTCTGCATGAGAGGCTGAAGAATTGGCTTTCAGGTCGATCATATCCGAAGAAGCAGAAGTGTAATGATCAATTCCCACGCTGAAATTGAACTTGTTTTTCCGGTCTTTCTTATCATATTTCACCATGGTCACATCAATCGTATTGGAGATATCCGTAAGTTTTTCCGTTCCGACACCGCCAGTTACGGCAGAATTATTTCCATCCTGATGGTAATAACTTGAAACAAGATTAGCTTCATCGAGGGTCAGTTTTTTAGATTGTCCGCTGTTTGTATTTTCCTGTGCTTTTGCATTCAGCATTCCGAGTAAGGCAAGAGCACTTATTATTATTTTTTTCATTTAGATCACCGTTAAATTTTACGATACTTTTTAATTACACCCACATCCGCCGCCAACTTTTCCTGCATTGGCGCCTGAAGAACCTTCTCGGTAGGATTGGAAGCTAAGCTCCGTTTTTTCGATCATCCGGTTTCCAAGAACCATCTCTGAATCGTTGAGTTTATTTTTTTCGTATTCTTTTACCGTGGTGCATGATTGCATCGACAATATTGTGATCAACAAGCAAATTGCTGTGATTATTTTTATGAAATTTTTCATTTTTGATTTCTTTTTAGAAAAGCTTCCTGTCTTTAATTTTACCATATCCTGTAATCCGGATGAAGAAGATTCATCCCGCATGAAGATTCAGTATTACCGGAGCATGAAGAGCTTTTTATTTTAAATTAATGTTTTGGGAAGAATAGATCCTGTCTGAATCGTCAATAATAATACACTCGAGATGATTAATCTGATTGACCAGATCAAGCGCTGCCTGAATCCCCATAATACTTACCGGTGTTGCCATTGCGTCGGCAATTTCTGCATTGGGACAGAAAACCGTAACACTTTTAATCCCGGAAACGGGCATGCCGGTTTTGGGATTAATGGTATGGGAATATTTTTTACCGTTGATGATGACAAATTTTTCATAATTCCCTGAGGTGGCGATCGCCATATCCGTTATGTTCATGTAGGAAAACGGCTGCCCGGCATTATCGGGATCAGCAATTCCTACCGTCCAGGGCTTTCCGTCTGCCTGGTGTCCCCAGGTCGTGAGATCACCGGAAGCATTCACAATTCCGGAATGGACGCCTCTTTTCAGGAGAATCCTTTTTGCCATTTCCGCAGCGTATCCTTTCCCGATTCCGCCAAAGCCGATCCGCATTCCTTTTTCTTTAAGGAAGACTGTTTGGCTGTCACGATTAAGGATAATATTCTGAAAATTAACGAGCTTCAGTTGTCTTTTAATAAGTTCAGGATCAGGCAGCGCTTTCATTTCGCGGTCGAAATTCCAGAAGCTTTTATCAATTCCACCATAGGAAATATCAAAATAACCGTCTGTAATACTGCTGATCCTCAAACTCCTTTCAATGAGATCGAAAATTTCCCTGTCTACCTGTACCGGCTTAATCCCTGCATTTCTGTTGATGAGATTGGTCTGACTTTCTTCATTGAATGTGGTAAGGAGCTTTTCAATCCTGCGGATCTCATTTATGGCTGCGTCAATATGATCGTGAGCCACTTTTTCATTATCGCTTAAGACGGTAATTTCAAAAGCATTCCCCATCAGTTTCTGAGGCCTTTTGAATTCCTTTGCCATATTAATTATTTTGGCTTTCCCTGAACTCCCTGATTTCTTTACTGAATGCCAGAGCATTTTCAGAAGGCAGGCCTTCCCAGCTTTTCAGAACTTTTCCTTCCGCATTTAACAATAAAGTGTATGGAAATAATCCTTTTTCATTGTATTCATCGGCTAAGGAAGCATTTTCTTTTTTAAGTTCCTCAGAAAGCTGATTCTTTTTATTTCTCGGAAAATCTGCATTGATGTAGACAATCACATGATCTGATTCCAGCTTCTTAAATTCATCGGTTTCAATGATATTTTTATGAAGTTTTATGCATGGAATACACCAGTCGGATCCGGAAAAATTAAGGAGAATAAGTTCTTTATTTTCGGCTGCCGTTTTTTTTGCGTTTTCCAGTCTGCTTTGGGCATGGAGAACAAGGGAAAATACAACCATTAATATGGCTGAAAATAGTGTTTTCATTATTTTGAATTTTAATGACTGATAATAATGTTGGTTTTGACTTGTCTTTAAGCCAGATAATTAAATAAAAGAAAACACATTTCTTGGAGGTTCCCAGACCGATCCCGTGAAGCCCTTTAAACAAAAGTCTTCGTCCTTTGAAGGTATTTTATCAGGTTTTAACAGTGTAAAATGAATTCTTGGCGCTTCAAAACTGAATCCCGGATTTACCGTAAAAACCAGAGCCAAAGGCGCCGAATGAATAATGAAAGGAAGTTTCTGATCTTTTCCATAGTCCCCGTCCTTCACCGGATGATCGTAATGCGCTTTGATGAATGCCGAAAAAGGCATATCCGGATTAAGCTTTTTGTGCTCCCAGTAGTGTTCGATCAGTGTCGGCATTTTGAAAAGCTGATACAATTCGGTCGTAGAAACCAAATATAATAACAGGAACAGTATGGAAATCAACTTTTTCACTGTTCAAAATTATGAAATGTTTTATTAAGAATGACTTTAAATTAAACCTTTAATAATTTTTTAATTTTTTGATTATTCGAAAAAAATCGTCCACCTGCACAGAGATATCATCTCTTTCTGAAATTCAACCTTCCCAATCTACAAAGGGGAATTATTTTCATTCGGCTTCCCCGTTGAAACCTGCGGATCTGATTTCGGAATCGAGAAGGTGCTGAGGAAAGTAATACTTGTTCTGTTTCCGTGTTCGTCAATCTTTAAGATGATGGATTTGCAGCATGGAGATGCCTTGAAATAATTTTCGTATCGTGTTCCGCACTGGAAGCACTCGGTGATTACCGTTTTATTTTTTTCCATAGTTATTGTGTTAGTGTCTTTACCGGTTCCGATAAAGCTTGTTATTTTTTTCAATTCATTTTTTAGCAAAGATCATCTTTTTGCAGCTTATTAAAAATTGACAGTTTGTAAAGGGCATCAATGACCTGATCGTCATGTATTTTCCTGTTTTTTACTTTTCTGATGTAGGCCGGATCTTTGGGTTCATTTTTCAGCAGTATATTCACTGAGGCGGTATATTGTACCGGAAGCCACTGCCCGATAAAATGAAATTTTTCATCGGATTTCTCTTTGTAATTGGGATATATTGATTTGCTCATACAAATGAATACATATTCGTTAAACCTTTTTTCGTAATTTTGTGTTTGTCTCAACAGACAATAATAAAAACAAATATACAATTTTAAATTTAAACACAATAATATATTGAAATTTCAACAACTTATTATTGCAAATTTTAACATAAAGAAGCTACTCAAATATGAAAATTTACGAAAAGATCCGTGAGTACAGCAAGAAGCGAGGAGAAACCATGAAACAGGTTGCAACGGGATACGGTGTTACCCCGCAGGCCATTCAACTTTATTTTTCAGGAAAAAATGCAATGCCCCTGAGTTTTCTGGTATGGTATATCGAGACTCATCCGGACATAGACTTATATGCACTGTTCAGCAAAGATCACGACCAGATTGTTTCCGAACCCAGAGCAGATTATCATAAAAAATACAGAAAGCAGAGCGTTATCGACCGTGTCGTGAAGATCCTGGAAGATGAATTGTAGACACCGGGTACAAGATTATTATTTCGTCAAAACCTGTCTGCTAATGTTAAATTTTACCAATTTAAATCTTACATAGCATTATTTATATTTAATGAACTACCTTTATATGGATATAGAATTGAAAATATAATTTATTTGAATATTTACATCTATTGTTTTGTGAATCCAACAGATAATCAAATGATTTTCAATAATTTTCACATTTTGAGCAACATTTCACAAAATACCCTTATAAAAACTTCATGAATGATCACGGAGTTCTACGGGGCGAAGGCTGAACAATTGTTTGGCTGATTTTATTTTATTTAAGGATTAGTATTATTTTTTAGTATGACAAGCAAAATCACAGGTGTAGGAAATTATATACCATCAGAGACCATCAATAATTTATTTTTCGACCAACACGTATTCATGAACCAGGATGGTCATCTTTTACAGGACAGCAACGCCTCCATCACAAAAAAGCTCCAGAAAATTACTGGTATCGAAGAGAGAAGATATGCCGGCAGCACGCAAGTTGCTTCCGATCTGGGTTTCATTGCCGCAAAGGCAGCCATAGAAGATTCAAAGATAGATCCTGAAACGCTGGACTATATCATATTTGCGCATAATTTTGGTGATGTCCGTTTTGGCACGGTACAGTCCGACACAGTACCCAGCCTGGCGTCAAGGGTGAAACATGCATTACAGATCAAAAATAATTTCTGCGTTGCGTACGACGTGCTTTTCGGATGTCCCGGATGGATAGAAGGCGTTATCCAGGCACATTCTTTCATAAAATCGGGAATGGCTAAAAAATGTCTTATCATCGGTGCGGAAACATTATCGAGAGTCGTGGACATTCATGACAGGGACAGTATGATCTATGCAGACGGAGCCGGTGCCGTCATTCTCGAAGCCAACGAAATAGAGGATTCAGGAATAAAATCTCATCTATCGGCTTCTTATACACTTAATGAAAAAGATTTTCTGTATTTCGGGAAATCTTACAACAATGAGAGCTGTCCGGACACGAAATATATTAAAATGGACGGAAGGAAAATTTATGAATTTGCCTTATCAAGAGTTCCTGAAGCCATGAAAAAATGTTTTGACAGCAGCGGTTATGCCATAGATGATCTAAGTAAAATTATTATTCACCAGGCGAATGAGAAAATGGATGAGGCCATCGTAGAAAGATTCTACCATCTTTATGGAAAAGAAGTTCCTTCCGGGATCATGCCCATGGTAATCAGTAAATTGGGAAACAGCAGCGTTGCAACAATACCTACCCTACTTACGATGATCCTGAAAGAGGAACTGGAATCCCACACGATCAATAAAGGAGATATTATCTTGTTTGCATCCGTAGGTGCCGGGATGAATATCAATGCTATGGTTTATCAATTTTAAAAGGGATGAATATTCTGCTTTATAAAATACAAATATATTTTTGACAACCAATCATTTAATACAAATATATTTATTGTATATTTGCTCAATATAACAGGCTACTGCCTTTGCTATTCTGTAAAGTCACTTCATCTTTTCTTTCAGTTTACTTTTTCAGCTGCCACTTTTGGTTATAATTGAGTCATGGCACAAGGCTTTTGACTTACTCTAATTTTTTTAATAATATTACCATGCAAGAAGGCACAGTAAAATTTTTCAATGAAGCAAAAGGCTTCGGTTTCATTACTCCGGCAGACGGAAGTAGAGATGTTTTTGTTCATTCATCAGGATTAGTTTCTAACAGCATCCGTGAGAATGACAAAGTAACTTTCGAGGTACAACAAGGTCAGAAAGGCCTGAATGCAGTGAATGTAAAGCTGGCATAAGCCTGAAAAGACAGAACTTATAGAGATCTCTATATATCTCACAAGCCTCTCACACCATGTGAGAGGCTTATTTTTTGTAAAAAGAACATGATTAAGATTAAAATAGTTTTACAGTTTTAACAATTTATTTATCTTCGTTTTTTGAACTGAAACATTTTATCATTTTGTCTACAGAAACAGCACATATTCCACCCGGTTCCGCTCACAAACTGATCCCAATGACCGATTTTGTCATCGAGTATTATTCCCATGAAGGATATGCAGATCTTCAGACCCTGAAGCTCATGAATAATTATGCCAACTTCCTTAAAAAACCTCTGACCCTGGGAATGTTTGTACCAGTTGATATCAAAGGGAATATCCTCAAAGAACCCAGAAACTACACTTCCTGGAAATCCCTGGAACACAACAGGAAAGCAAATTCAAACAAAATAGAAAATACAATGTTTGAGGAATACAAAACCTACCAGAAGGCAGAAAAAAAATGTCTTTTTGAAGGCTTCAAAATTGCCTACAATGGCTACTCGGTGGTAAGAATTACCGCTGAATATAATGATTCAATAGAGCTTTCGTTTAATAAAAATGAGAAAACCTTTCAGAATTTTCCTGATGTAGAATCCCTGACTTATTTTCCCGAAATTTTCCTTAATTCAAACGCTTTGAAAAAACTGGGACTGCGTAAGTAAAATTTAAATCTAAAAAATCCATCAGCCTTTTACCGCTTTACCATACACTTCGAGAGCTCTTTTTCTGGCAAAAGTATGTTCAACCATCGGTTCGGCGTTGATTTCCTCTTCGGAAAGCCATTGCTTTACATATTTCTGGTCTTTATCAAATTTTTTAGACTGCTCCGAAGGATTGAAAACCCTGAAGTACGGAGCAGCATCGCAGCCGCAACCCGCCGCCCACTGCCAGTTGCCGTTATTAGACGATAGCTCATAATCCAGCAGTTTTTCGGCAAAATAAGCTTCGCCCCACCTCCAGTCGATCAGCAGATGTTTGGTCAGAAAACTTGCAACGACCATTCTTACCCGATTGTGCATGAATCCCGTTTCGTTAAGCTGGCGCATTCCTGCATCAACAATAGGATATCCCGTTTTTCCTTTGCACCACAGCTCAAATTCGTTCTCGTTATTCCGCCACTGTATATTTTCATATTTTTCTTTAAATGCATGATTTACAACTTTTGGAAAATGATAGAGAATCTGCATAAAAAACTCACGCCATATCAACTCATTAAGCCAGGTTTCATTGTGCTCCAGAGCAAACCGGACACATTCCCGTACAGAGATTGTCCCGAAACGTAAAGCAACTCCCAAATGCGTCGTGTGATCCATTCCCGGAAAATCCCTGTATTCGCCGTAATGATCAATAATTGATTTCTTAAGCGAAGGCGCCGTAAATTTTACCTCTGTTTCTTTAAAGCCAATATCAGAAAGTTCGGGAAATTTCTCAGCCTTGTATTGTAAAAAATTCAAAAAACCGGTTTTATATTTTTCAATTTCAGTTTCATTCAGAAGCTCTTTCCATTTCCTTGAATAGGGCGTATAAACCGTATAAGGAGTACCGTCTTTTTTTAAAATTTCATCTTTTTCAAAAATCAACTGATCTTTAAAACTTTTAAAAGCAACATTATTTTTTTTCAGAAATTCCTCCACTTCCTTATCGCGTTTGATGGTGGCCGGCTCATAATCGGAATTACAGAATACGGTATCGATTTCAAAAACACCGATCAATTTTTTGAATGCATCAAGCGGTGTATCATGAAAAACAGTTATTCCGCTTTTGTGTTCTAAAAGTCCCTGATGAATCTCTTTCAGTGCCTGATAAAAATAATCAACTCTTTTATCCGATTTATTTTCAAGTTTTCCTAAAATGTCTTTATCAAAAACAAAAACCGGCAGTACTTTCTTGTCATGTTTTAATGCTTGAAAGAGACCACAGTTATCCTCCAATCGCAAGTCTCTCCGAAACCAGAAAACATTTATTTTATCTTTTATTTCAGGCATTACGGTGTATTTTTATTAAATCGGTTTTCAAGTACTTTAAATCGGTAATCAAAAATATGCTTCAGCTTATTTTTAACGAAAAGCGTGTGGGCAATTTCGCCCAGAAAACCAAAAGGAAGTTTATAAACGACCGTATCTTTCATCAGAACACCATTTTCATTTTCTATAAATTCATGATGGTGATGCCAGAGTTTGTAGGGCCCTTTTTTCTGAAAATCGGTAAAACTCTTTCTGAAATCGACCTGGGTAATCTCCGTTTTCCATTTCATCCTGATACCGAACAATGGTGACACAAAATAATCGATGGTCATCCCTTCATAAATTTCGTCGTTTTCAAATGTGGTCAGAACAGTAAAGTTCATGTCTTCCGGAGTAATTTTGGAAAGATTGTTAGCAGAAGAAAAGAATTTCCATGCCGTATCGATGTCACACTTCAGCTGTTGTTCACGAAAGAGTCTGTGCTTCATTTTTTTTTCCAAATGGCAATGCAATAAAGATACCACAGGCCGGGAAGAAGATTCATCAAATGAAGAACCGCCTCATAAAAGCGGTTCTTACTATTTTTCTCCGTGGCAGTTTTAAACTAATTCCTCTTTAAGTTTAAAAACCTATTAAGTATTTCCGAACTACTTGTAGTGCAGAAAAATTCCATAGTCGGTAGGTGTCCAGAATGCAGCTTTCTGTCCGGCAGCCTTTAAGGCATCATTTGCCCAGGTATTGCAGGTATTCAGAAAACTGTATTTTCCTTTGGCATCATAGAAGGCATCATTATTACCGTATACGGCATCGGTAGGAATCAGTATGAAATTTCCGTTTTTATCTTTATCGAACTTATTTTGCACAAATTCGACGAGTTGTTTATATTGGTTTTTACTGATCATCATCATTTTACAGTCGTCTCCTTCCTTCATTTTCTGATAATATGTACAGTGCATCGCAGATTCACTAAGCCAGAAAGCCGCTTTAAAAGCCGTTGAAAATTTAAGATCTGCCCAGGTAGGCGTATCGAGATAAAAGCCTTTATCACCCCAGCCGATTCCCACATAATTATAGTCTGATCTTTTTGATTTTGTATTGGAAAAAGGGATTTTAGAGCTCCAGTCGTAAATCTCGTTTTTCACAGGCATCACAATATCCGTATGTACTCCGTTGGTATAGATGTAAATCGGAATTTCTTTTTTTTGTCCGTCATCCTGTGCAGAAACTTCTATAAATGGCAGCAAATACCCTAAGGCAACATACAGTACAACAATTCCGATAATAACGCCCAGGGCTTTAAGTATAATAAATAACATTTTTTTCACAGCCATTCTTAAAATAAGGTTAATAAAATTTAATAATATTTTTTTTTCAAAAGTATTTGTTTTAAATGATTTTTTATTTAAATTTAAGTACAAATTGTTCACAAATATGCAGAAAAACACTAAATCAAACAAAAGATTTAAAATCAGAGTAAAAGTTGCCCCAAAAAGAGTGCAAAAAAAACGTTGATTTTTGGCGAGATATCATTCTCCCGAAGATCATTTTTTTTTGAGTTATAAAAAACTCTTACCTGTAAAAATCTTCCCTCTTTAAATGTAAAATTTAAGGAATGGCTGTTTACCCTTTTTATTTTGGAACTCAGAAAATTCCAGACGGGAATGTATCCCTAAAATTTCATCGAAATTTATCTGCAGATTTTTCCAGAAACTCGATATTCCGCTTCAGACCTGCAAATTTTGTCCGTTTAACAGGAGATTTTCTGAATATTTCCGAAAACAGTTCCTGAGTAAGCTCTCTCCACTCTCCTTTTTTAAAGTTTTTCAATGCTTCATTCGGTGAGAATTTTCTTTGCTGCGTCGGTGCCGAAAATCTGTTCCAGGGACAGACATCCTGGCAAATATCGCAACCAAACATCCAGTCATTCATTTTATCCTGAAAATAATCGGGAATATCATTTTTAAGTTCGATGGTTGCGTAGGAAATGCATTTGCTTCCATCGATGAGTTTCTCAGACACAATAGCCTCAGTCGGGCAGGCATCAATACATTTCCTGCATGTTCCGCAATGATCTGTGGTCTCATGATCAGGAATTAATTCCAGATCACAGATGATTTCAGCCAGAAAATAAAATGAGCCATTCTGCTTTGTAATAAGATTAGCATTTTTTCCTACCCATCCGATCCCCGACTTGCGGGCCCAGCTTCTTTCGAGAACCGGCGCAGAGTCTACAAAAACCCGAAAACCAAATTCCCCGATTTCTTCCTGTAAGCCGGCCACCATTTCCCGGAGGATATCTTTAATGACTTCATGATAATCCTCGGCATAAGCATATTTTGAAATCTTAAAATTGTCGAAGGCAGAAATCTTTTCTTCGGGAAAATAGTTATAAGAAAGAGAAATCACTGATTTTGAACCTTCTACAAGCAATCTCGGATCCAACCTCTTATCAAAATGATTTTCCATGTATTTCATTTCGCCATGAAAATTATTCTTCAGCCACTCTTCAAGTGGCCTGGCATCTTCTTCAAGGAAATCGGCTCTGGAAATCCCACAGCTCTGAAAGCCAAAACTTTCTGCTCTGGCTTTGATCAACTGCGAGTATTTTTCAGGGTTTGAATTCATAATAACATTGCAAAACTAGTATTATTTTATAAATTTGCCGCTGAATTTATATAATTTAGAAATTACGTAACCATGAAAAAAATCTTTTTGTTGGCTGTTTTTGGATCAGCAAGTCTTTTCAAAGCACAGATCACATTTGAAAAAGGATACTTTATATCCAATTCCGGTAAAAGAGAGGAAGTTTTAATAAGAAATATCGACTGGAAAAATAATCCGACAGAGTTTGAATATAAAACAGCTGAATCGAGTCCCGTTAAAAAAGAAACCATCAACAATATCAAAGAGTTCGGTGTTGATAACGACAGCAGATTTATAAGAAAAAAAGTATTGATTGACACTTCTTCCGATGAACTGAATGCAATGTCTTATGATAGAAAACCTGAATTCAAAGAAGAAACCGTATTCCTAAAATATGTCGTGGACGGGAAAGCAGATCTTCTGTATTATGAAGACAATGACATCAGAAAATTTTTCTTCAGCGTTGATGATTTAGATCCGAAACAGTTGATCTATAAACCTTATTATATTGACAACAGCCAAATCACTTATAATGAAGATTATAAGAAGCAGCTTACAGAAATTCTTACCTGTGGCGTAGAATCAAAAAAAATCAGAGCAGCCCGATATGACAGAAAAAATCTGGCAGACCTGTTCATGAATTTTAATTCCTGTAGTGAAGGTAATACTGCCGTAAATTACAGCCAACCCAAAGAAAAGACAGATCTTTTCAACCTGAACATCAGACCGGGAATAAATTTATCTTCGCTTGAAGTTACCAGTCCGACCTATACATCGAGAGAAACTACGAAATTTGGCAATAAAATGTCATTCAGGATCGGTATAGAAGCAGAATTTATTCTTCCTTTCAACAAAAACAAGTGGGCTTTATTTGCAGAACCAACCTACCAGTATTACAAAGACGAAAAGGAATCTATTGCCTTTGCCGGACAATATTTTGAAATGAAATCGACAAGAAGTGTTGATTATAAGTCCCTGGAGGTTCCTATTGGGGTGAGATATTACCTGTTCCTTAATAAAAAATCAAAGATTTTTTTCAATGTTGCTTATCTTATGGATTTCGAATTTAAGTCTAATGTCAAACTTGATTTTTCAGAAATTAAGACTGATTCCGGTTCTAATATTGCATTTGGTGCGGGATATAAGTATAATGATAAATTTTTAATAGAGTTACGAGCAACAACACAAAGAAATCTTTTACAAAACTATGTTACCCTGGATTCTAACTATCATACCTTATCTCTTATCCTAGGCTATACATTATTCTAGAACACAATGATTAATTATCATTATTTTTACGTATTTTCGTTACGTATTAATTAATCACATTACTATGTCTTTAGCAGAAGTTTTAAAATCAGGAAATTACGAATTAATCGACGTTCGCGAGCCTATGGAGCTTGAAATGGACGGACATATAGAAGGAGCTAAAAATATTCCTTTGGGTGAGGTGGAAGACAGACAAGATGAGATTTTGTCTATTGAGAAACCGGTAGTTATTTTCTGCAGAAGCGGAAACCGAAGCGGAAAGGCTCTGGAATATCTGAACACTCAAGGTCTGAAAGAAGGTTACAACGGCGGAGGCTGGGCAGAACTGAAACAGGCTATAGAAGCAAATCAGGGAACTTTTTAAGTTCCCTTTTTCATTTAAAAATCTCATATGGATCTTAAAGAAAGATTTTTAAGTACATGCTCTCTTTTCACCAGTGATTTAAAACTTATTGATAATCTGTGGATCGAAGTAGACAAAAAATATACTGAAAAGGGCAGGCATTATCACAACTTCGAGCATCTAGAACATATGTTTTCCGAGCTCGATAATATCAAAGATACAGTTGAAAATTATACAGCAATTTCATTTTCAGTGTTTTATCATGATGTAATTTATAATGCCACTTCCAAATCTAATGAAGAGAAAAGTGCGGAATTAGCCATAAAATGCCTTCACAAAGTAGGCGCTGATTTGAATTTTACAGAAAAACTTTCAGAACAGATTATGGCGACAAAACTTCATCAACAGTCTGACGATAATGATATCAATTATCTCTTGGACGCAGACCTTTTAATTCTCGGAAGTGAGCCTGGTAAATATTTAGATTATACTCAAAAAATAAGAAAAGAATACTCAATATATCCTGATCTGTTGTATAAACCAGGGAGAAGAAAGGCCCTACTTCATTTCCTTGAAGCGGAAAATATCTTTAAAACCGATTATTTTAAACAAAAGTATGAAACTCAGGCAAGGAATAATATGCTGTCTGAAATTGAATATTTAACATAGATAAACATTTCATTTTTGCAAAATGTTTTGTTTGATTAGTACTGTTTCGGCGATAAACCCGGCTGATTTTTTTAAAACGAATTCCGAAACTTCTTTATGAGGCGTATGTCCAACACCTTCGATAATACATTTCTGAGAGATTCCCCCAACCTGGGAAATTGTCTGGTCAACCTGATCCAAAGTTCCATATTCATCATTTTCACCCTGGATAAATAAGAGCGGAGAGACTATGTCTTTCAGCAGATATTCAATATTCCAGCTCCGGAAGCGGTCGCTTAACCATATTTCAGTCCATGCTTTGATGATCATTTCAACTTTAACACCATGATATTTCTTCAGGCGTTCCGGAAGATCAGTGGTATGATAAGCATAAAGAGCATCCCGAATACCTTTTATGGTAATACTTTCAACGAAAATATATCCGGCTTCACAGATAGTAGCCGTTACTTTTTCGGGGTATTTTGAGGCCGTGATAAGAGCAATTGTTCCGCCGTCACTATGTCCGAAAAGAATCACGTCCTGAATGTCTAAAATATTTAATAAATCATTCAATACATCGGCTTCGGTTTCCATGTAATTGTTCTCACGTTCATGAGTAGACATAGGAAAAGATTTCCCGTAGCCAAGACGGTCATAAACCAAAACATTACATTGTGCTTCCAAAGATAAATTCTCAGGAAAATCCCTCCAAAGCTGTGTGCATCCTAAGGAATCGTGTAAGAAAACAATTGTCGGTCTATTTTTAAAAGGTTGATTGTATTCGACATATAGTTTTTTGCCATTTACCTCGATGATATTCCCTTCCATTAAATTTAAACAGGTTAAAAATCAGGATTACCCGCGTTTCTGAATTCCTGTAGTAAGTTACTGAAAACCTTTTCCACCGGCAAAACATCATCGATCAGTGCAGAAACCTGGCCGATTTCAAGCTCACCTTCTTCCATATCGCCTTCGAACATTCCTTTTTTGGCTCTGGCACGCCCCAGCGAAGCGATCAGGGATTCTTTATTTCTTCCGACGTTGTAGATCTCTTCAAGCTCATTGAAAAATTTGTTTTTAACCATTCTTACGGGAGCAAGCTCTTTCAACGTAAGATGGGTATCCCCTTCCTGCAGCTCGGTGATTTTTTTCTTCCAGTTTTCATGGGCACTGGCCTCTGTCGTTGCGGCAAAACGCGAACCTATCTGTACACCGTCTGCTCCAAGGATCATCGCTGCTTTTATCTGTGACCCCAAAGCAATTCCTCCTGCTGCGATGAGAGGTTTTGTGATATGTTTCTTCACATTCGGAATGAGACAGAAAGTTGTGGTTTCATCCCTTCCGTTGTGACCTCCGGCTTCAAAGCCTTCTGCAACAACAGCATCAACGCCGGCTTCTTCGCATTTTACCGCAAATTTCGTGGATGAAACAACATGAGCTACTTTTATTCCTTCCTTTTGAAGAGTTTCAGTGTAAGCTTTCGGGCTTCCGGCAGAAGTGAAAACAATCTTCACTCCTTCTTCCAAAATAATATTAATAATTTCTTCCAAATTAGGGTAAAGCAATGCTACATTAACACCAAAAGGCTTATCCGTAGCTTTCTTACACTTCTGAATATTTTCCCGCAAAATATCAGGGTACATACTTGCGGAACCGATCAGACCCAATCCGCCGCAGTTGGAAACCGCCGAAGCCAGTCTCCATCCTGAATGCCAGATCATACCGGCCTGGATGATGGGATATTGTATTTTAAATAGTTCTGTAATTTTATTTTGCTGTGATTGCATTTCGTGAAGCTTTTTTGCTGAATTAAAATCTATAAAATTGCTCATGTTGTAAAAATAATAAAAAAGCAGTCTTTCGAGGAATTTAAGCATAAAAAAAACCTTCAGAAAATTCTGAAGGTTGGTAATTATTTTTTGACTGCATCTTTTTTCCAGGTTGCTTTAAAAGCGCAGTTCTCGTATCGGCCGTCTATCGAAATGAATGTCGTTGGCAGCTTGGAGTTAACAAACTTTTCCACCATTTCGTTTCTTCTTTTATTAAGCGCCATCTGCTTGATTCTGTCATAATCCGTTTCCAGAGTAATCTGGTGGGCAGGGATCACATCTTCCATTTTGATGATCTTTACGACCTTTCTTTCTCTTTCATCTTTGTCATCAAAAGCATTGGTGATATCTCCTTTATTAAGACCTGCCAGCTCATAACTGATGGTTCCGGGAATGCTTTCTCTTTCTATTTTATTAGAACCGTCTGCTCCGGGAATCACCCCAGCATTGAATTTCGTTCTTTTATCATCAGAAAATCGGTATGCGGCATCTTTAAAAGTCATTTTACCATTGATGATCAAACCTCTGATACTGTCAAGCTTTACTTTTGCCGTTTTTATTTCTTCATCTGTTGGCGTTGCCATCAAAAGAATGTGTCTGGCATCATAGATCTTTCCGGATTTTCTCACGAGCTGTATGATGTGATACCCGAATTCTGATTCTATAGGATCTGAAATTTCGCCTTCCTGAAGATTCAGCGCTGCAGCCTCAAATGGCTTTACCATCTGACCTTTGGAAATATTCTTCATCAGACCTCCGTTGGAAGCTGAACCCGGATCTTCAGAATAGATTCTTGCCTGGCTCTCAAAACTTTCTCCCCCCTGAATATCCTGCTTTATCTTTTTCAATCGGTTAATAAGCTCGTCTTTATGAGCATCCGTAAGTTTAGGATACATCATGATCTGCGAAAGTGAAACCTCATCTTTAATCTCAGGAAGCTGAGTCTTAAATGTATTGTAGAAATCTGTTACTTCATTAGGCGTAACATCTGCTTTCTCCGTAATTCTCTGGTATTTTGCCTGCCCGTAATATTGATCCGTATCGATTTTCTCGATCGCATTTTTCATTTCATACCCATTCCTGAACTTGTAGGCAGCCAGCATGGCTTTCTCGTCAGGAAACTGGGACAGCAACTGCTGATATTTTGCATTAGCCTGCTCTTTAATCACAGCAGAACGGTTTTCAATTAGGGTATCTTTTCTTGCTTCATATACAAGAAGCTTGTTGTTGAGAAGATTTTCCAAAAACTCACACTTATCTATATTAGAAGCTCCCTGCTGCTTGGCATAATTCATCTGCTCATTCACATCAGATTCCAAAACAATTTCATCACCGATCACAGCAGCAATACCATCCACTAAATCTCCTTGTTTGAGCTGAGCATTCATCGTGTTTGTACCAAACATAATGATGAAAATTCCAAAAAGAAAAGTGATTTTAAGTTTATTTATCATTTTACTATTTTAAACAAGTTGCAAATTTAAAATTCTTAACGAATTACACTAAATTTTTTATTATAAATATTTCTTAAAAAAGAAGTATTTACTGTAGTTCTACGTCGAATGTCGTTAATTCTTTAAACTGTTTCAATCTTGCGAACATATCGGCTTCTTTTACTTCCTGAATTCTCTCTGTCCCGAATTTTTCAACGGTGAAAGAAGCCATGGCAGAACCTACGATCAGAGCGGATTTCATGGTTTCGAAATCTGTCTTTTGTTTTTTAGCCAGATACGCCGCAAAACCTCCCGCAAAAGTATCTCCTGCACCGGTAGGATCAAAAACCTCTTCCAGCGGTAATGCCGGGATGGCAAAGACTTTACTATCGTGGAAAAGCAAAGCACCATGCTCTCCTTTTTTAATGATAACATATTCAGGACCCATTTCGTGAATCTTTTTGGCCGCTTTTACCAGAGAATACTCTCCTGAAAGCTGTCTTGCTTCTTCATCATTAATGGTAATCACGTCGGTTTTGGCGATCATATCCATTAAAATATCCCAAGCCGTATCCATCCAGAAATTCATCGTATCGAGGATAACCAGTTTCGGACGGTTATGCATTTTTTCGAGCACTGAAAGCTGTACGCCCGGATGAAGATTCCCCAATAACAAGATCTCCGCATCCTGCATAGAATCAGGGATTTTAGGATCAAAATTTTCGAGGACATTCACTTCTGTGGCCAATGTGTCTCTTGTATTAAGGTCGTTGTGGTATTTACCCGACCAGAAAAAGGTTTTGCCTTCTTTTACGATCTCTATTCCTTCAATGTTTACGCCTCTGTCGGTAAACATATCAAGATGTTCCTGAGGAAAATCGCCCCCCACTACGGAAACGATTCCTGATTTTACCCCCAAAATAGATGAAGTAATCCCAATATATGTTGCTGCACCTCCCAAAATTTTATCTGTTTTACCAAATGGCGTTTCGATTGCATCGAATGCAACACTTCCTACAACTAAAAGTTTCATATTATTTTCAAAGTATATTAAAAGTAAATTAATTTTTCCATTCAAATGTGTCAAGCAGATGTTTCATATCTTTTTTGATATAATCTACTGCAGGAGCCAGGGAATCGGGTTTTGGCCTTGTGTTAAAATATAAATACGCAGTTACAAAATGTCTTGTACTGTCGGTAATATAAAACTGAAGGTTTGATGCGCTCTGCCCTTTAAGCTCATAAAAATTCCCGTAAACTTTCTTTTCCGGATATTCAAATGACTTGGTTTCAATAGCGCTGGCCTTGATCGTATGTTCGTAAACCATTTTTTCCGCTTCCTGGATATGTGCTGCAAAATCGTTTTTTATGGGATAGTACGTCACAAAAACTTTTGCTTTCATTTTCGGATAATTCAGATAGTACCAACAAGGCCTTTTCGCATCCGCTATTTTGGCAAAATCAGAATATTCAAATGTGTAGGCACAGTTGTTTTCAAACTTTTGGTACTTCGGTGCGGGATATTCCAGGCGAAGTTCCCCATAAGGCTTCGGAAGAGGATCCTTTCCGCAGGATACCAGAAGTAAGGCTGCAAAAATAAAAATGGCGTTTTTAAACATTCTGCAAAAGTACAAATTAGATTTTAGATTTGGGAAGACAAATTTCAGGATTTCAAGGTTTTGAATTTAAGGTAAATGCTGCTCGTGAACACAAAGGGTCACAAAGATATTTTTACTGCTAGCTGTTTTAATTTTCACAAAGCCGTTTCACTTGGAAGAGACTGCGAAGATGTATTTTGCGGCATATTACTCCATCGAATCTGCGATTTACATAGAAATCCATATTCGAATCTTTCTGTGCTTCTCTAATACTATCTTGAGATTCTTGCAGAATGACAAACGGAGTGGTAAAATTTCACTCAATATTTCCCGGTATCTGTGTCATTGACTTTGTGGAATCTGCGATTTTAGTAGCACCCCATATCCGAATCTTTCCGGACATCTCTCTATGTTTTAATTCCCTGTTTAAATGCCAAATAGCGTCGTAAATGGCTACAAAAACCGATAAGCCTCCTCATAATTACGGATGTATGTTTCCAGCGGCTTCGGAAAAGACTTTTCGTGAGAACCTTCGATGTCAGTCACCATCAAATCATTTTGGGAAATAAATCTCTCCCAGGCTTCTTCAGAATCAACCTCAACATTATAAATCTCTATACTTAAGTTCTTGTGGGTCAGCTTATGGCTCACGGTTTTTACCCCAACGATGAATGGAACCAGTGCATCGGAAATTTCCGGCGGGAATTCAAAAAGCTTTTTCCAGATGAAGTCGTCTTTTCTCTGTTGAACTAAAAAATTTCCATTCCGGTGAACAAAATAATAGGTAAGGCTTAAATCTTCCGCTTTTGTTTTTTTTGTTTTTACGGGAAATTCTGAAACTTTATTCATTGAAAAAGCCAGGCAATCCTGATTCAACGGACATTGGCTGCAGACAGGATTTTTGGGCTTACAGACTTCGGATCCCAGGTCCATCATCGCCTGATTGAAGTCGCCAACATTATCCGGTAAAATTAAATGGGCCAATTCTGAGAAATAACTGAAAGCTCTTGAGTTTGAAATATCAAAATCGTCGGCAAACAAACGGCTTAATACCCGGTAAAAATTTCCGTCAACCGCAGGAATTTTCCCATTGAAACAGATGCTGGAAACTGCTGCCGCAGTATATTTCCCTATTCCTTTCAATTTCAAAATCTCTTCGTATTCATGCGGGAAAATTCCATTATAATCACTCATAATCTGCTTTGCCGCCTTATGGATATTGATAGCCCGGGAATAATATCCCAAACCTTTCCAATACAGCAAGACTTCATTTTCATCGGCTTCTGCCAATGTTTTAACATCCGGAAATCTTTCAATAAAACGATTATAGTGACCCAACCCCTGGCTGATCCTTGTTTGCTGAAAAACAATCTCGCAGATCCATATTTTGTACGGATCTTTTGTCTTACGAAACGGAAGATCCCTTGCATTTGTTTTGTACCAGCCTAAAAGCTTATTACCGAGATGACTGAGATCTGAATTGTTTATTTTTTCCAAAAGTTCTTCTTCATTAATGCTGCAAAGATAGCTCAATTTTCCTGTTTTGCCTGATAGACGGGAGCCGCCTTAAGCCATTGATATCTAAGATGCTTATCTTTGGCAATAAAGCGGTAGCCCTCAAGTTTTTTCAGATAAGTATACATAGGAGATTTCAGTTTCAGCCGTTGGTTTGATACAATCTGCATCGGGAAAGTCACTACGGAATCTCTTGTCGTTTTCAATACTTCTCCTGATTTGATTTGATAAATAAAAACAGCTTTTCCACGTCCTTTGGAACTGTCTGTCGGCTTGATGTCTGATGTGGAAATCACGAGATCACTGGCATCGAAGCATTCCTGTTCGCTCATGACATAAGCTTTACCTTCTTTTCTTTCGTCTGCAAACAGATCGACGACCTGTTCCTTTTGGAAATTTTTCTCTTCACAGCCGACAAACAAAATAAATAACGGCAAAAAATAAGATAATCTGCCTTTCATAATGAAACATTTAATGATTTGATAGAAAAAAACCGATGTAAAAATGCATCGGTTTTTATTTAAAAATATTTTTAATCCTGGGTATATTCAGCATCCCATTCATTACCGTCGTCTCCTTTATGACCGTCAAGTTTTATCACAAAACTTTTTGTCGGGAAATACGGGGTCAGACGGATGTCAAGCCATACCCTGTCTTTATTCACTCTGTCCTGTTCGAAACGTACGATTTTGAACTTCTCGATCAGTTTATCCGGACCTTTGATGTTATCCAGGAACTGAACAATCTGTCTTCTCAGATCATCTTCATTTTTAGCATTCCAGTTTTCGAAAGCTCTTCTGTTGAGGAAATCCAGCAATACCTTTGTGACATAATCGAATACCCTTACAACAGAATACGTCTGAAGACCAATATTATCTCCGGTAAATAAGGTTTTGGCAGAGAATGCCATGATTTTACCGTATTCGTTCACCATCGGAACAAGACCCATTTTTTCAAGCTGCGAAATTTCACTCTTTTTTAATTCAAACTTTACAGCATCCACTTCATTGATATTCCCATGCTTTTTACCTGCTGCCACCTGGGACATCAGTGTTTTATGAATCTTTCCTGCAAGCGAAGTGGATGGCGGAAGCTCTACGTTTTCCTCCTCACCTACTTCTTCAGCTCTTCCACGGCCTACCAGCCAGTTACATGTCATGATAACGTTACTTCTGTGAAGCTCACCCCCTGTAAGATTGGCGGAATGGAAAAGATCTACTACGTCATCCGGTTTGTCGAGATTGGCAAAATCCGTTACCATCATAACTTTGTTTTCATTACAGATCTTCGCCCATTTTTCAATAACTTTATTTGATCCTAAATATCCTGGAATTGCCAGGATCGAATAGTTATCCCTAAGGTCAAGACGGTCGTAATAATTCTTGAATTCTTCTGCAATAGCATCAATAAATAAAGGATTATCGAGATCCGAAACCTGGTCTATGCTTGCATTGACGATACTTACGTTATCGACTTTATCAAGTTCCGTATTTTTATAAAACTGTGCCACTGTTCTGTAGTTGGTTTCAAGCATACGAACAGCGTCAAGTGTATTCTTAAGGTTTGATTTCAGGTTCTGTTCTGCCGCCTGCGCCTTAGATTTGCATGTTTCAGCCATTTTATCTGCCGGGTCGCTTCCTTCCAGAAGGTTTACCCAGAGATTGATTTTCTGAAGAAGCTCTTTTCTTTCTTCTTGTTTATTACTGTCATTAAGGAATATTTCTTTCCTTGCTTTTCTGGTCGGGTTCATATTGGCGATCCCGTCTACAACGGATTCTACAAAACCGAAGCCACCTATTTTATTGAGTTCGGCAAGCGGGTTGCCTTTAGGCTGACCTGCGTGTTGCTGCTGTCCCTGTTGTTGGTTCTCAGCTGCCTGTAATTTACTATCCATGATTAATGTAAAGTCTTTAGATTATTTTTCAAGTTCTTGTGCCACTTCCTTCAGTACTTCGATAAACGCCGCTCTTGTCTGATCGTTTTCGAGCATATTACGCAGAATCTTATTGGTTTTCAGCTGTCGTACGATCTTGTTGTACTGCTCCTGCTCCATGCTGAGCTGCTGAAGATAAGATGATTTCTGAGTAAGATTTTTCGGGGTGAAGTCCGCAAGATTTTGAAAACGGAATTCTTCTTCCACTACATTGCCGTCTTCCGTTTCGTGCTGCACGTGTACAGAAGGCTGGAAATGTTTGAAGACGTCTTCCACAGTTTTTAGACCGGTTACAATTTCAGGAACATAAGACTCTTCGGTGGTAAGCTGGCTTACAATGAGCGACTTATTTTCCTGTATGTTCTGAATAGCCTCATTAGCGTCTACTTTCACTTCGTTTCCGCCAACGCCATAATTAAACATTGCCATATTATTGTTATTTTGAGATTTTCTATTTTGGTGTGAATCGTATTTACCAGCATCAAATAGCTGACCAATCCAATGTTTAAATTTAAAAAAAAACTGTAACATACAAAATTTTGTTAAGATTTTTCTTGAAATATTTATTTTAAATTACAAATATTAATTAAAAATCAACATTTACGATGTTACTAAGCTAGGAAAAATAAATAAAAAAACGCATCATTTCTGATACGTTTTTCATTTCTAACAATTTTTGGTGTCTTACCAAATTTTTATCCTGTCTTCAGGAGCTTTGTACATTTTGTCGCCAGGTTTGATATCAAACGCTTTAATAAACGCATCCTGATTCACCAATGGCCCGAATGCCCTGAAAACTCCCGGAGAGTGCGGGTCGGTCTTTACCTGATTAGTCATATACTGATCGGTAGACTTCGTTCTCCATACGGTTGCCCAGCTCATAAAGAATCTTTGATCCTGTGTAAAACCGCTGATCAAACCAGGATTTCCGTGATCTTTAAGATACATCTGAAGCGCATCGTATGCAACCGCTACACCACCAAGATCGCCGATGTTTTCACCGCTGGTAAACTTCCCGTTGACAAAACTGCCTTTTACAGGCTCATAAGCGCTGTACTGCGCAGCCAGCTGAGCGACTTTCGCATCAAAGTTTTTACGGTCTTCATCCGTCCACCAGTTATTAAGATTTCCGTCGCCATCGAATCTCGAACCGCTGTCATCAAATCCGTGGGAGATCTCATGGCCGATTACCGCACCGATTCCTCCGAAATTTACGGCTGCATCTGCTTTAGGATTATAGAATGGCGGCTGAAGGATGGCTGCCGGGAATACGATCTCATTATTCGAACCGCTGTAGTAAGCATTTACCGTTTGCGGCGTCATTCCCCATTCTGATTTGTCGACCGGTTTTCCTATTTTGTCCAGGTTTCTCTGGTATTGCCATGCGGAAACATTCTGAAGATTTGAATACAAGGTAGCTCCTTCTTTCGGAGATTCCACTTTAAGCTGGGTATAATCTTTCCATTTGTCTGGATAAGCTATTTTCACCGTAAATTTAGACAGTTTCTCCTGGGCTTTTACCTTTGTTGCCGGAGACATCCAGTCCATATCGTCGATGTGCGTCTTGAATGATTTTAAAATGTAATCGATATAGGTTTCCATCTGGGCTTTAGCTTCCGGCGTGAAATATTTTTCAACATATAATTTACCGAAGGCTTCTCCCAAAACACCGTTCACCAAAGAAAGTCCTCTTTTGTTCATCGGACGCTGTTCTTTCTGGCCCTGAAGGTATTTGGAATAGAAATCAAATCTGATCTGCTCCAGGTTTTCATCCAGGTTGCTTGCATTTCCATTGATGAGATGGTATTTAAGATAATCTTTCAGCAACCGAAGATTTTTCTGGGTAAGGAAAGAATCCATATTCTGATAATATTTCAGCTCGCCGATGATTACCCTGTCCGTATTCACCCCTGCGTCTTTGAGATATTTCTGAAGATTTACATTTTTCACCAATGCCGGCAGCTCAGAGACATTTTTCGGATTGTACCTTAAATTGGCATCCCTGTTCTGTTCAAGGGTCAATAAATAATTGGCCAGCTGCTTTTCAAAATCCACCACATTTTTGGCTGAAGCATCGGCGTTTTTATAACCCAGAACACCAAAAAGTTTTCCTACATACGACTGATATTCTGCTAACGTCTTCGTATTGGCCTCATTGACTTTCTGATAGTAGTCTCTTCCCAAACCAAGATCGGGACCGCCAAGATACACCGCATTCATTTTAGAATTCTTCATATCTGCTCCTACTCTCCATCCGTAGAACGAATTATCGCCTAGTTTTGTAGCTTCAAGCAGGTATTTTTGAAGATCATTAAGATTTTTGATGGCATCGATTTTGGCTAAATCTCCTTTGATGGGTGCCAGACCTTCTGCATTTCTTTTCTCCGTATCCATAAATGACGCATACAGATTCTGAATTTTCTGTCCCTCGGAGCCCGCAGGATAAGATTCGGATAAAATTTTATTTAAAATATCCAGGGATGCATCATCTACATTTTCCCTCAGCGCATTGAAAGATCCCCAGCTCGCTTTATCGGAAGGAATCTGAGTGGTTTTCACCCAATTTCCGTTTACATAGCTGAAAAAATCATCCTGCGGACGTACCGACTTATCCATATAAGATAAATTGATTCCTTCTTCTTTTACCTCTTCTTTTGCAGGTTCTGCGGCTAACTCTTTCACCGTTTCAGGTTTCTGCGTATCTGCCGTTTTTGCCGTACCACATGAATTTAAAAATACAAGCCCCGAGAAAGCCAGTATTCCGATATTTAACTTTTTCATTAAAAATATTTTTGATTTTACACAAACTTACCAAATATACAAATTTTGATGATAAGTGATTAGCCATAAACCGTAAATGATAAAATCCTGCAAGACAAAGCCAAGGTATACCAATCATCTATTTAATAAGAGATCTAATGATACACAGGAAATAAGTTTTGGCTAAAGCCTATTGGTAGATGTAATCTTTTGTAAACGGACCAAAGCCCGTTCCTATTGATGTGGTAAATCCCCAAAGTTTTTTAAACAAAAAAACCGCTCATTGCTGAACGGTTTTAATTATAATTGAGTATTTATTACCAGATTTTAATTCTGTCTTCCGGTTTTTTGTACAATTTATCTCCTTCTTTCACATCAAAAGCTTTGTAGAAAGCATCAACGTTGATGATCGGTCCGAAGCTTCTGAAATATCCCGGAGAGTGCGGATCGGTTTTCACCTGATTGACCATGTATTTCTCACTGGATAATGTTCTCCAAACGGTAGCCCAGCTCAGGAAGAATCTCTGATCCTGTGTATATCCGCTGATCAACCCAGGGTTTCCTTTGTCTTTCAGATACATCTGAAGGGCATCGTAAGCGATATTAACCCCACCTAAATCGGCGATGTTTTCACCATTGGTGAAAGTTCCGTTTACGAAAGTTCCTTTTACAGGCTCATATTTGTCATATTGTGAAGCAAGCGCTTTGGTTGCTTTTTCAAAATTAGCTTTGTCTTCAGGCGTCCACCAGTCTACAAGGTTTCCGTCTGCGTCAAACTGTGCCCCGGAATCATCAAATCCGTGGCTCATTTCGTGACCGATAACGGCACCGATTCCTCCGAAGTTCACCGCTGCATCTGCTTTAGGGTTGAAGAAAGGCGGCTGAAGAATTGCTGCCGGGAATACGATTTCGTTGTTTACCGGGTTGTAGTAAGCATTTACCGTTTGCGGTGTCATTCCCCACTCAGATTTATCAACCGGTTTTCCGATTTTCGCTAAATCTTTATTGTACTGCCATTCGGTGATGTTCTGAAGGTTTGAATATAAATTTCCGCCTTTAGATTCAGGAACGATGGTTAATTTAGAATAATCTTTCCATTTGTCAGGATAAGCAACTTTTACGGTGAACTTGTTCAGCTTCTGCATTGCTTTTTCCTTCGTAGTGGAAGACATCCATGCTAAGTTATTAATGTGAACAGCAAAACTTTTCTTTAAGTAATCGATCAGCTCCACCATCTGTGCTTTTGCCTCTGCCGGGAAATATTTTTCTACATATAATTTTCCGAACGCTTCGCCCAAAGTTCCGTTGATCAGCTCATATCCTCTTTTGTTCAATGCTCTCTGCTCCTGCTGGCCTCTAAGATATTTACCGTAAAAAGCAAATCTCATATCGCCCAGTTTTTCACTCAAATAAGAAGCACTTCCATTGATCAGGTGAAATTTAAGGTAATCCTTGATCACAGGAAGGTTCTGTGCATTAATGAATTTGTCTAAATTCTTATAATACCCCAATTCCCCGATGATTACTTTATCTGTATTTACCCCAACTTTATTCAGGTAAGCCGGAAGGTCTACATTTTTCACAAGCGTCTTAAGCTCAGCCATGGTTTCAGGGTTGTACTGAAGCGTATTGTCACGGCTCTGCTCGTTGGTAAGATAGGTTTTAGCAATGCTTTTTTCGTAATCAACAATACCTTTTGCGGCCGCGTCGGCATTTTTGTACCCCAGCTCTTTCAGCATGGAAGCTACATATTTCGTATACTCTGCAAGAGCTTCCGTATTTTTGTCGTTTACTTTCTGGTAATAATCTCTTCCTAAACCTAAAGATGCATCTCCTAAATAAACAGCGTTCATTTTAGAATCTTTCAGATCGGCATCCACACCCCATCCGTAGAATGTATTTTCCCCTTCTTTGGTCACGGAGATCAGGTAGTTCTGCAAGTCAGCAACATTCTTGATCGCATCGATCTTGTTCAGATTTGCCTGGATCGGTTTGATTCCGTCGGCATTTCTCTTGCTGATATTCATGTAGGTTGCATACAGATCCTGGATTTTCTTACCTTCGGTTCCATCGGCAAATTTATCTTTCAGAAGAGAGTTCAGAATGGTCATTGAATTGTTGTCCGTATCGTCAGCCAATTTGTTGAAACTTCCCCAGGTCGGTTTATCAGAAGGTATTTTAGCGGTCTTCATCCATGTACCGCTCACATAGTTATAAAAATCATCCTGCGGACGTACCGATTTGTCCATAAGACTAAGGTCCAGCCCCTTATCGGAAGTCTGCGCGTTCACATTCTGTGAACAGATCCCGGCTACTAAAAGCAGAGAAAGCGTAAGTTTTTTCATTATAATTACAATTTATACAATAAGTGTAACTTTATTTTAATTTGTTACTTTTAAGAAAACAAATTTAATCAAATATTAAGAAACTGCGACTCTTTTACATTTCCGGTTCGTTTGAGGAATCCCCAGGATTGCATTTCTCCTTTTAACGCACGTCTCAGACTTCGGAACAAAACGATGTACATCAGCCATCTGTAGCCGAATCGCTGCGGAATGACGTATAATAAATTGACCATTTTTTCTCTTTGCATGACAAAAGCAATCAGGGCTAAGGATGCATCGACCAGAAGAAAAACTAAATAATAACTGAATATTCTTCCGCCGTTCCCTGATAAAATGCCGAAAAACATGATAAGATCAGCCATTGGCGAAAAAAACGGAATGATATACTGAAACAGTAAAATATTCGGCATCGCCCACAATCCCAGTCCTTTATATTTCGGGTTGAGGAAAGTGTGTTTCTGCTTCCAGAACATCTGCATGATGCCGTATGTCCATCGGAAACGCTGTTTTAAAAACTGTTTTACGCTCTCAGGAGCTTCCGTAACAGCGACGGCCCGGTTTTCATTGGCAACGGTATATCCTTTTTTGAGGATCTTAACCGTAATATCGCAATCTTCTGCCAGTGTATCGGATGAATATCCTCCGACCTCAACAACTGCAGCTTTTCTGAAAGCGCCTATTGCTCCGGGAATCACCGTAATGGCATTGATGTTGGCATACGCAAGACGGTCGAAATTCTGGCTCGTCGTGTACTCTATCGACTGCCATCTGGTAAGCCAGTTTACTTTGTTTCCTACTTTTACATTTCCGGCGACAGCGGCAATTTTTTCATCCGGATCTGAATTTAAGAACCTGGCAATTAAATATTTTACCGCATTATACTCCAGTTTTGTATCCGCATCTATACACACGACATATTCTGCATCGGAACGGGCAATACCATAGTTGAGAGCGGTGGCTTTTCCGCCGTTGGTTTTTCTTAAAATTTTAAGCTTGGGATGATCGGCAAACTCGGCTTTTGCTCTCTCATAGGTAGAATCTTTACTGCCGTCGTCGACCATAATGATATCGAAATTCGGATACGTCTGTCTCAGCAGGTTATGCAGAGAAGAGACAATATTGACTTCTTCATTATAAGCGGGAACGATAATAGAGACCTTCGGATAAGATTCCATCACAGGAAACTCTCCCAGCTTTTTCTCTTTTTTCCTTTCTTTGAAGGCCCAGTACAGCATAATCATCAAACGCAGTAAGCCTAATCCTATAAAAATGGTAAACAACGCCACAAGGAAATGACTGATTCCGTAGATAACTGCTGCCAGAACAAGGTTGAGCTGCATGATATAATACGATTTTGTCTTTGGAACTTCAGGCATCAGTTCAGCTTTGTTTTTATGAAGTATGGTCGAAAGGTTGGTAAAATGGTATCCCTGTTTCTGTAGTGCAGGGATTAATATTTTCAAAGCTTTCACCGTTTCTTCGCGGGTTTCACCACCGGCATCATGAAGAAGAATGATATTTCCTTTTCTCTGCTTTAGTCCTTCAAAAACACGTTTTACAATTTCGTCAGCTTTTATGCCGGGCTGCCAGTCTTCGGGATCAATATTCTCACCGATATCCAGGTAGTTCTGCTGCCTTGCCAAAGCTACCGGAACGATCTCTTCAGAGGTTGTCGGCTCAGAATCTGCGTTGTAAGGTGCTCTGAAAAGAATGGTGCTGTGCCCTGTAATGCATTCGATCAGGAGCCTTGTAAGCTTCATTTCCAGCAACGCCCTTTCCGGACTTACTTTGGCAACATTTTCATGGGTGAACGTATGGTTTCCTATTTCGTGCCCTTCACGGTATATTCTCTTAACCAGCGGGAGATTTCTTTCAGCATTAAGTCCTACCAAAAAGAAAGCTGCGGGAACATGATATTTTGAAAGAATGTCAAGAATCTGTGGAGTATACGTTTCATCCGGCCCGTCATCGAAAGTGAGAACAAGATCTTTCTGAGGAGCCTCACCGTATTTTTTCACTTCATAAGAGCTTGGATAGGTAATATAATTTTCATCGGTAATGATCTTTTCTTTAGGATCTAATTCAATGTTTATTTTCCCGTCGTGAGGGGTATTCAGAACATCCAGCACTTCCCCGTCGCCGATGTAATCGACCATGGTCTGCCCTTTTACATTTTCCAGGGTTTTTAAGTTTAATTTTGATAATCCTGCAAATGTCAGATCTTTATCATAAAAACTCCAGACGCGGCTGTCTTCGCTTCCCAGTCTCCAGAGCGCTGTTCCTGCCAGGGGATATTCTGAAGAAAAACGCATGGTGTTGAAAATAGATGCGGCATCATTGAAGAATACGGTGTGTGTATTATTTTTAGAATCTTTGTAGGAATAATTTAAATTAAAAGTATTATCGTCAAAGTTGATATCCGCTTTGCTGGCACTGGCTTTGGTGATGGCCTGCATATACGTCAGAGAGCTGTTGTCATCTTTATCCGTACTCCAGTCGTATCCGTAGGCACCCAATCCTAAAATAATTTTGTTGGGCGAGGTTTTCTTTAAAATTTTTCCGGTCTGCGCTTCGATCCATTTTTGGGACGAAACTGGCCCTGCGTCATTGTCTGTCGTATATTCATCATACGCCATCAATACAAAATAATCAACATACGGGTCGAGCTTTTGAATATTGTAGTCGTCATTATCTGTCATGATATCCATCGAAACCAGAAGATTATTCTGTCTGAAGGTACCGGAAAGTTCTTTCATAAAGGCGGTCAGGTATTCATCAGAATCAAGACTGATATTTTCAAAATCGACGTTAATCCCTTTAAAGTTAAACTTCTGGCATTGCTGTTTCAGCTTCTGAATAAGCTGTGTTCTCTTTTGCGGGTCCTTCAGTACTTTCCCCAGACCTTCCGGATGAAACTCCTGGTCAAAATTATTACTGAGCATCGGCATTACGGCGACCCCGGTTCTTTTAATAATTTTATAGCCGTCGGCGTCTACATTGGTTTTTAGGGCACCGGTTTTAGGGTCGAGGAAAAACCACTCCGGGAACACCAGATTGATGTGTTTGATATTTCTTTTCAACGACATAAGCGACTGAGGATCCCACGCTACGTAGAATGCAGACCGGATACCTCCCGGAAACTGTTGCCAGTTATTATTCTGATTTTTAATTCTCTCGGCTCTTGCCTTTTCAATTTTAGCAAGATTGGTGTGCATGGTTTTTTCAGAAATAAAATTCCGGAATCCTTTATACTCCCTGGAAATTCTATTTTCCTGAAGAAAAGGTTTGCTGGCCGTTATGACTGCCTTATAATCTTCTTTAAAAGGAATTTTGGGGCTTTTATCCCATTTCATCATTAATCCTAATGCAAGAAAAAGCAACAGGGCGACGAAAATAAAGATTCGGCTTCCCCATTGTACGTTTCGCCAGCGTTTTTTGCTGTCGGTCTGAAAAATCTGTTTTGAGTTTTCCACAATTTTGATATTTCCTGATCGACGTCAAAAACTGTGAAAAACCACCTCTGAACTAATTAAAAAAAAATTAAAAAATTAACTGATTATGAATTAATTACTTATCAGAATCGCTATCAGATCCTGAATAATTTTCTGTGACACAAAATACATAAAATCCTGCCTTTCAAGATGGGGCATGTACAGTTTAAAGGTGACTTCCTGGTCATGAATTCGGATGGTGTAAAAAACCGTTCCTATATCTTTTCCGTCTTCGCCTTTTCCCGGGCCTGCCACTCCTGTTGTTGACAAAGCAATATCGGTATTAAATAATTTCTGAACGCCTTCCGCCATTTCAGCAGCCACCTGCTCACTGACCACTGTAAATTCGTCCACGGTCTTTTTATTGACTTTTAAAATTTCAATCTTCTTTTCCGTAGCATACGCCACTATTCCTCCTAAAAAATATTTTGAACTGCCGGGATTCAAGGTGATCATTCTGGCCAGTTCGCCGCCGGTACAGCTTTCTGCCGTTGAAACAGTCATTTTGCGCTCTAACAAGACCTCAGCCAGTATTTTCTCAATTTTATCTTCCGAAGTGGCAATGACGTTATCTTTGATCATCGGCAATAATTTCTGAATTTCTTCTTCCAGCTGCTGCTGCAACAGTGATTCGTTTTCCCCGGTGGCTGTAAGACGCAGTTTTACACGGGTTCCCACCGGCAGATAAGAAAGCGCAAGATTTGAAGGTAGTGCGAGTTCCCATTCTTCGATCATGTCTGCTAAAATGCTTTCCGGAATACCTACGACGGAAACAATTCTTGTCGTAATATAATTCAGGCTGAATCTTTCATGCAGGAAAGGAACAATCTGGTCTTTGATCAGGGGTTTTACCTCGTATGGGACACCAGGAAGACTGAATAAAAGTTTTCCATCCTGCTCCATCATCATACAAGGTGCGGTTCCATAATGATTTTGAAAAACTGTTGATTTTGTAGGAACAAATGCCTGTTCACGGTTTCTTTCCAAAATTTCCAGTCTGCCGCGTCTTTCCATATAGGCTTTAAGATGATTGAATGTCGTTTCGTCCAAAGCAATTTCATCATTAAAAAATTCAGCAATGGCTTTTTTGGTTTTATCATCTCTTGTAGGGCCCAGACCTCCGGTGGTAATAATTAAATCACCCATTTTAAAAGCCGATTCTATAGCAGTCTTAATGGTTTCAATCTGATCGGAGATCGTCAGGATCTGTGAAACCTGGATTCCTATATTCTTAAGTTCGGTTGCAATAAAGTTTGAGTTGGTATCTACGGTATTTCCTGAAAGGATTTCATCACCAATGGTAATCAGAACAGCATTTTTCATATTTATCTTTGAAAAAAAATTCATCACAAATGACGGAAATTTCCTGATGACCGGCAATATAAATTGATTTTTTCTATTTTTGGCGGAAATTATTTATCGCTTAAAATAAAATGTATGTCGAAATATGATGATGCCTCCTGGCATTACGGCGGAGATTTCCCCGAAGGACTGCCGGAAAAAAACGGAGCCACCCATACCGGAATGTTTCTTATGTGGTGTGTAGAAAATGACCTTATCTCTAATGATCTGAAAGAGGATGCCAGTGCAGAAATAGAAAAACTGAAGCGCCGTGAGATCACAGGCGCCGAATTTATCATGGATGTAATGGACGGAAAGTTTTCGGAATATGATCTGAATATGATGGGAAACGCTTTTGCTCAGGATTATTATAAGGATGAAACGGATTTTGGAAACCGATTCAGCTCATTTGCTGACGATTATGTCAATCTCTTTGATATGAAAGCCGAAGAAAACGATTATGAATACGAAACCTTCTACCATATCGAAGATACTTTTGAAAATTATGATCTTATGAAACAGGTTATCAATTACCGTTTTGAAGAATGGAAAGAGTATAAGCGTCTCAATTAAACCTTTCAACAGCCAATTAACTTACACTATAACAGAAAAAATAAATCCGGAAAATTAGAATTTCCGGATTCATTTTTCTATGAATTTTGATTAATTATGTTTTACCCATATCAGCTCATCTGTTTTATAGCCAACTTTTCTGGCTTTTTCCAGAAATCTTTGCCTGATGCTTTCCGGAATTTGCTTTTCCCGGGAAAGAATCCAGAGGTATTTCAAATTATTTCCCATCACCAGTGCATACTGATAGTTATCATCAATGTCTACTACATTATAGCCAGCCCAGATGGGTTTAAAAAATGAAACCTTTAATCTTGCTTCTGTTTCTTTATTCACAAATCTGGCCTCACCAATGGATTCTTTCCATTCTTTTTTGACATAATTATAGCCTTTGTTGTCTACTTTAATACTTCCGTCCGGATTTTTGGAATAGGTCGCCGTAACGTTATCCATATTTTTTTCAAATTTGTAATCGAAGCGTGCGATCTCGTACCAAGTTCCCAGATAACGGTCTGCCTCAAAATTCTGAACTGCCGTTGCGCCTTTCGGAATGCATACCGAGCATGAATTTAAAACAATAAGTCCTAAAATACCCAATGAGACGGGGATTGCTATTTTCTGTAAAGTTTTCATAATACTTTGTTTATGTGGTATCCTAAAACTTCAAAAATGATGCCTTACGTTCGTGTTAGTACTTTTCCAATAAATTAAACACACCACATACCACATGTTTTACGTTTTGTTAACTGAATATTAATAATGGTTTGTTTTTTGTTATCACCTAAATCCTAAACCACAATAAATATTAAATTATGATAACTATTATTCCAGAAGCTCCGGAAAATGTTGCGGCTTTCAATGCAACGGGAGAAGTAACGAAAGAGGATTTTGACAACCTGGTCATTCCAAGAGTAAAGCAAAAAGTGGATCAGTTTAACGAACTGAACTATCTATTGTATCTGGATACGGATCTTGATAATTTTACGATGGGAGCCTGGTTGCAAGATGCACTTTTAGGATTAAAAAACTTAACAAAGTGGAACAGAACCGCTATTGTTACGGATAAGGAAGGGGTACAGAATTTCACTGATATTTTCAGTGTTCTGATGCCGGGAGAATTTAAATCTTTTCCAAAAGGAAATCTTTACAATGCGATGTACTGGTGCAAAAACGGAAACGAAGTCGAAGCATAAGTTAAAGTTAGTTATACTAAAAAGACCATCTTACCCGGATGGTCTTTTTTAATGCCCTATATACCTGTACAACAAGTAAAAACACCTTCAAATTTATACATAATTTAAATTCTAAACACTTAACGTAACATAAAGAACAAGGCTGCCCTCAACCGGAGCAGCCTTATTTTATTGGTCACAGGTAACACATTCGGTTACTGCATTATCTTTTGTTTTCGAAGCGTAAAGATATTTATAGCGGATGCTGATGACAAGGCCAATGATGGTCATTACCACACCAACAAGTGAAGGATAATTGTAATTATAGCCTTTCTCCAGAGGAATTCCACCCAGGAAAGCGCCCATGGCATTCGCGATATTAAAGGCTGCCTGCATAAATGCCGCCGCCATCATTTCACTTTTTGGAGCTGCTTTCATCATCATAATGTTGATCGGAGCCGCAACAGACATGGACAAAGCCCCGCAGATAAAGGTAAGGGCCAGAGAAATATTGCGGTATTCTGAAAGGAAAAAGACGCCTGCCAGTGAAAACATCATGAGAAACAACAGCAGAGAACATGTCTTTTCGGGGCTTAAGCGGTCAGATAAATATCCTCCGGCAAGATTTCCCACGACCATTCCCGCACCGGCAAGAATCATGACATAGGCCATATAACTTTCCTTTATGCCTGAAACAATGGTCATCAGCGGAGTGATGTAGCTAAACCATGTGAACAATCCCCCGAAACCGATCGCGGTGATCATCAAAACCAGCCATGCCTGTCTCTTCTTTAAGAATTTAATCTCTTCCATAAAATGGGTTTCCTCATTTGACTTCAGGACCGGAAGCCAGAGTTTAATGAACATCAGAGCCAGTAACCCGATTACCGAAACAATGGCAAAATACCATCTCCAGTGAAAAGTATGCCCGATATAGGTTACGAGCGGAACCATTGCAAGATTGGCTACCGTAAGGCCCGTAAACATGAGTGAAATATTAAAAGCTTCTTTACCTTTTGTCGCCATTCGTGCCGCTACTACCGTTCCCACTCCGAAAAATGCTCCGTGGGGAAGGCCGGACAGGAAGCGGATGATCATCATCGTGGTATAATCGGGAGCCATCGCAGACAACGCATTGAATAACGTAAAAATCACCATAAGGGTCATCAACACTTTTTTGGGAGGGAATTTCACCGAATAGCCAATAAGAATCGGTGCTCCTACGACAACGCCAAAAGCATAGGCTGAAATCAGGTGCCCCGCTTCAGGAATACTGATCTGCAAAGTCTTTGCAATATCCGGAAGCAGTCCCATGATGGTAAACTCAGTGGTTCCTATTCCCAGTCCGCCGATGGCCAGCGGTATTATTTTTTTATCTATTTTCATTATCTCTCTTTAAAAATGCAAAATTCAGCACAAATAACTTTTTATGCTTTAACCAAAATGCCTGAATCATACACTATATTAACCCGAATAATTTCATTTTAATCAAATATTAATCAAAAAAGAACATAAAATTAATATTCGGGACGTTCTTTCTGAATTCATTACAAACTAGCCGGCAACTGATTTGCCAGACTGAAATTAATGTGGTAAAAAAATCGCTTCTGAGGGAAGCGATTGGGTATA
Organism: Chryseobacterium endophyticum; assembly: GCF_056333165.1. Taxonomy (NCBI): domain Bacteria; kingdom Pseudomonadati; phylum Bacteroidota; class Flavobacteriia; order Flavobacteriales; family Weeksellaceae; genus Chryseobacterium; species Chryseobacterium endophyticum. The sequence continues at coordinate 194,138 of NZ_JBWGXE010000009.1, forward strand.
ATTAGTGAACATGTTTTTCTGCGTGGTAAGAACTCCGTACTAAAGGCGAGCTCTCTACATGCCTGAATCCGAGGCTTCGGGCAAAATCTCCCAATTCATCAAACTCTTCAGGCGTGATAAACCTCTTCACCGGAAGGTGTTTCTTTGTCGGCTGCAGGTACTGCCCAAGAGTAATCACATCTACATTCGCATTTCTGATATCTTCAATCGTCTGAAAAACCTCGTCCTTGGTTTCACCCAATCCCAGCATCACACCGGTCTTGGTTCTTCTTTGTCCTGCTTCCTTCAAATAGCGCAACACTTCAAGACTGCGCTCATATTTAGCCTGGATTCTCACTTCTCTGGTAAGACGTTTTACCGTTTCCATATTATGAGAGATCACTTCAGGTGCAACATCTACCAACCGGTCGATATGTTTGGTGATTCCCTGGAAATCGGGAATTAAAGTTTCCATGGTGGTTCCCGGAGAAATTCTTCTTACGGCATTTACCGTTTCAGCCCAGAGGATAGATCCCATGTCTTTCAAATCGTCGCGGTCTACAGATGTCAGAACGGCATGTTTGATTTTCATTAATTTAATGGATCTGGCTACTTTCTCGGGTTCATCCCAGTTTACATCAAGCGGTTTTCCTGTTTTTACGCCGCAGAATCCGCAGCTTCTTGTACAGATATTCCCCAGGATCATAAAAGTGGCCGTTCCTTCTCCCCAGCATTCTCCCATATTCGGGCAGCTTCCGCTCTGGCAGATGGTATTTAATTTATATTTGTCAACCAAAGTTCGCAGTTCTCTGTAATTCTTACCGGTAGGCAGTTTTACACGGATCCATTTTGGTTTCTGAACCGTTGTATTTTGAATTAAATCCTCCATGTACATCTCAAATTGAGGGTCAAAGTTAGTGATTTTTTTATCGAAACAATCAAAGACGGAGATTGATGAAACATATAATTTTGTAAATTTAGACCACCAAATCTTAATTATGAAAAATCTGTTCAGTATATCATTCTTCTTATTCAGCATTATCTGTTTTGCGCAAAAAGAATTCCAGCCGAAGGGCTCGACCATTATTCAATCTGTAGATGGAGACCTGGACGGCGACAATATCCCTGAAAAAGTAATTATTTATAACACGAAAGACAGTACCGAGTTTGGAAATATCCGCGAAATACAGATCTTAAAAAAGGTAAATGGAAAATGGTCTATCCTTGAAAAATCAAGAAACGCAGTATTGAAAAGCGGAGAAGGCGGTATGATGGGCGATCCTTACCAGGACACTGAAATTAAAAAAGGCATTCTGATGATTACCCAGGCCGGCGGAAGCAGCTGGAAATGGGGCTATACCGATAAATATAGATTTCAGAACGGTCATTTTGAGATGATCGGCTATTCCTCAGGCAGCGGAAAGCCCGGAGAATACTGGACGGATGTTGATTTTAATCTATCAACAGGACAGTTAAACTTTGAAAAAGAAGTGGAAAACACCGAAGAATACGGCAGTTCCAAGAAAGAAAATTTTATAAAGAAAGGATTGAAATTAAATCTTCAGAACAGAAATCAGAAAGAAAGAATAGAAATCGTTCTTCCCAAAACGAAAGAGAAAGTTTATTTGTAATTGGATGCCTGAATGTTTAATGAATAGATAAGCCTACCGGGTTTTTGACCTTCAATTTTATTATCGCTTTAATGGTCTTCAAACTCATTGTTTTTCAACAATTCAGCCAATACTTTTTTGGCACGCATGACGCGGACTTTTGTATTCACGACTGAGATTCCCAGCTCTTCGGCGATTTCTTTGATGCTTTTTTCCTCAAAGAACCGTAATCTGATGATGTCCTGATAATTCACATCCAGCGATTCAATGGTCTTAATAATTTTTTTCTGTTCTTCTTCGGAAATCATGAGCTCTTCCGGCGATTTTGCATACTGATTTCTAACCTCTTCAAGATTCTCGGTAGGATCCTGATTTTCCCGGCTTTTCCTTCTCCAGAAGTCGATAATGGTATTCTGGGCAATTGTAAGCACCCAGGTTTTAAACTGGAAGTGAGGATCGTACATATCCAGCTTCGACAATACTTTAGAGAAAACATTCACGGTGATTTCATCGGCATCATTTTCATCATGAACCTTTTTCATCACGAAAGAGAAAACATCCACCCAAAAAATATTGATGAGTTTCGTCTGGGCTTTCTGGTCCTTTTCCTTTGCTTTGCCGATCAGCTGGAATAATTGTTCGTCATTCATTATAAACAAATATAAATGATTTTGGCGGAAAAGCAATGACGTCATCAAAGATACATCTGACTGATAATATTCCGTTTGGGAAAACCATGCTGCAATTCCCCCGCCGCTTTTTACCATCTTTTACCATCGAATTTATTATCTTTGCCTCTTAAATTTTAAAGTTAAAAATAATGAACTCTTTTATTGAAGAATTGAAATGGCGCGGTCTTTTCGCAGACATGATGCCCGGAACGGATGAGCAACTGAATAAGGAAATGACAACTGCCTATATCGGTTTTGATCCTACCGCAGATTCTTTACATATCGGAAGTCTTATTCAGATAAAAATTCTCGCTCATTTTCAACAGCATGGCCATAAGCCGATTGCATTGGTGGGCGGTGCCACGGGAATGATCGGTGATCCTTCGGGAAAATCTGCGGAAAGAAACCTGCTGGACGAAGCGACCCTTCTTCATTATGTTGACTGCTTAAAAAACCAGCTGTCAAGATTTCTTGATTTTTCCGGGAATGATGCCAATAAAGCAGAACTGGTAAACAATTACGACTGGATGAAAAATATTTCTTTCCTTGATTTCGCAAAAAATGTAGGGAAGAATATTACCGTAAACTATATGATGGCCAAAGATTCCGTGAAAAAACGATTTTCAGGAGAATCCGGAGCAGATGGCATGAGCTTTACCGAATTTACGTATCAGCTGATCCAGGGATATGATTTTTTACATTTATACCAGAATAATAACGTAAAGCTTCAGATGGGAGGTTCTGACCAGTGGGGAAATATCACCACCGGAACAGAGCTTATCCGCAGAAAGGCACAGGGAGAAGCTTTCGCATTAACCGTTCCTTTGATCACGAAAGCCGACGGATCAAAATTCGGCAAATCGGAAAGCGGAGAAAACTACTGGCTGGATAAAAAGAAAACATCCCCTTACAAATTTTACCAGTTCTGGCTGAATGCAACAGATGATGATGCGGAAAGGTTCATTAAATTCTACACTTTCTTAGGAAAAGAAGAGATCGAATCATTAATTGAAGAGCATAAAACGGCTCCTAACGAAAGAAAGCTTCAGAAAAGACTGGCTGAAGAGGTGACAATCTGGGTTCATGGACAGGAAGAATACGAAAAGGCATTCAAGGCTACGGAAATTCTTTTCGGGCGTTCGACGGCTGAAGCGATGGTGAGCCTGGATGAAGCAACTTTCCTTGAACTTTTTGATGGGGTTCCTCAAAAAGAAATCGCAAAAGCAGATGTCCTGGGGATAAACATCATCGATCTCCTCTCCGAAAAATCGGGGTTTCTGAAATCCAAGAGTGAAGCATCAAGAGAAATTAAGGGAAATTCAATTTCCGTAAACAAGCAAAAGGTGAATGAAACTTTTACAGCCAATGAAACCGATCTTATTGACGGTAAGTTTTTACTGCTGCAGAAAGGAAAGAAAAACTATTTCATTGTAAAGGTTATTTAATTTCTCATTTCCTACATAAAAAACAAAGGCGCGGAATCGAAAATCCGCGCCTTTGTTTTTCTCGCTTTAGTTTGACTTCATCAAAAAAGACCGCTGAAGCGATCTTTTCTTATATTTTAAAATTCTTACTTTATTATAATTCCAGGAAGCTGTAGTAAGTAGCCGTATTTTTCTCTCCGGATCCTACTACTTTACTTGTTTTGGCAAGTTCTCCGTCAACATAGATGTTTACAATCAATTCAGAGTCTGAATACGGCAGAACAGCGTTTGCTGCGATATTCAATTGAGACTGGCTGGAGTTTACAAACTGATCTCCTGAACTCCAAACCAATCCTGTCGGATTGAAAGTCGTCTGAGGGCTTGTTCCTATCTGGGTAACAACCGCTTTAAAATTCGCTGGAGGAGGTGTTGATGATGGAGGTGTTGGCCCTTTCACATTTATTCTTGCTTCAAACTGAATAACGTGATCCGTGAACCCATCTTCATCATCGTCTTTACAAGAATTAAGCACAGAAATTACCGAGAACAACACGGCGAATAAAAAAGAAAGCTTAAGTAAACTTTTTGAATTGTAAAATTGCTTCATTTTTCCAAATAGATTTTTAATGTTTCAAATATAGGTTTTTTATCAATATAAAAATACCTTTTATGAAAATTTTCCAACAAAGATTTCCAAAAAATATCAATTTAATAAATAATGATTCTTAAGCCTGTGGAGGTTTCGTGATATATACCAGACACAGCAGACAGATTGTCATTCCGTTCCGGATGGCCTCATTTTTACATCATCCATCGAATATATTTATTAATTATCTTTGCTTTATGAATTTAGATTACATTGTAAGAGAACCGGAAAATATCACTTCGCAGACCACCATTCTTTTTATGCTTCACGGTTATGGAAGCAATGAGCAGGACCTGTTCAGCTTCAGGGAAACACTTCCCGAAGACTGGATCATCGTAAGCTTCAGGGCTCCGAGGGATACTCAGTTTGAAGGTTATTCTTGGTACGACATAGACTTTAACAATCCTGAGCATTTTATCGACATCGAACAGGCTACGGAATCCCTGAACAGCATTTTGGAAAGTATTCTGAAAATCGTCAACCGGTATGGGATCACGGAAGGCAAAACCCATCTCTGCGGTTTCAGCCAGGGCGGAATTCTTTGCTATGCTCTTGCACTGAAATATCCGGAGATGTTTAATTTAGTGGCCTGCCTTAGCAGTTATCCTGAAGAAAAATTATTGACGGATATGGTGAAGGACAAGAAAAAACTGGAAAGACTGCGCTTCTTCGTATCGCACGGTACCGATGATGCGGTTATTCCTTTGGAATGGGGAAGAAAAGCGGCGGATCTTCTGTACGACCTGAGCTGTTATTTCACTTTCAGGGAATACATGAGCGGGCACGGCGTAAACCAGAAGAACTACATGGATCTCATGGAGTTCTTTTCCAAATAAAATTCAATATAATTCATCAATTAAGCATAATCATAGAAGCATTCTTAAAATTAAGGATGCTTTTTTATTTCCATTACGATAAAATGAGTAAATTCATTATATGAAACCGAATTGCTTTTTATGGATTTTTTTCTTTGGCATTTTCCTGAATGCACAGAATTCTTTTGAAATCCATGAATCGAAAAAAGCAGTGATTCCCTTTAAATTAATCAACAACCTCATCTTTATTCCTGTCAATATCAATGGTGCCGAGCTTACGTTTTTACTGGACACCGGAGTTGCTGAAACATCGATATTCAGCCTGGAAAACCAGGAAATAAAGCTCATCAATGTGGAAAAGGTGAAATTTTCCGGCCTTGGCGGAGACCGAAGCATTGACGGATTCCGGTCGGATCATAATCTTGGAAGAATCGGGAAAAGCTATGTAAATGATTCCATGACTGTATTTATTATTACAGACCAGGATTTTAACATTTCTTCCCATGTCGGAATTCCTGTAAATGGCATCATCGGCTATCACTTTTTTAAGAACCATCCTGTTTTAATAGACTATACTTCAAAGAAAATAACCATTTACAAAGACGAGAATGTATTTAAAAAGAAAATAAAAAACTTTACGGAGATCGATATCAGCATTGAAAAATACAAACCCTATGTGATCGCCGATGTAGAAATGACGAATGAAAGAAAAAGTTCAAAGCTGCTGATCGACCTTGGAAACAGCGATGCGATATGGCTTTTCCCGAAGCTTATCAAAGACTTCGTCTATAACCGCCCCAATATCGATGATTTCCTGGGAAGAGGTTTTAATGGGGATGTATACGGCAAGAGGAGCAGAATTCATAACTTTTACCTCGGCAAATTTCAATTTGAAAAGCCACTCACCGCCATGCCCGACGAATACTCCATTCAGCATGTAAATTTAGTGGAAAACAGAAAAGGCTCTGTGGGCGGGGATATTATGAGGCGTTTTACGGTGGCATTTGATTACCGCGGCCAGAAATTATACATAAAGAAAAACAGGAATTTTGACGATCCTTTCCATTTTAATATGAGCGGCCTCGACTTCCAGCAGGACGGTATGGAATGGACCAAAGACCTCGTGAATCTGCCAACGAAGAGCCATAATAACCTATCGGGAGGAACCGAAGTATTCAGCAGCAGCATGCAGTATAATTTTACCCTGAAACCCATCTTTTCCATTGCCGGGGTGCGTAAAGATTCACCGGGGGCGAAAGCAGGATTACAGAAGGATGACCGGCTGATCAGCATTAATGGCAAGAAAACTGCAGATATGACTCTGCAGAAAATCATGGAACTGATGAAATCTGAGGAAGGAAGAACCATAGAAATGCTTATTGAAAGAAAAAACAAGCCCATGTCTATCCGCTTTACGCTGGAAGACCCTATACCTTATCAAGAATAAAATATGAATACGGAAGAAACCACAATCGATAAAATAAGAACCAGGCCTCGGTTTACGATGTTTACCCATCTTACCAAGGAAGAGTACGCGGAAAACCTGAAGAAATACCTGGCAGAGCACGCCGATGAGTTTTCAGGAAACATCAATAAAGAAGTAGCGACGATCTGTGTAAAAACGAGCGATGAAGGGTACTGGAAACCCAGGCTTTCCCTGCGCGTAGAGATCGAAGAGGATGAAACTTCCATACGCGGGATTTTTGGTCCAAGCTCCGCAGTGTGGACGTTCTTTATGTTTCTTTATTTTTCATTCTCCATTCTGTGGATGGTATTTTTCTCCATGTATTATGTTGAAAAACAAATTAACAGCCACGATTTCCCCTGGGCACTCAACGCTTCCTTCGCCATGCTCCTGTGCATTGCCATCACGTATGCTGCGGCAAGATTCGGGCAGCATAAAGCTAAAGACGAGATGATGAAGCTCAGAAGATTTGCCGAAGAATCTACTTTACAGTTTGAAAAGGTAAAAATGGACTAATAATTATTCATGTCCGGAAGCAAGAAAGCCTTCCGAACACTACTTCAGAAGAATCATGTATAGAGATCAGTTTTTTAGCTCCAGATAAACATCAATCGGTGATAAAAACAAGGATTTCTTTTATTACAGTAAGATCTCAAATTAAATACAATCACGAAGCTCCTGAAACATACCGCTGAGCTTTGTTTAAAAAGCTGCGCAGGTTTTGGGTGAAAGGTGCCTAGGTTTTAATGAAAAGGTGCGCAGGTTTTGGGTAAAACCTGCGCACCTTTTTGGTAACTTCACAGCATCAGTGGATGATGTTAAAATATTTCTTTGAAATTTTTTGATCGAATTCATTACGGCTCTACCGTTTTTGTTGTCTGTGGCATTTGCTCCAGGGTGGCCTTAGCCGCTTTGATGGAGTCTACTACCCTCTCCCTGTTGTCCTGTTCTTTCAGTATTTTCTGAATATTAGGCTCAATCATTTTGGTCATCTCTTCCACCGAAACATTGTTGGAATTCGGATCATTCAGCAGTTTTCTCCATGGCTTACGTTTTCCCCACGGGTAATCGCCGTATACCAAAACAGGCGTTCCCTTTGCTTTTGTCGTAGCCCCTCCCGGGTTCAGCACCCAGGTATCGGCATACCCGTAAAGCCATTTAGCATCGTTCATCAGCAATCGCAGACACGAATGAGAGGCAGGATATCCCGGAAGGTCGTACTGGTGCCATCCGATCCCATCGAGGTTGAAAATATTAAAATTGTAAGGCAATTTCCATTCGCTGCTTACGGTCGAGATGGCGAGCTGTTTTTTCCAGTTGGCAAAGGTAAGTCCGGTCTTTGTTTTTGCAGATTTCTTGCCCATGCTGGTCGGGCCCCATTTCACCAAAGTCCCGTTTGAATAAACGCCATACGCCTGGATCGGATATGAAAATACCACGAATTTCTTCACAGGGCTCAGCACATCGATCTGCATGGGAAAAGGGGAATATTCCATCAGCGTCGTATCGATCTTGGCAGGCACTACCAGCGTGTCTGCATTCCATTTGTTTTTGGAATCGAGCCTGTTTAAAGCAAGAATCGCATAGCGTTCTTTTTCAGTAAATTTTTTATTGAATAAGCCAAACAGGGAATCCCTGACCTTTTTATCTTTCGGGAATATATACGCGTTATAGAAACCATACTCCTGAACAGCCGGAGGTAACGAGGGTTTCTGTACCACCGAATCTCTTTTGGCAGTTTGGGAGTCCTTTTTCTCGGAATCCTGTGTTACGGAAGAAATGTCATTGTTATTCTCACTGCTATTTTCAGTTTCCTTCTTACATGAAACCAAAAATAAAGCGATGCATAAAGTGTAGAGAAATGATTTTTTTACAGATATGTTTTTCATAAATAAAATACCGGAATAGTTTTCCTGTTCAGTACAAATATCAGACCTAAAAACGAATAATAAAAATCATCCGGTAAAATACCGTAAAAAACCGGAGGCAGCCTTTGGAATGGGAAAGCACGGCAGTTGTAATGTTATTTATGCGGTGTCCTTAGGTAAAGTTTCCAGCATATCTTTGATGCAACGGTCATTTATATTTAAGACCAGACTTTACTTCGTTCAATTGTTTTTTAATATTATAAAGGTTTTTTCTGCATTTCCCCTTTCAAAACCAATGAGAACTTCCTCGCCTATTTCAGGGATAAAATAAGTCCTTTTAAAAACAGAAAGATTTAATTTATTACTTATAGCTCTCTTTGTAACCCCCAGACCATTGATAAATACGGATACTATCCGTTTTCAAAGCCTTTCCG
>NZ_JBWGXE010000010.1:130-160706 GCF_056333165.1 Chryseobacterium endophyticum
GCCTACTGCCTACTGCCTACTGCCTACTGCCTACTGCCTACTGCCTACTGCCTACTGCCTACTGCCTACTGCCTACTGCCTACTACCTACTGCCTATACGCTTGCCTGCCACCCTAGCCCCGATAGAAACGGATACCCCACAGCAGGGAAGGGGAAAGGAAGGCTTTAAGCAAGGGCTAAGACCTGCGCGAGGAGTAGCAGTGGATAGCGGGAATCAGCTCCAAATTAATCAGATTGGTATAGTGTTATTCCGTATTTATATGGATCTGGAATATAAGATTGATAAGTGGAAAAATAAAGCCCTACATGACTGTAAGGCTTTAGAGGTTGTGAATAAAATATTCTAGCTCCAGTGCGGGTCCGAGATAGATGGTTTACCGGTTTCAAGGCGACCTGCGAAATGCCAGATGTTATTTTCAGACTTAATGATCAGATCATACCAACCTTTTGTTTTATGAAGATCAATAATAAATTTTTCGTCTACTATCGTTAATAGGAATTCATTTTTTTTGTTTTCGTAGAGATTTTCAATACTCATTTTTCTGCTCGTGCTTTCTTTTATATTCTTCCTGACGAATATTTCAACGGTATTTTTTGATGGATTACCCATCAACGAAATGTCTATTAGAGGAGGAGTTTCACCTTTAAAATGTCTGTAGAAGCCATTTGGGCCAAAAACTTCATGGTCATATATGTCAGAGTCTACAGGATGCGATAATTCCTGATTGGAGTATAGCGCATAGGAAAAGTAGAAATCTTCTGCTTCAAATCTGGTGCGGTCATAGACGATAAGGGGAACTGCCCGGTCCTTTAAGTTGTTCATAACAATTTTACCACCTTGCAGATTGACGTGATAATGATAGGGAAGCGCATTGGAGGGTCTTGATCCTTTTTCCTGGATTTTCAAAAGATCATTATTTAATTCATTTTCATTGTACCATTTCAGATCAGGTACCGGCTTGTTTTTGGCTGCGTTGATCGTTTTTGCATACGCTTTTTGGTCCAGGTAATTCATTTTCGGAATTTTCACGTTTGAAGCATTGAATGCCGAAGTCAGATTTCCACAAATCGCGCGTCTCCAGTCACTGATATTATCTACCGTAACTTTTTTATTGAATTTCTTCTGAATAAATTTTTCAAGAAACATTAAAACAGAAGTATGATCGGAAACTTCAGAATTTACAAAACCACCTTTCGTCCATGGTGATGCTATGATCATCGGAACGCGGTATCCCAAGCCAACAGTTCCTTCCACTTTTTCATGGTCTTTCAGCGTTGGGGATGACATGTATTCCTGATTTTTATTTACATATTCTACGCCATCAGGACCATTCATATCTACCGGCTGACTTAGGTTCAGAGGGGGTGCGAAAGGTAAAACATGGTCAAAATAACCATCATTCTCATCGTAATTAATGATGAATATTGTTTTTTTCCACATCTCAGGATCCTGGGTCAGTATATTCAGGACTTCGGAGATATACCAGGCTCCGTACCATGGGGAACCCGGATGGTCGGAGAAATGTTCCGGGGCAATAAGCCAGGAAACCAAAGGTAGATTTTTGCTTTCAACATCTTTTCTGAACTGATGCAGAACATCACCCTTAGGAACCACAAGTCTTTCGCCATTTTCATCCTGACCGATTTCCAGATTCCAGTAATCGGGATCGTCGCTGTTGATCGTAAATGCCTTTTGGTGAAGATTCTTTTCTTCGGGTGAAAGCTTTTCAAAGTTATCCGGATGATATTTTACTTTATCTTCCTCGAGTTCCGCAATCATCTTTTCAAGCCTTTCTTTCTGATTGGGATGCTTCTCAATTTCGTTTTGCAGATAGGTAATGATGTTGGGGATATTCTGATGGTAGCCTTTGGAAAATTTTACATTAAACCTGGAAAACCATTCAATCGGATTATCGGTAAAATTACTGAGCCAGGCTTCCTGTTCACCGGACATTCCTTTCGGAAGGCTGATCTCGTTCTGATAAATTCGCCATGATATATTCTGTTCCTCCAGGATTTCAGGAAAACTTTTCCATCTTGCCTGGTGGTTTTTATCATAGTCGATGTTTTCATTATAGACATTCGCTTTTACCTTACCGTTTTTCTCTTCACGTAAAGTTCCCGACCAGTGGAAAAGTCTGTTGGGGGTAGTGCCCGTTAATGACGAGCAAAAATACTGGTCGAAAATGGTAAAGGCATCCGCCAGCTGATAGTAAAACGGAAGATCTTCGCGGTTGTAGTATCCGAGGGTTAAAGGGATATTTTTATAGTCTTTATTCCCCGAGGCTTTTGCCTGGAGCCATTGATCATATTTTCCTTTATTCAGAGCGTGCTGCTGATTGTCCCAGGAGTGAGGAAGTGAGCTCATCCACGTAGATTTTGTATTCATCAGGTCCAGGCGGGCAGGCGCGGCGTATTTACCGGCGTTGTTCTTCTGAAAGAAAACGGAATGCCCATCCTGTTTTGTAAAGGTCCGGCGGTCGGAAAATCCCCGCACGCCTTTTAATGCACCGAATGCGTGATCGAAGGAACGGTTTTCCTGCATGAGAATTACGACATGTTCCGCATCATAAAAGGTAGACTGAGCAGCGGGCTCAATTTCTAAAGCTTTAAGAATGGCGGGATGCAGTACGCTTGAAGTCCCCAGTCCGGCCAGCAAAAGGCTTGATTTTTCTAAAAATTCTCTTCTGTTCATGTTGTATCTAATGGAAAGAAACCGCAAGTTAATAGGTTTTCCTGCGATTTCTTTTATTTAAATGTTAAAAATATTACTGCAACCACCAAGGTTTTCCATTGATATTGTCGTTTCCTCCGTATTGTGCGGTCAGAGCGGCCTGCAGGTTGGTATTGTTATAATTGTATTCCGACTGTGGATATCTGAAGCGGAAGGGTGCGGAAACTCCCGATTGCAACGGAAAGTTCGGGTATCCTGTTCTCAGATAATCGTAGTAGGAAGTCCATTGTGACTGGTGAAACATAGTCATGTATTTCTGGGTCATGATTTTTTCAAGCTGTGTCGGCAGAGATGCTGAATTATCATAGACTACCAAAGGTGTCGCTAAATAAGTATTCACATTAAAGCCTGAAAAATACTGCCCCGGATTTTTAACATAAGTCTGGTAAAACGTGAAGCTTGCTTTAATTGCATTATCATAATGGTTTTTTGCAGATCCCGAAATCCATCCTCTGGCTGCTGCTTCTGCTAAGATAAATTCGAGTTCCGAATAGCTCAGTACAGACGACGGTTCATTGGTGGCATCCTTATAGAAACGGTCATTTACTTTGGAAATATTCTTTGCCGTGATGAGTGCTGCGTTGTCTGAGTAGGGAGAAGTAGGGTTTCCACCGTTGTATCCTGAAAAGTCGGTAACAGGCTTTCCTGCTTCTTTTGCCCCTGTTGTCTGTGCCGCAAAAGTAAATAATCTCGGATCCTGTCTGGCTTTAAATAAGTCAATGAAATAATTCGCCATATAGAGGCTGGAACCATATCCGCTGTTGTTGAACATCGTATAGCGGCTGTCTGCGGCATCCGCAAATTTCAGTTCTCCGTTGTCGGCGATGGATGTCATTAAAGGCTGGTTCCCTGCGATAGTAGCAAATTCTGTGGCTACATTATAACTTCCAACTGTAGTTTTTTTGGACATTGTGATCAGAATTTTCAGTCTGAAAGCGTTGATCAGCTTTTTCCATTTTGATGCATCCCCGTTGTAGATGATGTCGCCTTCGATCTTGTCGTTTGAATTTATTAAATCATTGGCTTCTTTCAGCTCTGTCAGAATTCCGGCCATCACTGCTTCCTGGGAGTCATATTTCGGCTGGGTAATTCCGCTTTCTCCTTTTACGGCCTCTGAATACGGAATGTTTCCGAATTTTAAACTTAAATTAAAAAAATAAAAAGCTCTGTAGAATTTACCGATGGCCTGATAATTCTTATTATTAATCTTCTCTGCCTCCTGCATCATCTTTACCGTATTGAGAAGACCTTTTGAATAGGTATCGAAGGAAGCATCATTCCATTTCAGGTATTGGTACACATTTTCTCCATCGGTTCCGATCATCATTCTGGAGGCGTACATATTATCTCCGTTTACCTGAAAGGCATTGGAAGATACATAGGTTAATAAATATTTGGGATCGACGCTGGCTTTGTCATTCGGATTCTCGTTGATGGTGTCGAGATTAGATTCGCAGGAAGTCATCGACAGAAGCCCTGCTACAAAAACTGATTTTATAATATGTTTCATTTCTGATGTACGTTTTTTAATTAAAATTTAAGATTAAACCCAACTCCGATCCATCTGCTGGAAGGATCCTGGATATCATTTCCTGTCCCGATCTTATAATCCGGGTCCGAGTAAAGATTTTTAGATTTTTTCCACATGGCAAGATTGTAGCCGGAAATATTTGCCGTAAAGCCTTTTACCATTCCTTTCGGATTTAGCAGGTAAGAGAAGTCGTATTCAAGAATTACGGATCTCAGTTTTACAAATGTTCTGTCGAAAACATTGGCAAAAAGCTCGCTTTCGTCTTCAGTCACCCTTGCCTGGTAAGGATAGTTTTGGGCCCAGTCCTGGAAACTGATGGCTTTGGTGTGAGGGGTATATGCCCCTGTAGCCGGGTTGTAATTGACACCGTCCGGTACGAAATAATAAGTTCCCGGGTTGGCGTATTCGAGATCGCGGTAAGCGGTAGAGTTCGGATGTTTCCCGCCCCACCACATTTTCTCAACGACCTGCGACCTCATAACACCACCGATGCTGCCATCGATGCCTATGTTCAGGCTAAACTTTTTATATTTAAAGGTATTGTTAAACCCAAACGTCCAGTCCGGATTGAAATGTCCGAGATTGGTTGGGGTGTTGGCTCTGGTCGGCATTCCCGTATTGGCGTTCAGGATTACTTTTCCGTCCGGAGATTTTTGCCAGGTATAATCGTAGTAGCTGTCCATTCTTTCGCCTAATTTAATATTGTTGTAATTCGGCATACCGGCGTAGATGGAAGTCAGCTTTTGTTCGTAGGTACTCCAGTTGATCAGAGATTTCCAGGTAAAAGTAGCCGTTTTTACAGGCGTTAGTCCCAAAGAAATTTCAAGACCTTTTGTGGTATATTCGTTTCCGTTGACGTACTGTGAAGTGAAGCCTGAAGACTGTGCACTTGGAAACTGAAGGATGTTGTTATAATCCAGTGTTCTAAAATAGGTCGCATCCAGGGTGATTCTGTTATCGAATAATCCGGCACTTAAACCAAGTTCATATGATTTTGTCTGCTCCGGTTTTAATGTGTTTTCAACGTTTAAAGTCGTCGGATAGTAATATGTAGGATTTCCGTTAAAAGTGATCCCGCTGTTGTTGACATAATAATTTCTGATGGAATACGGCTGGAAATCATACGCTACCTTGGCCCAGGAAGCTGATAATTTTAACAGGCTGATCGATTCCGGCATTTTAACCAGATTTGAAATCACCGCACTTAATGAAGCGGAAGGATAAAAGTATGATCTGTTGGCTTTCGGAAGGGTAGAAGACCAGTCGTTACGGCCGGAAACATTCAGGAAGAAAGCATTGTACAATCCGATATCAATGGTTGTATAGGCACTGTAGATGAGTTTCTCTTTTAGATAATCATAATATTTTACAGCGCCGATGGAATTGTCTAAAGTGTAGAGCTCAGGAATTTTAAGTCCGTCCGTCGATGCATTGTCGATATCATTTTTATAATAAAAGGCAGAACCTCCGGCATTGATGGTAAAATCAAAATTCTCAGAAATCTTCTTTTTATAAGTGGCTAAGACATCATAATTGAGATTCCATGTTTTGGTGTCGTTTAAAATGTAGCCTCCACTTCTGGGTGCGCTGTAATTGAAGTAAGAATATGGGCTCAGAATTTCCTGCTTGTTGTGGTTTTCAACAATTGAAATTTTACCTTTTACCGAAAAATCCTTTGTTGCTTTGTATTCCAGGCCGGTTTGTGCATTAATGATGTCGGTTCTGTTTTTATTCTTATAATATTCTGCGCCGAACCATGGGTTGTTGTACCATGCGTAGTTCCAGTTGGCCTGTGCCCTGCCTTCTTTTCCGGGAATCCACAGGTGGTTTTTAAGGTCTCTTCCGTCTACGTCGCCCCCCATCCAGATCAGGATGGTATACATATGACCGCTCGGATTATAGTCGTAGTTCGGAATATTGGGCGTAAAGGTTTGGTTAAAATTAAATTTGGTATCGAAGATTAATTTTTCTCCAAGATGATTTTCAGAGGAAAAATTTACCCCATAACGCTGAAGATACGATTCAGGAACCCGATCATCATAATTCATAAAATTCCCCGAAAGCCTGTATACATCTTTATTGTTTTTATAGCTGATGGCAAAATTATTATTGTTAATGACGGCCGGCTTCAGGAAAATGTCGAGATTGTCATGATATTTCCAGTCGATCGGCACTCTTTCGTATCTGGATTTATCGTCGTATTGGGTTCCCGTCACTGCGCCGTACCACGGAACGATCTTTCCGGTTTGCTTGTCCCTGATCGGGCTGTTCCATTGTGCTATTTTCAGTCCGGGAACAAATTTTGGTCCCCAGATCATATCGCCATCGTTCACCCCGCCGTCGGCCCCGTCCCAGAATTCATATTTACCATGGGAGCCGTTTCCGTATTCGGTCTGTGTTTTCGGAAGATTGGTGAACCCTGCGGAGATCATCGTATTTTGTGAAAACTCAACGGTAAACCCTTTCTTTTTGGCGCTTTTCGTCGTGATAAGAACGGCTCCGAATCTTCCTCTCGAACCGTAGAGGGCTGAAGCGGTAGCTCCTTTCAGCACGTTGATATTGTCTATATTATTCGGATCCAGATTCTGGAAAACTTCTTTCTCTACGATCACACCGTCGATGACGAAAACGAGGTTACTGTTTCCTCTTAAAGTAAACTGTGGAGCCTGCTGCATTCCGGTCGGGTTTGAGACATTCAGTCCCGCAACCTGCCCTGAAAATAAATTCCCGATGCTTGGGGTGGTGATGGTTTCAAATTGTTTCGTCCCGACTTCCTGCGTGGCATACCCTATCTTTTCTTTCTTTTTGGCAATCCCTAATGCTGTGATTACAACCCCTTCGATCTGTTTTTCATTTACTTTTTTCAGAACAACCGAGTAATTTTTTCTGTTTGAAACTTCAATTGTGTAAGCAGAAAATTCCGGAGAGTAAAATTCAAGAATGTCTTTCGGATTGGCAGAGATGGTGAAATTACCATTCTCATCAGTAATGGCGGTTTTTCCTGTGTTTTTATCGGTAATATTAACTCCGGAGACACTGGTTCCGTTTTCAGATTTTACGTTTCCGGAAATATTGATTTCCTGTGCCGTAAGATAAAGTGGGAGTAAAAAAATAGCAAAAGTGGCTAAAGTTTTCTTCATTTTTTTTGAGAACAAATTTAGACAGGCATTGTTACCACAGTTTTACGTCGATATTAAGATAAAAATATAATTTCAATATGGGACAATGATGAAAATTAATATAAAAATAAAGTCCGGGAACTTGCATTATTCCTCAGATTTTTATTTTTTTTAATTATTATATAGTATCGGTTTTAAGTTTTGAAAAGCGAGTTTTTATGCTTTCGGTGAAGAAAGCCCTTTTGCAGTGTACCGGATCGAAAGTTTTGACAAAAACACCTAAATTTTTGGCAAGCGGACCTAAAATTTTGGTAAATGGACCTAAATTTTTGATAAGAAGTTCTAAAGTTTAAGCAAGAAGATCTAAAAGGAACGTAAATTCACCTAAAGCCTGGTCAAAAAGACCTAAAGTTTTAATGAAGAAGCCCAAAAGCCCGCAAAATATTAATTTGCCTGAGAATATTCTCCCGCAGATTATGGAGATTACGCAGATCTTAATTCAAATAAAAAAATCTGCTCAATTTGCTCAATCTGCGGGAGTATCTAAAATTTTGTGTCTGCTTTTAAATTTGACTGAAAACAAGTCTCCCGCAGATTATGGAGATTATGCAGATCTTAATTCAAATATAAAAAATCTGCTCGATTTGCTCAATCCGCGAGAGTATCTAAAATTTTGTGTCTGCTTTTAAATTTGACTGAAGGCAAGTCTCCCGCAGATCATGGAGATTATCCAGATCTTAATTCAAAAAAAAATCTGCTCAATTTGCTCAATCCGCGGGAGTATCTAAAATTTTGTGTCTGCTTTAAATTTGACTGAAAACAAGTCTCCCGCAGATCATGGAGATTATGCAGATCTTAATTCAAAAAAAAATCTGCTCGATTTGCTCAATCCGCGGGAGTATATAAAACCTGGTTAAAATCTACTCAGGATTCCCCAATGGATTTTAATATCATTAAACTTAAAAGGATTTCCAAACTCATTACCGTTGGAAAGCTGGAAGCTCATGAGCCCGATCGGGATAAAGAAATTGAATCCCAGCCCGACGCTGTACAGTTTGGGCTTTACATTCAGCGATTTGTTATTCAGCTGGCCGTACTGGCCGAAGACATCAAAGAACGCCTGGCTTCCGATAAGATAGCGGTATTCTAAACTTCCGTAATAATAGAAGTCGGCAGCAAGGGAATTTTCATTGAACCCCCGCATGGAATTCCAGCCCCCGAAACGGTACAATTCGTTGGCGGAGAAATCAATTTTAGAATCCATCATCGCCCCTTCTGCTTTGATGTTGAGGAAATGGTTTCCGTTGATGTGATAATTGTGTTCGCCAAAAAAGTAAAACTGATTCTGCGGAGAACTGATATTGTCTTTGGTATATGTTGTGGCCAGATAGTCGTATCCGGCGTTGATTCTCGTTTTATAGAGGAAAAGATCAATATCGGTCGGTTCTACCATCTCAAACCAGACCCCGATCCCTTTTTTGTTGTAGTCTTTCCCCTGGACATACAGGGTGTCAATAATGCTTGAGCTTTCAAAAGTACCCCTCAAACCGATCTTGTTCCTGGAATTGAGGTGATAATAAAATGCAGGAAGCGCCTTTACATTGGCAAAAGTAGAATCCTGGCGGAAAATATTGACTTTCATGTTCAGCCCGACATTCGATTTGAAGAGGTAAGGAACGTCGGCCTGGAGATCAAAGGTCTGCCCTTTGTCCGGGTTTCGCTGCCAGTAAAGATTGATGGTTTCAAAGCTGTTGAATATATTCCTGAAATTCACATTCAGGGTTCCGTTCAGCGTAAACTTGTCCGTTTTGTCATTTCCGAACCCGATTACCCCGTCAAAGCTGTTGGTTTTCTTCTTTTCCATGAAGAGGTAGATGCTGGTGGAATCTTTGGTGAAAAGCGTTTGCGGAGGACGCTCCAGAGAAACAAACTGGTGGCTTTGAAAAGATTTGTTGATGGCGATCAGGTTTTTGTCATCATACGTTTTACCTTTAAATTCCTTTTCCAGGTTTTTGATAAATCTTTTCGGAACGCTGGTGTATCCTTTTACCACAAACCCGTCAATGGTTCTTTTGTCGTTCTTATTAATGTCGAGTTCCACAATGGGATATCCGTTTTTCTGTCCCTTGTATTTGGATTTTATTCTGCTGAATGCAAACCCGTCATCAATATATTTTTTGTTGATGTTTTTCTTGGTTGAATCTAAATTTTTAGTAAAAAACTCCTTCTCTGTTTTTACTTTGCGGGAGATAGAATCTGAAAGCCTGACATAGGTTTCATTGAAATTTTTCCCTTTATGAAAAACAATTTCCGTGGTGTCTCCTTTTTTTCTGACTTCTTTCAGCTGCGTGAAAAAGTAATTGTTCTGCGCCAGCGAATCGAGAAACTTGACTGCTGAAGCAGAGTCTTTGACCGTTTTTTTTACCTTCGTCTCCGAGTCGATAAGAAAATAGGGTTTCTTCTGCGCCTGAACGAAAACGCAGAGTAGGACAAAGAATATTTTCAGAAATAATTTCAATTAATACAAAGTTTTAGAATCTCGTTTGTCATTCCAACCGGGATGGCAATATGCTGCTTTATTTTGAAAAGAGGATGATAAAGTTTAATAGTTAACTCAATTTAAGCCAGTTTATTGTATTTCTTCATCAGATTTTCATAAGTACCCTGGGGAAGAATCCATTTCAGGGGAACCCCTATTTTTTGTCCGAATTTACCGAAATAATAGTGGGCTTTCCATTTGTTTTTATGCAAAAGCTGATCTACATATTCCGCCACTTCAAGAGGTTCGGTGCCGTCGCCTACATGGCTGTTCATCAAAGCATAGACTTTGTCGAAAACGTTCTTATACGGTTCCGAAACTTTTGTCCGCACCCTGTTTTCCGCAATATTGGTTTTGATATCACCTAAATGCAGCGAGCAAACATGAATGTTCCACGGATACACTTCATATCTCATGGCTTCCGTTACTTTATCCAGCGCAGATTTCGAAGCAGAGTAAAATCCTCTGAAAGGCAGTCCCATTTCACTTCCGATGCTGGACACATTGATGATCTGCCCGAATTTGTTCTCGCGCATCTTCGGCATCACGGCACTCATCATCTGTACCGCACCGACAAGGTTCAGGTTGAACAATTTTAAAATGTCTTCTTTAGAGGAATCTTCTACGGCACCCACCATTCCCATTCCGGCGTTATTGATGAGAACATCGATTCTTGTTTCGGTCTTTAAAACCTGTGCAATGGCATTTTGTACGGCGTCATTATCCGTTACATCGGTAGGAATAGAGGTAAAATAGGTGCTTTCGGTAGGTTTACGGCTCAGGCCGTAGACTTTATGGCCTTTCTTTCCGAAATATTCTGCCAGTACGAGGCCGATCCCGGATGAAGTCCCGGTGATGATTATGGTTTTTGTATTCATGAGTTTTCAGTTAAAATCAATTTTAAATCTTCCCAAAACATAGGATAAGACTTTTCTACGACCTCTTCATCTTCAATATGGAGTTCCTGAACCAGGCAGAAAGGGGCAAAAGCCATGGCCATCCTGTGATCCTGGTAGGTTTTGATGGAAATATGCTTTTCCGGATCATTAAAGCTTGTTGATTTAATGGTAAGATCGGTAAATTCAGTTTCCGTACCCAGTTTTTTAAGTTCCTGATGTAATGCCAGCAGTCTGTCGGTTTCTTTTACTCTTAATGTTCCCAGTCCGGAAATTTCAAAAGGGATTTTCAGGGCTGCGGCGGTTACACAAAGCGTTTGAGCAATGTCCGGACAGTTGTTCATGTCTAGAACAATTTTTTCCGGAAATGTGAAATCGGGATTGGGTTTTAGCGTGATCTTATGGTCATCTTCATTGAAAGTGGTTTCGATTCCAAAGAAGTCTTCGTAGATTTTGGCAATGGCAGAATCTCCCTGGGTAGATTTTTTATAAAAACTTTTCAGATGGATGGTTTTTCTTCCCAGTGCTGCAAAAGAGTAGAAGTAAGAAGCCGAGCTCCAGTCGCTCTCTACTTCATAATTGATGATGGATGATTGATGACTGATGAAGGGTTCTACTTTAATTGTATTTCCGGTAAAGTCGTTTGTAATTCCGAATTTCGTTAAAATATCCAATGTCATTTCAATATAAGATCTCGAAGTGACTTCGCCGACAAGGTTTATTTCCAATCCGTTTTCAAGTTTTCCTGCGATCAGAAGCAGGGAAGTGATGAACTGGCTCGATATATTTGCCGGAACATCCACTTTTTTCTGAACGATTTTTTTTCCTTCGATTTTCAAGGGAGGAAATCCTTCATTTTCCATGTAAGTGATTTCTGCCCCGAGATTTTGTAAAGCCGTGACCAGGTTTCTGATCGGTCTTTCCTTCATTCTTTTCGAACCGGTAAGAATGGTTGTTTTTCCTTCCTGAATAGCATAATAGGACGTGAGGAAACGCATGGCGGTTCCGGCGTGGTGAATATCCACCACCTCTGTATTTTCAGATAAAGCCTTTTTCAGAAGGCCGGTATCCTGTGAATTGGAAAGATTTCCGATTTTTATGGTATTGAACAGATTTTCTAAAATCAACAAACGATTCGAAATACTTTTCGAACCGCTGATCTGTATGGTTTTATTCTCTAATAGATTTGATTTTTCTAGCTTCTTCATTGTTTATCTAAGTTGAAAGCCGGAAGTTGGAAGAGGGAGGTGAAAAGTTTAGTTTAAACTTCCGGCTTCCAGCTATTTTAATTTCTCATTATTCTGATGACGGTCTTTGTCGCGATCCGTCTTGATCTTCATTTTCTTGTCGAAAGCTTCCTGAAGATCGACTCCGGTCTGATTGGCCAGACATAAGGTGACAAACAATACATCTGCCAGCTCTTCGCCCAGGTCTTTGCTCCTGTCGCTTTCTTTTTCATTCTGTTCCCCATATCTTCTAGCGATGATCCTTGCGACTTCTCCGACCTCTTCGGTCAGCATCGCCATATTGGTCAGTTCATTGAAATAACGGACTCCGATGGTTTTGATCCATTCATCAACTTGCTGCTGCAGATTCGTGATTTCCATTACTGTTTTATTATTGGTCTTTCTTCAGGTGTTCTCAGGCACTGAATCGGTTTATTTAAAAATTATGGATACTGGTAAGCGCCTAAAGTAGGGTTTGACGTTCTTGAAAGTCCTGCAATATCAACAGGAACGGTTGCTGCAACGGCAGTGTTTCCTTTTCCTATGGCAGGGGAATTCTGTTTTACCCTTAAATTCATTTGGGCTACAAAATAATTAACAAAAAGAGGATCCTGATTTTTGACAAGCTGGGTCACGCTTGGTGCGGTATCGAGGAAACCTGCCTCCGATTGATTTGAATATTTTAAAAGGCAATTCTGAAATGCAAAATTAAATAACTGCCCCGGGGTCTGCTCGAAAAACACTGAATTGTCACGGTCGGAGTAAACGATGCTGTTCCTTACATTCAGGATCAAAGCGCCCTGTTCTGTCTGGTTAGATTCGTTTTTCCATTCATTGGTGGCAAAAATACCGTTCCTGTTCATAGATTGAAGAAGGTCGGAATAATTGACAATGGTGGAATGAATGTAATTGTGAGTGCCTCCTTTAAATATTCCGATGGCCGATTCTCCGCAGTTGTTCATGACAAGATTTTTGGCATTCACGGTAGAAGCGACGGCATAGATCCCGTATTCCTGGAAAGTATGAATAAATGAATTGCTGATGGTGGCATTGGTTTGCTTCATTTCAAGGCCTCTTGTTCCTCCGAAAAGCCTTGCATAATTCATATTTAAAGTAGAACCCGCTTCCATCTTTATGGAATTCCAGTTTTTAGGAATGGTGTCATACGCCGGATCATTTCTGTCGCCGCGGAGGGTAACGTTATTGGCTAAGGTTCCGTTTATATTTAAGGTAGCACCGGACCGTACTTTCATACCGCTGTTTTTGTGAAAATAGACTTTTGTTCCCGGCTGAATATTCAGGATTACATTTTCGTCTACCGTAAGATCCCCGTAGATTATTTTAGCTTTATTGTTGTTCCAGGTTGCATCAGAAGTGATGATATTCGGGTTGGATGGGCTTTTAATGAAAAATTCCGCATCCTGTACAACCGAGAAAAGAACTACGTTTTGTTGCCCGGCAGGACTGTCGAAAAGGATTTTGTCTTCAGCAATCGCTTCAGGGCCGGTGGCTTCCGGAGCAATTTCCACAAAAATATAAAGACTGTCTTTCTTTCTTAAAGGAATATCTTTAAAATCGTATCCGGGTTTTCCGTCTACATTGATTTTATACAGAGATATGTTCCCTTTTTCCAGATGAATCCTTGGAATCAGGATGTCTTTATCTTCATTATTATAAACTTTCACGGCATAAGTTTCGGAACGAACCTGATGGTAAACCGTGTCACAAAAAACCGTGTCTCTTGAAAAGCTTAATTTTTGTGAAGGCGTATCAAAACTAATGTCGTCCTTATTGCATGATACCGCCATAACAAGCATCCAGAATGAAAAAGCCAGTAATAATTTGAATTTCATCGAAATTAAAGTTTAATAAATTTCAAATGTAACGAAAATACTTTGAATTTCTTATGAAGAAAAAAATATTGACAGGATATTTGCAAATTCAAAAAAATATTGTACTTTTGCAACCTAAAATTAGCAGAGAAATATCCATTACTATTTCGAAAGCAAACTTTAATTTTTAACATTGTATTATGAAACCGCAAGGTTACATGTGACATTAACAAAAAAAGAAATTTACACATGAAAAACGGAATCCACCCAGAAAATTATAGACTTGTTGTTTTCAAAGATATGAGTAACGACGAAGTATTTCTTTGCAAGTCTACAGCAGAAACAAAAGACACTATCGAGTACGAAGGACAAGAATATCCTTTGATCAAAATGGAAATCTCTTCAACGTCTCACCCTTTCTACACCGGTAAAGTGAAATTGGTTGACACGGCAGGTAGAGTTGATAAGTTCATGAACAAATACAAAAAATTCGCTAAGTAATTTTTTGACATTACAATAATTTAAAAGTCTTTCGTTTTCGGAAGACTTTTTTTTATTGTAATTTTGTTAGAACTAGAAATTAGACGTTAGTTTAAAACTTCCGGTCTCTAACTTCTAGCTTCTAACCTCTAACTTCTATCAAAATGCAATTGGTATTTTCAGATGCACAATATTGGGAAGATTTTCTTCCGCTTACTTTTACACGCCCGATAGCTGAAATGCGCTGCGGGATTCTTACATTCTCTGAAAGATGGCAGAAAATTCTGGACAGCACAGAGATCTCCTTTTTTACAGAATCGTATTTACAGAAAAAATTTCCGGAGCCAGAAAAGAAAGAAAGCCTTTTCCTGGTAACGAACTTTCTGCCTACAGAAAAAGTTATCCAACAAATTAAGGACCTTAAGAAAGGTGAAGCCCTGGTGTATGAAGATGAATTAATTGCTGCCAAAATCAATATGGATGGTTTTTCGCTCCACCAGATCGAAAAAATGACGGATATTAAAGAAGAGCTTGTTTTTTTTAAAAGGCCGGCAGATCTTTTTACCTATAATCAGAAAGCGATCGATTTTGATTTCGATTTGCTGACAAAAGGCAGGACTTCTCAGGAACTGTCTTCCACGAATGGCTTTTTAGGGGACAAAAAGGATCTGTTCATCGAAGAAGGTGCACAGATCGAATTTTCAACCCTCAATACGAAAACGGGTAAAATCTACATCGGGAAAAATGCGGAAGTCATGGAAGGATGTCATCTTCGTGGCCCGATCGCGCTTTGTGAAGAGTCTAAATTTAATCTGGGCGCAAAGATTTATGGGGCAACGACTATTGGCCCGCATTCTAAAGTGGGTGGAGAAGTGAGCAATATTATTATTTTCGGGTACTCCAATAAAGGGCATGACGGTTTTATCGGGAATTCGGTGATCGGGGAGTGGTGTAATTTCGGAGCAGATTCCAACTCTTCCAACATGAAGAATAATTATGGAAATGTGAGATTATGGAACTACAGAAGAAAGGCATTCGAGGATACCGGACTTCAATTTGCCGGACTGATTATGGGGGATCATTCCAAAACAGCCATCAATACCCAGCTGAATACCGGGACTGTCGTAGGTGTGGCTTCCAATATTTTCAAGGAAGGATTTCCTCCGAATCTTGTGGAGAATTTTTCATGGGGCGGATTTAAAGATGACGAACGATTTAAATTAGATAAAGCCTACGAAGTTGCGGAAAGAGCCATGGCCAGAAGAAAAGTCGCTCTGAAAGACGAAGATAAGGCTATTTTAAAACATATTTTTGATACGTATTAAACCGATCAATAAAGGAAACTTCAAATTTTTTTGAAGTTTTTTTGTTTTTAATGTAATATTATGTAAAATCCGGTTGTCTTACTTATAGAAACAAAACTTATGACCCAGGATACTTTCAAGAGTACGGTATTTATTCTCAAAAATGAGATGTATCGCTTTGCGAAAAGGTTTGTCATGAGCAGTGATGAAGCGGAAGATGTCGTTCAGGACCTGATGATAAAGTTCTGGCAGAAGAAAGACGAATTGGAACAGTTTGGGAATTTAAAATCCTATGCTTTGAAAGCAGTCCGGAACGAATGTCTGAACAGGCTGAAGCACCACGAGGTAAAAACGGGTTTTGCAGATATGCAGCTTCACCGGTCGGAGCTTTACAGCATGGAAGTAAATAATCTCAAGGAGCATATCATTGGTTTTATCAATCAGCTCCCTGAAAAACAAAAGATGGTTATCCATTTGAAAGATGTAGAAGAATATGAAGTTTCGGAAATAGCAGAAATGCTGGAAATGGAAGAAAACGCAGTACGAGTAAATCTGATGCGGGCTAGACAAAAAGTAAAAGAACAAATCTCACAATTGATGAGCTATGAGCAAAGACAAATTTCAAGATAAATATAACGAGATCTTCCAGGATTTAAAGGAAGAGAAAATGGACTGGGATTTTGAGGATTTCCTGAAAACAGCTGAAGGTAAAGATGAGGTACGGACAAATGATGAAACTCCCGTTATTCCGATTGGCAGCAAAGCCAGGCCGTCGATGCCAAAGTGGTTCTGGATGGCAGCAAGTGTGGTGATCTTATTAAGTATAGGTTTTATATTTAATTACAATCAAAAAAATGTTGAAGATCAGGCACAGCTGGTAGAAAATCAGATCAAACAGCAGAAAGATCGTTTCATCGAGGAAAATAGTGAACATCAGACTCAGGTTGCGGTGAATTCTGTATCAGATTCAGTATCCGGAGTAAAGAAAGACTCTGTTTTCCAGGAGAATACGGTGGCTGAAAAAGATTATTTAGATGAAATTTTACCTAAAAGAGGAAGGCTTAAAAAAGAGAGAAAGCCAAGATTTGTTTCCAATTCCTCTTATCGAAAGGTTTCAAAAGATTCCACAGTTTACAAAGATTCTTACGTGATCGTAAACGGGAAAAGAATTGATAATGTGGAAGAAGCCATTAATGTGACTAAGTATTCATTCCAGATATTTGCAAATAACGTTAGTGAAAAATTAGCAAAACCAACAGTCGTAGACGACGACTATTAATTAACCTTAAAGATTATGCACCTGATCAGGCACTAATAATCAAAAAAATAAAATTGACTCATGAAAAAAATATTCATCATATTCGCATTTGCCTTTTCACATTTTTTCAATGTGTACGGGCAGGATAAACTAGACCAGCTTTTTGACAAGTACCAGGAAGTGGAGGGCGTAACTTCAATCAAAATTGCAAAACCCATGTTCGGTATGCTGAGCAACCTTGACCTGGGAGACGCAGAACTTGATCAGATCAAACCTTTATTATCAAAAATTAAAGGACTAAAGGTTTTCATCGCAGAAAAACCAGAGGATGCAAATTCTAAAAAGGGACAGCAATTGTCTCAGATTAATAAAGATATAAGATCTTATTTAAGTAATCTGAATTACAGCGAGATCATGACCATGAACAGCAATGGGGCAAAAATAAAATTCCTTTCGGCAGAGGAAAAGGACGGGATTCTTGATGATTTGCTGCTGAGTATCGACAGCGGAGGAGAAGAAAGTATCCTGATAAAGCTGGACGGCAGACTTTCTATGAATGATATCAACAAGCTTATCAATTCTACAGAAACCAAAACCAGTTCTTCAACAAGTACGAGAGTTAACTTTGCTTCCCAAAATAGCCCTTCTTATCTCAGCGGCGAATCCAGAAGTGTCGGGGAATTCGACGGAGTTCAGGTAAGTACCGGTGTTATCGTGAATTTTAAACAGGAAAATCCGGCTTCTGTAAAGGTCATCGCAGATGCAGATAAACTTCAGTATATTATCACAAAGGTTGATAACGGGGTTCTGAAAGTATATATTGACAATAAAGGGCAGAGAAATTTAAAGTTTAAAAATATCAGTGTCAATGTTTCTGCACCGAAAATTGATAACATTAAAACTTCATCGGGAGCTGTTTTCAATGCTGTCAACAATATCAATGAAAATGCCCTGTCCGTAGACCTTTCATCAGGATCTGTAGTGAACGGTAATTTCAATATCACCAATAATGCAAAAGTAGAACTGAGTTCAGGTGCGGTTATTAATTCTACCATCAATTCTAAAATGGCTACGATCAAAGCATCCAGCGGGGCAGTGGCAAATCTTACAGGAAACGCAAACACAGGGTTTATAGATGTAAGCAGCGGAGCGGTTTGTAATGGAGAAAAATTTCAGTTCAACGAGCTTGAAGCAGAAGCTACGTCTGGAGCAGTGTTATCCGGCCATGCGGTAGAAAGACTGAAAGCTACAGCTTCTTCGGGAGGAGCCATTAAATATAAAGGAAATCCTGTTATCAATTCAAATATCAGCAAAACTTCCGGTGGAAGCCTGAAACAAATCAACTAAAAGCAAAAGCCATGAAAATTTTAAAAAATATCATTGTGATCGTGTCCTTAATGTGTATGATGCAATCCTGCATTGTTTCCGAAAGGCCTAATATAGCGTACTTTTCAAAATCGGGCCGTGACTTTGGAGATGCCAAGTTTGTTAGTATCAATGTTCCGTTATTTCTTGCAAAACCCTACATTAAGAAAGCTTTAAAGGAAGACGGAGAAGATGAAGAGCTCATCAACCTTATAAAAAAAGTTTCAAAAATAAAAGTCATGACCGTAGAAAACGGTGATCGCGAAATGCTAAGAGATTTTGCCAGCTATCTGAACAACAATAATTATGAAGAATGGGCAACCATAAAACATGACGGTGATAATGTGAACATCCGGGTAAAACAAAAAGGAGATGCCATTAAAAACATGATGATTACGGTAAATTCGGATAAGGAACTGGTCTTTGTCGACATCAAGGGGAGCTTTACGGCCGACGATATTTCGAGAATGATCGCTTCAGCAAAAGATAAGTAGAAATATTCATATTCAATCATATACTAAATTTTATTTTGTGAAAACCATTTCTTAATAAGGAGTGGTTTTTTTAATTTAAGTTATTGATTATTAAGTTTTATTTAAACTATTAAAATCAATTTTCATATTCCGTCAAAATACCTTAATTTTGCAAGAAAGTAAAGATGTCTATTCATAACAAAATTGTAGAGACAGCCATCACTTTCGATGACGTGCTTCTAGTTCCTTCTTATTCAGAAGTTTTACCTAATCAGGTTTCATTAAAATCAAGACTTACCGACAAAATTACGCTTAATGTTCCTATCGTTTCCGCGGCTATGGATACGGTTACGGAGGCCGAACTGGCGATTGCACTGGCAAGAGTGGGCGGTTTGGGCTTCATCCACAAAAATATGACGATTGCGGAACAGGCCGCTCAGGTAAACAGAGTGAAACGTTCTGAAAACGGAATGATCTCAGACCCCGTAACGCTTTCAAAAGACCATACACTGGCTCAGGCCAAAGATACGATGGCCAAATATAAAATTTCAGGTCTGCCGGTAGTAGACGCGGAAAATACCCTGATCGGAATCATTACCAACAGAGATGTTAAATATCAGGAAAACCTTGATATGAAAGTAGAAGAGATTATGACGAAAAATAATCTCATCACTTCTGATAAAAATACCAATCTGGAAAAAGCTAAGGAAATCCTTCTGAAAAACAGAGTGGAAAAACTTCCGATTGTAGACGGAGAGAATAAGCTCGTAGGATTGATCACGATTAAAGATATTGATAATCAGCTCGAATATCCAAATGCAAATAAAGATCAGAATGGCAGGTTAATCGTTGGAGCAGGCGTTGGCGTTGGCGAAGATACTCTCGAAAGAATTGAAGCGTTGGTAAAAGCCGGCGTGGATATTATCGGGATCGATTCTGCACACGGACATTCTAAGGGCGTGCTGGATAAAATCGCAGAAATCAGGAAAGCATATCCGGATCTGGATATCGTCGGTGGAAATATCGTAACGGCTGAAGCGGCTGAAGATCTGATCAAAGCCGGAGCAAATGTCCTTAAAGTAGGTGTTGGGCCTGGATCTATCTGTACAACGAGGGTTGTGGCAGGGGTTGGTGTTCCTCAGTTATCGGCTATTTACAATGTGTACGAATATGCCAAAACCAAAAACGTGACTGTTATTGCCGATGGTGGTATTAAGCTTTCAGGAGATATTGTAAAAGCGATTGCCAGTGGAGCAGGAGCTGTAATGTTGGGTTCACTTTTAGCGGGAACTGATGAAGCTCCGGGAGAAGAAATTATCTTCCAGGGAAGAAAATTCAAAACCTACCAGGGAATGGGAAGCCTTTCAGCGATGAAAAGAGGCGGTAAGGAGAGATATTTCCAGAGCGAAGCCAAAAAGTTCGTTCCTGAAGGAATCGAAGGAAGGGTTCCGAGCAAAGGTAAACTGGAGGATGTTATTTTCCAGTTAACAGGTGGCCTCAGAGCAGGAATGGGATACTGTGGCGCTAAAGATGTTGAAGCTTTACAGACAGAAACAAAAATGGTAATGATCACAGGAAGCGGTTTAAAAGAATCTCATCCTCATGACGTTATCATTACTCAGGAAGCTCCGAATTATTCTTTGTAAATTTTTTTTAATATAAATTAGAGAGGTGTCTGAAAAGGCACCTTCTTTATTTTTTATTGACGGGGGGGATAATGAATGTTCAGCTATATACGATGAATATTAAAATTATAATGAAATTTTAAAAGTAAAATCATAACGAAATTGTTTTTTAATATTTTCAGCAAAACAATACATTTTATTGTTAAATTTGTGATAAAAGTAATAACTGAATGAAGAAAATTTTATCTCTTTTATTTATATTTTATTTTTTCACTTCTGCTTTCTCACAATTGGACAGGGAACACTGGTTTGCCCCGATGGTAGACAGGACGGGAAACCCCAATCCTTTTCAGAAATTATACCTTTCCACCAACCGCACCACGCCTTTTCCGGTAAGCATTTACAATAACAATGTGTTGATTGCTACTGTAAATATCAGTAAGAATAATCCGCAGAAAATTGATATTCCGAGAGAATATATCATTACGACCCAGCAGACCGATTTGTTTACACCCACCACAAAAGGACTTTACGTAAAAGCAGAATTCCCTTTCTATGCGAATTTTAGATTTTCTGTGTATAACCACGCAGAGATCATCACATCAAAAGGAATATCATCTACAGGAAAATTGTTTTATGCTGCTAGTGCACCCATTACGGTTAATAATGACATCCTCAATTTCATGGCAAGTGTTCTTGCGACAGAAGATAATACAACGGTTACTATTTCCGGATATAAACCTGCTGTGCAGTTTTCCAACGGAACGACGGGGACTACAAATCCGACAATAACTTTTACTTTAAATAAAGGACAATCGTATATCGTAGATGGTATCGGAGATATTGCAGGAAACGCCAACGGATTTATCGGGGCAAAAATAGTTTCCAATAAACCTGTAAATGTCACCAACGGAAATTTCAACGGTCAATATGCAGGGAACTTCCCACTCAGTTCGGATATCCTGATGGATCAGTCTGTTCCCGTTGAAAGGCTGGGAAATGAATTTGCGGTTGTAAAAGGAAATGGAAATATTGGTTCCAATATGGAAGGTGCACTGGTCGTCGCTACTGAAAACAATACCGAAGTTCGTGTTAATAATGAGCTGATTCCTGTGGCCACTTTAAATATCGGCGAGTACTTTATGATCCCTGATACCAAGTACCAGCTGCAGGGGAACGGGCACTACAATTTATATATCAGAACCTCCAAAAATGCCTACGTATACCAGCTTCTTTCAGGTGCAAATACCGTTGGTTTCGAAACGGCTACCGGGGGATTCAACTTTATACCGGCACTCAACTGTTATCTTCCAAAGCAAATTAATGAGCTTGGATTTATTGATGAAAATTTTGTCTATTCAACCGGAAACCCAACCGGGATTCTGAATATTCCCACCAAATTAAACCTTATTACGGAAAGAGGAGCTGTCGTTACCGTGAACGGAGCCGTACCGCCAGGAAATACCGGCCCTTTTAGTATGAGTGGCACCACGAACTGGGTAACCTATGGCATTCCGAATACCACAGGAACCATTACCGTTGTTTCTTCTAAAGCCATTATGGCGGGAATTAACGCTGGAAGTGATGCTGTAGGTTACGGCGGGTTCTTTGCGGGCTTTCCCACACAGCCGGTTATCTTAACCTCGGGAGGAGGTTGTGCTCCGGGCGTTGTATTGACGGTAGACCCGATTATTTACGATACCTACCAGTGGTATAATAACGGGAATATTATTCCGGGGGCTACGGGGCCTTCCATAACGCCTGCCGGATCAGGATTTTATACCTGTTCGGTAACGATGGGAAGCTGTGCTCCGTTGGTAACAGAGCAGTTTAAAGTATTAAACTGTACCAAGCTTTCATCAGTAAGTTATGATGTCTGTGATACAAAGACCATCACGCCTACATTTACCACTTCTGCACAAACGCCTTCGCCCTCGACAGTTTCCATCGTTACACCTCCTGCTTTAGGGACCGCTACGGTGAATGCCGCAACAGGTGTTATTACTTATACGGTCACCAATCCGGGAACGACGGGAACCGATACGTTTACTTATACTTTTTGTGGAAATGATCCCAATCTCCCTGACTGCGAGACGGTAACCGTTACCATTCATATTCTGGCTTTAACGGTAAATAATGCGACCATCAGCGCATGCGATAATGGATCTGGACAAGGTGTTTTTAATTTAACGACCGGGGTGGTTACCAATAATACACCTGTAACGATTACATATTATCCGTCTCTGCTTACTGCTCAGAATGAAACCGCCGGGACAAACATATCAAGTCCAAATTCTTATCCTGCGGGTAACGGAACGATCGTATATGCTGTGGTAAAAAACAATGTCGGCTGTAAAAGCATAGCGCAGATTACCCTTAATCTGTATCCTTATCCGGTGATAGTCAATAACTATACGGGATCTTTCTGTGATGATAATCTGGATGGTACTGTAAATATTGTTTTATCAGATGTAACACCGATTGTACTGAATAACCCAACCTACTTTACATCAGTAAGATATTATGGAAATATTGATGATGCAAATTCAGGGAATACCAATACTCTTCCGAATAACTGGTCTTACACGGCAACCACCACCATATATATCAGGGTGGAGTCTCCGGATGGCTGTGCGCCTGTGGTCAAACCTCTTGTATTTACCATCGGTCCCAGACTTCCCCTCATAAAAACGACACATTCGGTTACGTTATGTGATGATGATCTCGACGGGACCAAGGCGATCGATGTACTGTCATACATCAACCAGTTTACCATAGATCCTGCCGTAACGGCTACCTTTCATGCCACACAGCTGGATGCTCAGAATGATACGGCATCACTCACCAGCCCGATCAATATCACAGGATTACAAACGATTTATATCCGCTTTGAAAAACCGGGATCATGTCCTAATATAGCTACCATTGTTATTAATATCAAAACGCCGAAGCATTCTGATATTCTGGTCAGCAAAGTGATATGTCCGAAAACGAAAACCACATTGAATGCAGGTCCGGGCTTTGACAGTTATTTGTGGAGTACGGGAGCTACCACTCCGTCCATCAGCAATGTAGGTCCGGGAAGTTACTGGGTAGATCTTACTTATGACGGCTGTACATACAGGCAAAATGTTACCGTGACAGAATCGGTTCTCCCGGCCATCACCAGCATCGAGATCAATGGAACTACCGTAACGATAGGGGTAAGCGGAGGCACGCCGCCATACGAATATTCTCTTGACGGAAACAACTGGCAGGGTTCTAATGTCTTTATCAATGTTCCGAGCGGAAACCATACGGTTCATGTAAGGGATTCCAACCAGTGCGAAGAGGTGACTAGACCTTTTGTGATGATCAACCTTATTAATACCATTACTCCTAATGATGATGGCTACAACGATGGAATTGATTATTCTTCTTTAATGAATAATGATAATATTGTCTTCAGAATATTCGACCGGTACGGCGCTGAAATTTTCCGGGGAAGTTCAGAAAATCGCTTTACCTGGAATGGAAGAATTACCGGGCGGCCTGTCAACACAGCTACCTATTGGTATTTCATCAGCTGGACAGAATTCGGGGGGACCACTACCGTAAAATACACAAGCTGGCTATTGGTGAAAAATTACTGATACGAACGTGATAATGGTTTAATATTAAATACAATCATCATTTATAACATTCATTAACAGTTTTGATTAAAGTTTAATATAACTTTAACCACTTTTCACTACTAAAATAGGTATAAATTCATGCTTTTCTGCTTAATTTTGCTCTCATTATATGAAGAAACTATTTATCCTATTGCTGTTGGTTTTTCTGATAAAAATTAACGCTCAGTCGTACTCCGGTGAAGTTTTTTTAAGAGACAACTCCGTATTATATCTCAATCAGGTATATGTTACCAACATTACTACTCAGAAGACCGTTCTCAGTGATTATAATGGTGATTTCAGTATTTCTGCCAACCCTGGGGATATTATCCGTTTTACATCAATCGTTACCGAGCGGAAAGATGTAAAGCTCACTCCTGATATGATCAGCCAGAAAAATTTAATTGAATTGAAAATTGCTTATCACGATATCCAGGAAGTCGTGATCAACAGATTTAAGCCTACAGGAAACTTAAGATATGATGTAAATGCCCTAAGGAAGGAAGATAAAGCATTAGCCATAAAAAAAGTGATTGGCTTGCCTGAACCTAAAGGGGATGGTACCCCGCCTCAATTACCGGTTGCCGGACTGAGAGATGGCGGACTGACCTTCAGCCTGGAAAGTATTTATGATATTCTTTCTGGAGAACGTAAGAAAAAGCAGCGTTATATGGCTTACGAAAAAATGAACAATTCGGTGACACAGATCAAAAATTATCTGGGGAAAGACTACTTCACAAAATTCAAAATCCCGGAGAACCTTATTGATAATTTCCTCCAGTTTGTCTATACTTCTGAAAATATTGAGCCTTACATCATGGCCGGTAATTTTGAGGCGGTAAAGATTCCTATAGAAAAATATCTGCCGATCTACCAGCGAAGACTGCGAAACTCCCATCTTCAGGAAATCGTGAAATAAATAATTAATTTTATAATATCAAATGTATACCGCAATCAGCCGTATACATTTTTTTTGTTCTTTAAATTATTTTTAATTTTATCACGATAAAGTGCAGTTTATATAAAAAGAGTAAAATTTCCGTTATACTAAAGTACTTAGTGATAAATCTTAATGTAATTGAATGAAAAAGATCCTTTTGATTTTTTGTGCTATTGTTTTCGTAAATGTTTCGGCCCAGAAAAAAGGCAAAGACTACAGTGATATTTTAAAAAGCAAAAATATATATGAGATTAATGCTTTCCTGCGCGATGCCCATCCCGACGATCCCAGAAGATCTGTCCTGAAGCCCCGCGTCATGGAAATGATGAAAGAATACATTAAGCATGCAAAACCCGGCGACACCAAGGTCAGGCAAATGCAGGACTGGCTGGCCATGCTGAAAAGACGGCCTTCTACCAAAATATCATTTGAAGAATTTAATGCCAATATCAGAAAAAAACAGATCGCACGGTATCAGAAGGAACTCCAGGTGGGGCAGTCTGCAGTCGTTTATACGCCGAGTAACCCGAAAAATGTTTATGTTGCACCTACCGATGTAGCATCGGTGACCACAGCAGCCGTACCCGATACCGAAGCATCGGAATTCAATATGCTGATGGCGGAAAATCCTGTCGAGCATAAAAATAAAACCGTGAAAATATTAAACTCTCTTTTCGATAACGATCCTAACGCCAAAGAATGTATTGTCATGATTGAAAACAAATCCGACTGCAATATTATCGTAAGGATTGAAGGGATAGGAGTGACCAAATACAGATTGCCCGTTCCGGCTCATAGCGACAATTCCGTTGTGGTGCAGAAGGGGGATTACCTGTTCACAAGTGTGGTCTGCGGTGCTCAGTACGCTTCTCAGAAAACCATTCAGAAACCCCTCATGGTTGCCCTTGGAAGCTCCGCAAAGAAATAAATTCCGATTTTAATTGGTGATTTAAAGAAAGCATCTATAAATTTTGTTATTTTTGCAAGATTTTAGAAATGTTCCATGGGGAAAAATAAATTAGCAAGATTCGCAGAAAACAAGATATTACCAAATGTCATTCAGCCGACGAGAGAGGAAGCGCTGGAAGGTTTTAGGCTTAAAGGAAAATGGAGAACAGATTTTTTTAAGAATGATCATCCGATTGTCCTGGAGCTTGGCTGCGGCAAAGGAGAATATACTGTGGGCATGGCCAAAACTTTCCCGGAAAAGAACTTTATCGGTATCGACATTAAAGGAGCGCGGTTCTGGTTTGGAGCCAAAGAAGCGCATGAGAGCAATATGCACAACGTGGCATTTCTCAGAAGCCAGATTGAGCTGGTAGAGCATTATTTCGGAGAAAATGAAGTCGATGAAATATGGATCACGTTCCCGGATCCGCAGATCAAATACAAGCGTACCAAACACAGGCTTACCCATCCCGATTTCTTAGAACGGTACAAGAAGTTCCTGAAACCCGGCGGAATTATTCATTTAAAAACAGACTCCGAGTTTCTTCATGGCTACACGCTGGGCTATCTGCAGGGAGCCGGATACGATATCATTACAGCGCACCACGATATTTACGGTGCTGTAGAATATGATCCGAATACGCCGCATTTAAGAGACATTAAAACCTATTACGAAGAATTATTTTCTGCTAAAGGAAAAACAATTACCTACATTAAATTCCGAATTAATTAAAAAACAAAAAAATGATGAAAAAAACACACCCTCCAGTCTTACCAACCTGTCTTATCGTATTTTAGGCAAGCGATACAGTTTGTTCCGAAGGATATATGTATTATATTCTTCTATTCTTATTTATATAAAACACATAACATCAGCTATGAAAAAAAATATCTTTATCATTTTATTATGCAGCCTTGTGGCATGTAAAAGTACCGGTGTCGAAAAACGTTCCCATGACATTTTAGAAAGTACCGATATTAAGGAAATCGAAAATTACCTGGCCACGACACATCCGGACGACCCGAAAAGAAGTGTCCTGAAACCTAAGCTCATCGCACTGAAAAACGCGGAGTGGACAAAAGGTAAAAAGGATGCAAAACCCATGGAAGCCAGACCTATTATTTCCGAAATACCAAGCGGTGCGCTGAGCAAACCGAATTCTAACGAGGCTGAAGAATTTAAAAGACTCATCACTTCTACTTCCCAGGAACATAAAGACAAAACCGTAAAGCTCCTTAATGCTATGTTTGATGAGGATATCAACAGCAAGGAGGTCATTCTTTTATTTAAAAATCAGTCGGACTGTAACCTGGTGCTGAAGATTCAGGGAAAAGACTTTTACAATATGGCCGTACCCGCAAAAGGCGAAAATTTTATCGTAATCAAAAAAGGGACTTATACCCTGACCGGTAATGTCTGTGATGTGGTGTATTCGTCTAAAAAAGATCTTACCAAAAGCATTTTCTTAACCATCAGCAATCCTAAACCGGCAGCCACTAACCCTGCGGGCAAAAAGTAGCATTTGTTTTTTATGGTTAAATAAAACCCTGGCTTAACAATTCCGGCCGGATTCCAGCCCTGTTTTTGCCTGTTTATTGTGTCGTTAAAAAAACGTCGAAATGTTTTGGTAAAAAGGTCCCGTCGTTTTAGTAAAAAGGTCTCGACGTTTTAGTAAAAAGGTCCCGACGTTTTGGGTAAATGGTCTCGACGTTTTGCTATGCTCGTTAAAATCCTTTATCCGGCATTATTTCAGCGGTAAAGATTACCTTTGTAGGTGTAAATGTATTGATATGAAGAAATATGTTTTGTTTTCAGTAATGTTTGCCCTGTTCCTGAACAGCTGCGGCAATAAAGTTTCTACCACACATTATCCGGTCCGCCAGCCCAGGCCTGTTCCTGCAAATACCGGAAGCAGCACAACTTCCGCAGTACAGGTAGAAAGGGAATATCAGGCTTTAATGAAAACCTACAAGTCTGAAACCGCTGAGGTTTTAACGCATTTGCTGAATTATTCTTCCAATGATCCCAGGACATCGATCACCGTAGAAAATACATCACCCTGCAATATGGTTCTTACGATAAGCGGAAATAATTACTTTAAAAAAATCCCTATAGGTGCCAGGAAGATCGGAGCAGTGATGGTTCCGAAAAATCAGAATTACAACCTCTCGGGGATGGTCTGTAATGCCGTTTACCAGAAAACCAGGTTTGTGTCAGACTCTTATGAAGTAAAGCTTTCAAACTGATAAAAATAAAAAAACCGTTGGATTCTTTGAATCCAACGGTTTTTTGTATGGTAAGAAAATCTTAATGATTATTCTGCATCGAAGTCAGCATCTTTATCAGCAGATACTACTTCTCCTTCTTCTTTAGATTTTTCTTTATCAGCTTTTCTCTGAGACTGACCTTCTTTGATCGATTCTGAAACGATGCTCAGGATCATATCGATAGATTTAGAAGCATCATCGTTTCCTGGGATTACGAAGTCTACTTTTCTTGGGTCAGAGTTAGTATCAACGATACCGAAAACTGGAATACCTAATTTCTTAGCTTCAGTTACCGCGATGTGCTCTCTCATGATATCTACAACGAAGATTGCAGAAGGAAGACGAACCATGTCAGAGATAGAACCTAAGTTCTTCTCAAGGTTAGCTCTTTGTCTGTCTACCTGTAATCTTTCTTTTTTAGATAACGTTTCGAACGTACCATCTTTCTTCATTTTGTCGATGGAGTTCATTTTTTTAACAGCCTTTCTGATGGTAACGAAGTTCGTTAACATCCCTCCAGGCCATCTTTCTGTAATATAAGGCATATTCAGTTCAGCAGCGTGTTTAGCCACTACTTCTTTCGCCTGCTTTTTAGTGGCTACGAAAAGAACTTTTTTACCTGCAGAAGTTAATTTTTCCAAAGCGCTGCACGCTTCATCCAATTTAACTGCTGTTTTATGTAAGTCTACAATGTGAATACCGTTTTTCTCCATAAAAATGTATGGAGCCATATTTGGGTTCCACTTTCTGGTCATGTGACCGAAGTGTACGCCAGCCTCTAGAAGGTCTTTTACATTTGCTTTTGCCATGTTTTCTGTTTTTGTTAGTTTACTTTCCGTTTTTTAAACAATCAACAACTTCTTTAGATGGGAGAAGCGTTTGGATGCTAAACGTAACGGGCAATTTTGCTTTAAGCTGTAGGCACTAAGCTGCAAGCTTTAAGCGGATTAAAAATTTTAATAAGTTCAAATAGCTTATTGCATATTGCTTTAAGCTTACCGCAATTCTTAACGTTTTGAGAATTGGAATCTCTTTCTTGCTTTTTTCTGACCTGGCTTCTTTCTTTCCACCATTCTTGCGTCTCTTGTAAGTAAACCAGCTGGCTTCAATGCTAATCTGAACTCAGCGTTGATTTCGCATAAAGCTCTTGAAATACCTAATCTGATAGCCTCTGCCTGACCTGTATTTCCACCACCGAATACGTTTACGGTAACATCATACTGACCAACAGTTTCAGAAAGGATGAACGGTTGGTTCAATTTGTAAACCATCACGTCTGTAGAGAAATAAGTTGCAGCATCTTTACCGTTTACCGTAATGTTACCAGTTCCTGGCTTTACGTAAACTCTGGCTACAGAAGTTTTTCTTCTTCCGATTTTGTGAACTATAGACATAATTAATTATTTAAATTCGTTAACATTAATTGTTTTAGGCTGTTGAGCTTCATGTTTGTGCTCAGTCCCTTCATATAAATAAAGATTCTTAAGGATCGCAGCGCCCAGTCTGTTTTTTGGTAACATCCCTTTTACTGATTTTTCCAATACTTTTAAAGAATCTTTTTTCTGAAGTTCAGCCGCAGTCATAGACTTTTGACCTCCAGGGTAACCTGTATGCCAGATATAAGTCTTGTCGTTCCACTTGTTTCCGGAAAGAGTAACTTTCCCAGCATTCAAAACGATTACGTTATCACCACAATCTACGTGAGGTGTGTAATTCGTTTTGTGCTTACCTCTCAAAATCTTTGCAACCGTAGAAGCTAGTCTTCCTAACGGCTGTCCTTCAGCGTCTACCACAACCCATTCTTTATTAGCAGTAGCTTTGTTCGCTGAAACAGTTTTGTAACTTAATGTATTCACACGTTTTAGTTAAAGATTAAACATAATTTTCCCATAAAAGGGTGTGCAAAGGTACAAATTATTTTCGGAATGCAAAATATATTTGATCTATATATTTAATCTTCAAATGGGTGGACGTATTGGTTTTGCTTAAAACATTAGTTCTCAGGATGTGTTTGTAGGTCTTTAAAGATGTAATAATATAATGCGTCTATTGTATTTTTTGCTGCTGGATGTTGAAATAAATTTATTTAATTTAAAATTAATGCTAAAAAATTACGGATATCATTAGGATCGCTGGTAATTCTGTATATTTGCGCAAAACCTTGTTAAAGCCATGAGCCACGGAAAAATCAGAGCAGAAAAGAACTGTCTCAATTGCGGTCATACTGTTGAAGAACGATTCTGCCCACACTGCGGACAGGAAAATGTTGAAACCAAGCAGCGTTTTCATTTTCTCTTTACCCATTTTATTGAAGATTTTACCCATTATGACGGACAGTTCTGGAAAACCATCAGATATCTTTTGCTCAATCCCGGGAGGCTTACCAGTGCTTATCTTGCAGGAAAAAGGCAGGCTTATGTTGCTCCGGTAAAGCTTTATATTTTTATAAGTTTCATTACTTTTCTGCTTCCTTCCTTATTTTCCGGCTCTAAGGAATCTAAAGAATCGGAAACTAAAACAGAAAAAGCAGCTCAGAAAATTGAGGAAAAACAACAGGAGGAGAAGGTCGCAAGGTTTACGGACAGTCTTACCCAGAAGATGAACAATGCTCAGAAAGAAGCAATAATCAAAGATGCCAGAATCACAAAAATAAACGGCAATGATATAGAAACCGATGCCATAGAAGAAACTGCTGATGGAAAGCTCACCATTCTCGGCGCATCAAATATGAAGCAGTTTGATTCCCTGTATGCCAAAAAAGCAGACGCCCGACGGGTCTATGATTTTATGAGGCCTTTCGCAAGAAAAGTATTTTACTTACAGAGTAAGGGATTAAATAAAGAAGAAATTTTCGAAAAGTTCTCCGAAACCTTTATTCATACACTACCGAAAGCGCTTTTTGTTTATCTCCCCGTTTTTGCTTTTTTTCTCTGGATTTTTCACAATAAGAGAAAATGGTGGTATTTCGATCACGGTATTTTTACCCTGCATTATTTCTCTTTTTTATTGCTGGGAATTCTTATTCTGATATTTTTCAACAGGCTTATCGATCTTATTCCGGACAATATTGTTATCAGTCTCTTGAAGATATTAGCCTACACTGCGGGTGTAATTTACCTGTTCATCTATTTTTTTGTGGCGCATCACAGAGTGTATGAAAGTTCGAGAGGCATCAGTGTGATGAAAGGTTTTGCATTGCTTCTGATAAATTTTATCGGAATTTTATGCATGCTGCTTTTATTAATGTATATAAGCTTTATCATGCTTCATTAGTGACGAAGGGTCTTAGAAGCCCGGAAACTTGCAATAAGATAGTACGCTACGAATACGGTAGAAAACTTAAGGATCGACGGAATAGCCAGTTCAATATTAAACAGTAAAGCACCAACTGCTACCAATATTGCCATGGACAAAAAAGAAAGCCCTAATTTCTGAGGCAGTGTGAAATTTGGGGTATCCAGAAAATAAGCTGTTCCCCAGGCCAATCCGAAGGCTATGGCATAATAAATATCAAGCCCTATATTCTCTGAACTGTAGAAGAAATAATTAATCAAAAAACTTAAAACAGTTCCCAGTAAAAAATAGAGTAATGCCTTTTTCATATCCTTTTAAATATAACTGCAAAAGTATAGAAAT
The DNA here is from genome assembly GCF_056333165.1 of Chryseobacterium endophyticum. Taxonomy (NCBI): domain Bacteria; kingdom Pseudomonadati; phylum Bacteroidota; class Flavobacteriia; order Flavobacteriales; family Weeksellaceae; genus Chryseobacterium; species Chryseobacterium endophyticum. The sequence goes on from NZ_JBWGXE010000010.1 coordinate 31,958, forward strand.
TAATCTGAGTTTTTAAATGGTAAATTCTGCCATGAAGTTTTCTGCATAGCAGAAGCCTTGTCTGCCTTTGTCATCATCTCCACCTTATTCTAAACTAATGTTTGTTCTGTTGTGAAAATCAGAGTGTCGGTATTTTGATTAAAAATCTTTAAATCAGTGTTTTAAATTAAAATCAAAGGTTGTTATTTTATTGTTATATTTGGAAATTCAGAAATTTTCTAGATTTTTTATGGAAACCCAAAAATATACTCCAAACAATAAAGTAAGAATTGTGACGGCAGCGTCATTGTTCGACGGCCACGATGCGGCGATCAACATCATGCGACGTGTGATCCAGGGAACAGGATGTGAAGTGATCCACCTCGGCCACGACAAATCGGCTGAGGAAGTGGTGAACACCGCTATTCAGGAAGATGCCAATGCGATTGCCTTAACGTCTTATCAGGGCGGGCACAACGAATATTTCAAATACATTTACGATCTTTTAAGAGAAAAAAACTCCCCGCAGATTAAGATTTTCGGCGGCGGCGGCGGGGTGATCCTGCCGGAAGAGATCAAAGAATTAATGGATTACGGAATCGACCGTATTTATTCTCCGGACGATGGCCGTGAGCTTGGCCTGCAGGGAATGATCGATGACCTGGTGAAGAAATCGGATTTTGCTACAGGAAAGGAAGTGACAGCACAGGATCTGGATGCCATCAGCTTTGAAAACCCGACCAGCATCGCCAAAATCATTTCAGCGGTTGAAAACTTCTCGGAAGAAAAGCCTGAACTGGTTGCTGCCATCGACGAAAAATCAAAAGATTTGCACATTCCGATCATCGGGATCACAGGAACCGGAGGAGCCGGAAAATCTTCATTAACAGACGAATTGGTAAGACGGTTCTTACGTTCCAACACCGATAAAAAAATTGCCATCATTTCCATCGACCCTTCTAAAAAGAAAACAGGAGGCGCATTATTAGGCGACAGAATCCGTATGAACGCAATCAATGACCCGAGGGTTTATATGCGTTCGATGGCCACCAGGGAAAACAACGTTTCCGTTTCGCCATTCATTCAGTCGGCTTTAAATGTGCTGAAACTGGCACATCCGGATGTGATTATCCTGGAAACTTCAGGAATCGGACAATCCGGATCGGAAGTTTCAGATTTTGCTGACGTGTCAATGTACGTGATGACCCCGGAATACGGAGCTTCTACACAGTTGGAAAAAATCGATATGCTGGATTACGCTGATCTGGTCGCTTTAAATAAATCCGACAAACGAGGGGCTCTTGACGCACTTCAGGCGGTAAGAAAACAGTTCCAGAGAAACCATTTATTATGGGAACAGCCATTGGATGAAATGCCAGTGTATGCAACAAAAGCATCTCAGTTCAACGACCACGGAACGACTGAATTATATAACAGGTTAGTTTCTAAGGTAAACGATAAATTTGCTGATTTACATCTACAGGGTTTTGTTGAGCAGGAAATTACAGACGAAGTAACGATCATTCCTCCAAAAAGAGTGCGTTACCTTTCTGAAATCGTTGAAAACAATAGAATCTATGATGCCAACATCGAAAAACAAGCTGAGCTTGCAAGAACGATGTATCATATTGATGGCGTTAAAAAAATCCTTTCCCATGAATCCCTGGATGCTGAATACCAGAAGGCGGAAAAAGAACTGCAGCAGGAAAACATCGACTTCCTTAATACCTGGGACGATACGAAAAAAGCTTTCCACGCTGAGTTTTATTCTTATTTCGTAAGAGGAAAGGAAATCAAAGTCGAGACCTCAACGGAATCTTTATCCCATTTAAGAATTCCGAAAATCGCTTTACCGAAATACAACGACTGGGGCGACCTGATCAAATGGAAAGGCCAGGAAAACTTGCCGGGAAGTTTCCCCTACACAGCAGGAATTTATCCATTTAAAAGAACCGGAGAAGACCCGACGAGAATGTTCGCCGGAGAAGGAGGCCCGGAGAGAACCAACAGAAGATTCCACTACGTTTCTGCGGAAATGCCGGCCAAACGTCTGTCTACTGCTTTCGACTCGGTAACCTTATATGGTCAGGATCCCGCTTTACCACCGGATATTTACGGTAAGATCGGAAATGCCGGAGTTTCCATTGCGACCCTGGATGATGCTAAAAAACTATATTCCGGATTCGATCTGGTGAACGCACTGACTTCCGTTTCAATGACGATCAACGGACCTGCGCCAATGCTGTTGGCTTTCTTTATGAATGCAGCCATCGACCAGAACGTTGAAAAATATATTATTGAGAATGGCTTGGAATCTAAAGTTGAAGAGGTTTTAAAAGCTAAATTCGACGATAAAGGGTTAGCAAGACCGAAATACAACGGCGAATTGCCGCCTTCAAACAACGGTTTAGGGCTGAAATTACTGGGAATTACCGGTGATGAAATTATTCCTGCCGATGTATATGCGGAAATCAAGGCGAAAACCATCGCTACCGTCCGGGGAACCGTTCAGGCCGATATCTTAAAAGAAGACCAGGCACAGAATACCTGTATTTTCTCTACGGAATTTGCTTTGAGATTGATGGGTGATGTTCAGGAATATTTTATTAAGGAAAAAGTAAGAAACTTCTACTCCGTTTCCATTTCAGGATACCATATTGCAGAAGCCGGCGCCAATCCGGTTTCCCAGCTGGCTTTTACCCTGGCCAACGGTTTCACCTATGTGGAATATTATTTATCCAGAGGAATGGACATCAACGACTTTGCCCCTAACCTATCCTTCTTCTTCTCCAACGGGATCGATCCTGAATATTCGGTGATCGGACGTGTCGCCAGAAGAATCTGGGCCAAAGCCATGAAGCTGAAGTATGGCGCCGATGAAAGAAGCCAGATGCTGAAATACCACATCCAGACTTCCGGACGTTCGCTTCACGCCCAGGAAATTGATTTCAATGATATCAGAACGACGCTTCAGGCATTGTATGCGATCTACGACAACTGTAACTCGCTCCACACCAATGCTTACGATGAAGCGATTACGACTCCGACCGAGCAGTCTGTAAGAAGAGCGATGGCCATTCAATTGATCATCAATAAAGAATTGGGGCTTGCGAAGAACGAAAATCCGCTTCAGGGTTCATTCATTATCGAAGAACTGACGGATTTGGTGGAGGAAGCTGTGTATGCAGAATTCGACAGGATTACGGAAAGAGGCGGTGTTCTGGGTGCTATGGAAACGATGTATCAGCGTTCCAAGATCCAGGAAGAATCGATGCATTACGAATGGCTGAAACACACCGGGGAATATCCGATCATCGGGGTGAATACGTTTTTAGGAAAAGACGGTTCGCCGACGGTTCGTCCGGGAGAAGTGATCCGTTCGACCGAAGAAGAAAAGCAGTTCCAGATCGAGATGCTTCATAATTTCCAGAAATCGAATGAAGATAAATCCGAAGAAGCCCTGAAAACGCTGCAACACGCTGCCATCAATCAGCAAAACTTATTTGAGGTCATGATGGATGCCGTAAAATACTGCTCGCTTGGGCAGATTACCAATGCTTTGTTTGAAGTAGGCGGTAAGTACAGAAGAAATATGTAGTCCGTAGCCGGACAGGGAATTTTTACAACTAACTGTTTAAAAATTATAAAGTAAACCTCAGAGAATTTTCTTTGAGGTTTTTGTATTTTTGAACTATCTATATATTTTAATTTAAAAAAATTAATGAAAAAATTCTCTTTCTTAACGCTTATACTTTTCGCTGTAACATTCTTAAAAAGCTGCAATTCATATCCGATGGCTGCCACGCATAAAAGTGACATGAACAGGAATACTGAGGAATTACAAAAAAGGCAAGAAGCCGAAAGAAAAAAAATAGAACCGAACGAATTTAATAATTTCGGAAAACCGGATAATAAATAAAACATTATTGAAAAATTTAAATTTTCAACTTATTAAGTTCATATTTGTTTAGATGAAACCCAACGCCATCTTCAACTGGAGCAGCGGAAAAGATTCTGCCCTCGCCCTGTATAAAATTTTACAGGAAGAAAAATTTGAAATTATTTCTTTACTCACCAGTGTCAATAAAGAGTTTCAGAGAATTTCCATGCACGGGGTCCATGTTTCGTTGCTGGAAAAACAGGTAGAAAGTCTGGGTTTTCCTCTAGCCAAGTTGGAACTCCCGAAAGAACCGTCCATGGAGGAATACCGTGACCTAATGGAAAGCACCATGAATGATTTTAAACAGCAGGGCGTTACGCATTCCGTTTTCGGGGATATTTTCCTTGAAGATCTGAGGAAATACAGGGAAGATCAGTTGGCGGCAGTAGGCATGCAGGGCGTCTTTCCTTTGTGGAAGACCGATACGAAAAATCTCATTGAAGAGTTTCTGAATCTCGGATTTAAAACCATTGTTACCTGCGTGAACGAAACCTATCTGGACAAAAGCTTCGCCGGCAGGATTATTGACCAAAAGTTTATTGAAGATTTACCTGAAAATGTAGATCCCTGTGGAGAAAATGGCGAATTCCACACGTTCACTTTTGACGGTCCTGTTTTTAAAAATCCGATTGGTTTTGAGGTAGGAGAAATCGTAAGGAAGACCTACCCGAAACCCAAATCCGGCAGCCATGAAGAAAACGGTGACTATGTTTTCTGGTTCTGTGATCTGATGGCAAAATAATTAAATATAAATTGCGTTCAGATTATAAACTGTTACTATGAATCTGATTTTAAAAATCGACAAGCCTTGTAAAGAATCTTTAGACCGAATGAATGATATTGATGGAGGAAAATTCTGCATCACCTGTTCTAAAAAAGTATTGGATTTTTCTCAATTGCAAGGTTCGGAAATTAAGAAAATCTTTCATGAAAACAAAGAAGAGAGAATTTGTGGGATTTTATCTAAAAATCATCTGCATAAAGCTATTTCAGAGAATATTTCTAGTCCGGAGATTCCATTAAAGCGTATAAGATCTTTTACTAAAATTACAGCAGGGCTGGCCCTCACCGCAAGCATCATCAATCTATACCCTGCGCAGTCTGCAAAACTTCACACGCCCGAAGTTTCCATCACGACAAATACGGTAAATAAACAAAAAGTAAAAGAGCCCCACAAAGATGACGGAAATACGATTATCAAAGGGAAAGTCATCAATAAAAACACGGGAAAGCCGGTGCCTGACGTAACGGTAAAATTAATTACTTTTCAAAAAGTTTATAAAGGCATAACAGACAAGGATGGTTTTTACTCTCTTGAAATTCCCAATACGGCTATTAGGGAAGAGAATTTAATTGAATTTAAACCTTTTGCTGAAACGTTAAGTACCGAATTGGTAACTTTTAAGAAAGAAGAAATTTTAAAAAAGAATATCACCCATCTTTCAGAAAATACAATTTACGCAGAATACGGCGAAGTGAGTGAAGTATGGCCTTACCAGAACTCGATAGTAGTTTTGGAAGGGAAAAAGGTAGATTATAAAATCTTCAACAAAAGCTATTTGCTTTTTCATGACCGCTATGAAGTATACTATATTCCGAAACCTTACACCCGGGCATTTACCAATAATGAAAAAATCCAGGACATATTTATTGCTTTTATTAAATAACCTATTTATTGATTAAACAACAACAAGCTTATTTTTACCGGCACATTCTCACCGTTTACCTCAAATTATTCCATTTTGATCAGCTAAAATTTAATTTTGAATTAATAAAATTAATTTGACAATGAGAATAATTCAACTTTTAAGCAAGGAATTTCTCCCATTCTTATTTTTATCTGCCGCTTATTCTTTTGCACAGACCACCATAAAAATTACCTATTATACCGGATCCTCACAGGATTACACGGTCAATACAAATGGAAAACTTTATTTCGCCGGAAATAATCTGCTGGTAAAAACTTCAGGTTCTGCCCCGGAAGTTTCCATTCCTATCGGGATTAGCAGGAAAATCACTTTTTCTTCATCAGTGCTGTCGACCCAGGAGATTGGAGCCAATAAGGATCATATCAGGCTATATCCGAATCCTTCTGCAGAGTTTATAAGGATTACCTCGGACAAAAAAGAAATGTTAAAAGTAAAAATATTCTCCGCTACAGGAAGGCTTGTTCTGAATGGAACTTTTCAACCTGGCGAAGACATCGACATCAGCAGCTTCAGCGAAGGATTTTACTTAGTTCAGATAAACAATACCACTTTAAAACTGATCAAAAAATGAGAATGCAATTTTATATTTTAATTGCCGTGCTGGTATCTTTCGGAATAAAAGCACAGAGCAACATCATCGTCCATAATTCGGGAAATACCATGTATGCTTCTCCGACCCCGGTGGTAGATAGTATAAAGTTCGATACCAATGATGCCAAGTTTCACCTCAGCGGAAGTACGGCAAGTTTAAACCTGCCAAAGAGTACCGTCGACAGTCTGACCTTTTCTTCTACTGCTGTGAACTTAACTAAAATTTATATCATTTATAAGGGTTCGGACAACGCGACCATTATCAATCCATATGCAGGACAAGGCGTAAATATTACGGCAGTCGGCGGAACAGTAAATGTCGTTTCAACAGCAACGATCAATAATCTGGAATATAATTTACTGGGCACCAGCACAACCGGGAGCCTGACGATGAGTTCAACACTTCCGGCAAATTTCGTAATGAATAATCTTAACATTACGAATATCTCCGGTCCTGCCATTAATATTACAGGCGGACAGCCTCATACCTTCACTCTTCAGGCGGGTACTGTCAATTCGTTGACAGATGGTTCTTCAAGCACAAAGAACGGAACTTTACAGACCGATGGAAAAATAATTCTTAACGGCACCGGCACATTAAACATCAAAGGAATTAAAAAACACGGCATCTCTACTTCTTCCGGTATTGAAGTCCAGAATGGTACACTTAAAGTAATTTCGGCCGCATCGGACGGGTTTCATTCAGAAGGATATATCATGAGCAACGGAACGGTAGACATTACAGCAACAGGCGATGCTGTGGATGCAGGGGATGCCGCCATTTCCATTTCAGGAGGGAATGTAAAGGCTGTTTTAGCATCAGCTGACGTAAAAGCCATCAAAACAGGAACTTCGACTGTCGGAATTTCAGGAGGCACTTTTAATTTAACCTTAACAGGGGCACAGTCCAAGGCCATCAGTGCCAAAGGAAACATTACTTTTGACGGTGGCAATATAACAGCCAGTCTTTCCGGGGCTGCCGTTCTTACGGCTTCAGGCAGCGGCTACGACCCGTCTTATTCCACTGCTATAAAAACGGATGCCGGAGTAATCATCAACGGAGGAACATTTAATCTTTCTCTGGCTTCAACGGCTAATGGCGGAAAAGGGATTTCGGCAGGACAGAATATCACCATCAATAATGGAAATATTACCATTACCACAGCCGGAAACGGCGCAACATATACCAATACGGCAGGAACGCTGGATTCTTATTCAGCATCTGCAATCACGGCCGACGGAAATCTGCTGATCAATGCGGGTAACTTGACAACCACCAGCTCGGGAACAGGGGGAAAAGGCTTAAAAGCAGACGGAACGGTAACCATCGGAAGTACAACGGGCAATCCTACACTAATGATTAAAACAACAGGAGCCAGATTCTTAGTTTCGGGCACCGATTACAGCCATCCGAAAACATTAGTGGCTGCCGGAGCTGTTACCATCAACAACGGAAATAATACATTTAATTCTACGGATGACGGCATTCATTCCGATGCCTCCATTACCATCAACGGAGGAATCAATACCGTTTCTGCAATTTCTGCTACTTCAGGAGTTGGCGAAGGCGTAGAAGCACCCATCATCACCCTGGCAGGCGGAGTAAATAATATCACCGCCTCCAATGACGGCATCAATGCAACGTACGGAACTGTCGCCGGCGGAACGGAAGCTAATGACAACAGCCATCTCTATATTACAGGAGGAATTCATGTGGTAACCGGAAGCGATGCGATCGACAGCAATGGAAATATTACTGTAACGGGTGGCACAACCATCGTCAACGGCCCGACGAGCCAACCGGAAGAAGGAATCGATTACAACGGAACATTTCTGATGAATGGAGGGCTGCTCATTTCCGGAGGCTCCAATTCAACTATGACAAAAGCGATGGGAGCCGCTTCCACGCAGGTGGGAATGTACCTGAAATCCAGCGCCCAGCTTGCTACCACTTCCCTATTGCATATCGAAAATGCAGCCGGGACTGAAATGGTAACCTTCAAGCCAAAAAACGGAGTCTATTATTTCCATTTTTCAAGTCCTAACCTAAATAAAAATGTGGTTTACAAAGTATATTTCGGCGGAAGCTACACTGGTGGAAGCTATGTAGGAGGAACTTCAGGATGGGGACTGTATACCGGAGGTACTTACTCCAATAGCGGAGGAACTTTAAAAAGCACTTTTACAACCTCAGCTACAAATACCGTAAATACAGTTTCTTTTTAATCGGTATCTCATCATTACAGAAGCCTCTCGATTTTATTGGGAGGCTTTTCTTTGAAATAAGGTTATGAAAACCAATACACTCTTTTTAATTTCCTTCTTACTTCAATATAATTAATATAAATCTTATGAATGAGCAGTCAGAAATTTCTCCATCCGGAACAGCGTCTTCTTATGTGCGAAAAAGCTTAGCATGACAAAAATAATCAGTACCTGCACAGTATAAGGCAAAAGCAGTGTTACCGATACATATCCCATTTCACTGTACTCATTTTCTCTGAAAAACAGGTACGGATATTTTCCGTCTTTTACAATGATTTGCGCCATCAGGCCTATCATAGAGAGACTAAGGGCTACATTTTGCTGATAGATGGTATACAACAGCTTTCCTTTGTATTTCTGATCATGCTTCATGTACTTCAGCATTTTGTAATGAAACGCCCAGATGATAATCGGAACAAAAATAAATAAGCCGTTCTGTATCCTGAAAAAATCCGTATAAACATTTACATCATTTGCCAGATAAATAAGCACAAAAGTAATCGCTAAAGATATCAAACCCAACAATGCCGATTTTTTCAAAAGATGATTGTTTCTCGCTTTTACAATTTTCTTTACAATTGCAGGAATTTCCTCCTGGAAGAAAAAAGAATATTTTGTAGTTTTAAATTCACTTTCCCACAATTTCTGCGTCTTATGGAAAGCTTCCTCAAAACTCATATTTTCTTCAGCCTGAATATACGCCACCTGGGAAATCATGTGGTCTTTTACTTCCAGCAGAATATCCAGCGGAAGCCTGTGAAAAATAAGATAGTTAGTAACTTGCCGTTCCTGTTCTGTGGTTATCATTTTATCCTCTTTTTTAAACCAAAACATTAATCTTTTTAGAACTGAAATATAAAAGCTGTAGCTGAACCGCCAGTGCATATATACAGAAAATTTTACTGATCTGAAGGTCTAAAATCTCCCAGTGATCCGCCGTCACAGCATAGCCAATATAAAATACAGCCAACCCGGCCAACATATTCCTGACCAGTAAAGGATGAAAATTCATACTTGCATAATTTGAAACCCTGAAGCCTTTTCTGATAGCATTGTATAAAAGCATGGCAATCCATACGATAAACAGCAAGATCTGCAGATTCATAAATAAATCGGAATCTACCTGTAATAATAAAAAACCTGCTCCTGAAAATACCATTGAAACCAATGTTATCTTGCGGAACCTCATCTGTACTACCTGCTTCTCGATCCTGGCTATCTTTTTAAAAGACAGGAGATCGGCCCGTACCATTTCAAGCTCTCTTTTCCAGCTGATCCGGGCCATCAGAAATGCTTCCTGAAAACCTATATTTTCATTTTCCATAAGACCTACAATTTGCATCATGAAATGATCTTTCACCTCATCAAGTATCTGAGGAGACAATTTTTTCGAATTCAGATAAGCGGTAATCTGCTTTTCCTGTTCCAATGAAATCATATATTAAAAATGGTATTTAGGTTAAACAAATAGCTTTTCATTTCCTCTTCTTGTGTGACCTGCTGTTTTTTTCCCTTGTCGGTCAAAAGATAATATTTCCGGTCTCTTCCGTTGATCTTCTGAATTTCGGAAGTAATCATTCCTTCCGCTTCCAACTTATGGAGAAGAGGATACAGCGCGCCTTCCGTCATTTCCAGCTCGCCTTGGGTAAGTTCTTTCGCACGCTGGGTAATCTGGTAGCCATACATTTTCACTTCCTTCGCAAGCAGCTTCAGAATGATGTTCTGCAATGTTCCTTTATAAAGACTGTTCTTTTTCAATATCGAATCTTTTATACCTCACAAATTTATGCATAATTTTCTTATGTATTATAATTTAATTTTATTGTTTTTAATTTTTAGAATTAAAATAATTATTGATTTTAAACCCTTGCTTAAATCGTAGCTGATAATTTTTTTATGAACTCTACTTAATATACTTCATTCAAACGAAGTTTATCCTTATTTAATAGTAATAAATCTTAGAATCGACATATTCAAATTCAGCTTATAAAACGTAAAAGATTAATAAATCAAGCCATAACTTGTTAATTTTAAAATATTTATTAGTGAAACGCACTCTGAAATCGTATAACCGAAATTTATAGTTGATGTATCGAAACATTAATTCTTCATTTCTCCATAAAAGGTTAGAAAATCATATCTTTGTCCCAATGATTGCAGAGAAAATTATTTTAGGGATCGACCCCGGAACAACGGTGATGGGTTTTGGAATTATTTCCGTGAAAAAAGGCAAAATGGAGATGATTTCGATCCATGAACTGTTGCTTCATAAATATCCCAACCACGAAACCAAACTCAAATATATTTTTGATAAAACCCTGGCGCTGATTGATGAGTTCCATCCGGATGAAGTGGCATTGGAAGCGCCTTTCTATGGAAAGAATGTGCAGAGTATGCTGAAACTGGGACGGGCGCAGGGCGTAGCCATGGCTGCCAGTCTTTACCGCAATGTACCCATCACGGAATATTCCCCGAAAAAAATAAAAATGGCCATTACCGGAAACGGAAATGCCAGCAAGGAACAAGTCGCCGGAATGTTGCAAAACCTTCTGAAATTAAAAGAATTCCCGACCAAATACCTCGATGCCTCCGATGGCTTGGCCGTTGCCGTCTGCCACCATTTCAATTCCGGAACAATTGCTGACACAAAATCGTATACCGGCTGGGAAAGTTTCCTGAAACAGAATCCGGACCGCTTAAAATAAAAGATCCCGCAGAATACAATATTCGCGGGATCTTTTATTCTTTACCGAATTTTATTTTGCTTTGTATTCTTCGGGTGTAATTTTAAAATCTGCCGTTTTCTTGCCGTCCTTGTCGTAATACGTATAAACCATCGTTACATCCCGATCGCGGAATTCCTTGATTTCCGGCGACGTCTTCACTACACGCAGTGCCCCTTCTTTTGCCGAAGTTTTAAAGGTTTCGATCTGATCCGGACTTACCGCATCTTTGGTATCATCCGTTAAAGTGTAATTATACCTGAAAATTTTACCGGGCTGTACCGAAACACTGTCCAGGCGAACCCCATCGGCAAGGATCTGAGGTGTGGTCTTGTTGATGTTTGCCGCCACTTCTTTAAGGTCATCGTCAATTTTATCTTCCTTTTTGCATGAAGTTAAAGCCAATGTTAGGCATACCAGGGAAAGGCTGATTGCATTTTTCATATTTAAATTTTTAATGATTGTTACTTAAAGATAAGAATATTTTCCGGAATAAATTTAATTTACTGATTAACAATTAAATAACCATTTACATGACCATACTTGGTAAAACATAATACTATCTTTTACATTGGTATGAATTTTAGTAGTACCTTTGTATAAATTTTCTGTCATGAAAAACAACCAACAAACTATAAATCAAGCGAATCATAACATCAATTGGTTCCAAAAGTTTCTGATGATCTGCTCCGGAGGAAACATTCACATCCTGAGAAAAACACCGAGCGAATGGAACAAGTTTGCCGGAATCGGCGGCATTGTCCTGTTTACGGCAGTCTTTGCCACACTTTCCGCAGGCTACGCCATGTACACGGTCTTCGATGAGATCTGGACGGCCATCGGCTTCGGCGTGTTGTGGGGACTAATGATCTTTAACCTGGACCGTTACATCGTTTCTTCCATCAAAAAAACGGGAACCTGGTGGAATCAGGTTCTGATGGCCATTCCAAGACTGATCTTGGCGACTTTCCTGGGAATCATTATCTCCAAACCTTTAGAGCTCAAAATTTTTGAGAAAGAGGTAAATAAACAATTGAATACCATCATTCAAAGAAACAAAAAACAGCTTCAGGGCGAAATGAGCGGCCGGATTCTTCAGCAGAGCGGGCCCTTTGAAACGGAAAAGAAACAGATCTCCGATAAAATTGCCTACTACCAAAAATCCTATGACTCCGCATCCGTAGAGCTGGAAAAAGAGATCTTAGGAAAACAATCCGGGCTAACCAGCGGAAAAGAAGGTTTCGGCCCGAATGCCAAACGTAAGCAGGAGCTGAAAGAACAGAGAAGGCTGGATCTGGAGAATTACCGTAAGCAGGCTGCTCCCCGTCTGGAATACCTGGATAAGGAAATCTCGAAAGTCTACACCAATCTTGAATCCGAAAGAAAATCCACGGAAACATTTGAGGATAAATTCAACGGGTTTGCGGCAAGGCTGCAGGCTTTGGACGAACTGGGAAAAAATTCTGCGATCATCGGATTGGCGGCGACCTTTATCATGGGTCTTTTTATCTGTCTTGAGATTTCGCCGGTGCTGGTAAAACTGATTTCCCACGTCGGGCCTTATGATTATCTCCTGGAAAAAACCGAAAACGATTTCAGGCTTTATTCAAAAGAAAAAGTAGAGAAAGGCAATGCTTTAACGGATTTCCGGATCGATGATTTTAAAGATAAATTAGGCAGGTAATTCATTTATATATCTCATATCAAAGCCTTTCGGGAGTATTTCCGGAAGGCTTATTTGCTGCTGAAAGTTTCATTAAGGAATATTTTTTGTTTAAAAATATCTATGCCATCATCAGTGATTAACAGATATCATTATTTTCCTGAGACTGAGATTTTAAGGATTTTTTATCAGTCGGGTGCGGTTTATGATTATCTGGAGGTTCCTGTAGAGATCATTGAACGTTTTAAAACGGTACAGTCAAAGGGAAGATTCTTAAACTACGTAATCAAACCGAAATTTGAATATAAGAAAATAAAATAGTATGCGTTGCTCTTAAAATAAAATGTCCCCAATAAAAATATTGGAGACATTTCTTTTATTGCAGGCAAGAGATTATTTAATAATCAGCTTGGATGCCTTAGTGTTTTTACCGTTCGAGATCTGGATCATATAAACGCCTTTTTCAAGCTGTTGATTCATTTTGTAAAGATCTTTTCCTTCCTCAGTAACAGCCGGATTTGCAATTAATCTACCGGACATATCCGAAATGGAAACTTTCAGGCCTTTTCCGTTTTTAGCTTTAATAAATACTTGGTCACCACTTACTGCAGGATTAGGATAGATAACCAGGTCGTCATTATCAGCCTGAGCTTCACTTGTTGCAAGATTGTTTACCAGTCTTACAGAATAATCTTCTACTTGTCCATACTCTAATTGTCCACATGGTGCATAATTGTTTTGAGATTCAGCATCTACCAAAACTCTCATTCTTAGCGGTGTATTCAATACTGCGTTGGCGGGAGGCGTAAATGTAGCACTTAGCGTTCCAATCGAACTTGAGTTTAAAGCAATATTATTTGCGCTCCCTACTAATTCCGAAGCTTCAAACGTTCCGTTATTATTATAATCAATCCATACTCTTGCGGATTGAGGATTTAGCATAATGTCAACTTCTACGGTTTGAGGTTGTCCTACCACCAGATCAGTAGAAGAATTCACCAGGCAAGACTGAGTGGTATAATCTACATAAAAAGAAGGAGCAGCTCCCCACAGCCCTGCAGATTTATTATTAATTTGTCCTAGTCTTACTGCCACAGGTCCGGTTAAAAAACCATTTGTCGCGGCATTTGTTACTCCTGTAGGATTGCATGTTGCTGCAATTGGAACCATAGAGGTTGCTGGTGTTGAAGGTAATGCAGTAGCTCCTTTTGATGTTGTTAAACTGCTTCTGATCAACATGAAATAGTTGTCGATTCTTTCTCCCTGTCCGGCGGTAAATTTCTGAGCAGTGGAATTGGAATAATTCATCATATTATACTGCACACCCTGATAGTTAACACCAGTACAAGGATTAATATCGGAATTGCTTGGTACCGGCCAGAGTGTGTATCCGCTACCTGATCTTTCTGTATCACAAATACCATCATCATCATCTTCGCAAACTCCCGTGGTTGGCGGACAATAATCAGAATCTCCAGGAATTGCATCGTAAGTACCATCTTGGAAAGTATGAAGTAATCCCATAGCGTGTCCAAATTCGTGAGCAAATGTTGTATCGTGAAGATTGGTAACGACCCCCGATTTCATAAAAGATTCATAGTTTGAATCTAAGTTATTAGGAAAAGATGCAAATCCCATCAGTCCGGAATTAGGAGAGCTGTCTCCGTCAAATTTGCTGATAACATAGATATTGAAATATGCCGATTCAGGCCAATGTGGAGCCAAATTTTTGATTGCTGTCCTGCTCGCTCCGTTGCTGGTGGCATAGGCCATACCGTTGGTATTATAGCCGGGTAATGAGTTGCCATTATATCTTACAATTCCTGTGGTAGGTTCGCAATTTGGGGTTCTTTTCGCTAAAACCAGTTTAATTGGAAAAACTGCTGATTGACCAAAGTCAGATGCTACTCCGCTGGCAGGCCAGGCATAGGTTCCTGCGTACATCTTATTGGCGTTTTCTATCCAGGTTTGAATTTGTGCATCAGATTTGTTATATGTAGTTCCAACGGCAGCGCCATTAGGATAGATAACATGGACAACTACCGGGATTTCATAAACACCATTTACCAGTTTTGAAGTTGTCGCAGAAGGATTTTTTAACTGCTCAGCTCTGATCTTTTTGTAAATTTTTTCAAACTGTTCCCTCATTCCAGGATTTTGTCTTTCCTGTAATGCTAATTCTTCATCAAAACCGCAGATTCTATGTTGCTGCTGTGCTGTTAAAGCTAACGAGAGCATCATAGAACCATAAAGTAATATTTTCTTCATTTAATAAAAATTTTAAAGTCCCCAAATTTACAAATTAATTATTAAGGTCATTATATTTTTTTAATTCTTTTAAAAAAAACATAAATATTTGTAAAAATCTTTAATTTTTAGTGGGATAGCTTTTATATTAAGGTCTTTTTACTACTCTTTTAAATCAAGGAGGCTGTCAGATAAGACAGCCTCCTTGATGAGTATTTTAAATTCCTTTTTAATTAATATTTTTCACCAATATCCATCCGGTATATTTAATGGGTGTTTTTTCTTTGTTAGGCTCATTCCAGTTGATATGGAACCAGTAAGTTCCGGTGATCAGCTTTTTATCATAATGTTTGCCGTCCCATTTGTAGTTATTAAACTTATCTCCTGTAAAGATTTTGTTTCCGTATCTGTCATAAACGACAAAGGAAAGATTGTCTTTGTAAGTAAGCTCACTGTAGTCTATAAAGTCATTTTTGTTGTCACCGTTCGGAGTGATGGCATTGATGAGATTCGGTACAGTGACTTCAACAGATATTGGGGTACAGTTGTAGAAGTCTTTAACAAAGAAGATGTGCTGACCTCTGGAAAGCCCTGTAAATACATTCGATTCTTGCCAGTTGGAAGGGGAGTCCACAGCATACTGATAGGGACCTGAACCTCCTGTCACATGTACGGTGGCTGTATTGTTTGAAATTTCAATTTCCGTGATTACCGGAGCATCCGCTTTTTTTACATGAACGAACTGTTTTATAAAACATCCGTTGTCTTCCAGGATCACCCAGTATTCTCCCACTGTTGCGCCTTCCAGTACTTGTGTAGTTGCTCCTGTGTTCCATTCATAAGAAGCGTATCCCGGTCCGGCATCAAGGTTTGTTCTGTTATCTATACAGATGATCTTGTCAGTAAGAACGGCGGATCTTTTAGGAGGGATAACTTTTAAATTGACTTTGGCAATAGAATAACACTGATTGCTGTTATAAACTCTTATAAATGCAGTTCCGTCTCCGGAAATATACGTGTCTGCATTAAGTATCTCATTGGTCCCGTTGCTGGCATCCACGAAAGTAGGGTAATATTTTTTTGTTACCGGGCTTTCAGTTGTTACGCTGGCTATTGTAAGATCAAATTTAGCTTTGGTTTCATCGGTTTCGAGGAAACATTCACTGAGTGTTGCTTCATTTACTACCGGTGAAGGATAGAATGATAAGGTTATTTTAGCACTGCCCACGCATCCTTCATTGGTCGTCACTTTTACGTAGACAAAGCCTTCTGCTGAAAGATAATGGGTGGGTTCTGTGATCATATTGGTTCCTTCATTAAGACTCTGCAGGGTAGGGTAGAACTTTTTCACCACAGGATTGTAGGTAGTAACCGCTGCGGTCGTGAGGTCAAAGAATCCTTTTCCGTTGTACTGGCAGGCCTTAACGGTTTTGTCGGTTAAAATGAAAGGAACGACATTTAAGGTTAAAGTCACATGTTCGCAATCGATAAATTCATTGGCATTACCGCAGAACTGGTATACGATGGTGTCAGGTCCTATGTAGCCTGTGTTCGGAATATAGGTAATCTGTCCGTTTGACGGGTTGAGTGTTGCTGTTCCGTGCGTAGGATAGGTAAGGATGGTCACTGTGCTGGCTACCGGCGTTTGTGAAGTATTGAATGAAAATGCCGGGGTGATCACTTTGGTGGCGCACGCATTCAGGGTTGCTGTGGTATTGGTCACGCAGGCGAATACCTTGTAAATAGGGGTCGTTACCGGAGGGCATGTTCCCATCGTTACTTTTACCGTATAATTTCCTGCCTGTGTAGGTGTATGGACGTTTTGCGTAGCCCCGGGAATGGCAATATTATTCAGGTACCACTGGTAGGTTTCGAAGCTGTCATCAACCTCAAGAACGATTCCGGGAACGCAGTCTCCCGATTGTTTGGCAATTACAGGAATGGATGAAAATCCCGCGAAATATCCTCCGTAGCCGACAGCCCCACTTCCTCCTGCAATTCCTGCGGTTACGGCCTTCGTAGAATATACGGCGACATTACCGGCAAGTGCCGGGATCGAGTAGGTTTGCCAGTCTGAAGTACCCTGAACGGGATAAGGTCCCTGTGCAGCTGTCGGAGTTACCGGAGCGCCTCCGTTAACACTGTAAGTGACCGTTGCACCGGTTTCTGTAATGATGTTTAATTTAATATCATTCGTAGTCCCGTTAAGGTTATTAATTAAAGCAATCTCATCGATTTTTCTCGGGAGAAAACAGTTTAAAGGCGGAATGTAATTGTATCCCAGGGTTGCAATACTTGTGGACAGGCCTGCAAGAAGCTGGTAAACGTAAACGTTTTTAGACGTTTTAATGTGCATATTGTAATGCCCGTTGCCCTGATCTATATAATTGACATTATTGGCCGGAGCACCGGGATTCGGCCCGTTTACCCTGTAATATTGTCCCTCGGCAAGTGTTGCAACCACAGGTCCTCCATTGATCCGCACCTCGGTGTTGCTTTCGGTTGCAATGATTAAGGCATCTTCCATTTTGGCGGATACATCACCGTTTCCTTTTACAATAATAAATTCATTTCCGAGTCTTTCTACCGGAACAGATTGATCCATAATGATATCAGAGCTTAACCCTACGGGGCCCCATGAAAACTGGCCGTTGAAGTTACCGTTGGTCACTGATACAGGTTTGTCGGCTTCGATTTTAGCACCAATAAAACCCGTTGCATTTCCGGATTGGTTTCCCGCTCCTTCGATAATGTAGGATTGTCCCTTATTCAGAGTGAAAGACATGGAGGGTGTATTGGCTCCTGTAGTACCGTTTGAAAATACCACGCCGGAGCTATATCCTGATACGGTAACGACGGTGTTGTTTTCTGTGGCAAGAATTCCCGTCATGAAATTGTAAATGTCACCTCCTCCGACATCCGTAATGGGCGCCGCAGCTGCATAAAACTTTTTACCAATCCCCGCTTTACCTTTAGAAGTTATAATTTCCCCGTGATTAGGAATTGAGAATCTGAGATTAGCATAATAAGGTTTTGGCCCTTTCGTATATAATCCTTTTGTAATCGTTTTGAAAAGATCAGTCTGCAGCGGCGTAATAATATTTGAATTTGCACTTGTAATCGGAATATTATATATGGCAGGATTACCTTTAGAGACCGTAACGGTTTCTATTACCTGGTTGTTATTATAAATATCGATGTCAAAAGGTTGTACGGAATCGGTAGAGAAATAAATCGCCTGGCTGTTCTGGCCTCCGATAAGGCTTGTATTATTTTTCATCGGTGCAAACCAATGTTCTGTATCTCTCTGCGCAAAAACAATATTAATACCCAAAAGCATTAATATGAAAGATAATAGAAGTCTTTTCATATGGATATGGATTATGATTTCTACAAAAATAAACTATTATTCAATAAGTTATTAATAAATCATAAAGAAAGTTAATTTTATTCACGATTTTTAATTAAAATACATCCTGGATATGAAACTGGTAATTTTATCGGCTTGCGTCTCATTTAATTTTTCCGACGAGCAATCATTTGTAGATAAAGTTTGAACTTCTGGGGTAATATGCAAAAAAAATCCCGGCGAAAATTTTCGCCGGGATGAATTTTTTAAATCAGAAAAAGATTATAAGCTTACTCTTACAAATCCTGTTACTTTAAGATCAGCATTTACAGACTTCACATAATCAGCAACTGATATAGAGCTGTCTTTGATGAAATCCTGGTGTACCAAAGTATTGTCTTTGTAGAATCTCTGCATTTTACCTTTCAGGATATTGTCGATAATATTAGCAGGCTTTCCTTCTTCTACAAGTTTGTGTCTTTCGATTTCCAATTCTTTATCAATAGTTTCCTGAGAAACAGAAGTTTCGTCAAGAGCAATTGGGTTCATGGCAGCAGCTTGCATAGAAACAGATTTGGCAACTTCATCAGCTCCGTCTACTTTTGCAGAAAGAGAAGTGATGGCAGCGATTTTGTTTCCGGCGTGGATGTACGCTCCTAAGAAAGGCCCTGTAATTCTTTCGAATGCACCGATCTCGATTTTTTCACCGATCACACCTGTCTGCTCGATTAATTTCTCAGCAACAGTGATTCCGTGGAAATCTGTAGCTAATAATTCTTCTTTAGTAGCAGCAAAGATCGCCATTTCAGCTAATTCGTAAGCTAGCTCGATGAAAGCTTCATTTTTACCAACGAAGTCAGTCTCACAGTTTAAAGAGATAATAGCACCTAATGTGTTATCCTCGTTTACTCTTGCGATCACTGCACCTTCGGTAGATTCTCTGTCAGCTCTGTTGGCAGCAACTTTTTGTCCTTTTTTTCTAAGGATATCTACTGCTTTTTCGAAATCTCCTTCCGCTTCAACTAAAGCTTTTTTGCAGTCCATCATCCCTGCACCTGTCTGGTTTCTCAATTTTGCTACGTCTGCAGCAGCTGGTGTATAAGACATAATATCTATTATTTTTTTTATTTAAGATTAGTATTAATTTTTAGCTTAATTTTAAAGCGATGCAAAGATAATGATTTTAATGATAAACTAAAAAATGACTTTTTGCGTTATTTTATATATTTAATAAATTTTTAAATGTTTAGTTAATGAAAAAAATATTTCTCCTCATATTTCTATGCATATTTACCCTTGGTTTTTCACAGAAAAAGAAAAAGACAAAATCGAAAACGATCGTAGAGAAAGAAACGGTGATCATTTACACGGAAAGTGACGCGGAAGCAACAGCAGAGGCCAGGGTAGTGGCAGGATTTCTAAAACAAAACCCGGGTCATGCCAAAACGGATTATTTCAAAAGAAAGCTCATGCAGATCGTTATGGCAAACAATTCGCCGGAAGCAAAGCCTACCATTAAAGCAATAAGTGAAGATAAAATCAAGCAAATGGTGCTGGATGAAAATAGTCTTAACAAGTCCAAAGCAATCGCAGTTAAGGCCGGTGCGACAACTCCCGAACGTACCGTAAATTATGCCAGTGTGGCCGGTACAGCCGCTAAAAAGTCCGGAACAAGCGAACAGCATAACAAAACAGCCGCAATGCTTACCCATCTTTTTAGTAATGATCCGATGGATAAGGAAGCATATATCAATATCCGGAACCGGTCAAAATGCAATCTCATTGTAAAAATAAACGGCAAAAAATATTATAATCTAGATGTTCCTGCCAACGGGCAGAATTTTCTTTTGGTGGAAAAAGGAGAATACATCCTGACGACCATGGTTTGCGATGCCAAATACTCTTCATTAAAAAAGATCAATAAAGATATTGAGATTGAGTTGAATCTGAGAGATTGATGACAAAAAGAAATTTATAAAAAAACAAACGGCTGGAATAAATTTTCCAGCCGTTTGTTTTTATTTTATCCTTTAAATTGCCCCATCGCAATAAATTTATCTTGTCTTTGGGTTTCCAGTTCCTGTCCTGTGAATTTTGAGAACGCTTTGATATTCTGCAAAATAGAAGTTTTAAGGTTTTGGAAAGCTCCGGCCGGATCATAATGGGCGCCTCCCAGAGGTTCCTCAATGATACCGTCAATGAACTTTTCTCTTAAAGCATCTTTAGGGGTAAGGTTTAATGCATTGGCTGCATCTTCCTTATGATCCCAGTTTCTCCAGAGGATGGACGAGCAGCTTTCCGGTGCAATTACGGTATACCAGGTGTTTTCCAACATGTATACCTTGTTTCCTACACCAATTCCCAATGCACCTCCACTGGCTCCTTCTCCGATGATGTAAGTAAAGATCGGGGTTTTTAGCTGAACCATTTCAAAAATATTTCTGGCAATAGCTTCACCCTGGCCTCTTTCTTCAGCTTCAAGGCCCGGATATGCACCCGGTGTATCCACTAAAGTTACGATAGGGATCTGAAACTTTTCGGCAAGTTTCATTAATCTCAATGCTTTTCTGTATCCTTCAGGATTCGGCATTCCGAATCTTCTGTGCTGTCTTTCTTTTGTTGTTCTTCCTTTCTGCGTTCCGATCACCATTACTTTCTGGCCGTCCAACGTAAGCAATCCGCCTACCATTGCCGGATCATCAGCGAAGTTTCTGTCTCCGTGAAGTTCAAGGAAGCTGCCTTTATCAGCCATACCGTTGATATAATCCAGTGCATACGGACGATCAGGGTGACGGGACAGTTGTACTCTTTGCCAAGGGGTAAGATTGCTGTAGATTTCTTTTTTCTTTTCCAAAATCTTATCCTCGATCTGGCTACATGCTAATTTTACATCAACACCACTTTCTTCTCCTACTAAAGAACAGGTCTGCAGTTGATCCATAAGATCTTTGATAGGAAGTTCGAAACTTAAATATTCCATTTCTTGAAGTAAATTAAATCTTTCAAATTTATGAAAAATTATATGAATCTATTTAAAATTATTAATTGCATTGTTTATCCGGGAGATAGCTTCCTCTCTTCCAAGAAGTTCCATGATATCCGGAACGTCAGGTCCTTTCAGTTCCCCTACCAGCGCGAGACGTAAAGGCATCATCACTTTACCCATTCCCAGGCCTTTGTTTTCCGCAAAATGATGAACGGAGTCTTTGATATTTTCGGCATTAAATTCAATATTCTGCAAATTTGCAGCAAGCTCTCCCAGGATCACAGAAGTTTCGTCATTCCAGGCTTTTTTTGATGCTTTTTCATCATAAGAAGTCGGAGCTTCAAAAAAGAATTTACCGTTTTCATAAATATCTTTCGGGAAGGTTGCCCTTTCTTTCATCAGGTGAATTATTTTTAATAACGTATCATCTGAAAGCTTTATCGGTAAACCTGAATCTTTTAAAATATGCAGCAATTCTTCGTCTGACGTTTTCTGAATGTACTGGTGATTGAACCATTCTGCTTTTTCCTTGCTGAATCTTGCTCCGGCTTTATGAACTTTATTTAAATCAAATTCTTTCGCCATTTCTTCCAGAGAAAGGATTTCTTTGTCATCGGCAGGTGACCAGCCTAAAAGCGCTACCATATTAATGAAAGCTTCCGGAAGATAGCCGCTTTCACGGTATCCTTTTGAAACATTTCCGGTAGCAGGATCTGTGAAATCAAGAGGAAATACGGGGAACCCGAATTTGTCGCCGTCCCTTTTGCTCAGTTTTCCTTTTCCTTCAGGTTTTAAAATTAAAGAAAGGTGGGCAAACTGAGGCGCTTCCCAGCCCATCGCTTCGTATAATAATGTGTGTAAACCTAAAGATGGCAGCCATTCTTCACCGCGGATCACGTGAGAAATTTCCATTTCGTGATCATCAATAATATTGGCGAAATGATACGTCGGCATCCCGTCATTTTTCACTAAAACTTTATCGTCTAATGTATTGGTATTAACGGAGAATTTTCCACGAATGATGTCCTCAAGGTTCAGTGTTCTGTCAACCGGCATTTTGAATCTTACGACATACGGCGTTTTTTCATCAAGCAGCTTCTGAACCTCTTCATCAGAAAGTGTCAGGCTGTTTTTCAACTGATTTCGCGTTCTGTTGTCATAAGAGAAAACGTCACCTTTCGCTTCGTATTGGGCGCGGATTTCGTCAAGTTCTTCTGCCGTATCGAAAGCGATATAGGCATAATCTGTTTTCAGAATCTGTTCCGTATAACGATCGTAAATATCTCTTCTTTCGGATTGTCTGTAGGGAGCAAATTTTCCTCCTTTTTTAGGGCTTTCATCGGCAATGATCCCGCACCATTCCAGGGCTTCCTCGATGTATTCTTCGGCACCCTCCACATATCTTGCGGTATCGGTATCTTCAATTCTCAATACAAACTCGCCACCCTGATTTTTAGCAAAAAGATAGTCATATAATGCAGTTCTTACGCCTCCCAAATGCAAAGGTCCTGTAGGACTTGGAGCAAAACGTACTCTTACTTTCCCCATTTCAATTAAAATTTTGATGCAAATTTAGTTAAAATTATAAAGGTAAAAATTTCTAAATTTCTTTTGTTTTAAGTTTTGTTCACTTAAATCCTTTTTTTATCACTGATGAACTTTCTTAAAGTGTAATGGATTGTAAATGAGATTGCTTTAATAATTTTTCACTTTGTTATGATAAAAACCATGGACTTTATTTTTTATCGCAGCTTGGTGATTAATATTTTTGTGACACATTAAAATTATACTATGAAAAGAAAATTTGCCCTTTTTTTAGGTGCTTTACCTTTGGTCTTCATGACCTCATGTTCAGTCGAAGAGCTTGATAACAATGCTAATGTAGAAAGCACAAATGCCTCAAGAAACAACATTTCTGCCGCGAAATATGCAGGTGACGGAGTTTATGATGTTTTAGGACACGGTTATAATGCCACTGGAGAATATGCTAATGCCACAGCATCTGGTTTTAAAGTTATTGATGTTGAAAGGCTCAAAGCTGAGCAGTCGGGAAGGGTGATCTCTGAAAATACCTTTTCCCAAGAGTACAACGAAGAGTATGGCGAAAATGCAGAAGCATACTCTAAAATGGTTTCAACAAAGGTAGACGTTACCGCTGGAATACCATTATTTAAAAAAAACACTTTCTATAGCATTTAATTCTGCTGTTACTACGAATAATAAATTCGATGCTAAGTACATCTACGGAAGTTATAATCTTACTATAAAACAAAAAAGATTAAGATTTAATGCGACTGTTGATATGCTTGGTGATTATCTGACTCCTAAATTTATTCAGGATTTACAAACTAAAACGCCTCAGCAGATTGTGCAGGACTATGGTACACACGTAGCCGTTGATATTTATACCGGAGCTAAAATGAATATTATGTTCCAATCAGAAACAACCAATGAAAATCGTGAACGTGCTGCCAGAATCGGAGTTAAAGTGGGTATGGATAAAATTTTTGATGTGAATGTTACAAATGATGTAAATACATCAGAATCTTATAAGAACTACTCTAGTAAATTGTGGTATAGAACAATAGGAGGAGATCCCTCAAAAGGTTTGATAGGTGAGATTAATCTAGAGCAACCGACTACGAAAGTTAATATTTCTAACTGGCAGAGTAGCTCAACTGTTAACAATTCTGTCTTAGTTGATTTCGGACAAAATGGATTGGTGTTTATTTATGATCTGATAAAAGATCCGGTGAAAAAACAAGAACTGAAGACTTATGTAAATCAATACCTGATTGATAATAAAGTGTTTTTAGATTATATACCAGTGCCTGTATATGGTTTCTACAGTCCTTCAGACAGAGACCATTATCTTTCTACTTATGCTGGAACACCTAATAATTATCAGGCTGAAGGTGAACAATTCAAAGTATACAGTTACAGAGCACCAAACACGGTTCCTATCTATCAGTTTTATAGCGCAAGTGACAAAGATCACTATTACTCAACTTCCTCTGGTACACCATGGAATTATACATACGAGGGAATTGTATTCTACGCCACAATGGATAGCTCTAAAAAGCCGATTTACCAATTCTATAGTGGAAGCCAGAGAGATCATTATTTCAGCACTTATCCAGGTACCCCGAATGGATATGTAGCGGAAGGTATCCCTTTCTATGCATACTAAACATAATCAATCGTTGCTATTGTATTTTAATCAATGTAAAAGCAATAGTATTAAAAATAAAGGAGACTGTAGAATAAAACAGTCTCCTTCTTTTTTATCAGACTGAAAAAAGATTGTGTAATTTTGGTTTTTTAAGTACTTAAATATTTAAATTTGTAACAAAAAAATATGTTAGAAATAGGGGAAAGACCGTGGGGAAAATATTATGTTTTGGCCGATGAGCCAAATTATAAGCTAAAAAGGATCGAAGTTAATGCAGGTCAGAAACTATCTTATCAATATCATCATAAAAGACAGGAACAATGGACGATCATCGAAGGTGATGCCACCGTCGTTCTGGATGATAAAGAAGTCAGTTTAAAGTATGGCGAAAGTATTTTTATCCCGCTTGGTGCTAAACACCGTATGATGAATCTTTCTGATAAACCTGTTGTTTTTATTGAAGTGCAGACCGGTACTTATTTCGGCGAGGACGATATAGTGAGACTTGAGGACGAGTACGACAGGAATTAACAAATAATATTCAGGATCAGGATATCGTAAATATGGATAATAGTATTTCGCTTTTGATAGGATTAAAGAATAATTTGGAGTATTCCAGGAAGTTCTACGAAGTTACACGGAATAATTTTCCCGGGCAGGAAATTGTCTTCGTAAGTTTTGGAAGTACTGACGGAACTCATGAATGGCTGGATTCTTTAAATGACCCTTATCTTAAATATTATTATTCAGGGGAAAACAAATCTTTATCTGATACCTACAATAAAGCTATTGAAATAGCTGGCGGAAATTATGTGACTTTTCTTCATAATGATATGGTGCCCGGAAAACACTTTGTTGAAAATCTCCGGAAGCATTTGTCAGAAGAGAAAGTTATTGGTTATCTTGCTGTAGAACCTCCATTATTTGCCGGAGATGAAAGATCATGGAAAGCGGTTCAGGATTTCGGAAGCGATTTCTGGGATTTTAAATATGACGAATTTTACGCATACGAAAAAAACAATGCGGATAATAGCAATGCGTTACCGCCAATTTCCGACACCACATTTTTTCTCGCAGCATCAAGAAAGAAACTGATGGAAATTAAAGGGCTTGACCCTCTTTTTTTTCCTATGTTCTGTGAAGATGATGATTTGATATTGAGATTAAGGCTTGCGGGACTTCAGCTGTTTCTTTCGAAAGGAAGTATGGTATATCATTTTGTGAGTAAAACATCAAGGTTTTCTGAGGAGTTTTCCAAAAAAACAAAAACTGTTGAAAAAGATTCTTTAAGAAACTTCATAAGAAAATGGCATTTTTTCACCAACAGTCCTGTTAAAAAATCATACGATATAGGTTTTGTTATAAAAAATGCTACCGATGAATCTATCGATGTTACAGAACCTTTCGCGACAGATTTGTATGTAGATCATGAGGATGTGGTGGAAGGCTATCTGAAAAAAGAAAGCTCAAAGTCGAAAATTGATATCCGCGAGAAATTTAAATCATGGTCTGCTTCGAAAACAAATGATATTATTGTTACAATTGATGCTAAAAAATGGAGAAGCGGTTCTTATAAAGTCATTCATAACATTCCGGAAATTATTCAAAAGCTATCATCTCAAAAAACAATCTCAAAAATGCTTTTGGGCTTTGATAAAAAATATGGGAAACTGGGTATTAAGGTCAATATCATAAAAAAGCGGTCTCACGAACACCAAAACATAAATAAATCTTACAATGAGTTTTTTTAGCCTTTTTAAAAAAGTTACTATTTCTTACGGAATCACAGTTTGTAATGAGGCTAAAGAGCTGGACTCTTTGCTCACATTCTTATTCAAGTTTGTTGATGACGAAGATGAGGTTATTGTTTTGCAGGATATTACTTCCAGAAATACCGACGTAGATTCTGTACTGGAAAAATATAAGGGAAAGGTACTCCATAAAGAAACATTTCTAAAGGGTGATTTTGCATCTTTTAAAAATGAGCTTATAAAGTCAGCAACAAAAGATTACCTGTTTCAGATCGATGCAGACGAGGTTCCCCAGGAAAGTCTTATGAAATCAATAAAAAATGTGTTGAAAAAGAAATCGGGTTTCGATATGTTTTTTATTCCAAGAATCAATACTGTAAAAGGGATTACCGAAGATCATATCACAAAGTGGAAGTGGGCAGTAAATGATAAGAATTACATAAATTATCCGGATTATCAGATGAGACTTTTTAAATTGAATAAAAATATTCACTGGGTCAATAAAGTTCATGAGAAACTGATAGGTTTTGAAAAAGCATTCTATTTCCCTACCGAAAATTTCGACCACTGTATTCTGCATCATAAAGATATCGACAGACAGATTACACAAAACGTATTCTATGATACATTGTAAACGGACTAAACTTTATTATCGAAACAGATGAACAGACAACTCGGGATTAATGTATTTGGTTTTATAAAAGGCGAGTTTGGTATTGCAGAAGCTACAAGACTTAATTGTAAAGCTATTTTACAGGCAGATATACCATTAAATATTATCAATTATGATGTCAAAACAAATCATAATGATAATGACAATACGTTCACAGAATTTGCCGAAAAAGCTGACCATCCGATTAATCTGATCCAAATTTCGCCGTCTGAGGAGGTTTTTAATTTTTTCTCACACTTTGATTTTTCTTTTTTCGAAAACAAATACAATATTTTATACATGGCCTGGGAATCGGAAACAATCCCGGAACCGTATATTGCCCACCTCAATCTTTTTGATGAAATCTGGACCCCTTCGGAATATTGTAAAAATTGCATAGAAAAATATGTTTCGTTGCCGGTAATCGTCATTCCCCATCCTGTACAGTTTCCGGTAAATGAGCCTGAAGAAAAGACGGTTAAAGATATTTTCGATAAAAATAAATTTAATTTTCTTTTTATTTTCGACTATAATAGCTCGTTGGAAAGAAAGAATGTCCTGAGCCTTATAAAAGTTTTTCGGAAAACTTTTGACACAGGCGAGAATAATGCTTTCCTGACGATTAAAACATCTTTATCAACACGCTTTCCAGAAGAAAAGAAGCAAATACTTGATGCGATAGGTTCTTCCGAAAGGATAAAAATAGTCGAAAAGATATTTGATAAGAATTCTCTTAACAACCTTATTAGTCATTGTGACTGCTACATTTCACTACATCGTGCCGAAGGTTTTGGCCTCACTATGGCCGAAGCCATGTTTCTTGGTAAGCCCGTGATCGCAACAGGATATTCCGGGAATCTTGAATTTATGAACCCGGAAAACAGTTTTCTCGTTCAGGCTCAAAAGATAAGTTCCCAATCTGCTGTGATTAATTATGACTCCAATACCGTCTGGTCGGAACCGGATTTGCAGCAGACAGAAGAATATTTAAGAATTGTATTCAACGACAGGGAATTATTGGAGAATAAAGCTCAAAAAGGATATGCTTCAGTACATGAGAAATTATCATTCCAGCATATAGGTCAGCTTATTAAGGAGAGAGGCCTGGAAATTATCGCTCAGAATAAAATTGAGAAAAACAAATCCCAGTTAATAAAAATCTATTCAGAGTATGTTCGACTGAAGAAGGATCTTAAAATCTATAAAAAAAGCGCACCCATACAGCTGATCTACAATGTAAAAATGTATCTGAGAAACAGAAAAGGCAGAAAATAATTATTCTCTGCCTTTTATTTTTTTAAGAAAAACATTTACTTTTTTTCTGACTTTATTGTAAACGGTTCTTTCCAGATAATTAACTTTTTTATTTAATCTTTCAATTTCACTCACATAAAAAATATTGTTTATATCTGAGCCGGCATTGGCTTGTTCTTTATCAAAAGTATTGATGAAATTTAACCTGGTTTTAAATAATTCGCCGATGGATTCTAATGAAAAATTCGTTTCTATCTGAAGTTCTGCGTTTTCTCTGAAATGATCTAACGAATTGAAATTGTTTTTGATATATAATAATTTTGCCACGGCATCCTGAAGTCTTGGTTTTGCAAGGGTCAGTCCTTCATCAATCAGCCCTTTTGTATTGGATGTTTTGATAAAATCATATTGAACCAGGAAACTATTATTCACGTTCATAAAATCCAGGTTTCCGGAATACCCGGTTCCGATAACAATTTTTCCGTAGGCCATTGCTTCGGCCATGGTAAGGCCAAATCCTTCAGAGCCATGCAGAGAGATTAAAACATCCGACTGCTGAATGAGAGAGTGAAGTTTTTCCTTAGAAAAATGCTCATTAATAATGATAATATTGGCAATATTATTATATTTTTCCAAAGCTTTTTGGGCGTCTTTACTTCTCTCCAGATTATGGGTTTTTACAATCAAAAAACTTTCCTGGTCATCTTTAAAAACGGTGTTAAAAGCTTCAAGAGTTGCTTCAGGATTTTTTCGAATGGTTGTACTCAATGAATCAAAAATAGTGAGATAGATTTTTGATTCTTTAGGAATGCCGTAATGCGTAAGATCAAAATCTTTTGAACTTTCAAGCTTCTGAATAGGATGGGAAAACCTTATGACAGGTATCCCTGTATACTTCGTAAAGATATTAACGCAAAAATCACTCGGTACCCAAAGTTCATCAAACATATTCAGCAGCTGAGCCACTTTATCAGAAACTTCCGGAAATTCCCAGGCCCAGTAGATAATATTGTAATGATTGCCTAATTTAAGATCCTGATTTTTTGAAAAGAAGTCATTGATGAAATTAATATTTATGTGAAAAATATTAATCCGGTTACTATTTTCCGTTGATGAAATTTCAGTGAGTCTTTTAAAAGTATCACTGGAATAGTTGATTTTATGTACCTGTATTCCTGCTTTTTCCAAAGCTAACGCATTCAGCCGGGTAGCTTCAGAAATTCCGAAATTTCCGTCAAAAAAGCCATGATAATTAACATTTAATGACATGCTTATAAAGTTTTAATTTTTTCTCTCGTTTCTTCAGGTGAAAAAGGTTTCAGACTGTCTGTCGAATTTTTGCTTAACGTATTCCAAAGCTCCTCATCATTATTCAGCCTTATGATGGCTTCTGCAAACGATTTTTCTTCATTGGCAATCAATACGTTTTTTTCATTGACAAGCTGCATTCCTTCTGCCCCGATATCCGTAGTGATTACCGGAAGGAAATATTCGAAAGCCTGTCCGATTTTGCCCTTTACCCCGGCGCCAAATCGTAACGGCGCCACCATGAGTTTTGAGGTTATAAATTGATCCTCAATACTTTCTACAAAACCTAAAAATTTAAATTTAGGATATTGTTTTACATCAAGCTTGTCGGCCACATTTCCGATGATGCTTACTTCAAGTTCAGGATTTGTATTCCAGACCAGAGGCATTATTTTGTCATACAGGAACTTTACCGCATCGATATTTGGTTCATGAATTGATCCGATGAAAAGAATTCCCTTGCTTGCTGTGAAATTCTTTCTTTCGGAAATATCAATCTTAGGATAATGAATGTTGGATATGGTGATGATCTTATTTTTATCTGCATACCGGCTCATGATCTCTTTTTCTTTGTCGGAAATCGCAATGATGTAATCCAGTTTAGGTGCGACAACGGTTTCCAGCCGGAAGAAGTGCTTATAATTCTTTTTTAACGAAATACGATTGGGTTCGATCTCAATTGCTCTTTTGAACCGTAAAAAATGGATGTCTACCATATCATAGATATATTTGGCATTAGGCAGAACCGTTTTCATTTTTTGATAAAATAAATTAAGGGCAAGCGGGCCGTTGAACCAAACGAAATCTATTTTTTTCAGGGAACCTGCAAAATCGTAGATGTTTGGGAACTTTGCGTTTTCTACAAACACAATGATATTTTGTTCTGTATAAAACTTTACGTAAGGATCATCTTCAAACATATCGGGCGCGAACAGGATACAGTTGTAATCTAAACTTTTATAAATTAAAATAATCTCTTTAAGCCTGTTAGAACCTGAATCTTTATCATGGGTAGGGAAATCCCTGGATGTAAATAGGATGGTTTTTTTTGAAGGATCGAAGGAGGTAATGCTGGCAATTTCCCGGGTACCAAGAGTTTTTAGTTTTTCTTTTCTTCTGAAGTGTTTTTTTATTTTCTTTATAATTCCCATTATTATGTTTTTTTGTTGAGCCCGAAAACCTTATCCGTCCAGTGATCCAGTGTGTATTTGTAGTAAATCTCCTGCGGAACTTTCTCGTAGGGAGTCTCAAAAAAAGATTTTTCAAGATTGCTGCAAGTTTCATTTAAAACCAGGATGTTCTCAGGACTATAAAAATCATAATCTTTAATCAATTGATTGTCTGTAATGATTTTCTTTTCCAATGCCATCGCTTCAAAAACCCGGAAACTCAGTCCATATTGGTTTTCACGGGTAAGATCAAGCAAAGCTCGCGAATTTTTATAATATTCCGGAAGCTTTTTATGACTTATTTTTTTTATGCTGAAGACAATGTGCAGGTTTTCCGGAATTTTAATGAAGACATTTTTCAGCTGATGTTTCCATCCTTTCTTTCCGATGACAATGATCTGGAATTTGAGTTTCAGCTCCAGAAGTCTTTTGGTAAGAAGTTTAATGAATTCTACTCTTTTATTGTCATAAGATGTGATGTAGAAAAGATCCATTTCAGGATTCTGTTTTTCGCACCGCGTAAGGGGAAGGTAGATGTAGTTGGTCAGCTTTTCAAAACCATATTGCTGCACATCGGCAATATCGAATGAGAAAATTTTATCAAAAAGATCCAGTTTTTCTTTGTCGACCGGAACCCGGTCGAGGCTGTCATAAAGATAGGTGATTAGCCTTCCGGTATATTTTCTAATTTCTTCAAGTGTTGACAGGTCAAAAGTATCGGGATTCATCACCAAAATCTGATCCTGGTAGCCAATCTGTTCCAGAGAATCGGTAACAAATTTTTGTCTTTTTTCTGTTTTCAGGTTTTTATTAAGGAAAATTTTGCTTACGGCATTCGTTGCCCTTTCACTAAAATTAGAATGGGTGACATCGCTTATTTTAATGTGCCGGGCGTCTATATTTTTAGACTTCAGAGCATCCACAATATAGTAATCATATCCCCAAAAATCGAAACTAATTACACAAATTTTCATCCAGTTAGTTTTGTTCCTTTTTTAATGATTCATAAGTTTCAAAAACACTTAAGGACTGCAGGTAAGAAAGCTGGTAGCCTTCTTTTCCGTCAAGAATACCTAAACGCAAAATGTATGCCTTAAAAAACTTGAATGCTGTCTTGGAATATTGGGAGATACGGTTATATTTTTTGCCATGGGCCGCCAATTCCTGTCCTTTCAGAACGCCGTAATGAATCATTTTTGTTTTATAAGACTCATAATCACTAACGGAAAAATGCAAAAGTTTATTTTTCATTTCGCCAACCGTTCCGTTAACATGGAGCGTTTCATGAACTTTTTTTCCACTGATATACCGGGCCCTGGATTTTCTGAAAAGCCTGAAGTTTTTGTCAGTCTGCGTTCCTGAATAGTGAATCGGCTTTCCGGCAAAGTAAAATTTCCGGTAAAAGTAATAAGCGTCTTTCTGCGCAGGCTTTTTAAGTTCGTTTATGATTTCTTTTTTGAGGGGAGCGGTGATTCTTTCGTCACCGTCAAGAAATAATACCCAATCGTTTTTTGCAGCATCCAGTGCGATATTCCTCTGCTTTGTAAAGTCTTCAAATGCGTTTTGAATGATCTTTACTTTCGGATATTTTTGTGCAATTTCTACAGTTTTGTCCGTACTGAATGAGTCTACCACGATAATTTCGTCACAGAAATCAAAGCATTCCAGTACTTCCTGAATGTTTTTTTCTTCGTTATAGGTTATGATTAAGCCACTTACATTCATCACACCTTGTTCTGTCATTACCAATTAATTTATCTTTCCTAAAACATTTTTAATCTACCAAAGATAAGTTTTAATTTGAAATGTATCAGCGTATCTTTCCCCTTTATGTCTATTCTGCACAGTTCATAAGGTTTTCGGGTTGGGAAATAATTGA
This sequence comes from Chryseobacterium endophyticum, assembly GCF_056333165.1. Classification (NCBI taxonomy): domain Bacteria; kingdom Pseudomonadati; phylum Bacteroidota; class Flavobacteriia; order Flavobacteriales; family Weeksellaceae; genus Chryseobacterium; species Chryseobacterium endophyticum. The sequence continues at coordinate 64,595 of NZ_JBWGXE010000010.1, forward strand.
TTTTATTTCCGATTCTGACCGCGTAGAGAATTCCCAGACGTTGCAAAACTGAAAAAACGGCTGTTTTTGCCGGATCTTTTTTGGGATATTTCCCGTAAGGATAGGCCAGAACCTTTGAATATTGTATATTTTCATCCTCCAGAATCTGCATGTTTTTTTGAAGATCATGTTCTATAAAATCAGCAGAAACACTTCTGAAGTTTTGATGAGAATGACTGTGAAGAGCAATTTCAAAACGTTCACGGTTAAGATTACGAATCTCCTCAAAATTCATCATCTCATTATTTTTATATCCTTTCTGAATAAATTCTGTGGGAATAAATATCGTTGCATTCAGATTGTATTTTTCCAATAAGGCCGGGAGATGGACTTCATTATTTTTGTATCCGTCATCAAAGGTGATAATAATGCTTCTTCTGCATGGAATATTCAATTCACTGAAAAACCTGGATTGATATTTTTTTTGGTTTAAATATTTAAATTGATCCTCAAGATTCTTCAGGCTAACCGTAAGATCTTCGCCGCTTTCTTCTGCAATCTGATGATACATTAAAATGATCATCCGGTTTTTGGGGAATAAATAAAGATAAAGCCGGAAATAAATGACAACAAAAAGCAATACGGGTGTGGTGAAATAAAGAATCATCATAACTCACCACATTTTTTTCTGATTTCCCGGATTCTTATTTTTTCACGCAGTTTTATGTATTTTAAAAAAGTATAATAGGACATGGTCTTCGCTACGTAAAATCCCGCAAAACCATCTAAAAAGCCAAATTTAAATACAAATACTTTGATAAACTCGAAAACGGGACTGATGATGATTTTAAAATTCTGATATTTTTTCCCGCGTTCAAACATCTTTTCCGCCATCATATCAGAATACGTATTGATTTTAGCAATGTGATGATGAATGCTTTTGTAGGTAAAGTGGTCTATTTTTCCTTCCAGAATTCCCGCTTTTTGGCTGGTAATCAGGAATTCATGGACTTTATCATCAGAATATTTTGCAGAATCTTTTCTGAAGAGCCTTTCTTTGCACACATTTCCCCATCCTCCAAACCTGATCAGGTGGATGCCGAGATGATTGTTGTATCTGGCCTTATATACACAGTGTCCCGTATTTCCTGAAGAAATGATATTCCGGATCGACTGCAGCATCTCTTCATCCGGGACTTCATCTGCATCCAGAAAAAGCACCCACTGCTTTGAACAAAGGCTGAGTGCATAATTTTTCTGCTCACCATACCCGTTGAATTTCCTTTCATAAAATTTTATATCCGGATAATTCTGAAGACAGATTTCCTTCGTCCTGTCTGTGGAATGGCTGTCTACGATAATAACTTCATCAACGGTGTCTTTAACGGCATTAAGTAATCTTACAATATTATCTTCTTCATTGTAAGTAATGACTGCGAGGGAAAGTGCCATTTGTGTTAAAAAGAAAGGATGGTTTTTTCAATAATTTTCACACAATCCAAAAGCTGCTCTTCCGTAATAACCAATGGTGGAGCCAGTCTGATGATATTTCCGTGGGTAGGCTTCGCTAAAAGTCCGTTTTCTTTTAACTTTAAACAGATATTCCATGCGGTGGAGCTTTCCGGTGTGTCATTGATCAGAATGGCATTCAGTAATCCTTTTCCCCGAACTTTTGTGATCAGAGCGGACTTTTCTATTATTTTTTCAATCTCAGATCTGAATAATTTTCCAAGTTCTTCAGCTCTTTCAGATAATTTTTCTTCCTCTACGACATTAAGGGCGGCTACTGCTACTGCGCAGGCAATAGGATTTCCTCCAAAAGTAGAACCGTGTTGGCCGGGTTTTATGACGTTCATGATCTCGTTATCGGCTAAAACTGCTGATACCGGATACATGCCTCCGGATAAGGCTTTTCCTAAAATCAAAATATCAGGCTGTACATCTTCATGATGACAGGCAATCAGTTTTCCGGTTCTTGCGATTCCGGTCTGAACTTCGTCTGCGATGAAAAGAACATTGTGTTTTTTACACAATTCGGAAGCATTTTTCAGGAAACCGTCATTCGGAACATAAACTCCCGCTTCACCCTGGATGGGTTCAACTAAAAATGCTGCAATATTTCCAGCTTCTCTGTTAAGAACTTCTTCAAGAGCAGCAATATCGTTATAAGGGATTTTAATAAATCCGGGTGTAAAAGGACCATAATTCTGATTGGCATCAGGATCATTTGAAAATGAAACGATCGTCGTTGTTCTTCCGTGGAAGTTGTTTTCACAGACAATAATTTTTGCTGCATTTTCGGAAATTCCTTTTACTTCATAGCTCCATTTTCTGGCTAATTTTACGGCAGTTTCTACCGCTTCAGCCCCGGAATTCATAGGTAAAACTTTATCAAAACCGAAAAGATGGGTGATTTTTTCTTCGTATTCTCCCAGCTTTGAATTGTAGAAAGCTCTCGATGTCAAAGCCAGTTTTTTAGCCTGCTCTACTAAAGCGTCTACGATTTTCGGATGTGAATGTCCTTGGTTTACTGCAGAATAAGCTGAAAGAAAATCATAATATTTCTTACCTTCGACATCCCATACGAAAACGCCTTCTCCTCTGTCTAACACCACAGGAAGAGGGTGGTAATTGTGGGCGCCGTATTTATCTTCAAGGCCAATAAAATATTGTGAATCTTTCACTGTTTCTGCTGTTGACATATATGTTGATTTTGCGCAAATGTAAACATTATAAATGAGATGGATAAACAGAAAATAGACACTGAAAAACAGCCTGATCCGAGAACATTTTAATGCTGAAAACAGATGTCTTTAAAAATATTATTGACATTAAGATCATGTTGCAGGTATAATATCTTTCTGTAAAAGTATATTAACAAATAATAAATTTACGGATAAAGGTCATGATCTATATAAAACTTACAATGTGGCAAAATCGTTTCTAAATGAATAACCTCCTCCAAAATAAGATCACTTTCCATCTGGAAATGGCTGCTGAATTCATAACCCAGAGAAGCTACGTGCAATTCTTTTAGGTTTTGAAGCTGATCGAGCTGGTAAATATCTTTAACGGTAATTTCTGTTTTCCAGATGTCCAGATATTCCAGGTCGGTTAATGTATTGAGATAGGGAAGGCTTTTTTTCGTAATGTTTGGGTGTTTCATTAATGTCAGGCTTTTTAACTGCTGAACATGGGAAATCAGACGTACCGTTTCATCCGTAATTTTTGTTTCCTTAAAATATAGATAATGGATGATTTTCACCCTCTCAAAAAGGATTGCAATATATTCATCGTCATCCGAGGAGTCGATGCTTGTAAATCCGGGTATTTCATCCGGAATCCTTTTCGAATCTTTGATTCTGGCAAAATCCCACCAGAATTTCTTTTCTTTCCCTTTCAGTTTCATTCTTACGTATTAAAATTAATCATACCAGGGATCTTTCTGAATTTCATAGCCCGCTTTCCGAAAAGCTTTCTGAAGCTCAATACCCAGGCTGTCGTCTTCTTTTTCATCAGTGATGTATAAGAAAAACAGGCTTTCATGTATGACTTGTGCTTTTGAACCTTCATCAACTGTTGTAAAGTGTGTTTCAACTGCATTTTTTTCGGTTTCTAAAATAATCTGGATATCTTTTCCTATCTTTTTTATTTGATGTAATGGAACTTCTTGTTTTATAATCTGATAACCCTTGGAATACGGACTTGTTTTTTTAATGGTAAAAGTCAGGATCTTGTCTTTATTGATAGAGAACTCTTCGATAATGCTGATGGTATCTTCATTAAAGTTGGAGGATTGAAGTTGATTTTTTACTTCTTTTTTCAGTTTCCGATTCAAAATTTTCAAAATTTCTTTTTCCTGCGCAAAATTAAGATTCCAGAATGTCGAAAACAAAATAACTAAAAATGGGAATATATTTTTTATTTTCATAAATAATTAAATATCAGTTATAAATCTTCTATGAATATCACTTTCTTCTCCTCTACGTATAGCCCCTTTCCTTCGAGATATTCTGTCATTAGTTTATCTTCATCAAATTTTTTTGCCCAAAAAGAAGATGGGTCAACAGGCAGAATGAAATTAAAGCTAAGTTTTTGATGGGTAAAATTTTTTGTGTTTAATAAGAGGTTTTATCAAAATTATTGTAAGGCTAGCAGTCGCACAATCATACAAAAGGGTGATTTTTAAACAAAAAAACCGTCTCATTTTTGAGACGGTTTGGAAATTTATTTTAAAATAATCTTAATGATTATCATATTTTCTATCCATTACAAAATCCTCCATGAATTTCGTCGTATAGTTTCCTGAAAGATAATCTTCATTATCCATCAGCTGTCTGTGGAAAGGAATTGTCGTTTTTACACCTTCAATATAAAATTCTTCCAGTGCTCTTCTCATTTTGGCAATCGCTTCCTCACGGGTTTGAGCCGTGGTAATCAGCTTGGCGATCATTGAGTCGTAATTGGAAGGAATTGTATATCCTGAATAAACGTGTGTATCAACTCTTACCCCGTGTCCGCCAGGAATATTCAATCCTGTAATTTTCCCCGGAGAAGGTCGGAAATCCATGTAAGGATCTTCCGCATTGATTCTACACTCGATGGAATGTAGCTTAGGGTAATAATTGATTCCTGAAATCGGCGTTCCTGCAGCTAAAAGAATCTGTTCTCTGATCAGGTCATAATCAATAACCTGTTCCGTGATCGGGTGTTCTACCTGGATTCTTGTATTCATTTCCATGAAATAGAAATTTCTGTGCTTGTCTACCAGGAATTCGATCGTTCCTACACCTTCGTATCCGATAAATTCTGCAGCCTTAACAGCAGCTTCACCCATTTTCTCACGAAGTTCGTCCGTCATGAAAGGAGAAGGCGTTTCTTCCGTCAGTTTCTGATTTCTTCTCTGTACCGAGCAGTCTCTTTCCGAAAGGTGACACGCTTTCCCGAATTGGTCTCCCGCAACCTGAATTTCAATATGTCTTGGTTCCTCGATCAGTTTTTCCATGTACATGCCTCCGTTACCGAAAGCGGCCACCGCTTCCTGAATAGCAGATTCCCAGTGGTCTTTAAGGTCTTCGGCTTTCCAAACAGCTCTCATCCCTTTTCCGCCGCCTCCTGCTGTTGCTTTGATCATTACAGGATACCCCGTCTCTTCAGCAATTTTTACGGCATGTTCATAAGATTCTATTAATCCGTCGGAACCGGGTACACAAGGTACACCCGCTGCCTTCATTGTTGCCTTGGCATTGGCTTTATCTCCCATTTTTTCGATTTGCTCAGGGGTAGCACCAATGAACTTAATACCGTTCTTCTGGCAGATTCTTGAAAAGTTGGCATTTTCAGATAAGAAACCGTAACCCGGGTGAATGGCATCTGCATTGGTAATTTCTGCAGCAGCAATGATATTAGGAATTTTAAGGTATGAGTCTTTGCTCATTGCAGGACCAATACAAACCGCCTCATCAGCAAATCTTACGTGAAGACTGTCTTTGTCTGCCGTAGAATATACCGCAACGGTCTTGATCCCCATTTCTTTACAAGTACGTAAGATACGCATTGCAATTTCGCCACGATTGGCTATTAATATTTTTTTGAACATCTTCTTTAATTTGAAAATTAGATAATTTGAAAATTAGACATGAGTACGAAACTTAAAAGTTAGCTATCTAACTTCTATTTTCTAAATTCTAACTTCTAACTAAATTATGATGGATCTACTAAGAATAAAGGTTGGTCGTATTCTACAGGGGTAGCATCATCTACTAAGATTTTAACGATCTTTCCGCTTACTTCAGACTCGATCTGGTTGAATAGCTTCATCGCCTCGATCACACAAACAACTTTTCCGTTTGAAACTTCATCGCCGACATTTACAAATACATCTTTGTCCGGAGAAGGTTTTCTGTAGAAAGTACCGATCATAGGAGACTTAATGGTAACATATTTACTATTATCAGCAGCCGGCTCGGTGCTTTGTGCCGGAGCTGCCGCAGGAGTTGCTGCCGGTGCCGGAGCCGCCGCTACCTGTTGAGGAGCCGTATGGTAAACCGCAGGCTGAGCATAAGCCATTTCGCTTCCTGCTAATGGAGTTTTAATAGTGATTTCGAAATCTTTAGTCTTGTATTTTACTTCAGATACTTCTGCTTTAGATACAAACTTAATAAGATTTTGTATGTCTTTAATGTCCATAAAATTGATATTTGATTTTGGGTCAAAGATACCAAAAAATCGTAAAAAACAACAAAAAACCGCCAAATTTTATAAAAATCGGGCGGTTTTTGTATAAAAACGAGTGTTTTTCAGTGAAAGCGACTCTTAGTTTTCTTCAGTAGTTGCTACTTCTTTTTCCAATACTACTTTACCTCTGTAGTAAAGTTTTCCTTCATGCCAGTGAGCTCTGTGGTATAGGTGAAGCTCTCCTGTTGTTGCATCTTTAGCCAATTGAGGAACTACAGCTTTATAGTGAGTTCTTCTCTTATCTCTTCTTGTAGACGACTGTCTTCTCTTTGGATGTGCCATTTTCTAATAACTTTTTTAACTGATGAGCGATGAGATTCATCATCTCATCATTAAACTATTTAATTTTTATTCTTTAAATTTTTTAGTGCGTCCCAACGGGGATCACTTTCATGTTCTTCTTCTTCATCTTCTTTCGGACTGAACTTTTCCAGGATTGCAAGATCTTCATCACTCACATTCGGTGAGATTTTCTTCATCGGGATTGATAGCGCTACATTTTCGTACATCAGCTGTGCTATATTGAAAGCATAATCGTTTGTAGGAATCGTAATGACGTCTTCTTCACTGTCGTCATATTCTTCACCGAATTTTACCAAAACCTTGATTTCATTTTCGATAGGGTGGTCAAAACTTTCGTTTGTAATGTCGCAAACCAGCTCTACCATGCCATCTGCTTTAATCTCAAATTCCAGGAATGTAGTATGCTTGTCTAATAAGACATCTACTGAAATTCTGGGATTTGTAAATTCCTGTTCAGTGTCAAATAATTGAAAGAACTCTTTATCTATCTCAAACCTGAACTCGTGCTTGCCGGTTTTTAGCCCGGAAAAGCTTACGTCATAGTTTCTTAACTTGTCCATAAAATGAGTGTGCAAAAATATGCAATTTTTTTATAATAACAAATAAATTCTAAAACAAATTAATTTAAAATCTCTTTTAAAGGTTTAGCCTTCAGATTCGTCCGGCAAATCTTCGTCTATTCCGTTATCAACAGCCATTTTTCTGGGCTGAAGCCGGTTGCTCATCAAATCGTTGTATTCGCTTCGGTGTCTGAATATTTTAATGGCAGTGAAAATAGCTTCCGTAAAACTTTGTTCATCGGCCATATTTTTACCGGCAATATCGTAGGCCGTTCCGTGATCGGGTGATGTCCTGATGAACGGAAGCCCTGCGGTATAATTTACGCCTTCTTCATAGGCCAGTGTTTTAAAAGGTGCTAAGCCCTGATCGTGGTACATGGCCAGAACCGCATCGAAACTTTTATATTTTCCCGGCTGGAAAAAACTGTCGGCAGGGAAGGGGCCGAATGCAAGGATTCCGTTGTCTGAAAGTTCCTTAATGGCCGGCGCGATGATCTCAATTTCTTCTTTTCCGATTACGCCGCCGTCACCCGCGTGCGGATTCAGTCCTAAAACGGCAATTTTAGGTTTTGTAATATTGAAATCTTCAATTAAAGTCTGGTTTAAAACCCGGATCTGCTTTTTAATTTTTTCCTTGGAAATATTTTCAGCAACCTGGGCGATCGGGATGTGATGCGTCAGCACGGCGACTTTTAATTCTTCCGTTACCAGGAACATCAATCCTTTTTTATTGAATTTTTCTTCAAAATATCCGGTGTGTCCTGCGTGTTTGAAGCCCATTTTCACCATCTCATCTTTATTGATCGGTGCTGTGACAAGGACATCGATTTCTCCTTTCAGTAAAGCTTCTGTGGCCGCTTCCAGCGAGTCGATGGCCATTTTGGTGGATTCTTCCGTCGGTGTTCCCAGCTCTACTGTAGAATTGTCCTTCACCAGGTTTACCATGTTTATTTTTGCTCCCTGTGCCTGTGACGCTTCGTTGATGTAGTTGAAGTTTACGTTAAGTTTGAAAATATTTTTCTGATAGGTAAATAATTTTCCCGAACCAAAAATTACCGGAGTGAAAAAATCCGTAATGGTTTTGTCAGCCAGGGATTTCATAATGATTTCGGGACCGATGCCGTTGAAATCTCCTATTGAAATTCCTACTCGTACTTTATGGTTTTTTGGGCTCATTTTGATTATCTTTGAAGATTAATAAACTACAAATTTAGCAAAAAATAATATGTTCACAGGAATAATTGAAGCAGTTGGAATAATTGAGAAGATTGAAGAAAACGGAAGCAATATTGATTTTACTTTAACCTGCCCTTTTACCCATGAGTTGAAAATCGACCAGAGCCTGGCGCACAACGGCTGTTGTCTTACCGTCGTGAAGATCGACGGAAACCAATACGTAGTAACAGCCATCAATGAAACTTTAGAAAAAACAAACCTCGGAAAATGGGAAGTCGGAACGGTGGTAAACCTTGAACGATGCATGAAAATGGACGGAAGACTCGACGGACATATCGTGCAGGGACACGTTGATAAAACAGGGGAGGTAGTAAATATTGAAAACAAAGACGGAAGTTATTTCATCACCATGTCATACGAAAGCGATGGAAGTTTTGTGACGGTTCCGCAGGGTTCTATCACGGTAAACGGAATCAGTCTTACGGTTGCCAAAAGCGAAGATAACAGGTTTTCAGTGGCGATTATTCCTTATACCTGGGAATTTACAAACATGAAATATTTGAAAATTGGGGATAAAGTTAATTTAGAATTTGATATAATTGGTAAGTATATTGCTAGGTTAATTAAAAAACAGAATGTCAATTAGTATGTACAAAGGATATAGCTTAAGAAACCGTGTCTTTTTTGGATTCTTATTGGTATGTCTTTTAAGTGTAGTGGCTTCCTCACTGGTTCCTTATTTTGTCCTCAGGGAAAATTCTGTACAGAAAAGCAGGATTGATATGCAGGAAAAAACAGGAGCGGTCATAAGGTACCTGGATTATGCAGTGAGCATGAAACATACCGAAACTCAAGATCTTCCCCGGCTTCTGGATAACAAAATCTTTGAAATTGCCGATATCAATCAGCATGATATCATTTTATATGATTTAAAAGGGAATTATCTGCTTTCAAATAAAGAAGAAAGTCTGGTAGAACAGAAAAAGATTCCTATTAATATTGTCAACAGAATTCTGGCTACCAAAGCCAGGGTTGATATTAAAGGCTATGATGCTTCCAGGGATGCAGTTCTTACCTCTTCCTATCTTTTGCTGAAAAACAATGATCTTGAGCCGATTGCCATTGTATACATTCCTTTGTATCATAATGAATCGGCTTATTTTGATGTTCTGAATACTTATGTAAAATATATAATCCTTGTCGATATCATTCTTATTTTATTCAGTGTCTGGTTCAGTTGGGTAATGTCTAACAGTCTTGCTAAAAACATCACTAAGTTTTCCGATATGATTACCCGTATTACCTTATTCGAAAATGAAATGCGGCCTATCAGATATTATAAAAACGATGAGCTGAATGCTCTGGCAAGGGCTTACAACCGGATGATCCTTCAGATTCAGGATCAGAAAGAAAGGCTTCGTTTCAAAGCTTCTGAAGAAGCCTGGCGCGAAATGGCCAAGCAGGTCGCCCATGAAGTGAAAAACCCGCTTACGCCAATGAAACTGACGATCCAGAATTTTGAAAGGAAATTTGATCCCGAAGATCCGAATGTAAGAGAGAAAGTAAAACAGATGAGCAAAACGATGGTGGATCAGATTGATCTTATCGCCACTGTTGCATCCGCTTTTTCCGAATTTGCCAAGTTGCCGGAAAAAAATAATGAAATCATTAATCTTAACAATGAGGTTGAGGATATCCTGCGTGTGTTCAATGATGACAGCATTTTCATGCATGCCAATAAAAGCAATATTATGATTAATATGGACAGGATTTATCTCTCCAGAATCATAACCAATCTTGTAACCAATGCAAAACAGGCGGAAAGCGATGAAAGAAAACTCATCATTAATGTTGATGTGGAACAGCATCAGCGGAGGATAATGATTTCCGTTCAGGATAATGGTATCGGGATTCCTGAGAATATTTACGAAAGAATTTTTGAACCTAATTTCACCTCCAAAAACAGCGGAATGGGCCTTGGTTTATCCATGGTCAGAAAAATGGTGGAAGACTACAAGGGAGAAATTGCCGTAAAATCCGAAGTCGGAAAAGGATCAACATTCACCATTACTTTGCCTACGAATTTATAGTGAAATCATTTCTATTTAAACAGTTTTCGATTCAGCAGTCGGAAGACGTTTTCCGTGTGGGAACCGACGGTGTTTTGCTTGGCGCCTTGGCGAATGTTGATGATGCAAACCAGGTTCTGGAAGTCGGAACGGGAACCGGACTGATCTCATTAATGCTTGCACAGAGAAATGCTGATGCCAATTTTTTTGGAATTGATATTAATAAAGAAGCGGCAAATCTTACCAGAATTAATTTTGAAAACTCGCCTTTCTCGTCCAGGCTAAAGAATGAACATCAGGATTTTAAAGAATTTGAAGCCAAAGAAAGGTTTGACCTGATTGTTTCGAATCCTCCTTATTTTGAAATCTCAGATTCTGAGAAAGATAAAATTGCGAGACAGGCGGTGGAACTGAACTTTCGCCAGCTGATCGTAAAATCCTCGACACTTCTTTCACAGGAAGGGATTTTGTCCGTCATCATTCCTGTCGAGGCCGGAAATAATTTTGTGACTATTGCTAAAGAAAGTCATTTGTATTTAATTCGAAAGATCAACATAAAAGGTATTGTTGATTCAAACGTAAAGAGGCTCATTCTCGAATTTTCCTCAACTGAAAAATCACTTCAGGAATCGGAATTTATCATAGAAAAAAGTCCGAGACAATACTCGGACCAATATCTTGAACTCACCAAAGAGTTTCATGTTTTTAAAAAAGAAGTTAGAAATTAGATTTTAGTAGTAATATGTTAAATCTAAATATTTGTTTTATTCAAATAATTCAGCGGTATCCAATACGGAAACTTTCCCATCCTCACATCTTATGGCTTCTCCCGGGAAATTCTGGATCATGTGGTAATCATGGGTAGCCATTACTACGGCAGCTCCGTTTTCCAAAGCAACCTGCTTCAGCAGCGTCATGATTTCGTTGGAGGTCTCAGGGTCAAGGTTTCCGGTAGGCTCATCCGCTAAAATAAGGTCTGGGTGATTAAGTAAAGCTCTGGCAATCGCCACACGCTGCTGTTCTCCACCGGAAAGCTCATGAGGCATCTTGTGTTTCTTACTTTTCATATTCACACTTCCCAAAACCTCATTGATGCGGTCTTCCATTTTTACTTTGTCGCTCCATCCCGTTGCTTCAAGTACGAATTTCAGATTTTTCTCCACAGTTCTGTCGGAAAGCAGCTGGAAATCCTGGAAAACGATTCCTAATTTTCTTCTGAGATTCGGAACGTCTGAAGCTCTCAGTTTAGCCAGGTCAAAGCCGACAACTGCGCCGTGCCCTGAAGCCAGAGGAATATGCCCATATAATGTTTTCAGTAATGAACTCTTCCCGGAGCCTGTTTTTCCGATAAGGTAGCAGAATCTTCCTTTTTTGATATTAAGATTTACATCAGAAAGTACGGTGAAGTTTTTCTGTGCAATCTTTGCGTGCTGCAGGTTGATAATGTTGTCTCCGGCAATATGTGTATGTGGCATAATTCAATTTTAAAAGTGCTATTCTAAAATATTTTTTCAGATTTTAAAAATAGGAAAAAGAAGACTTAGGAACCTAAATTTTAGGAAATTTTAACAACAAAAAATGCCTGAAAAACTTCTTTTCAAGCATGATTTGTAATATGATAATAAAAAGATTATCTCTTAGCGCGTGATGCACTTACAGTTAAACTCTTTCTGCCTTTAGCTCTTCTCGCAGCCAAAACTCTTCTTCCATTTGGCGTAGACATTCTTTCTCTGAAACCGTGTTTGTTTCTTCTTTTTCTTTCTGATGGCTGGAATGTTCTTTTACTCATTACTATATGTTTAAATCGTAATTATCTATTAATTTTCAGGTTGCAAAGATATGCAATTTTTTAAAAGTTACAAACTTTACCCATATTTTTTTGAAATTTTTGATAAGATTTTGCCGACGTCCAATTTATCGGGATTTTAACGCAGGCAAAAATAATACTTTCCGATTTATTTAAAAGCTCTATCTTTGGAAACTTAATTTTAAAGAAAAGAAACATCTCATGTTTACACCCGCGGAACTTTTAGAAATCAATACGTTACTTACTCCGGAAAATAAAATCGTAATCCTTACCCATTACAATCCTGATGGAGATGCTATTGGTTCCAGCTTAGGTCTTAAACATTATCTTAAAGCAAAAGGAATTTTTGCAGAAGTAATCGTTCCGAATGATTTTCCGAAATTTCTGAAATGGATGCCGGAAGCCAAAAAAGTCTTGATCGGCGAGTATAAAAGAAAAGTAGCGTCTGATCTGATTCATGACGCAGATGTTATTTTCTGTCTTGATTTTAATGCGCATTCCAGAATCGGTTTGCTGGGAGACTGGCTTAATCAGTCAAAAGCTAAAAAAATTCTTATTGATCATCATCAGCAACCCGAAGACTTTGACTTCGTATATTCGGATACCATCATTCCTGCCACATGCCAGATGGTGTATCATTTTATTGAGGCAATGGACGATGAGCAGCTTGTTGACAAAGATATTGCAGAATGTCTGTATACCGGAATCATGACTGATACAGGCGGTTTCCGTTTTCGCTCCACCAGTGCGGCAACACACCGCATTATTGCCAACCTTATCGAGCACGGGGCAGATCCTGCCATGATCACTTCCAGTACCTGGGATACCAATACGGTTTCCCGCCTTCATCTGCTGGCTTTGATTTTGGGAAGGATAGAAGTGGTAAAAGACGGCAAAGTGGCTGTTCTTTATCTTACCAGAGAAGAGCTTAAAGAATACGGTTTTCAGAAAGGGGATACAGAGGGATTTGTCAACTACGGGCTAAGTATTATGGGGGTGAAAATGGCGGCCTTTTTTATGGAAGATCTTTATGAGAATTTTATCAAGATCTCTTTCCGAAGCAAAGATGATATGGATGTGAACCAGTTTTCAAGAAAATATTTTAATGGAGGAGGGCACATCAATGCAGCCGGAGGAAAATCTTATGAATCGCTTCAGGGTACGATTGAAACCTTTAAAAATAAGATTGAGGCTGAAGACAGTTTGTAATTTAGGTACTCACACTCTCGAATATCCTTTTTCCTCAAGTTCTTTACAGGTGTATTCGTAAACTTCCTGAAACATGATATCAAGAAATTTTTTGTTGAATAGGCTGAACTTCGTCATTTTTGGCGGGTTCAGGAATATATCACAGGATTTCGCTTTTGAGTAAACAGATTTTGCAATGGCGAGGTGAAGAATACGGTCAAATTCCTTCATTAAGGTCATTTTCTCAAGGCTGTCGTAGCTGATGGAATTAACATGAGAGGCAATTAAAAAGTCACATTTATCGATAATAGGTTCAATGGGCAGGTTATCCAGAACACCGCCGTCTACGTAAATTTTTTCCCCGATCTTTACTGGAGGTAAAATAAATGGGACACTCGATGATGCGAGCAGCGGACCAAAAAGCTCACCCTCCGAGAAAAAATCTACGATGCCGTGTGTCATTTCGGTGGCCGCAACGTATACCGGAATTTTTAAAACCTTGAAATCATCCTGCGGAAAATGGTCCATGAATAATTTCAGGATAAACTTTGAACTGAAAATTCCATTTTTGGAGAGTTTTAGAAAAGACCTTGAAAAAAAAGTAGTCTGCTTCACAATTTCCATCATCTCTTCCGGCGTTTTTCCCAAAGAATAAAAGGCACCTACGATAGATCCCGCGCTGGTTCCCGAAATAATATCCGGTTTCAGATTGTATTCTTCCAAAGCTTTTAATACCGCAATATGGGCAATTCCACGCATTCCTCCGCCCGAAAGCGTAAGACCGATAACCGGTTTCTTTTTTTTGAAAGAGAATATACCCATTGAAAATTTTATCCTTACTAAGATACGGATTTATAAAGCAATTTTAAGGTTCATCGCACTCAGAATCGATTTTTATGAAAAGAGCATTGAATTTTTTATACATATTTTCGTCATAGTCGACTCTTTTTATATGATCATTCACACAGTTTCCCCAGCCGAAAGTAATTAAATCAATCGTGGCAAAATCTTCCTTTTCAGATGAGTTTAAACGTTCTTCAAATTCATCCATGATCCTTTGCGGATCGCTGTTTTTTCTACTCATTTCTTCACGGAGCTTTCTCCATTCTTCAACCATTCGGGTGTCGTTTGAATTTAAAGCTTTTGCGAAATTTTCGCATTCTTTAGAAAATTTAGGGCTAAGAAGAACTCCCGGATTTGAAAAGGCCTGGATTTCAGTTTTCCTGAATGCGTATTCGTAATCCAGTTCCCGCAATTTTTGCGCTCTTACATTTTCCCAGTATGGATCATTTACCAATTTTAAATTTTCAAGTCTCTTTTTCTGATCGGAAAAATCCTGGTCAAGTTTCGATAAGATGGCCTCTTTTTCAGCACGTACTTTCTGTAAGCCGCTAAGATTGAATACGGAAGTTGTGCTTAGCAGGGAGCCACTCATTTTGTACCAAAGGATATAAGTATCCTGCAGTTGTTCTTTCGAATATTTATCCGCATCAAAATATCCTTTATTGTCACAAAGCTCATTCTGGAAATTAAATATTTCTTCTTTGTTTTGTGATGGAGTCTCCGGATGGTTTTTACTGTTTTGAGAGGTAATGGTTTCGGCTTTGTTTTGATGATTTGTTGAAACGGTATTTTCTTTTTTACAGCTCAGGACTGCAAGAAATAGAAGTGATAAAAATCCTGTTTTCATAAAACTAAAAAACTAGATGTTTCGGTAAATTATGAAGAAGCTCCGTATTGATGATCTCTGCACAAATGGACGGTTTCTCCCAATGCCCGTTGTGCCCGCAGTCAAGAATGTAAGATTTTATGTTGGTTCTGTCTGGAAGATTTTTGATCAACGTTTCCGTCTTTACGGCGTTGTCATATTTGCCTGCCAAAACCAATATTTTAGCGTCGAGATTTTCGAGAACGTGCTTTTTATCCGTTCTCTCCACCATTCCTTTTACGGAGGCCAGGGCGCCCATATTATGTGTGGAAAGGGCTACTTCAAGCGCCGTTTCTATTTTGCCTTCAAGAATGTCCCTTTCATTGGGATTAAAAAGATTGGGGACTCCGGCTCTTGCATAATGGGCAAAAGCATCTTCAATGATTCTGTAGCTTTTGATGCGCTGTTGCTTTTTTTCTGCATCATCCGGCAAAAAGGTTGAGAAAAATAAAGTTAAACTTTTCAGGTATTCAGGATATTTTTCAGCGAATCCTAATGAAATGTAGCCACCCATCGAGTGTCCCAGCAAATGAATTTTTTGCAGATTTTGATCGTCCAGAACTTTTTTCACCTCTTCCGCCATGAGTTCCATGGTCTGGACTTCAGCAATGATGTCCGACTTTCCATGGCCGGGAAGATCGATTTTTAATAATGAAAAATTTTCAGACAGATTGGGTTCCATATCGCTCCAGATAGAAAGATTTTCCATAAAGCCGTGAAGCAGGACCAAAGTTTCTTTTCCGTTTCCCTTTCTTTCAAAATTCAGCATAGTTTCAGCAATTAAAAATGGATATCGATATGATCAACAAATCCCGAACCATTTACCATGTCCTGTAGCCTGTATGTTTTTCCGCCGTCTTTAGACATGAATGTTTTGGGCTTTTTTCGTACGTAAGGTTTTCCGTTATCGTACTCAGAAATACTCTGCGTCAGTGTTCCGGAGAAATTCACATGATTGTCCGAAACCACATTTGCAGTGCCGTCTATAGTGACATAATTTTTTCCGGATCTTATTTCTCCCGAAACTTTATAACGGTCTCTTTCACCTTCTACTTTCTCAAAGTTTAAAGAGCCTTTTTTATTAATTAAATTATGGGTGAAGGTATGTTTTCCGCTAAAATCCCTGAACCGGTTTTTAGATTTTATGCTGTCATTAATCTTGGTTCTCGCGGCATTGATAGAGTCAATGATCTTTGTGCTGTCTGCCTGATTTGAATTTGTTGCAGATGATGTTTCTTTTTTAGAACATGAAATAAGTAAAGCGGTAAAGGCGAATACGGTCAAAAAGTTTTTCATTGAATAAAATTATAACTCAAAAGTAAATAAAAAAAGAGCATTTTGAAAATGCCCTTTGATCTTTATTGGGTTAATTCTTCGTAAACTTTCTTTTCCCACGGTTTAACGTCGGTAACGCCGTAACGTTCTTTCTTGGAAATGGCAATATTATCCAGAACATCAACGAAGTTCTTATAATTGGCATCGTCGGTCGGTTCGATAATGATCGTGAAATTTTCCTTCTTAGGCGCCTTGTAATAAGCTTCGGAAATAATTCTGGTAATATTCAGCCCGTTGAAATCCGTTTCCTTTAAATTGGTTTTACTTAAATCTTCCTTCGTGCTCTGATGGTAAAATACACGGTTGTCTTTACCTAAAATAAATGTAATTTGATTATTAACATCAATTGGGGGTGTCGGTTGTGGAATTGGGTTCGGATCTTTCGCCGGTAATCCCAGATCCATCACATTAGGTTTTGTGAAATTTGTGGTAAACATAAAGAATGTAATGAGCAAAAATCCCAGATCAACCATCGGAGTCATATCTACTCTGATCATTTTTTTTCTTTGTTTGCTTCCTCCCTGCTTTTCTTGTGCAATTACTTCAGCCATGATTAATAGTTTTAAATGTTAAACAGTTTTAAAATAAGGTGTCGATTTTGTACTTATTTTTAAAAATGAATACAAAATATATACCTAATTCATATTTTAATTGCTGTTTTGTTATTATCTGAATAAGATCATTTCTATTTTGCTATGAATCAATACCATAAAAAAAGCCCTTTCGTTACAGAAAAGGCTTTATGAATATTTTAGATAAAATTATTTATTCTTTTTGAAATAGTTTACACCACATTCCAGGAATTTTTTAAAGTCTCCCTTAGGCATGTATCCCGAAACCGGTGTGTTGATCACTTTTCCGTCCGGCGTTACCAGAACGTAATGCGGCTGTGAGTTATTATTGAAATTAACCTGTTGGAATAAGCTCCATCGGTCACCGATTGTTTTCACTTTCTTTACCTGTCCGTCCCCAAGATCGATCTTTGTTTTCTGGTCTTCAGGCAATTCTTCTTTATCATCTACATATAAAGAAGCCAATACAACATCATTCTGAAGAATCGGAAGAATATCACTTTCGCTCCATACAAATTCCTCCATTTTTCTACAGTTTTCGCAGCCGTATCCTGTAAAGTCGATCAATATAGGCTTGTTTTCTTTTTTGGCAAGTTCCACTGCTTTAAAGAAATCATGTTCCGGATGCATTCCCAGAATACCGTCTTTTTCGTCGTGGAAATAGCTTACGTTCAACGGAGGTAAAATTCCGCTCAACAGCTGAAGTTTCGGACGATCGGAAGGAATTAATCCCTGTACGAGATAAATGACAAATCCCAGTCCCAGCATACCAAGAATTTTTCGGGTAGCGGAGATCTTAGGTTTTTTATCGTCGTGCGGGAACTTTATCACGCCAAATAAATATAAAGCTAATCCAAGCGCCACAAGAACCCAGATCACAATGAACAATTCTCTTTTTAATAAGAATGTTTTAGAAACGAGGTCTGCCTTGGATAAAAATTTCAGTGCTAAAGCCAGTTCTACAAAACCTAAAACAACTTTTACCGTATTCATCCAACCTCCCGATTTAGGAAGGCTTTGCAATGCCTGCGGGAATAATGCCAGCAATCCGAAAATGATCGCCCAGGCCAGTCCGAATCCTGCCAAAGCAAAGGTCAACAACATAGGAACATTAGCCGAACCGGTCACAGCGCTTCCCAATAAGCTTCCTAAAATAGGACCTGTACATGAGAACGAAACAATTACCAGTGTCAAAGCCATGAAGAAAATTCCGATTATTCCTCCTGCTTCTTCCGCCTTCGAAGATTTGTTGGCAATGGAGCTCGGCAGGGTAATGTCATAGTACCCGAAGAAGCTTCCTGCAAAGAAAATAAAGATGATGAAGAATGCGATATTCAGCCATACGCTGGTAGATATTTCGTTGAAAATATTACCGGCAATCCCGTCGATAATGTGAAAAGGAACACTTAAGAGAACAAAGATCAACAGGATGAAAAATCCGTATATGAAAGCATCTCTTTTTCCTTTCGCTTTGTTCATGCTGCCTTTCGTGAAGAAAGAAACCGTCAAAGGAATCATTGGGAAAACACAGGGTGTAAGCAAAGCAATAAGTCCTCCGATAAAACCAAGGAAAAGATAGGTCCAGTAATTTTCGTCTACTTTTGCCGTTGCTGTTCCGCAATCGGTTAATGGTTTTTGAAAATCAATCGATTCTATTTTCAGCTGTTTAGGATCCAGTTTGGAGGTTTCTGTTACCGTTATGGTGCCTTTAGCCGGGTTTTCGACTACCGTTTCCATTTTTGCAGAATCTTTTTCCGGTTCCGTGGTGGGAGCTGCCGTTTCTTGAGAAGTGCCTTTTGGGGTAACCTGTTTGTTGAATTCCAACGTATTGGGCGCAAGGCAAACCCTGTCATCACAGGTCTGGTAAGTGATTTCTGCTACAACATCGCCCGGTTTTGTGGCGTCTTTTAATTTGAATTTTTGTTTAAAGCCAGCAGAATTGGAATAAAAAATAATCTTTCCGCCAAAAGCTTCAGAAAATTCTTCGTGTTTTTTACCGACTTCCGTGAATTTACCGATCAGTTCAATATTTTTCCCCGAAACTTTATATTCGGTCGGAATTCCTGTGTCTTCCGGAATGTCTTTGGAATAAATGTGCCAACCGCTTTCCATGGTCGCATTCAGCACGGCTTCATATTGATTGTCGCCTAATTCGTTGATTGTAAATTTAAATTTTACAGGATTTTTGATTTGTGCATTGATTCCGGTTGCCAAAAACAGCAGAACCAATAAAAACCAGTTTCTAAATTTCATTTTTACTTCTTATTAAAATTTTGAGAATATATCCGGAGTTCTCATTCCCCGCATTTCTCCGGTCCTGTCTGAAAGGAATAATCCCGAGTACGGAATTTTCACGGTCGGTAAGGATCCAGATTTTTTGCCTCGCTAAAATAGATATTTTTTCGTCCCTAAAAAACTTAGAAACTTTCTTTTTCCCTGAAAATCCGGACGGATGAAATTCATCACCGTTCTCCGCCCTTCTCAATCGCAGCGGAAACCTTAGTTTTTGGGCATCAAAAGTCCATTCAAGACTTTTATTGATTGATTCGATTTCAATTATATTTTCGAGATTAATGGTCATTTGGTTTTCAGAAAATTCAAATTTTTCTATCAAAAGAATCTCTTCAGAATGGTTTGTGCCTGGTTTTCCCGTTTGTGCCTTTAATTCCGTTAAAACCAATTCGTCATAATTTACCATCAACTGATATTCTTTGGAAAAAAATGAACTGCCGTTTTCAGCCTTGAAGATTTTAGGAATTCCTTCCTCCCGGTTAAAGCCGTATTTTTTTAAAATTTCAAACTTCACAAAATCACTTTCCCGCCCAAGTTGTTCTTTTGAAAAGATTTTGTGGGATGGGTTAAATATTGCAATGCGGTTTTCGATTTCGCGGATCTGTTGCTGTACAAAATCTTTTGTCTGGTTAAGGTACCGTGAACTTTTTTTAAAGTTTTCAAGGAAATGATCATTGGTCTGTGTCAATTGCGGAACGATTTCATTCCGTATTTTATTTCTTAAATAATCATTTTTCCGATTGGAGAGATCTTCCCGGAATTCAATACCGCTCTTTTGGGCAAAAGCATAAATCTCTTCTTTTGTAAAATCGAGCAAAGGCCGTAAAATTTGGTTGTCATGAGCAGGGATTCCGCTTAAGCCATTGATGCCGGCAGCTTTTGAAAGATTGATAATGAATGTTTCGAGCTGGTCATTAAGATGATGGGCGGTCACTAAAAAATCCAGTTTTTCCTTTTTCCGGATCTGGTTAAAAAAAGCATACCTCAATTCCCTTGCCCAAAGCTGAATGGAATTTTCCGGTTTTTGGTCGTTGTCGGAGACTTCGTAGAGATGAAATTTAATATCATTTTTTCTGCAGAAATCCTCTACTGTTTTTTGATCGAGATCAGAATCGTTGCCACGCAGCTTGTAATTAATATGGGCAACCTGAAATGACAGTCCCGAATTTTTAAAAAGATGCGCTAAAACCATAGAATCTGCGCCGCCGCTCACCGCAAGAAGGTAGCTCCGGCTGAAAGGCGAGGGTACCAGATTCTGTAACTGATTTTTAAAGGAGGTGGTTTCCAACATGTATGCTGAGAATTTCTTTGTGCAAAGATAATCGATATAATTAAAATGAATTTTGCTACCTTTGGTCGTCTAAAAATGATTATTTATGAAAATTTTTAAAATCTTAGCAGTATCTGCAATGGTGTTGGGAATGACATCTTGTATCAGCAAAAAACAGTATGATGCACTGAGCTCAAATTACAAACAATGTATTGAAAACGTAGGTGAAAGACAAAGAGAAATTCAGGATCTGAAGTCTCAGAACTCTGCTTTGACAAGCGAAAATAACTTATTGAAAAGCCAGCATGATGCTTTGAAGTCATCATTGGATGCATGTCTTTCCAATACAGGAAAAAGCTCGGCCAATATTGATAAGTTAGTAGGGGAGATCAACGCTTCAAATTCTTATATCAAGCAGTTGATTTCAAGCAATGCTAAAAACGACAGCCTGAACCTTGCTTTATCAAACAAGCTTAAAAGATCATTGGATAATGTAGCAGACGACGATGTTCAGGTGAAAGTTCTTAAAGGTGTGGTAATGATCTCACTTTCAGATAAAATGTTGTATAAAACAGGAGATTATAATATATTGCCTGCAGCACAGGAAGTATTGGGAAAAGTAGCTAAAGTAATCAATGACTACGACAAATATTCTGTACTGATCGAAGGGAACACCGATAATGCTCCTTTGAACTCTACAAACCTGCCAAGAGACAACTGGGATCTTTCTGCGCTTAGAGGAACTTCTGTTGCGAAGGTTTTACAGACCCAATTTGGTGTAGATCCTGCAAGAATCACTGCCGGAGGACGATCTGAATACAATCCTAAAGCCACCAACATGAGCGTTTCCGGAAGAGCTGAAAACAGAAGAACGGAAATCATCATCATGCCGAAGCTTGATGAATTTATGAAATTAATGGATATTACGCCGAAAAAATAATTAGAACAACATTCAATCAATACAATAAATCCCGAAGAAATTCGGGATTTATTTTTAATCAAATTAATTCTTCTTTTTTCAATAAGGAAATAATTCGCTGCAAAAATGAATTGGACGTTTCCGGCTTAGTTTTTTTCGGAGGCGCTGTTCTCTCTTCAGATCGTGTGCTTCTCTTTTTTTTCTCTTGATTAATTTGTTTTTCTCCTGCATCCATTTTAATTAGTGTTTTTACCCTGATCCAAATGTATAGCTATTCTGCCGACCGCAACATCCGTATTTTCACGGTAATTTTTCTACCGGTTTTACAGGACCAGAATATTTCTTATTCTTTACGCTTTTTGCTTATATTTAAGTAAATTTGAATCAACAAAATTTGTAGAATGAGCTTTTTTGAAGAAAAGAATCCGGAAATGGACAGATACCTGGAAACCCATGCTTCCAGAGAACCGGAAATCCTGAAAAAGTTGAGAAGAGAAACTTACCAGAAAACGACCCAGCCACACATGATTTCAGGCTACCAGCAGGGAAGGTTATTAACGATGATTTCCCAAATGATCAAACCTGAAAACATCCTGGAGATCGGTACCTTCACGGGGTATGCAACGCTTTGCCTGGCAGAAGGGCTTCCTGAAAATGGTAAAATAACGACGCTTGATGTAAATGAAGATCTGGCCTATTTACCTCGGAAATATTTTGCAGAAAGCGCACATTCTTCTCAGATCGATTTTAAACTCAGGGATGCGAAGGAATTTTTGAAAGAGACCGACGAAGTCTTTGACCTTGTTTTTATTGATGCAGACAAAGAAAATTATGCAGAATATTTCAGACTCATTAAACCGCGCACGAAATCCGGATCTGTTGTCATGTTCGATAACGTTCTCTGGTACGGTAAAGTGCTGGAAGAAAACCCAAAGCAGAAATCTACACAGGTTATTAAGGAATTAAATGATTTAATTGCTGCGGATGATGACTTTGAAAATCTTATTTTACCTTTGCGCGACGGGGTAAATTTTCTCAGAAGAAAATAAAAGTAAAAGGTTTAAAATTAAATAGTAAAAGATAAAGCAGTCTGATTTTTATCTTTAAATCATTCAATCGTTAATGGAAACAAATGGATAAAGGAATTTGTATTGTTACGGTAGCGCCGGTACGGGCAGAAAACTCTGACAAAGCGGAAATTGTCACAGAAATCCTGTTCGGTGAAGGTGCCGATATTCTTGAAGTAAATAAGAACTGGACCAAAATAAAGATGCATTACGATGGCTACGAAGGCTGGATGGATACCAAACAGCTGAAGCCGGTGACCGGAGAAGAGCTTGCCAGACGTAAAGTCACAGTGGTAACGGAAGACTTTTCTTCTGTACTCATGCATGACGGAAAAACGCTCCTTTCTATGGGATCCGAAGTCGAATTTCCGGTGGTGGCCTCGAGAAGAAGCCATGACGTACGGGAAAGCATTGCATTAACGGCAAAAGAGTTTCTCAATGTTCCCTATCTATGGGGTGGAAAAAGTTTCTTCGCGGTAGATTGCTCCGGGTTTACGCAGCTGGTGTACAAAGTTCACAATATAAAATTACCACGCGATACCTCACAGCAGGTAGAGGTCGGAGAATCTTTAACTTTTGTTGAAGAAAGCCAGCCTGGCGATCTTGCGTTTTTTGAAAATCCTGAAGGTAAAATCATTCATGTCGGGATCATGCTGGAGAACCAGAAAATCATTCATGCTTCCGGTAAAGTGCGTATCGATACGCTCGATTCGACCGGGATTTTTAACAAAGAAATGAACAAACATACTCACAAGCTGAGAGTGATTAAAAGTATATTGTAAATTTTAAAATTAATTTGAATGGAAAATATCCTTCTTTTGATTTTTGATATTTTAAATTTCGGGCTCCTCGTATTTCTATGGGGGTTTACCATAAAGCATTACAAAGCGTTGCCGGAAACCATTCCCATTCATTTTGATTTTGACGGAAAGGCCGATAATTTCGGAAACAAAAAATTTTTTTACCTGATGCCGGCCGTGCTGACGGTTTTATATTTTTTATTTGCATTGATTGTCAGAAGTCCGGAATCATCCAATTATCCCGTACCAATTACCGAAAAAAACGAGAACACTCAATTCCTGATCATGGGAATTTTCATACGCTGGCTTTTTCTTTTGATCACCCTGATTTTTTTCAACGGACAGGATCATATGTTTCGATCTTCACTGAATGGTATGGCAAAACCGAGAGTGGCTTTTTCAGTCACGCTGTTTTCAATAATCGGAAGTTTAATTGTTTTATTCATTTTTGTAGGTATTTTCAAATGATTAAGTCTAAAAATAACGCTGAAGATTATATTTGGGGAAACGGCTGTGACAGCTGGGTTCTGAAGGATTCTGAAAATCTTTCCGTTAAGCAGGAAATAATGCCTTCACGGACTGCCGAAAAGCTCCATTTTCATCATCATGCGGAACAGTTTTTTTACATTTTGAAAGGAAAGGCGGTTTTCTATATCAACGATGAAAAATTTTCTGTGAAAGCAGGTGAAAGTATTTCTATTTCACCAAAATCAAAACATTATATTTCTAATGAATCTGAGAATGATCTGGAATTTTTAGTCATTTCAAATCCTTCGACGAATAACGATAGAACGGAAGTTTAAAACGTACTTAAGATGACTTTTTTCTACAACCTATTTATAAATCTGCTGATCTTCGGAATGAAGGTTTTTTCTTTATTTAATGATAAAGCGAAAAAAGGAATTCTCGGCAGGAAAGAATCTTTGCAAAAAATAAGGACTGCATTTTCAAACTCTGATAAGGTAATCTGGATGCATGCAGCCAGCCTTGGGGAATATGAGCAGGGGCTTCCGGTGCTGGAAAAACTAAAGGAAAGGTTATCCGGTCATAAAGTCCTTGTTACTTTTTTTTCGCCTTCAGGATATGAAAATGTTGTAAAGAAAAAAAATATGGCAGACGTAATCTGCTACCTTCCATTTGATAAAAAGTCTCATATTACGGATTTTGTTTCCAGTATGAATGTCGATATCTTTTTTACGGTAAAATATGATTATTGGTACAATCTCCTCCAAGCACTAAAACAGAAAAACGTAAAAACGTATGTCATTTCAGCATTGTTCTATGAAAGACAGTCATTTTTTACCTCTTACGGCAAATGGTTTGTAAAACAGCTGCAACAAAATATCGACTGGTTTTTTCATCAGACCGATATGTCTTTTGCGCTTGCCAAAAGCGTAAGCCTTACCAGGTCTTCCGTAACCGGAGATACCAGGTTTGACAGGGTGAAACAGCTGCACGCTCAAAATAATCATATAGAATTTATTAAAAATTTTATCGGCCGGGACAAGGCTGTCGTTTTTGGAAGCTCATGGCAGGCGGAAGAAAAAATAGCCGAGGAAGTTTTACAGGGAAGTCCTTACGCAAAGCTTATCCTGGCTCCGCACGACCTTAAAAGGGTTCAGCACTTACAACAGATTTTTCCAGGTGCTATGCTTTATAGTGAAATTACAGAATCTACTCAGGATTTCCGGTCAAGGGTTTTGATTATTGACAGCATTGGATTACTGTCAAGGCTTTATTCTTATGCAGATATTGCCGTAGTGGGAGGCGGTTTTCACAGTGCCGGACTCCACAATATTCTGGAAGCCGCAACTTTTGGCGTTCCCGTCATTTTTGGAAACCACTACCGGAAAAATCCCGAAGCTGATGAACTGATCCTTGCAGATGGGGGTAAATCTTTTGAAACCGCCGGTCTTGCCGCAGATTTTGTGATGTTCCTGATCAATAACGAGGAAACACTCGGGATGATGTCACAGAACGCGCGGAAGTTTATCACTGAAAAACCCAATTCCACTGATTTGATTATCAGTAAAATATTATCGTAAAAATCCCTGGTTTTTTATTTCCTTAATGATCTGATCGAAGTTTTCGGGAATTTTGTCACTTGTAAGCCAATTGAAATCGATCCCGTTATTGATAAATAGTTTTGAAAGATAGTGGTTCTGATGAATTTTCCCATTCAATTCGTCAAGATATTCATCGATTTCCATCCAGTAGTCTGCATCCAGTTTTTTGGTGAGCAATAAAGCTTTCACTGTTTTATTGATGAGGTAGAGATAAAGTTTATAGACATTATCAAACCTCTGCCTGCCGAGATCTTCATTGTAATCAAGGATTTTATTGATCAACAGCAGATTGAGCGAAACTTCTCCGAACTTATCGGTCGTTATTTTAACATGTTCCGTGATTTCCGCACTGATCTTCCGGATTGTACTCAGGAAATATTTTTGATTGCTGATGTATTTTGAAGCCATTACCACTCTTTCTGCCACAATTTCCTCCATGGCGTCCCTTTTGTTGTCTGTGGTTTCAGGATCAATAAGTTCGAAGTATAATTTTTCAGATAAAAGCCGGTCTTTCTTTAACAACCTGAAGATCAGCCGGTCTTTCTCTATGGATGAAAAATTGCTTATAGCGGCTTTAAATTCTTTTGAATATTCCATTTTTTAAAATTAATTAAAAAATTTCGAATATTTTAAAAATCCGTTGAATGCCCAATTTGCGGTATAATACAATGACTTCACCGTGGAAAATCCCATAAAGTCTTTGTATACAAGATATTGATCCCTGATGATATTTTTCTTCTTTCGTGAAACGCTGTTTTCGCGCATCCTATACCGGGCAAGTGTTTTTTTTACGGGATAACCTTCAGGGATTTTCTTCAGCAGGTTCAGCCACATGACGTGGTCTTCGCGTTTGCTTTTTACAGGAAAGAAAAATTTGCCGACTCTCTTTGTATCGTACATTGTAGAAACCGGCGCCAGCCTGCAGGTCTTTAGTAAATTTGAAAAAGTAACAATGGCATCAGCCTCAAAATCTTTAAGTACCGGCTGCATCGTATGCTCATCACACCGCGAATAATTGCAGTAGACCAGTTCTGCCTTATGTTCTTTCATATAAGCAACCATCGTTTCGAGATATTCAGGATGCCATACATCGTCGGAGTCCAGAAAGGCAATATAGCGTCCCTTAGCTCTTTCAAGACTTTTATTACGGGCATTTCCCGCTCCGCCATTGTGTTCAAGGACCTGAATCTTTATTCTCGGATCCGGATATTGCTGTAAAATCTCCACGGTATGATCACTGGAAAGATCATCTGTGATCAGCCATTCCCAATTCTTGTAGGTCTGGTCAAGCACGCACTGTACTGTTTCTTCAATATATTCCGCAGAATTATATGAAGGAGTAATAATGGAAACAAGATCATTCATTTGTGTTTGTTTTATAAAAATTTTTTCTCGAAAAAATACCATGAACAAATCCCTACTAAAGCTACAATAAGCATGCAGAGCAAAGCCATAATGTAAGGATTGTAATCCCGGAAAAGCCCCAGGGTCGTAAAAACACGGATGATGGGGAAATGGAAGATATAAATTCCATAGGTGAAATCTCCGTATTTCCCGAAATTATTTAAGAATTTAAAAGAATAAGCGATATACAGAACAATAATGCCGATCATCACCGGCGAAAACAGAATCATGTTAAAAATCAGATCCATCCAGACTGTACTTATGGCGACGATAAAAAGTGCATTTTTATATCTGATGAAAAGATTAAAGTTAAAATAAATAAGCATTCCGGGAATAAAATAGGAAAGCGCGCCCGGAAGCTGTTTTGCGGTTGAAGTCTGATTGAGAGATTCAAAATAATTAAGATAGATTAGTGATAGAAAATAAATGACTATCAGGCTGATGTTCATGTATTTATTATTTTTTCTAAAGAGTAAAAATAGCAGCGGAACACAGAAGTAGTATGACATTTCTATTTTCAATGTCCAGAGGGCACCATTTATAGCCTGATTCCCAAAGACTCCCGGCAGCCATGGCGCTTTAAAGTTCAGAAAGAGACCGTTCCAGAAAAGATATTTGTAAACCTGTGGATTGCTGAAGTATTCTTTGAATGAATAAATGCTTACCAGGCTCAATAAACCCGCGGAGAGAAAAACCACCAGCAGATAGGCCGGAACAATTCTCCGTAAGCGTTTTTGTAAATAACTTTTTAAACCTGAGGATCTTTCATAGCTTCTGGCGATAAGAAAACCACTCACGACGAAAAAACCGAAAACGGCGATCTCTATCGGGCTGTACTGTAAGAATTTCAGCTCTTCGGAAGCACTTAAAGTCCCAAGATGGCCAAGGAAGACAATAAAGGCAAGCAGAACACGGATGAAATCAAAATTATTTTTCTTAATATCTACCATTTGTGTTGTTTTTGCAAAAATAGCTTTTTCAGGAATACAGTAATGATATCTTTTAAATATTTTTATTAAAACCACTGCATTACCTCGTTTTCACCTTACTATTTTTGGAAATATGTAAGTTTATAATAATTTCTTGCAAAAAATTATTAAATAAATCAAAAAAATTATAATTTTAGCGCTTGAAAAATTTGATACATGAAGAAATTAGCATTACTCTTTGCAGGTCTATCATTATTTGCAGCGACCGGATGTAATAACGACGACGAGACGCCAATGGAATATCCGATTGTAGGGACATGGCAGCCTATGAAAGTGGTTGTTACCACTGTACCTATAGGAGATGATCCTGTTTCGGACGCCATTACTTTCGATTCGAATTGCCAGAAAACATCAAGATGGGTATTTGCTGCGGCAGGTGCAGGAAAAAGAACGGATAACGGAGAAGGAACATCACCGGGAACCTGCCAGCCGGTTTTCGACAGAACCTTCAGCTATACCTACGACAAAGATACTAAGGCTATTCAGATCAAATACCAGGGAATCGTGGAAGCCGACAAAGGAAGTGTGATCACCCTTAATGACACAACCCTGAACATTAAAATCGAAGACACTTCAGATCCTACCGAATACCAGTCAAAAACGTATACTTTAAAAAGAATTCCTCAATAGTAAAGGTTTTCTTCTTATTGAAAACTTAAGATCTCATCTCCGGATGGGATTTTTGTTTTTGTTTATTTAATTCAAATTTAAATTCTATTTCTACTAAAATTAGTATTTTTGTGAAACATGAATTTTAGAGCAAAAATAAATTTTAATCTAATATCTAAAGTCTAACATCTAACATCTACATATACACGTGTTTTACGATCATCAGCAGATAGAAAAAAAGTGGCAGAAATACTGGGAAGAAAATCAAACCTATAAAACTTCCGACAGCACCGAAAAACCTAAATTTTACGTACTCGATATGTTTCCGTATCCCTCCGGAGCCGGCCTTCATGTGGGGCATCCTCTGGGATATATTGCATCTGATATTTATGCGAGATACAAAAGACACCAGGGATTCAATGTGCTGCATCCGGTAGGCTACGACAGCTTCGGACTTCCTGCTGAGCAGTATGCTATCCAGACCGGCCAGCATCCTGCCGTAACGACTGAACAGAATATCACAAGATACGAAGAGCAGCTTAGAAAAATAGGTTTCTCCTTCGACTGGAGCCGTGAGGTGAGAACTTCCGATCCTTCTTATTATAAATGGACCCAATGGATTTTTATTGAATTGTTCCATTCGTGGTATAATAAAGATACAGACCAGGCAGAACCGATTTCTACTTTGATTAAACGTTTTGGAGAGATAGGAACAGAAGGCTTAAATGCCAACCAGAATGATGAACTGCACTTCACCGCAGAAGAATGGAATGCTGCTTCTGAGATCGATAAAGAAGATATCCTTTTAAACTATCGCCTCGCCTACAGGGCAGAAACAACCGTAAACTGGTGTCCGGCATTAGGAACCGTACTCGCGAATGATGAGGTAAAAGACGGGAAATCCGAAAGAGGAGGCTATCCTGTTTTTCAAAAGAAAATGATGCAGTGGAGCATGAGGATTTCTGCCTATTCTGAAAGATTGCTTCAGGGATTGAAAAGTCTCGACTGGCCACAGCCATTGAAAGATTCCCAGGAATACTGGATCGGAAAGTCGCAGGGAGCACAGGTGAGTTTTGAAATCCTCACCCCAACCCTCTCCAAAGGAGAGGGAGCTGACAGCCTGGAAAATAAAAAGCCGGGTTATTTAACGGGAGGTCAAAATTCTAAAATTTTGTTACAGCATGCTAAAAATATGCGCCACGAAGCAACGGAGGGCGAAGATACGCTTTGGCAAATGCTTAGAAATAGAAAGCTCGAAAGTAAATTTAGAAGACAGCACTTAATAAAAGACTACATTGTTGATTTTGTTAGTCTTGAAAATAAATTGGTAATTGAAGTAGACGGAGGTTATCATTCTGAAGAACAGCAGGTTGAATACGATAATATAAGAACTCAATATCTTAACTCTTTTGGCTACGAAGTTTTGCGATTTTCAAATGAAGAAGTTCTTAATAATATAGAGGATGTTGTAGAACAGATAAAGCGAAAATTAGAAGAAAATAATCAACAATTTTCAGAATCTAAAAAGTCCCTCTCCTCGGGAGAGGGATTTAGGGAGAGGATTGAGGTGTTTACCACAAGACCTGATACGATTTTTGGAGCCACGTTCATGGTATTAGCGCCGGAAAATCCTTTGGTGGAAACAATTACCACACCAGAACAAAAAGCCGAAGTTGATGCATACATCGAAGAAACTTCCAAAAAAACGGAAAGAGATCGCATGGCAGATGTGAAGAACGTTTCAGGAGCTTTTACGGGAAGTTACGCGATCAATCCGTTCAGCAATGAAAAAATGCCGGTCTACATTTCAGATTATGTTTTGATGGGCTATGGGACGGGGGCTGTTATGGCCGTTCCAGCGCATGATGAGCGTGACCACAGATTTGCAAAGAAATTTAATTTACAGATAAAAAAGGTTGTAGAAACCGACGAAGACATTCAGGAAAAATCTTTTGATTCTAAAGATTCGGTATGTGTAAATTCTGATTTTCTAAACGGCTTGAAATATGACGAAGCAAAAGCTCTGATTATTTCTGCGATTGAAAAAAGAGGAATCGGGCACGGAACCACCAATTACAGGCAGCGTGACGCGATTTTCTCCAGACAAAGATATTGGGGTGAGCCGGTTCCTATATATTATAAGGATGGAATGCCTTACACCTTGCCGGTTTCCGCATTGCCTCTGGAACTTCCTGAAGTTGAAAAATACTTACCAACCGAAGACGGAGATCCGCCGTTGGGTAATGCCAAAACTTTTGCATGGGACGAAGCAAACCAAAAAGTTGTTGATACAAATCTGATCGACGAGGAAACGGTTTTCCCTTTAGAATTATCTACAATGCCGGGTTGGGCGGGAAGCTCATGGTATTTCTTACGATACATGGATCCACATGACGAAAATGTTTTTGTTAAAAAAGACCTTGCCGATTACTGGGGACAGGTTGATCTTTATATCGGGGGAAGCGAGCACGCAACCGGTCACTTACTGTATTCCCGTTTTTGGAATATGTTTTTAAAAGATAGAGGATATATCAGCCATAATGAGCCTTTCCAGAAGCTGATCAATCAGGGGATGATTTTGGGATATAGTGCTTTGATTTTTAGAATTGACGGAACTAATAAAATTGTTTCGAAAAATTTGGCCAAAGATTATACAACACAAAGGATACCTGTTGATATTTCAATGATAAAAGGGAATGATGAATTGGATGTTGAAGCTTTAAGAAACTGGCGACCTGAATTTAACGATGCTGAATTTATCCTTGAAGATGGTAAATATATTGTTGAAAGAGAAGTCGACAAAATGTCTAAAAGAACTCATAATGTAGTAAACCCGGATGATATCTGTGAAGAATACGGAGCAGACGGTTTAAGATTGTATGAAATGTTCCTCGGGCCACTGGAACAATCCAAGCCTTGGAACACGCAGGGACTAAGCGGTGTGTATGGATTCCTTAAAAAATTCTGGAATTTATATTTCAATGGCGAAGTTTTTGAAGTGTCAGATGAAGAGCCAACAAAAGCGGAATATAAAATTTTGCACACTTTGATAAAGAAGGTCGTTTATGATATTGAAAACTTCTCTTTCAATACGTCTGTATCATCATTTATGATCGCTGTAAACGAATTGCAAAAAATAAAATGCAACAAACGCAATATTTTGGAGCCTTTGGCCGTTATCATTTCTCCTTATGCGCCGCACATCTGTGAAGAGCTCTGGAGTCTGCTGGGCCATACCGCTTCTATTGAGTTTGAAAAATTCCCTGTTCTGAACGAGGATTATCTGGTAGAAGATGAGATCGAATATCCGATCAGTATTAATGGAAAAACGAAACATAAATTGCCGTTGTCTGCCCAGCTTTCCGCAAAAGAAGTAGAAGATCTGGTCTTGCAGGACGCAAAAGTACAGCAGTTTTTGGAGGGTAAAACACCGAAAAAAATCATTGTGGTACCGGGAAGAATTGTGAACATTGTAATTTAAATAAAAATTAACATTGGCAAATTAAAAAAAATGAAGGCTTAATTTTTTTAATTTTTTAACGTAATGATTAAATTTAACGATTATTGCCAAAAAAAGAGAAAATAATTATAATATCGAAATCGTATTAAAATTTTATTGCCAAAAAAAACAGAAATGTTTATTTGAGACTATTGGATTTTAATTAATTTTGCCTTTAATTTACACCCTGTAAAATTTTAAAACAATATAATTTAGTTAAATATGGAAATGAATGTTTCAAAAAATGATGAGCAAGTAGTTGCTAGAAAAGCGGGAGGTTTAAACCCAGCTGTTATTATTCCTATTATCTTAGCTATAGGAATTTGTATTTATTTATTCGTTTTGGGTAGCCCTGGAAATTTTAAAGATGCTGACAAATTAGGTGCAGGATCGGTAGCTTTTTCAGATGTTGAAGGAAAAGACATTCACCCAGATTCTTTCTTAGGAATTATCTACAAAGGAGGGGTTATCGTACCAATCTTGATTACTTTCATGTTAACCGTTATCGTGTTTTCAATTGAAAGAGCTTTGGTTTTAGGAAGAGCTGCAGGAAAAGGAAACTTGGATAACTTCGTAATTCAGGTAAGAAGTTTACTAAACCAAAACAAAATTGATGAAGCTTTAGAAGAGTGCGACAGACAACAGGGTTCTGTTGGTAACGTAGTAAAAGAAGGTCTTACGACTTACAAAGCTTTATCTCATGATACTACATTAAACAAAGAGCAGAAAATGGTAGCGCTTAACAAAGCCATCGAAGAAGCTACAACTCTTGAAATGCCAATGCTTGAGAAAAACATGATGATCCTTTCTACTTTAGGTACTGTTGCAACGTTAGTAGCACTTTTAGGTACGGTAATCGGGATGATCAAGGCGTTCTTCGCATTAGGATCAGGAGGAGGTACTCCGGATGCGGCTGCACTTTCTACAGGTATCTCTGAAGCCTTGATCAACACAGCTTTAGGTATCGGTACTTCAGCAATCGCTATCATCCTTTATAACTTCTTTACTTCTAAAATCGACGGATTAACTTACAAGATCGACGAGATCGCTATGAGTATCCAACAGTCTTTCGCTGAATTCAACTAAGAATTTTAGCAAAGAATTTGCATTAAGTAAAAAGAAGTCTAATTAAAAATCATTAATAATAATGGCGAGAGTCAAACCAAAAAGACATGGAGTAGTGACGGATATGACGGCAATGTGTGACGTTGCATTCCTCCTACTTACATTCTTTATCTTGACCACTCAGTTTAAAAAACCTGACGTGGAGCAGATTAAACCGCCATCTTCAATATCAGAGAAGTTACTTCCTGATGCAAGTTTGATGACCATCAACGCAACTGCGGACGGGAAATTCTATTTCCAGCCTGTAGAAAACGCATCAGAAAGATTACAGCTTTTGGACAATATGGGTAAAAAGTACGGCGTTACTTTTGACAATAAAGAAAAAGCTGCATTCCAGAAAGTACAGGCTATCGGCGTTCCTATGAACCAGCTGAAAAGCTACCTCGATTTGCCAGATGACGCGCAGAAGAATTTCAAGAGTCCTACAGGGATTCCTATGGATAGTACAAATAAGCAATTGGTAGACTGGGTAAAAGAAAGTTTAGCGGTAAATCCTGATTACAAATTGGCAATCAAAGGAGACGTTACAACAGAGTATCCAAAAGTAAAAAGCTTATTTGAAGGTTTAAGAGATATCGATTTTCTTAAATTTTGGTTGATTACATCACAAGAAGGTAAACCTAACGAATAATATCGATTAGAAATGGCAGAAGTACAAGTACAGGAAAAGGGCGCCAAAGGCGGCAAGGTACGTTCCAAGAAACAGAGTACCAGAGTCGATATGACTCCGATGGTGGACTTGGGTTTTCTATTGATTACCTTCTTTATGTTCACAACCACATTCTCTAAACCGAATGTGATGGATTTGGGTCTTCCGGCAAAACCGAAAGATGAAACTAAAAAACCACCTCCAACAGAAATTAAACTTTCTAACTCCATTTCTTTGTTATTGGGAAAAGACAATAAGATCTTCTGGCATCAGCAGGATAATACATCCTTAACCGATCAGAATCTTAACGAAACCACTTACGACAGAGAAGGAATCAGAAAAGTGATTGAGCAGGCAAAAGCAAGTGCGGCAGATAAATCCAAGTTTACCGTGATTATCAAACCGACTGACGATGCTGTATATAAAAACTTTGTAGATATTCTTGATGAAATGGCGATCACCAAAAGCGAACAGTACGGTGTTACTGATCTTAAGCCTTGGGAGAAAGCTATTTATGATAAGAAAGTTGGGAATTCCGGAGCTGCAGCAGCACCGGCTACTAAGTAATTTAAACCATAAAATTGTATATCTATGGCAAATGAAAATGTATACGAGCCGAATCTTACTTTAGATGAGATCGTATTTGAAAATAGAAACAAAGAATATGGTGCATACGATTTAAGACATCAGTATCCTAGGCTTCTGACAAAATCTTTCATCGTTGGAACAGCAGTATTCCTTGTTGCGGCATTGTCTCCTTTTATTTATCTTACCATTAAAAGATTAACTGAACCTCCTAAACAAGAAGTAAAGGCAGATTTAGTGGAAATCCTTCAGGAAGATAAAATTATTGAGCAGCCGAAAGAAGAAGAACCTCCTCCACCACCTCCACCAAAAGAGGAGGAGAAAATTGAAATTATTCAAAACGTGGTTCCTGAGCCTGTAAAAGCTCCGAAAATTGAAACGCCGCCGCCACCGATTTCCAAGCAGTTGGAAACAACAACCGGTTTGGTGAATCAGGAAGGGGTAAAAGCTCCGGCCTATACGCCACCACCGCCACCGCCATCAACGGGTACCAGAACTTCTACAGCTGAAGTTAAACCTCAGGTTAACGAAAACCAGGTTTATACGGAAGTAGAGCAGACAGCAGAATTCCCTGGAGGAATCAATGCTTTCAGAAATAAAGTATCCAGTAACTTTGACGGTTCTGCGATGAACGGAGATGAAGGTACGGTAAAAGCTGAAGTAACTTTCGTAGTTGAAAGAGATGGAAGCATCACCGACGTGAAGGCTTCGGGAGGTAATTCAGACTTCAATGCTGAAGCGATCAGAACAATTAAATCTATTAAAAATAAATGGACTCCTGCGAAAATCAACGGCCAGTCTGTACGTTATAGATTCAGATTGCCTCTGACTATGAATTTTGAAGGATAATTTATCTTTAAATAATAATTAAAAAAGAGAAGCTTATGCTTCTCTTTTTATTTTTTTTGGTATTTTTGTTACATGATGTTCAATTGGTTATCCCTTGTTACGGGATTATTCTATATCGTTTTGGGAATCGTAGTGATTCTTTACAAATTCTTCTTTACCGTTTTGGAACCCGGGGTAGCCTATGCGTTGGGCGGCCTGCTTATCCTGTACGGTATTTTCAGAATATACAGAGCGGTTTCAAAAATTAAAAATTCAGGCGATGAGAAATAGTTTTAAAGCTGTCATGCTGTTTTTGCTCAGTATAATAGCAGTTGCCTGTAATAAAGAAGAAAAATCCCCTTCTTATCATAAAGGTGAAATGACAATTCTTACGGACGAGTCCTTTAAAAGTGTGACAGAGGCTCTGGCAGAAGGGTATATGATCAACTATCCTGAAACCAGGATTAAAGTTGTGACAAAAAAGGAAGATCTCGGTTTCCTGGATCTTCTAAAAGACAAAGCCAGAATTATTGTAATGTCAAGAGATCTGTCTCCCGAGGAAATCAAAACCTATGAAGAACATGTAGAACTCAAATTTCTGCCGGCAAGATTCGCTGCCGATGCCGTTATCTTTGTCGTTCCGAAAGATTCTCCGAAAGAAAGTATTTCCATGGAAGAAATAGAGCAGGTAATGCGGTCTGAGGAAAAGAATTTCATATTCGACGGAGTAAACTCCAGCAACCTGAATTTTGTTGCCCAAAAACTGAAGAAACAGCCTAAAGATCTGAAATTTTCAATTATTCCCGGGAACAAAAATATTATTGAAGAATTAAAGAAATATCCTGAAAAAATTGGCGTTATTGGTCTTAACACATTCAGCAGACCTTACGACAAAGAATCTGAAGAATTAAGAAATATGGTGAAAATACTTTCTGTGGAAAGTAATGGGAAAATGTATACCACTGATTCTGAAAACCTGCGCAAAATGAACTATCCCTTCACCAGGGTTTTGTATTTTTTAACAAATGAAGGAAATTTCAATATAGCCAATGGCTTTATAAGATATTCCTGCACACAGCTGGGACAGATGATCGTTCAGAAGGAAGGTTTGCAGCCGTACAATCTGTATAGAAGAGAAGTACAAATGCGTTAAAATATATTAAATTAAGATGTTGACAAAAAATAAATCATTATTTTGGTCTGAAAATTGTGGAGAATTTAAACTGAAATTTAGTTTTAGAAAATATAAAATGAGAGATATAATGAATTTGAATGTAAAGAAGATTGCTTTTGGAGCAGCAGTGGTATTTTTTACCAATTTTGCGTTTGCGCAAACCGTACAGGATGGAATCAACAGTATGGACAGTGACAAATTTGCCCAGGCAAAAACTAATTTTACGAATATGATTTCTTCAGCTCCGACAGCTGAGAATTATTTTTACTTAGGAAATACTTATTTAAAGCAGGGAGAACCTGATTATGCAGCCGCTACGGAAAATTTCAACAAAGGCCTGGCTGCGGATAAGAAAAGTTATTTAAATAAGATCGGTCTGGCTACTGTAAAGCTTGGAAAAGGAGATAAAAATGCAGTTACCGAAATCCAGAGTATTGTTTCTGATTCAAGAGAGAAAGATGCCGAAGTATTGTTCAGAGCAGCAGAAGCATTAACTTTATTTGAAAAGAATAACTCTCCCGACTTAGCAATCCAGTATTTGAATAAAGCCATTGAAAGAGCTTCGAAGAAAGAAGTTCCAGCACATTACTATTATACTTTGGGAGATGCTTACCGGTTGAAAAGAATGCCTGGTGAAGCAATGAGTGCTTACGACAAGGCGCTTCCTTTAGCCAAAAACAAGGCATCTGTTTATACAAGAATAGGAACTTTATGGATGGCGGCACAACAATGGCAACAGGCTAAAACAAGCATCGATAAAGCTATTGCTACAGACCCTACCTATGCTCCTGCTTACAAAGCTTTAGCTGCTTATGACATCCGTTATCAGCAAAATGCAAAAGCGACTCAGGACCTTATCAATTATACCAAATATGCGGATGAGGATCCATATACTCAATTGGAAATTGCTAAACTTTATTTCACCAATGAAGATTATGCAAACTCTAAGCAGGTCCTGGATAAGATTTTTGATAAAATAAATGATCCGATTAAGTTCAAATTAAGAGCTTACCAGTTATATGCTGACGGTAAATATGCTGAAGCAAAGCAGAATATGGATAATTTTGTTTCACAGGCAGAAAAATCCCGAGTACAGCCTGCAGACCAGGGATTACAAGGTCTTATTGCTGCCGGATTAGCTAAAACAGAAACAGATTCTGCTAAAAAGACAGCATTGACTACCGAAGCACAACAGAAAATTGCTATTGCCAAGGCTGCTAAAGATGAAACCATGAAATGGGATATGGAATTGGCTAAAATCTCAGGCGGAGGTGCTTCTCAGGCTGATGTAGACGCGGGACCTACGAATCCTGTTATCGAAGGTTTGAAACAGAAAGTAGCAGCAAATGCTCAGGATACCGATTCTTTGTTTAAATTGGCTACTGCTTACCAGGAAGCAAAAAACTGGAACGGAGCTATCCAGACATGGCAGAAAATGAATACACTTCTTCCTGACTGGGCGCCAGGCTATTACAGCTTAGGATATTCTTATCAGCAGGCTGGAAACAATGATGCGGCAAAAGTTGCTTATGAGAAATTCATCAATACGGTAAAACCTGAAGAAAAAGAAGCTAACAAGCAAACACTTGCATACGCATATTTTGCGGTGGCCTATTTAAGCAAAGATGCTGATATGGCTAAAGCGAAGGATTATGTTGCGAAATCATTGCAGCTGGATCCTACTTATCAGGATGCTGTTAAGCTTAACGCTGAAATTAATAAATAATTTAAATTTTAAATTATAAGTATACAACTTCCCGGACATTATGTTTGGGAAGTTTTTCTTTTAAATCTTATCTTTGAAGGTATGAAAACAGATATATTAGCTTTTGGTGCTCATCCTGATGATGTTGAGCTTGGATGCGGCGGAACGATAGCGAAAATGGTCTATGAAGGAAAAGTTTGTGCCATTGTTGATCTTACACGCGGGGAGCTGGGCACAAGAGGAACTGAAGAAACAAGAAAGTCCGAGGCTGCCGATTCTGCTAAGATTCTCGGTGTGGCAGCAAGAGAAAATTTAGCCATGAAAGATGGTTTTCTTGAAAACTCTGAGGAGTATCAGATGAGGATTGTAAAAATGATCCGCAAATACCGCCCGGAAATTGTTTTAGCCAATGCAATTGATGACAGACATCCGGATCATGCAAAAGGTGCGAAATTAGTATCTGATGCGTGCTTTTTAGCAGGGCTAAGGAAAATTGAAACGGTTCTCGAAGGTGAAAACCAGGACATCTGGCGGCCAAAGCATGTTTTTCACTACATACAATGGAAAAATATAGAACCTGAATTTGTTATTGATATCAGTGAACACCTGGATAAAAAAATTGCAGCGTGCATGGCTTTTAAAACTCAATTCTATGATCCTGCCTCGAAAGAACCGGAAACGCCGATTACGTCAAAAGACTTTTTTGAAAGTTTAACGTACCGTGCTCAGGATTTAGGGCGATTATCCGGAGTGACTTATGCTGAGGGATTTACGTCTGAGAAGTTAATGGCGCTGAAAAATTTTGACGGAATTGTTTGGTAGTTAAAAAATCTTTCCTATATTTGCACTCACAAAACGGTGATTGTAGCTCAGTTGGTTAGAGCGTCGGATTGTGGTTCCGAAGGTCGTGGGTTCGAGACCCATCATTCACCCAAAATTAGGGATCCCGCTTATTTTTTAAGCGGGATTTTTTATGGGCTGTTTCTTATGGTGGTGAATTTCATTTGTCCTTAATTCGTTTTAAAATTTATCCTTTTAACAATTTCTTTGGAGTAAATTTTCTTGATGTTACGCGTTTCAAATGGCTTTATAAGTCCATTGCCGGAAGGATCGGAAACATAGGTGCTGAAAATTAAAGTGTATTTTTCCTCTTGCCATGGTTTATCCGGTACAAAATACCATTCCGTGTCATCTTTTCCTGGGACCAGTTCTCCTTCAATATTCAGATTTGTTTTGTATGTGCTTACAGAAATTCCGCCAAGGATCGAATAAAGGTCCATGGTCCTGCTGAATACGATTTTGAGTTTTTCTCTGGTATTTTTTTTGAGTTTATTGATTTTATTGCTTAGGATTTTTGGGCAGCTTGTTTCAGCTTCAATAATTTTGAATTCTTTGATAAAAGGCTTTACTTTTGCGTTTTTGTATAATGGTTTTACTTTATCTGTGATCTCCAGATAATACTTTTTTCCTACATCAAAAATGTCACCCAAATTGTCATAATAGGATATTCCGCTTTTTACTCTTCCGGGATGTATCATCAGCATTAAAATTTTATTATTGACCCATCGGCTTTTATTAAGCCAGACATTAGGAAGTATTTCATCATTTTCATTATACAAATTGATAAACCTGAAAGCAGCTTCATCCTCCATCATAGGTTCTGAAAATTCAACATAGAGAGTTAGTATATTCTTTGGAATTTCATGACTTCTTGGAAAGATATCTTTTATTACAACCTCTTTGTTGATGTTAAGACTGATGGATGGAGTTTTGTAGAAACTTTTTACGGTATCATTTTTATTATAAAAGTGAGCACTAAACGCAAGTCCGTCACCCAGTTCAAACTGAGGTTCAAAAAATAAAGTGTCTTCTGTTACAGAATAATTTCCCAGAAGTGGTGTTTCAGATTCCTTCCCTTCCTGAATCATAAAAATTTTTAAAATGTCTGATGGCTGCCTGTCATCTCTATAAACGGGAAAAACTTTAAACAACGGTTTATAGGGCTTTTTAGCATCAATAAAAATTTGTTGCGAACAGCCGTGGCTGTATAATAAGATAAAGAAGAATACAAGAAGACACATTAAATTAATTTTAGTTATTTCTTTCATCGGTAAAATTTTACATTAAAGAATAATGTGCGGACTTTTGATCCGCACACTAACTTTAGAAGGTTTTTGTTGTTATTTTTTTATGAAAGATTTAGAACCAACATCTCTTCCATTGTTGCTGATTTTTAGCAGGTAATTTCCAGATTGTAAATCTGAAATTGGGATTATCCTGTTATTTGAATCGATGATTTGTTTTTTAATCAGTTTTCCGTCATAACTGTATAGTGAAGCTTCTGTATTTCTATACAATTGATCATCATAATAAATATGCAGTACATCCGATGCCGGATTTGGAGAAAGCTCGAATTTGATACTTTTAGCATTTTGCTCATCTACATTTAAGGCGGCTGTACAGACACTGAGTTTTCCTAATGTCTGATAGTCTGCAGACAGGGTCATAATCTCACATGGTGAATAATAAGCCATGGAAGAAAAATTACCGGCGAAACTCGTCATCTCTTCAGTGGTTAGATTTGAGTTGATATTACCAATAGGATCTCTCAGCTCAACAGCATTGCTGTTATAAGTATTGTTTGTAAAAGGGGTGCCGTCAAGAAATCTTTACCCGATTCTGTAAATGGTATTAGATGTTGTATTATTATGAAGATCCAGTAAATATGCTTCCATTCCGTTATTAATTGCGATTGTTTTGATAGAATAATCAGAAACTACATTAAAGGATTCTCTTACCGTAAATAGACCGGAGTTGCCGACCAATGAAGATACGGGTTCCGAAAAGCCCGGCGCGCAGGTTGTCGTACCACATAAATATTCTACATTATTAATTTTTAAATAATTAAGATTTTCTAATGGTGCGGATGTATAATAGTTATTGGCCCAATTGGATTTAAACATCGTAGTAGACCTCTTTGTAATCGTTGTATTATGGGTAAAAGGTGCTGAGATATACCCAACCTCACCTCTTAACGTATTATGATTACTGGAAACAAAAAGCCTGTTGCCTCCCCAGGCTATATCCTGAAAGGCGCAATTTGCATTCGTAAAGTTTAACGTACAATATGGCATTGTATTAAAATTCAATGCAGTGATCGTATTTCCTGCATTTGTCAGTTTCACAAAATAAGGGGTTGTATTTACCATTGCCATGATATAAACAGAATTAGTAATAGGATTCACTTCAATATTTTTTATTGAAGTAAC
The DNA here is from genome assembly GCF_056333165.1 of Chryseobacterium endophyticum. Taxonomy (NCBI): domain Bacteria; kingdom Pseudomonadati; phylum Bacteroidota; class Flavobacteriia; order Flavobacteriales; family Weeksellaceae; genus Chryseobacterium; species Chryseobacterium endophyticum. The sequence continues at coordinate 105,779 of NZ_JBWGXE010000010.1, forward strand.
GGTCTGTCCGATGGCAGCTCCGATTCTTGTCTTTACATTACCGGAAGTTGTGGCAATAGTATTAGCCGCTTTATCTGCTGGATTATTGTCATTCACATCAACAATAAATACTTTTCCGCTGGCATTATGGGTTGCGACCAGTGCGACACTGCTGCCATCACTGATAAGTTTAAAATTTGTAATGGTTCCGGAAGTAATCATATTTCCTGTCTGAGGAGATACCATTAGAGAATTTTGGGCAAAGCAGAATGCAGATGCCAGAATAAAAAGGGATAATTTTTTTTTCATGTATTTATATTTATAAGGTTAAAATTATTTCATGGAATTTTTGTTATGGTTGATTGTATTAATGCTATTGTTTGTTTAAGTTGTTATTCTGCTGTAATTAGTTTTTTTTTGGTTTAAATTTTTCATTTTCAATGGGTTGGGTGTTTGTTTTTAATTTACGATGATATTAAATTTTTTTCAGAATAGCAAAATATTTAACAAAAATAAAAGGTAATTTAAATTAAAATATCCTTTTACTCCAGTTTATCAAATCTATAGAATGAGTGCGGTCTACTAATTTTCGTCAACCTTTTGAAAGTCCACAGGAAAATTATATTTTTGCAGTCAACAACATAACAAATCATTGCTAATGTTGTCTTATCCGAAATAAAACTAAATTAAATCATGAATTACACTACACTGTATTCTATTCTACAAAGAATTCGTCAAAATGAAATTGTTTTCGACAGATAAAGTCTCATTAAAATCCTTTAATATTTCTTAAAGATGTTGATGGTGCAATCGACAACCTTATTTGATTACTACTTTAATCAGATAAAATTTTGGCGATTTCAAAAGAAATTTTCAAATAAATGGAGTTCAGGAACCATTCAAACGAAGCGAATCCGAAAAGCTAAACGAGTAGGAAAATTTAAAACTAAAATATGAAGAAAATTATTTATTTTTTTCTGCTTTTAATCAGCATGCAGTCATTTGCCCAATGCTGGAGAAGCATAAGTGCCGGATATTCCCATTCTGTGGGAATAAAAACAGACGGGACCCTCTGGGCGTGGGGAAATAACGGTAGTGGCCAGTTAGGGGACGGTACAGGCATGAGTAAAAGCACGCCAGTTCAGATAGGAACAGGAAATAACTGGCTCGCAGTATCTGCCGGCAGTGCATCTACTGTCGCTATTAAAACAGATGGAACGCTTTGGGCGTGGGGGATGAACCTCTATGGACAAGTAGGTGACGGTACTACTTCTAATAGATATTCGCCTACCCAAATAGGGACAGCTACAAACTGGCAAAGCATCAGTGCAGAAGGACCGCACGTAATGGCTATAAAAACAAACGGAACTTTATGGGCTTGGGGGCGCAATAATTTAGGAGAATTAGGTGTGGGAGCTATCGGGAGTACTATAACAGCCCCTGTTCAGGTGGGTACAGACACCAACTGGCGAAGTGTTTCACTGGGAAGTGCTCATACTTTAGCTACAAAAACAAATGGTACACTCTGGGGGTGGGGGGTCAACAACAATGGTGAATTAGGGGACGGAACCACAGTTAGTAAAACGGCTCCTACTCAGATCGGAACAGCTACTGATTGGAAAGATGTAGCTGCAGGTGATGGTCATTCTTTAGCAACTAAAACAAATAGTGTACTGTACACGTGGGGTAGAAACGATGTTGGACAATTGGGAACGGGTACTTCTATACAGTATAGCTCGATACCTGTCATGATTTATCAGGGAGTCCAGAGTATTGCAGCAAATTCCGTACATTCTGCGTTTATTTCGTCTAATGGATCTCTTTATACATTTGGATATAATGAAAAAGGGCAGTTAGGAGACGGTACAACAACCAATAGAAACTTACCAACACTTATCGGAACGGCTACTGATAGAAAAACTATTGGATTAGGTTTGTCAAATACAATGGTCATCAATTTAGACGGATACTTGTCGATTTGTGGAGCTAATACGGTAGGGCAAATAGGTGATGGGACCACTATACAGAGAAATACACTCACTCAGGTTAACTGTTTGACCGGCTGTAATCCTCCAAGTCAGTTGTACAGTTCGAATGTCACTGCTTTGACGGCTACGCTTAATTGGACGGCTCCGGCAACTGCTCCTGCAGGAGGATATTATTATTCTTGTAGTATTTCACCAACGATGGGAGGTGTCAATGGAGGTTCAATGACAACAAATGTCAATCTAACCAACTTATTACCGGGTACCACTTATTACTGGTGGATAAAGTCTGTTTGCGGATCGGGCCAAAGCGACTGGGTTGCTGGCGGATCTTTTACCACACTTCCTCCGGAAGGCTGCTGGCAAAAAATTTATGCAGCCGAAACCCATTCATTAGGAATAAAAACCGATGGAACGCTTTGGGCCTGGGGAAATAACGAATACGGTCAACTGGGCGACGGGACAACCACTAACAAAAATACAGCCATTCAGATCGGCACGGCCAGTAACTGGAGAAAAATTGTCGGCGGTTCAGAGTACTCCATCGGGATAAAGACCGACGGAACACTTTGGGCTTGGGGCTATAATTCGTTGGGTCAGTTAGGAAATGGAAACAATGTCAATCAGTTGGTACCTACAAAAATAGGAACAGCTTCCGACTGGGCAGATGTTGCTGCAGGGAAGACCCATGCTTTAGCTACAAAAACAAATGGAACGCTATGGGCGTGGGGAAGTAATCAATATGGCCAGTTGGGTATCGGTACATTTACAAATAAGAACATTCCTACACAAATAGGGACCGCAACAAATTGGAAAAGTATAGCCGCAGGAACCGATTTTTCAGTGGCAACAAAAACCACCGGAACTCTTTGGGCTTGGGGTTATAACCAATCTGGCCAGTTAGGGGATGGTACAACAACCGTAAGAACTTCACCGGTGCAAATAGGAGTCAGTAACAATTGGACTGATATTTCTGCCGGCTTTGCACATTCTGTAGCAAAAACTACAAACGGGATCTTGTTCGGATGGGGAGAAAACAGCCAGGGGCAACTTGGTGATGGTACGTATACCAACAGATTAACGCCGGTTCTTGTTATGGATGGGGTTCAGAGCTTTGATGCAGGAGGGTATCATACGGTAGGAATCTTGAATACCGGAAATATGTTTTCTACCGGATATAATTATTTTGGTCAATTGGCGAACGGTACGACCAATAATAATTCAAACACCGTTTATATGTCTAATGCCAACGATTTTAGTATGATCTCTGCAGGAGGCTATTATACTTTGGCGTTAAATAACAATCTCTTTTTGAAATCTTCCGGTGCTAATGAATCAGGACAATTAGGCGATGGTACTATTGTTCAGAAGAATTCATTTGTTTCTATTGCATGTTCTGTGACTTGTAATCCTCCAAGCCAGTTGTATGCTTCTAACATCACTTCTTCATCAGCTACACTTCAATGGGTAGCCCCAGCATCGGCTCCTGCCGGAGGGTATCAGTATCGTTACAGCACAAATCCAATTATTGGGGGTATAGACGGAAGTACATCTTCCTCGACAGCAAGTCTGGCAAATTTATTACCCAATACTACTTACTATTGGTGGGTAAGCTCTAAATGTGGATCCGACCAGTTTAATTGGATATCGGGAGGTTCATTTACTACACTTCCTACATCCGCAACAGGTTGTTGGCAAAACTTTACTGCGGGAGATAATTATTCATTAGGAATAAAAACCGACGGAACATTATGGGCATGGGGAGGTAATAATTACGGACAATTAGGAATAGGGACTACAACTTCTGTAATTATTCCAACACAAATTGGAATAGCAAATAACTGGTCAAAAGTATCAGCTGGCAAGTATCACTCGATAGCATTAAAAACCGATGGAACATTATGGGCTTGGGGATATAACAATTCCGGGCAATTAGGAGATGGAACAACAACAAACAGGACCAATCCTACACAAATAGGAACAGGAAATGATTGGATGAGTATTGCAACGGGAGACAATTATACAGTAGCTATAAAATCCAATGGAACATTATGGGCCTGGGGACTTAATGAGCTTGGACAATTAGGTGACGGAACGGCGATTAACAGAGCAACTCCTACACAAATAGGTACAGCAAATGACTGGAACATTGTAGCACCTGGAGTATTGCATACGGTAGCCATCAAGACCAATGGAACATTATGGGCCTGGGGAGATAATTCTAAAGGACAATTGGGAGATGGAACTACAATTCCTAAAAATATTCCTACGCAAATCGGAACAGGTACGAACTGGAACAGTATTATTGGCGGTTTAAATTATTCATTGGCCCTAAAAACAGATGGAACGCTATGGGCTTGGGGATATAATAATTACGGACAATTAGGTGACGGAACCACAACGGATAAAATAAGCCCTGTCCAAATCGGATCATCCACAAATTGGCAGAGTATTGACGCTAATAATTTTTACACTTCTTTAGCAATAAAAACAGATGGAACCCTTTGGACATGGGGATATAATGATGTTGGACAGCTGGGAGACGGAACTACAACACTCAGAGATACTCCAATGCAAATAGGAACATCAACGAATAGACAGACCGTGATAGGAGGTTCATTCAATACGTTTGTAATAGATAACAATGGGTTTCTGTCAGGTTGTGGGAATAATAGTTCTGGTCAGTTAGGAGATGGTACATACATCCAAAAGAAAATTTTGGTTCCTGTTAGTTGTCCTGTAAGTGCCTTAGCAGTAGATGAAACTTCAACAAGATCAAACAGTGATAACCTGAAAGTTTTCCCAAATCCGGTACAAGATGATCTTAACATCTCTTACAGTGAAAAGATTATTTCAGTAACAGTATATAGTGCCGCGGGACAGTTGGTAACGACTAAAATGATCAATGATACGAAAGGAACAGTTGATTTTTCCGGTTTCGCATCAGGAGTCTATCTTGTGCAGGTAAATACGGGCAATAATACGATGAAAACCGTGAAAGTAATCAAACGATAAGTTTTAAGAAAAGTCTTTTAAATATAATAACTATTCTAGGCTTATAAAATCATAATCAGCGTATACAATCTTGTGTACGCTGATTTTTATTTTAGATAATAATAAAACAATAACTTTAACTGAATGAATTTGTACTTCAAAAATTATAAAACATGATTATAACTGCCTTAAGGAAGATTAAAACCGAAATCCGGGACACAAAAAAAAGCATCCGTAAAGATGCTTGTCATTCAATATTGTTGAAATATTTTAAACTTCGTCGTCAGAATCGATCGTGTAAGATCTGCTTTTGAAGTCTTTGTCATGCTTTTCCGATATTACATCCTCGCCCTTTTCGTTAATGATGAAATCTGTGGATTCATTAAACATCTCCTGAAAACTTTTGAAATCTTCTTTGTAAAGATAGATTTTGTGCTTCTCAAATGTTGCTTCTCCATTTTCTCCGAAATTCTTTTTGCTTTCGGTAATCGTAAGATAATAATCTCCTGCTTTCGTCTCGCGCACATCAAAGAAATAAGTTCTTCTCCCTGCTTTTAACACCTTCGTGAAAATTTCATTTTCATGGCGTTCCTTGTATTCACTCATTGTTAGATATTTTTTAATCTTGTTAGGAACAAATATAAAAGTTTTCTTTTAATCACAAAATTTTTTTTATGATTTATTTAACATTTGTGAACGAATACGCTATGCAGTTATGGAATTGCTAATTTCTGTAAGGTTGAGAATCTTGTCTGCCCTCTGAGCGCTAGACTCTCTGTGTGTGATGATTATAGAAGTTGCATTGTGAATTTTCCGGTCGATATTTTCCAGGATATTCTGCTCCGTTTCGGTGTCCAAGGCTGATAATGAATCGTCGAAAATAATGATGTTCGGGTCTTTTATTAATGCTCTCGCTATACAGATCCTTTGTTTCTGTCCTCCCGAAAGCATCACTCCGCGTTCGCCTACCATCGTTTTGTACTGATCTTTAAAGTCTACAATATTTTTATCGACATCAGCAATTTTTGCATACTCGACGACTCTTTCATGGGTAGGATGATCAATGGCAAACCCGATATTATTTTCAATAGAATCGGAAAAAAGATAACTTTCCTGAGGAATATATCCGATGTATCTTCTGTAATTGTCCAGATTATGATCCTTTAAATTCTTTCCGTCAATTAAAATCTCACCTTCTGTAGGATCAATAAGCCGGCAAAGCAGCAAAGCGATGGTCGACTTTCCGCTTCCCGTTTTTCCCATGATCGCAAGAGATTCTCCTGCTTTTACTTTAAAACTAAGATTCTCAAGTGCTTTAATGCCTGTGTTAGGGTAAACGTAAGAGACATTTCTGAATTCAATATCTCCTCTGATAGGATAATCCTCAAAATTTTTGTTAATGATTTCCGATTTTTTATCCATAAACTCATTAATTCTCTGCATGGATGCTTCGGCTCTCTGGTTCACCGAAGTTACCCAGCCTACCATGGAAAAAGGAAAGATCAGGGTATTGATATACATGAAGAAATCTGCAATTTTACCGATGCTTAATTCTCCTGCGATATATTTCTGGCCGCCGATCCAGATGATGGCTACATTCAGCAGTCCGATAACAAAAAGGATAATGGTAAAGAAGTATGCTTCGGTCTTAGCAAGATCCAGAGCTTTGTCCTGGTAATCGGTTACTTTTAACCCATAATTCTTTTCAATATATTTTTCCCGTGCGAAAAATTTTACCACCCGGATTCCCGAAAAACTGTCCTGCACAAAAGTGGAAATGGCAGACTGGCTTTTCTGCATAATTTTCGACTTTCTGTTAATAATCGAACTTACCTTATAAATAGCGTATGATAAAACAGGCAAGGGCAGCAAGGTCCACAGCGTCATGGAAACATCGGTCTTGATCATATAAATCGCTGTGATCACAACCAAAACCAATAAATTCGCAACATACATAACGCCGGGTCCCAGGTACATTCTTACCGCAACGACATCTTCACTGAGCCTGTTCATAAGGTCGCCGATCGTTGTCTGTTTGTAATCTGTTAAAGAAAGGTCCTGGTAATGTCTGTAGATTTTATTTTTCAGCTCATACTCAATTCTCCTGGAAGCAACGATAATGGTCTGCCTCATCATAAAGGTGAAAAACCCTGTGAGCAGCGAGCATCCTACAATAATGGCAACATAGATCAGTACCTGGTTATTGAAACCGAGATTACCGTTCTTTGTAAGCTCATCCACCGATTTTCCTACGAATTGTACCTTATATATATTAAAGAAATTGCTGGCAATGATGAAAAGTACCCCCCAAAATAATAATATCTTGTGCTTCCAGAAGTAAGGGTTTAAAGTTTTTAAAGCTTTCATAAAGTTTTACAAATTTAAGAAAATGTAGGCACACTACGAATTTCATAAATTTTAAATTTTGTATCTTTGCACCCATAAAAAGCTCTTTGAATGTTAGGAAGACGACAAATCCGTGAAAAAGTAGTACAGACTGTGTATTCATATTACCAGAATCCTGTAAAATTTGATGTGTTAGAGAAAAATATGTTTACCGTAATAGAGAAAATCTATTATCTCTACATCTATGAGTTAAACTTTCTCGTTGCTCTTAAAGAGCTGGCAGAAAATCAGATAGAAATCGGGAAAAATAAATATATTAAAACCGATGCTGATATTAATCCTAACCAAAAATTCATCAACAACAAGGTTCTGCAGAAGCTCGAAGAAAATCCTGAAAGACTTTTCTTTACTGGCCAGCACAAACAATTGAAATGGGATCTGCATGACGACCTTCTGGTAAAAACCTTCCAAAGAATCACCGCAGGAAAAAGATATCAGGATTTCATGAAAGAAAACGGATATTCTTTTGAAGAAGATCAGAAATTTATCGGAAAACTGTTCTTAAGATATATCGCTGAAAATGATGATTTTCACGATTATCTTGGAGATAAAGAACTTTCATGGTACGATGATATTCACATTGCCAATTCCATGGTGCAAAAAACAATCGGATTCCTGAAAGAAAATGAAGAAAGCAGAACTTTAATTAAAATGATTAAAGATGATGAAGACAAAACATTCTCCATTAAGCTTTTAAGAAATACCCTCGACAGCTGGGAAAACAACGAGAAAAAACTGGAGGAAAGACTTGAGAACTGGGATATTGAAAGAGTTGCCCTGATGGATAAAGTTATTCTTTCGACGGCCATCGCGGAGCTGGATAATTTTCCTTTTACCCCTTCAAGAGTGATCATTAATGAATATATCGAGATTGCCAAAGTATTCGCTACCGACCGGTCCAACATTTTCATTAACGGGATTTTAGATAAATACTGCAAAGATTTAAATAGAATATAAATAGTTCAATATGAAAAAGACATTATCAATCATCGCTTTATCAGTAATCGGTTTCGGATTGGTTTCCTGTAAAAAAGAAAACAAAGAAGTTACAGGTACTGAAACTGCTACAGGTACAGACTCTACAGCAGCTCCTGCCGCTACCACCGTGGGTGATTCTGCCGTAGCTCCGGTATCTGCTGAAACCGCTCCTGCAGCAACACCGGCATCCAACCAGCCGACGACAACTGTCGCGCTTTCTGAAAACAACTTCGATTTCGGAAAAATTAAAAAAGGGGATAAAGTAGAGCATGTATACGAAATTACAAACACAGGAAACAATCCTTTAGTGATTTCAGAAGTGAAACCGGGATGCGGATGTACGGCTCCTGATTTTACAAAAGAACCGATCATGCCCGGTAAAAAAGGAAAAATCACCCTGCATTTCGATTCCAGCAACTTCGACGGAAACGTGAATAAATTTGCAGATGTTTTTGCTAATGTAGAAAAAGCACCTATTAAATTAACGTTCACCGCGAATATCCAACCATAAGATCATGAACTTACTATCCATATTTTTACAGGCACCTGCCGCGGGAGGAAACTCTTCCATGATGCTCATCATGATGGGGGTTATGTTTGTCGGTTTTTATTTCCTGATGATCAGGCCGCAGATGAGAAAGCAGAAGCAGGAAAAAAACTTTCAGGAAACCCTTAAAGTAGGAACAAGAGTCGTGCTTACTTCAGGCCTCCACGGAAGAATTGCCCAGGTTCAGGATGACGGTTTTGTTATCGAAACCTTATCAGGGAAACTGAAATTTGAAAAAGCAGCTGTTTCAAGAGAGTTTACAGAAGCACGTTTTGGCGATAAAGCTAAAGCCGCTGAAAAAACGACAGAGAAAAAAGAAATCGACCTGGAGAAAAAATAATTTTCCGGTTTGAAGATATCCGTTTCGGCGGGGTGAGCTTGCTCACCCCGCCGAAACTTTTTTGGAAGGTATTTATATATCAATGTCCAAAGAATTTAATCCCAATAAGTGTCTGTTTGTACTTATTAACGTGAAATATTCGCGAAATTAATGTTTAAACAAATATCTTTGCTGCATGAATAAAAACACAAACAAAACCGTTCTCATTATCGGTGCCAATTCAGATGTCGCCAAACAATGTATTCTGCAATACGTAAGGAAAGATTTCTCGGTTATGGCCGCATCAAGAGATACAGTTTCCCTGGAAAAATTTGTCCGGGAAAATCATCTTGATGAAAAAGTTTCCGTATCGTATTTCGATGCTTATGATTTTAATTCTCACCAGAAATTTTATGAGGAACTTCCCGTAAAACCGCATATTGTTGTTTATGCCGCAGGATTCTTAGTTGAAAATGAAAAAGCATTAACAGATTTCACAAGTACACGGCAGATGATGACGGTCAATTATATGGGAGCCGTTTCCATTATCAATATAGTCGCCTCTGACAAAAGCAATAAGAACTTAGAAAGAATCATCGGATTATCTTCGCTTTCGGGCGTTCGTGGAAGAAAAAGCAATTTCGTCTATGGAAGTACAAAAGCGGCTTTTACCACTTACCTGGCCGGATTGAGACAGGAGCTGGCTTCAAGAAATATTAAAGTAAACGCTTTGGTAATAGGCTATATCAATACAAAAATAAACGCAGGGCTGGATCTCAACAGAAACCTCATCATGGAACCCGATTACGTCGCCAAGTTCATTGTCAACGCCGGAAATTCATTTACTATTGTCCCTAACTTTAAATGGAAAGTGATCTACTGGATTTTAAAAGTGCTCCCTGAAAGTCTGGTGGCGAAGTTGCCGTAGTTATTCACCTTTCACAACCACACTTGGAAAACCTAATTTCTTCATTAAATCATTGTAGTTTTCCATTACCATGCTGCTACTGCCATAATGAGAAATTTTTAATTGATTTTCACTGTCTTCAACAGAAAAAGAATTTCCACTGTTACCAAATTCATTTTCCATGAAATTGTAATGCATCAAATTATTAATATAATTCATCAAACCAACTTTTTGGGAAGCCGATAAAACAATATTTCTTTTTACCTCCTCATTTTGTATAATTGATCCTTTATTATCCCGAACTCCACAATCGACTTTGTATTTAGTGTAAACCAATTTAGTTTGTTTGTTTTCAGAATAGATCTCAATAATCTCATGATGACCTCCCCATTCTCCGCAATCAGCAAATTCGGATTTTATAAATAAGGTATCTTGATAACTTAATAGGTTGTCAAAAGAATAATTCGGATTTTCTGTTGCTGTGTTTTCTTTAGAGCAACTTGAAATAAGAATTAAAAATAAAAATGCAAAATAGTTTTTCACGGTTTAATTTTTATCTAAAATAACCAATTACTCCAATTCCTGCAACCGCTCCAGCGCCTTCATCATATCAATTCCCTTACCCAAAACAGGCTTAAATAAATCCCCTTTTTCCCTGATCCTTTCCAAAGCATTATGAATATTAAAATCAGTAGGCTTAAGACCTTTTTTCAGTTCTTTCCACTCCAAAGGCATGGAAACGGAAGCGCCTTCTTTCGGGCGCAGACTGTAAGCGCTCGCTAATGTCTGTCCCGTTCTGTTCTGAAGATAATCAAGGTAAATTTTATTATTATCTCTTTTCTGAAGGCTTCTTTCGAGGGTGGTGATTTTCGGAAGCTTATCATGAACCTGCTTCATCAGAATATGCGCAAAATCTTTCACCTGGTCAAAATCATATTTGCCGCCCATCGGGATGTAAATGTGAATTCCCGTACTGCCGGAAGTTTTGCAATAACCCTCTGTTTTAATCGATTCTAAAACCTCATGCACCTGAAGCGCGGTTTCGATCACATCATCAAAAGTATTTTTCTTGGACGGATCGAGATCCAGCACCATAAAATCAGGATGGTCGAGGTCGGGTAGGGAAGAGTTCCACGGGTTCATGTCGATGCAGCCCAGATTATTCAGATAGGCGAGGGTAGCTTTATCATTACAATATATATAATCGATGTATTTGTCGTTCGATTCCGAGTAGACCTGTGTTGTCTTTACCCAGTCCGGGATATTGTCGCTCGCATCTTTCTGGTAGAAGTTCTGTTCTTCAATACCGTTGGGAAAACGGTTCAGGGAAAGCGGGCGGTTCTTCAGATGCGGCAGAATATATTCCGCAACCGACTGGTAATAGTCGATCACATCGCCTTTGGTCACATCGTCTTTGGGAAAATACACTTTGTCCTGATTGGTCAGTTTCACCTTGTGCCGGTTCAGGGTAATTTCTTTTTCGTTTTCCGAAGGTTTCGTTTTTTTAGTTGATGCTTTCATATCTTTTGTATTGGAATGGGATTCTTTTATTTCGCCGGCAGCATTTTTTACCTCTTCAGGGTCTTTATCTTCACGGATCGCCACAAAAACCGGATGCCTGAAAATACCATCCTTGGTGATTTCAGAATATTTAATTTCGCACACCAGCTCAGGCTTTGTCCACGTGACAGGCATATTCGTTTTGGGCCTGCTTTCAAAAGGAGAGGTTTTTACGATGATCTTCTTCAATCTTTCATGAAGATCTTTAATCGATTCACGGTTAAATCCCGTTCCCGTATGTCCGGAATAGATAAGTTTTCCGTCCACATATTTCCCAAGAATCAGGGCGCCGAAACCTTCTCGTGAGCCGCGTGGTTCAGTAAACCCGCAGATGATGGCTTCTTCCGTGTTCGTGAATTTTATCTTAAGCCAGTCGGAAGTTCTGTGGTTCTCCGTGTACGGACTGTCCGCTTTCTTCGCGATCATCCCTTCAAGCTGCATTTTTTTCATCTGCTTAAAGAAATCAATGCCTTTTTCAGGAAGATGGTCACAATATTTAATAACATCGGTTTCTACTAAAGCTTCCCTGAGGAGTTCTTTTCGCTGGATCAAAGGAAGTTCTTCCGTAGAATGGCCGTTCAGCCAAAGAATATCAAATACCTGGTATACCAACGCAAGATCAGGATTATCGCCTATTTGCTGCAGAAGCTGAAAGCTCGGCCTGCCGTTTTCATCATAAGCGACAATCTCACCATCCAGGATCATCTGGTGTTTTTGCCGACCGAAATCCTGTGATACTTTTTTAAATTTAGATAAAAAGGAAATTCCGTTCCGGGAATAGAACAGAGGGTCTTCCCTGAGATCGGCCACCGCACGGTAGCCGTCCCATTTTATTTCAAAAACCCAGTCTTCATCGTCAAAAGCTTCCGCACGGGGTTTCGCCAGCATGGGCTTGATGAAATGTTCCAGTTTCTTCTCATCCACCAGGTCATTAAATCTTTGAAACCTGGGTTTTGTTTCGATATTTACTTCTTTTTTGCGGCGACTTTTGGGCTTTTTTTTTCCTCTAAAAATTTTGTGACCAAAGAATTCCTGGCCGTGTTCTCTTCAGCATCGTAATCACTTTCTGCGAAATCGTCTTTATGTTTAATCAGCAACCATGAATTCTCTTCCGTATTTTTCATTTTCACCAAAGCAAATTCACCTTTCAGTTTTTTCCCGTGCAGGATAAATTTTAAAGAGCCTGCATGCAGTTCTTTCAGCAGTTCCTTCTCGTCAGAAAGCTTTGAATTTTGATCTAAAGGCTCATAGGTTCCGCTGTCCCAGATTTCCACCTGGCCGGCACCGTAATTCCCTTCAGGAATATTTCCCTCAAAATCCTTATAGTCGTAAGGATGATCTTCCACCATCATCGCAAGGCGTTTGTCTTTCGGGTCTAATGACGGGCCTTTCGGTACGGCCCAGCTTTTCAGTACGCCATCCATCTCCAGCCTGAAATCATAATGAAGCCGCGATGCCGCATGCCGCTGGATCACAAAAATCAGCTTGTCTTTGCTCTTTTTGGTTTTCCCTTCGGGCTCGGTCGTTTCGTTGAACTTTCTTTTTGAATTGTAATCTTTTAAAGCCATTATGATGCGTTTTTAGATTTTGGACTTTGTAAACTGGCCTTCAGCTGTGCCATAAGGTCGATCACTTTACCTTCTTTCGCCGGTTCAGCTTTTTTAGCTTTAATATTTTTACCTTTCGCTTTCTGCTTAATGATCTTCATTAAAGATTCAGAATAAGTGTCTTTGTACATTTCGGGATCAAATTCCTGAGAAAGTTGTTCGATCAGGTTGACGGCCATTTTAAGTTCCGCAGGCTTCGGGGCTTTCTTAGCAGGGATCTTCAGATCGCTGTAATCTCTTATTTCCTGGGCAAATCTCAGGCGGTTCAGCACGAGAACCTCATCGTTATAAGGGCGTATCATGCCGATGGCCTCGCTTTCACGGAGGACAAAGGTTCCCACTCCCACCATTTCTGTTTTAGATAAAGCTTTCAGGAGAAGCTGGTATGCGTTCTCCCCATTTTTCTGGGGTTCCAGGTAATAAGGATTTTCAAAGTAAACGGAATCTACTTCAGACTCCTTCACAAACTGGTCGATGGAAAGTATTTTAGATTTCTCCGGGCTAGCTGCCTCATAATCCTCTTCATCAAGGATGATGTACTTGTCGTCCATGAGATAACCTTTTACAATGTTTTCCCATTTTACCTCTTTCCCGGTATTCTCATTCACCCTTTTGAAACGGATATTTGAAAAATCAGATTTATCCAGCATATCCAGATCCAGCTTGGTGGTTTCTGTTGCCGAATAAATTTTTACCGGGATATTCACTAAGCCAAAGCCTATGGCGCCATTCCAGATTGCTTTCATTGTAATTTGATTTCCTAAAAATCTACAATGATTATGCCGTGCGGAATACTTTTGAATGATTGTGGTATCTCTTAACGATTTCGTACGCAGTATATTGTGATTTGATAAATCAGCCATTACTCATCAGTTTCACTAAACCTTACTGCGATATCATTTATCTTAAATAATCATTTTATCCTGTGTGAATCCACATTTACCTTGAATAATCGATTTTAACCTAGTGCAAAGAACCATTTACCTGATGCAAATCCATTTTAACCCTATGCAAATCCAAATTAACCTTGAATAATCGATTTTGACCACCTGCAAAGAGCCATTTACCTGCTGCAAATCCAAATTAACCTTGAATAATTGATTTTAACCTACTGCAAAGAACCATTTACCTACTGCAAATCCACTTTAACCCTATGCAAATCCAAATTAACCTTGAATAATTGATTTGACCTACTGCAAAGAACCATTTACCTACTGCAAATCCACTTTTACCCGATGCAAATCAAAATTAACCTTGAATAATCGATTTTGACGAGCTGCAAAGAGCCATTTACCTACTGCAAATCCACTTTAACCCTATGCAAATCCAAATTAACCTTGAATAATTGATTTTAACCTACTGCAAAGAACCATTTACCTACTGCAAATCCATTTTAACCCTATGCAAATAAAAATTTACCTTGAATAATTGATTTTTAATCTATTGCAAAACAATATGAAAAGCCTGTTAAAATTTTAACTCAGAAGATTTTTCGTCATCACTCTTAATTTTCTTCATCAAAATAAACTTTGTTTATTCTTAACCTTGAGCACAAAAAGTAATTTTAGTCTAAAAAATCTTAATTCCTTAATGTTAAAATATATCCAGTAAATGAATGACTTCCCACCATCTGTTTTTTATATAGAAATAACTTAATTCTAAGTGGTTAAAATTTAGCCTTACACTGAGATCATGTGAAATTATTTTCTATATTTGTTCTACTAAAACAGATGCAAATGTATGTAAAAAATGAAGAGTGCCTTCCGCTAGCGAAGGACTTATACCAAAGTTTCCAAAGAGATTTCAACGATTTCAAGGCCGAAGATCACAATTATACCCCGGCTTATCTCAATCTTTTTAATGCGAAAATAGAAGAAGTAGATCAGAGCGAAGAAAGAGATTCTGTGCTCGTGCAGCAAAAGCAGACTACCCGTGAGCTTTATTTGCTGGGAGATCAGCTCCGGCTTCCGCTCAAAAAACTTCATCTGAGAATACAGCAGGCAAAAGTTCCTACCAATCTTGCCGCTGACATTTCTAAGGATATCCGGGCACGGAATTTTGAAGGCGTCGCCAGTAAGATCCAAAGATTGCTGCAGGTTCTGGCAGGTAATATGTCTCAATTACAGGCTGCCGGGATGAAAGATGGGGTCATTTCCATGCTTCAGAGTGCACGGGTAGAGATTGCGGAAAAAGCAGATCGTCAGACTCAGCTAATGAAGGAGGCTTCCGGAAACGGAAACAGTACCCGAAATCTTTACAAAGAGCTGTATGCTTTTATACGGCACATCTGCGAGGATGGAAAACTCATCTATCAGGGCACCCAAAAAGCAGACGAATACACCCTCAAAAAAATGATCGGCCGACTCCATAAAAACCCCGGAAAAGATGACCGTGAAAACCCGGAATCACAAAAATAAGGAAGATGATTACGAAAATTGAAGAGATCAGTGATCGGGAAGAATTCGGAATCGACCTGATTAAATTCCAGGTATACCTGAAAAAACCTGACGGAACGGAGGTCAGTGAACCGCTGACGGTTTATATGTGGGAAATCAGAAAGTTTATAAACATTTACGCCCCTACAGCGGCAGCCTATGTGAATAAGGTCAGCGAAAGCCTTCGTTGTGAAGGCATAAAAGACGGAAAAATTCTGAAAGTGCTCCATGAAGATGGTTTTCCCATCTATTCTTATGTGGAGAGGTATGTGAAAAGTATTCCTCAGGAAAAGATCAGTAAGCATATTACCTGGGCAGAAAACAGGGAAACCGTTTCGTCCGAAAATTATGCAAAAAATCCTGCTAATTCTCGTGAGTTCAGTATACCATCTTCCGGTCAGAAATTTGCCTACCTGCCAAAGCTTTGGATGAGGTGGTATGGAAAGAAGTGAAAGTTTTTAGCCTGATAAAAAACAGGAATAAATAATAAAGGCGGAGAAATTTTCTCCGCCTTTGTTTATGCTTTTAAATTTAATTTAAGTTCAAGCTCATCCAGCTGTTCGTCGGCAATAGCTGCCGGAGCATCGATCATCACATCACGCCCGGAGTTGTTTTTCGGGAATGCGATGTAATCCCGGATCACTTCATTTCCGTCGAGAATCGCTACCAGACGGTCAAACCCGAAGGCCAGTCCACCATGAGGCGGAGCGCCGTATTTGAAGGCATTCATTAAGAAACCAAACTGCGATTCCGCTTCTTCTTTGGTAAAGCCTAAAAGGTCAAACATCTTAGACTGAAGATCTTTATCGAAAATCCTGATGGAACCTCCACCGATCTCGTTTCCGTTCAGTACCATATCGTATGCGTTGGCTCTTGCTTTCCCCGGATCGGTTTCCAGTAAATGAATATCTTCAGGTTTCGGAGACGTGAAAGGGTGGTGCATCGCATGGTAACGGCCGCTTTCTTCATCAAATTCCAATAACGGGAAGTCAACGACCCAAAGCGGGGCGAATTCGTTTCCTTTTCTTAGTCCCAAACGGTTACCAAGCTCCATTCTCAAAGCTGAAAGCTGGGTTCTTACTTTATTTTCACCGCCTGAAAGAATCAACATTAAATCTCCTTCTTTAGCCCCGAACTTTTCGATGATTTTGGCTAATTCTTCCTCACCGTAAAACTTGTTCACCGAAGAAGTTTTCACCCCATCATTCTGGAATTTCACCCAGACCATTCCAGAAGCACCGATCTGTGGTCTCTTTACCCAGTCTACCAGTTCGTCGATCTGCTTTCTGGTGTAGTCTGCACAGCCTTCCACATTAATTCCAACCACCAGTTCGGCATCATCGAATATTTTAAAGTCTTTTCCTTTTACCAAATCGTTTAATTCCACGAACTCCATTCCGAAACGGATATCCGGCTTGTCGTTTCCGTATTTCTGCATGGCATCGGCAAAAGTCATTCTCGGGAAATCCCCGAACTCCTGTCCGGTGATGTCTTTCAGTAAGGTTTTCGTCATGCCTTCAAAAACATTCATGACGTCTTCCTGCTCTACGAAAGCCATTTCGCAATCGATCTGGGTAAATTCCGGTTGTCTGTCGGCTCTCAAATCCTCATCACGGAAACATTTTACGATCTGGAAATACTTATCCATTCCACCTACCATCAGCAATTGCTTGAAGGTTTGCGGAGATTGCGGCAAAGCGTAAAACTGTCCCGGGTTCATTCGGCTTGGCACCACGAAATCTCTTGCCCCTTCCGGAGTAGACTTAATTAATACCGGAGTTTCCACTTCAATGAATCCGTTGTCTGAAAGGTAGTTTCTTACTTTCTGCGCCATTTTGTGACGGAAGATCAGCTTATCTTTTACCGGATTTCTACGGATATCCAGGTAACGGTATTTCATTCTCAGCTCTTCACCACCATCCGTTTCATCTTCAATCGTGAAAGGCGGAAGCTGCGATTCGTTCAGAACTGTTAGCTTCTCAACAAGAATTTCAATTTCTCCCGTCGGAATATTAGAATTTTTGCTTACTCTTTCAATCACTTTTCCCGTCACCTGAATCACGAATTCACGGCCCAGTTTTTTAGCGTTTTCCATCAGTTCGGCGGTAGAACGCTCCTGATCGAAAACCAATTGTGTAATCCCGTAACGATCCCGGAGATCTATCCAGATCATAAATCCTTTATTCCGGATGGTCTGTACCCATCCTGAAAGGGTTACTTCTTCATTAAGATGTTGAAGAGACAATTCTCCGTTGGTGTGCGATCGAAACATATTTATTGGTTTAAAGTTCAAGGTTTAAAGTTCAAGTCGGAACTTTTGAATTTTACGTTGGCAAAGATAAGATTTTTAGAGGTTTTTAAAACAAAAAAAACTTCCCGAAGGAAGTTTAAACTATTTATTTCTAAAAAAATCAAAGAACTAATGTCATTGCAGACTGTTTGTTTTTAACGGCATGATCTTTTGCGGTCTTGCCCTTGCTGTCCTTTATATCTTTTTTGGCTCCGAATTTCATCAGAATTTTTGCAGCATCCATGTTTCCGGATATTGCAGCGTACATCAAAGGTGTTACATCAGTGCAGGATTTATTTACATCAACTTTATTGACCAGATAATTGAATGTATTTCTTTTATTTTCTTTTACACTCAGAGAAAGCAGATTTATTTCTGTGCCGTTTACGGTAAAGCATTTTGAAAAATCTTCCTGATTGAAAACTTTCTGAAAGCTTTCCAGATTATCTGTTGTAAAAGCTTGTGATTGTTCCGGGGATAATTCCTGTGCAAATAACCCGTTTGCAAAAATAGAAAGCCCTAATACTAATGTTGCTGTAATTATTTTTTTCATAAAACTTGATTTATCTAAAGAATATACAAATCTAAATATTTCTTTTGAACCATGTTGCTAATTATTAAGCCAACTCATTGCTTTTTCCAAAACTTCGTCTTTATTGTTTTTTATGCCGTCGATGGTAGGTTTCACTTCTATATCCGGAACAATGCCTATTCTCTGCGTTTCTTTTCCGTCGGGATAATAAACGCCCAGTCCGGTAATTTGCGTTGAAACTTTCCCCGGAAGTAAAAAATAGGAGACATTACCGTCGGCACCCGCGGTCTGAGACCCGAAAACTTTTGCGTTGGGTGCTTTTCTGAAAGCCATGGTATGGTATTCTGCACTGCTCTGCGTTGTTTCATTGATGAGGATCGCAACTTTCCCTTTGTAGAAATCTTTATTATTGGCACCTACGGTAAGGGCTTCCTGCATGATAAAATCTCCGGGCGAAATTATTGACGGTACTGTAAATTTTACAAATTTTTCAGGGTGAGGCAACAGGTATTTCCCGAGCTTAAAGACATTGAATTCCGCAGGATACGCTCTGATATCGATGACCAGAGCCTTTGTATTCTTTATTTTTTCAAAAATATTCTGAAAGTCTTTTGATTTTACAGTTCCTAAGTTGATATAAGCGGTTTGCTCGTCAATCATTTTAAAGGCGTCTGCAGGCTTTTGGGTGTAATTTATTCTGTCATAAAGATACGTCTTGAGGGTTGCGGTTTTCTCAGTTCCGTCGGTGAGATATTTTACTTCGACAGACAGGTCATTGGAATTCAGCAGCTGAAAAGACAGGTTTCTTAATTTGGTCGGATAATTCGATGCCGGCAGATATTTAGCATAATCATCGATGATCTTTTCGACAGGTTTATGACTGATTTCCAGAATAACATCCCCGATTTTTAATCCGGTTTCTTTTCCAAGTTTTTCATCGTAATAGTTTTTTACAACGGCTTTGTTTTCTAC
Source organism: Chryseobacterium endophyticum (assembly GCF_056333165.1). Taxonomy (NCBI): domain Bacteria; kingdom Pseudomonadati; phylum Bacteroidota; class Flavobacteriia; order Flavobacteriales; family Weeksellaceae; genus Chryseobacterium; species Chryseobacterium endophyticum. Next base: position 125,290 of record NZ_JBWGXE010000010.1, read on the forward strand.
AAAAACAACTTCCAATGGAAGAATTCGATCTCCGAAAAAGTGGCGTGTTACGGCATTATAAATTCCGGCATGTGAATCGTTGGTGCGGGCCGTAAGCTCAAGGCAGGCAAGATTGTAATCCGTACCGTCTGTGGCGGACAAAAATTTTGGAATGAATTCACCTAAAACCTCTTTCCAGTCCTGTCCGATGGCATACCGGTAAGGAAAATAATACTGAATGATGTTCCAGTAACGATACAGGCTCAGGAGCCGATATCCTGCGTCAGGAGAAATCATGGTCGAGTATGGATTTTCGTTGGTAAACTCAGGATTTCCGGCTTGTAACAATGAGACGTAGTGGTTTTTATTTTTTCTTTCGGCATTTTTAACTTTTAACAAGATCTCCGTAAGTTCTTTCGAAAAGCCGGAAGATGAGATCCAGTCGAGATCAGCCTTCATTTTAAGATTCCCGGGTGTGGTGTAGTTTTGTGTTTTAAAATCTCCGAATCCTTTGATCCAGTTTGTTACTATTTTGTCATATTGCTCAGAAGGAGCATCAGACAATTCAGGAATAATTTTGAAAAGCTCGCTGTCCCAGTTGTATTTCCCGGAAGCAATATTGGGGTGGTAGTATTTTAGGAATCCCCAGATCAACCCGAGTTGCTGCAGCTTTTTGTGATCGATTTTGTTTAATAATTCTACTGAAATTTTGGAACCGTTATTAAATTCTGTTTCAGATGTCGTCTGGGCGAAAGAGAGTATCGTACAAAAAGTTAGAAGTATAAGGATGTATTTTTTCATGCTTTAAATTAGTTTTTTACATATTCAAGAATATCTCCTGGCTGGCAGTCCAGGGCTTTGCAGATGGCTTCCAGGGTGGAAAGTTTTACGGCTTTTGCTTTTCCTGTCTTCAGAATGGAAAGGTTGGCCTGGGTGATTCCAATTTTCTCGGCGAGTTCCTGCGACTGCATTTTGCGTCTGGCAAGCATCACGTCTACGTTGATTATTATGGGCATACTTTAAATTGTTAAATCTACTTGTTCCTGAAGTTCCAGGCCTTTTTTAAAGAATTCTACGATAAACAGTACCAAAGCGCCAAAAAACAGAAACATAATGACCGAAGACGTTGCGGTAAATATGGTTTTTATACTGAAAGGAATGGTCGCTAAGGTTACGACAGCATACAGAATATTGATCCATCCGAATCTTTTGAGCCATGACAAGGCGTGGGCATTGAAAACATTATCCTTGCTGATTTCCCTTAGGAATTTGTAGCTCGCATAGCAAAAAAGAGTAATAAAAACGGAATTGCAGACAAAGTTCAAAATACTGAATGTATTGAATAATCCGGTAAGAAGGTTCTGACTGGTAAAGGGAATGAAAATTTTGAACTTCATCATATCAGATACTGGCTGTGTCCATTCATTTTTTGTCCAACCTACATCGGTGCCTATGATAAAGAAGTCTGAGAGAATGGCATTTCCCGTTTTGAAATTATAAGCGAGAATGGATAATCCGATAATTTCATACACACATTGTAAAGCAAAGAGAATAAACAACACCAGTACGAGATAACTGATGTATTGAGATAGTGAATTTTTTCCGATGATTTTCATTGATTATTTATTTTAATTATTGCAAATCTATAATAAATTATCGTAAAACAATAATTTATTATTAAGATTTAATTTGAAATATTTTCAGAAGCTTTCACGGGTAACCGAAGATTATAATAATTTTAACAGCCTCAATCTTTGATTTTAAAACTGTATTCTTTAATTTCGTACAACAACTAAATTATATTACTATGGGAAAAGGAGACAAAAAATCCAAAAGAGGAAAGATCAACAATGGCAGTTATGGTAAGAGAAGACCAAGAAAATCTTCAAAAACAGTTGCTGCTTCAGAAGAAAAAGCCAAAGGCTAAAAATAAAAGACCGGAAATTTCTTCCGGTCTTTTATTTTAAACAAAAAAGTTCAGATTTATTTTCCAAAGAGATTCCCGAGAATACTTCCCAGTCCGTCATTCTTTTTATTTTGGTTGTCATTATTTCCTAAAACACTTCCGATGATATCGCTGAGTGGATTTGATGAAGAACCTGAATTTCCGTTTCCTAAGACACTTCCGATCACCTCATTCAGTGGGTTGGACTGCTGGTTTTTAGCCTGATCGGATGCATTGCCTAAAATCCCGTCTAATAAACCACCGAGGCCACCTGCGCCCACATTATTCTGTTGTTTTTCTTTACCGATATATCCCATGATAATAGGAGCCAGCATCGATAAAACAGGGCCGATCTTATCAATGGAAATCCCCGTTTTTTGGGACAGCTGATTTTCTACATTGTTCTTCTCTCCGCCAAATATATGGGTGAGGATAGAATTTCCTTCGGATTGCCTTGCTTCTGCCTGGTTAACATCATTGAGGATGCTGCCGTCATGATCTTTGTCCAGGGCTGCATTTAAGGATTCAGCTTCTTGGGTATCCTGTGATTTTTTCCTAAGATAAGAGATGATCAGCGGTGCAGCGACCGCCAATAAAGCAATAATCTGATTTCTGTCGATCCCGAATTTGCTTTCGGCACGTTCTGCTACCTGGTTACCGGTATTTCCTGTTAGTAAATCAATTAAACTCATAGCTTGCCAATTTTATTTAAAGTAAACAAAAATCAGCAAAAAAGGTACCGTAAAAGTAGCCTGTCACACGACTGGTTTTCTTAATATTTACGGATCTCTTCTTCCGTATAGCCTTTTTCCTTGAGCTTTTGAATGTATATATTAGCACTGTACGTCATCCAGTTAACCGGTTCGGGAGCTGTTTTTTTATCGATAACAAATTCCAGGATTCCTTTATTGTCATTCATCCATGGGAGCATGTAATAGCGTAAACCTCCCTTGTAGCTTTTAAAATCATCAAAAGTTTTTCCCTGAGGCGTACGCATGGCCATACTGAATGATAAATAATAGAAAGCCGGGATCAGCAGGCAGATCCATGAAAATTTTTTAAAGAATACATATTTGCCGGATGTAAGTCCATAACCGACAGACAGGGCAAAGATTATGTTAAAGGGCAAAAAGAAGATATAATTATCCGATACCGCATAAAATGTAGCGAAGCCGTAGATTAAAACGGAGGCGAGGAAGAATACATTGAACATCTTTCTGTTTTCCTTGTACAGCATAATCATTCCTATGATTCCAACGATGACAAAAACGGTAAAATTGTATAATAGGTAGACCACGGATTTTCCCAGGTCAATAACATACTGCGAAAATGGTTTCTTGAATGAGTCTTCAACCCAGTGTCCCTGGTTGCTGGTGAAAGGAGAAGACAGCGGATATCCCTGGACGTAATTAACAATAAATAAAAGGGAGAAAATAATTGAAAAAGAGAGCAGTGAATATACCGCAACAGCCTTTTCAGATCTGAAATAGAACAGGAATAAAAGATAAGCCGGAATGAGCAGGAAATTCTGAATGTGCAGCCAGATGCTGATCCCCAGAAAAACTCCCGCTAAAACGATATAAGCTTTCTTTTTTTCTAATACAAAAGTGTTGATGATGCATAAATAAAACAGGGTAAGCCAAAAGGCATTATACGTATACACCTCAATGATCTCGGCATTTTTCCAGAAGGTAAAGCTGAATCCGAAAACAATCGCCCCTACAATAGCAGCCCAGTTTATTTTTGTTAAATTCCTGATTGTCATATAAACAAATGTAACGGCAAAAGCAGCTGAAAATATCACCAGAAACCTGTTGGATTCGATAGAGCCTAATCCTGTTATCTTATTGATCAGAATAGCGGTATTGCCGTACAAAATGTGGGAAGTGGAACTGGCGACCGTTTCAAAAGTGTCCAATTCAGTAGTGAGGGCAAACCCGACGCAATCGGCGAAAGGAATTTTAGTGAAACTCCCGGCGTAATAGATCAGTAAAAATGTGATAAACAGTAAACCGGAGGTAAAATATTTATTCATTTCTTAATTCTTCAGAATAGGAACATTCGAACATGCTTCACCGAACATCAGCGACTTGACGATCGGCTGCAATTGCTCTACCAGTTCGACATAAGCATTTTCAGGAATTTCTTTGTCGGAACAGCCTTTTACCAAAACTCTTTTGCCGCGCATTTCCTCAAAATCATAATTCTTTACCGCATTGTGCATCAAAATGACTTCAAGATCTTCACTGTTCCCGAAAACTATTTTTTTAGTGACCCCGGTGAGTTTGGCCGTAATTAAAAAATAAGCCCACAACGGAACAATGGCATCTGCGGAATTATAAACATATACAAAGGCGTCACGATATTCTTCAGGATCTATGGCGGCTACTTTCTCGCGGAAATCTTTTTCCTTCAAAATCATTTCCATAAAAAGAAAATCTTTCAGGTCGATTCCTTTTCTGATGCCTTTCGGAACAAGATCGGTAAGATCAAAATTGATGAGGCCGCTCTCTGCAACTTTATTTCGGATTTCAAATTCTTCTGACATTTTTTATCATTATCTTTGGACAAATTTACAAATTTAAGATGTTATATGTCTTAATTTGTTCTCTATCCATGTCATAGAAACCTCCCATAACTTCTGTTGCCACAAGAGAAATTCGGAAGGAGGTTGATGTCGGCAGGTAAGAAAATAAAAGATTTCAACAGAAATGAAGTATTATATCATTGCCGGAGAAGCTTCCGGAGATTTGCACGGGAGTAATTTAATGAAAGCTTTAAAACAGAAGGACCCGGATGCCGACTTCAGGTTTTGGGGTGGCGATCTGATGGCCGGACAGGGCGGAATACTGGTGAAACATTACCGGGATCTCGCATTCATGGGATTCCTGGAGGTGGCGATGAACCTGAGGACCATTCTGAATAATATTAAATTCTGTAAGGAAGATATCAAAAATCACAGGCCGGACGTTCTGATCCTGGTAGATTATCCCGGGTTTAACTTAAGAATTGCAAAGTTTGCCAAAGAACAGGGAATCAAGGTGGTTTACTATATTTCACCCCAGCTTTGGGCCTGGAAAGAAGGAAGGGTAGAGATCATTAAAAAATATGTTGACGAAATGATGGTTATCCTTCCTTTTGAGGAAGATTTTTATAAAAAACATGGCGTCCATTCTCATTTTGTCGGCCATCCTTTGCTGGATGCCATTTCAGATTTAAAAGAATTAAGCATTGATACATTTAAAACGGAGAACGGGTTGAATGATAAAGAAATCATAGCACTGCTGCCGGGATCACGAAAACAGGAAGTGGAGAAAATGCTCGAAATAATGCTCTCTGTAAGGCCTTATTTTCAGGAATATCAGTTTATTATTGCCGGCGCTCCGAGTCTTCCTAAAGAATTTTATGAAAATTATGTAGACGACAATGTTCACTTTGTTTCCAATAAAACCTATGATCTGCTGAGGTGTTCAAAGGCTGCACTGGTAACTTCGGGAACCGCCACTTTAGAAACTGCTTTATTGAATGTACCGGAAGTCGTTTGCTACCGTGGAAGTAAAATTTCTTATGCCATCGCAAAACGGCTGGTTAAAAATATAAAATACATTTCGCTGGTCAATCTTATTATGGGTCGTGAAGTGGTAAAGGAGTTGATTCAGAATGATTTAAATACAAATAACCTCGTTGAAGAACTTAGAAAAGTATTGCAAACGGAAAAAAGATTTGAAGTCTTAAAAGACTATGAACTTCTGAGGCAAAAACTCGGCGGCGAAGGAGCCAGCAAAAATGCAGCGGATATCATTGTGAAGATTTAAATTTTTAAATAAATTATTAAAATCGCGGGAAATTTTTCTGCGATTTTTCTTTTCTGTGGCGAATGTCCGGCTTGTTTTAAAGTTTTTCGATATTGATGAGGGATTTTCCTTTGAAATAAATATTTTTGGAAAAAGCACAAATTTTGAACAGGCAGCCACTTCTTATTCTCGTTATTTCCCTGATTCTAGGAATTTTCTTCCAGGATAGATTTTTATTAAAAGAAGCAAGCATTTATTGGGTTATTACCCTTTCTCTTATCGTTTTCCTTTCGGGGTTTTTGAAGAGCTACTTTTTATATAAAATACGATCTTATCTGCTGTGTATCATGTTTTTTGGGATTGGTGTCGTTTTACATTCTTTCACTTTTCATGAGAACAATGTTTCTGTTTCAGGAAAAAAGGCTATTGTTTTTAAAATTTCTAAAAAATTAAATTCTAATGAGAAAAACAGAAAATATGAAGCGGTAATCCGACTGGATCGGGAAAATATGAATGCTATTTTATACATTCCCAAAAGTGAGAAAGAATTAGATTTTATCCATTATTACAGAAACCATGCTTATCTGGCCCTTCCGAAAGTTCCGGAACATGATTTTCAGTTTAATTATTCGAAATACCTGAAGCGTAAAAATATTGATTATCAGTGTTATATTGGTGGCCATATCTCCTGTGCTGAAAGAAACGATTTAAGTATTGGTGAGGAATTTTCTCAGCAAAGACTGGAGGTTCTTGAAAAGATTGACCGCACGGGAATATCTTCAAGATCAAAAGAATTTCTGAAGGGAATTATCCTTGCGGACCGTACGGAAATTGATGCTGAGACTGTTCAGGATTTCAGCAGATCCGGATTGGTGCATTTTCTGGCGATTTCGGGAACACATATCGTTGTTATTTTCGGATTGTTCTATTTTTTGCTGCTGAGGGTTTTTCCGTTAAAATACAGAAAATATGCAATTATTTTGAGCTTGATTTTTATCTGGCTTTTTACTGTTTTTATCGGCTTTGGAAGTTCTGTAGTACGCTCCAGCATTATGTTGACGGTTTATTTCATATATGTTCTGCTCCAGAGAAAAACGGATGTTCTTCACGCGTTGGCATTGTCGGCGTTCATTATTTTAGTGCTTGATACTCAACAGGTTTTCGATGTTGGTTTCCAACTGAGTTTTCTCGCCGTATTGGGCATATATTGGCTGAATCAGCCTATTTTGCACTATTTTCCCAAGCAGGACAATAGGTTGAAAAAAGTCATTTTTAATACCATTTCCATTTCTGTTTCGGCTCAATTGGCGACATTACCACTGGTTTTGTATTATTTTCACCAGTTTTCGTTTATTTCGATTGTCGCCAACTTTTTTATTGTTCCGTTTTCGGAAGTTATCATCATTTTTTCTTTCTTAATGACTGCATTAATTGCTTTTAACTGTGATTTTAAATTACTGAATCATTTATACGAATTCACTATTGAAATTTTACTTAAAGTCATTCACTGGTTTGCTGATTTTAATGCCCTGTTTTTCGAAAATATTCCCATGAGTCTATCAGAAGTTTTCTGTCTGTTTATAATTTTTTCCTTGTTAAGGGCCGTCATTTTAAAGGGAAATCTTAAAAATTTTACGCGGCTAAGCATGGCTTTTTGTGCTTTTTTGATATTAAGGTCATCGTTAGATTTTTACGAAAGCCGTCAGACTGAAATTCTCTTTCATGATTTCTCAAAAAAGAAAATCGTTTCTGTGAAAAAAAGTAATTCTGTCTGTTTCTGGATTGATGAAAATTCAGATAAATCTAAAATTTCAAAATTTATTATTAATCCTTACTGTGCTTCAAGGCGCATAAAAAATGTCGAAGTGCGTACATTGCCTTCTGACGTTCAGAAAGTGGCCTGTGATCACAGAATTTATGAGATGAAATAATTCTGCTGCTTTTATGTTTTTCCTTTATTTATAATATTTTAAGCCTTATTTAGAAAGATTACAAACTGGCTATATGTGAGATTTCTCACTTTTTGATGTTGTTAACATTTCTTAATTTTGTGGAAAATCAAATTTAAACTTATATGGCAGGTTTAACGAGTTCTACGATAGGTAGAAAATATGCTATGGCATTGTCGGCGATCTTTTTGCTGATCTTTCTGGTGATGCACCTTTCTGTAAACCTTTTGTCGGTTTTTGGTGAGGATGCGTACAATAATGCTTCGCAGTTTATGGGGTATAATCCTCTTATTCAATTTGTAATGCAGCCGGTTCTGATATTTGCTGTGGTTTTCCATTTTGTAATGGGATTTGTTTTGGAAATTAAAAACCAAAAGGCACGTCCTGTGAAATACGAGTCAAATAATCCTTCTCACAATTCTACCTGGATGTCAAGAAATATGATCATTTCAGGTGCTGTGGTTCTGGCATTTATTTTTCTCCACATGTACGATTTCTGGTTTCATGAGATGAACTACAAGTACGTAGACGGATTGCCGATCGAAGAATCACGTTTCTGGGGAGATCTTCATGCAAAATTTGCAGACGCATGGAGGGTAATCATATACATTATCTCTTTTATCTTACTGGGACTGCATTTGGCGCATGGTTTCCAGTCTTCGTTCCAGTCTATCGGGGCAAGACATCCTAAATATACTCCTGTGATCATGGCTTTGGGAAAATGGTACTCCATCCTGATTCCTGCAGGATTTATTTTTATCGCAATTTATCACTTTGTAACTCAATAATATCAATATACTAATATGAGTAAATTAGATTCAAAAATTCCGGCGGGTCCTTTAAAGGATAAGTGGAAAAATCATAAAGACCATATGAACCTTGTTGCCCCAAACAACAGAGACAAGATTGATATTATTGTTGTGGGAACAGGTCTGGCAGGAGGTTCTGCTGCGGCTACTTTAGCAGAGCAGGGCTATAATGTAAAAGCATTCTGCTATCAGGATTCTCCGAGAAGAGCACACTCTATTGCGGCTCAGGGAGGTATCAACGCGGCTAAAAATTATCAGGGAGACGGAGATTCTACGTATAGATTATTCTACGATACCATTAAAGGAGGTGATTATAGAGCCAGAGAGGCAAATGTTTACCGATTAGCTGAGGTTTCCGCTAATATTATCGACCAGTGTGTTGCTCAGGGTGTTCCTTTCGGACGTGAATATGGAGGTCAGCTTGATAACCGTTCGTTTGGTGGTGTTCAGGTAAAAAGAACATTCTATGCAAAAGGACAAACCGGTCAGCAGTTATTATTAGGAGCATATTCTGCCATGAGCCGCCAGATCGGTAAAGGGAGAATCAAAATGTACAACCGTCACGAAATGATGGACCTTGTGATCGTTGATGGAAAAGCAAGAGGAATTATCGCAAGAAACCTTGTAACCGGTGAGATCGAGAGACATTCGGCTCACGCGGTGGTTATTGCTTCAGGAGGTTACGGAAACGTATATTTCCTTTCTACGAATGCAATGGGATCTAACGTTTCTGCAGCTTGGAAAATCCACAAAAAAGGAGCGTATTTCGCAAACCCTTGTTATGTACAGATTCACCCGACATGTATTCCGGTTCACGGAACACAGCAGTCTAAACTTACTTTGATGTCTGAATCTTTAAGAAACTCAGGAAGAATCTGGGTTCCTAAAAAAATTGAAGATTCAGTTGCCATCAGAGAAGGAAAATTAAGACCTGAAAATATTAAAGAAGAAGATAGGGATTATTATCTGGAAAGAAGATATCCGGCATTCGGTAACCTTGTACCAAGAGACGTAGCTTCAAGAGCTGCTAAAGAAAGATGCGACGCTGGTTACGGAATCGAAAATAATGATACCCAGGAAGGTGTTTACCTTGATTTCTCTACGGAGATCATGAAAAAAGGTAGGGAAGCCGCTATCGAAAAACATATTCACAACCCCACGGAACAGCAGATTTATGATCTGGGTAAAAGCTGGGTAGAAGAGAAATACGGTAACTTATTCGTGATGTATGAAAAAATTACCGCAGACGATCCTTATAAGACACCGATGAAAATTTATCCTGCCGTTCACTACACCATGGGTGGTGTTTGGGTTGATTATAATCTGCAATCTACCATTCCGGGATGTTTCGTAATAGGGGAGGCTAATTTCTCCGACCACGGAGCCAACCGACTGGGAGCTTCTGCTTTGATGCAGGGACTTGCAGACGGATATTTTGTACTTCCGTACACTATTGCGGATTATTTGTCTGCAGATATCAGAACGGGAGCCATTCCTACTGCAGCGCCGGCATTCGACGAAGCGGAAAAAGGAATTAAAGAAAAAATAGATTTCTTCCTTAATAATAAAGGAACTCATTCCGTTGACCACTTCCACAAAAAGTTAGGAAACATCATGTGGAATAAAGTAGGGATGGGAAGAACTCCAGAAGGATTAAGAGAAGCCATCAGAGAGATCGAAGAAGTAAGAAATGATTTCTGGAAAAACGTAAAAGTTCCGGGAGATAATGACGGAATGAATACCGAGCTTGAAAAAGCATTCAGAGTAGCAGACTTCTTAGAGCTTGGACAATTGATGGCCATTGACGCACTTCATAGAAACGAATCTTGTGGAGGTCATTTCCGTGAAGATCATGCTACGAAAGACGGAGAAGCGGAAAGAGATGACATCAATTACAAATATGTTGGAGCTTGGGAATATCAGGGAGACGATATCAATACAGAAGTATTGCACAAAGAAGAGCTCATCTATGATAATATTGAAGTGAAAACAAGAAGTTACAAATAACGCATATGGAGAGTTTAAAAAAAGTACTTCTGTTTTTTGTAATCTTCTCAGGATTTTCTGGAGTTTTTGCACAAAAAGTAACTACTCAGGCTATTGATAAGCCTTCCGAAGGTAAATCTTTGGTGTATATCCTTAAAACCGGAGCGGGTATGCTCCTTAACTTCAGGGTTTACGATAAAGATAAATTTTTGGGAGCTATACCAAGCGGAAAATACTTAGTTTACGAATGTGACCCGGGTGAGCATGTCTTCTGGGCAACATCAGAAAATAGAGATTATATTGAAGCCAATCTGGAACCTAACGCAGTATACGTTATTAATGCGGTAGGGGAAATGGGTGCTTTTATCGCAAGCGTTAACCTTAGACCTCTGAACCCTGCAGAGTTCAGAGATAGAAAGCTTTTTTATCAGATCGTGAAAAATAATACAAAAATACTGTATCAGCCTTCACAGGATGACAAATCTGAAAATATTGCGAAAGCAATGGAAAAGTACCAGGACCTGAAAAGCAGAAATTCTAATAAAATTGCAGTTTTAAGTTCAGATATGAAATTTGAAAATGCAGACAAACCAACAAAATAATCTCCAACCTATAAATATACAATTATGAGTGCTAAAAAAGGATTACATCTTACGCTGAAAATTTGGAGACAAAAAAATAATAAATCTAAAGGTCAGTTTGAGACTTATAAAATATCGGATGTTTCTACAGATTCCTCATTCCTTGAAATGTTGGACATCCTGAACGAAAATCTTATCAACGACGGAAAAGAGCCTATTGCTTTCGACCATGACTGTCGTGAGGGCATTTGCGGAATGTGTTCCCTCTACATCAACGGTAGAGCGCACGGACCGGATACAGGAATTACAACCTGTCAGCTTCACATGAGAATGTTCAAAGACGGTGAAACCATCGTTATTGAGCCGTGGAGAAGTGCTGCATTCCCTGTGATCAAAGACTTAATGGTAGACCGAAGCGCATTCGACAGGGTAATGGCTGCCGGAGGTTTCATTTCGGTAAATACTTCAGGAAATACTCTGGATGCCAACGCCATTCCGGTTCCTAAAGAGGATGCCGACAAAGCTATGGATGCTGCTGCATGTATCGGTTGTGGTGCATGTGTGGCTACTTGTAAAAACGGATCTGCGATGCTTTTCGTTGGTGCAAAGGTGTCTCAATACGCGCTTTTACCACAGGGTAGAATCGAAGCAAAAAGAAGAGTTCTTAACATGGTGAAAGCGATGGATGAAGAAGGATTCGGAAACTGCTCAAACACCGGCGCCTGCGAAGTGGAATGTCCGAAAGGGATTTCTCTCGAGAACATCGCAAGAATGAATAGAGAATATATGTCGGCATTTGTTGACAGAGGGTAGAAATTACCTGTTACATCATAAAAAAAATCGTCTCCTCTAAGGATGGCGATTTTTTTTTGCGATAAAATTTTGCAATTTGTTTTTTACAATTGATTATTTTTTTTTGGTGCTTTAAAAAAATCGGTCATTTCATTGGGAGATAAGGAGAAGTAATTCAGGATCTGAATAAAGTATGGCAATGTTATTTTTTCAGTCCCATTTTCTATTTTTGAAACTTTGCTCTGGGTAATGCCTAAGTCGATTGCTAATGTTTGCTGGGAAATTCCTCTCGTTTCACGTAATTTTCTTAATTTAAAACCTAAGTCTTTGTCTGTCATTTTATTTCATTCCTTTGTGTAAAACAAAATTAAAAATTTATTTTAATTTCAAAAAGATCTTTTCTGTTTATGATACGAATATTCTAAAATAGAATAGGATGTTTGAAAAAATCTATACAAATTTGTTCGAGGTTTCTAAAGTGGAAGCCATAAACAAAAAATTATAAATGTTATGAAAAAATTAAATGTTTCGCAAATGGAAAATTTGCAGGGAGGTAATGAAACCTCTAAAATATCTCCAGAATGTCTGGCTTCTATGGGTTTGTCAGCTGTTGCCGGAGGGATGATCGCTGGGCCATGGGGATACGCAATAGGTGCTGCGAGTGCTTATATTTGGAATCCAAAATGTAAATAAAGTAAGAGCCATATTTATGATTAAAACAATTGATGAAATCTTACAAAAGATAAGTTTAAAGTATAATTTGAAGTTTTCGTATAAAAATTCTAATTATCAACTTGAGAGTTCAATCTTTTTTATTAAACTCAAACTTGATGGCGATAAATTATCATATTGGATTAATCATAGGTATGGACTTATTTCTTATCTTTTTACGAAAAGTAAAATTGAAAAAATAATTATTGACTTAAAAACATTAACTTCAGAAAATAGAATCACTTTAAATCAAGTGGTTCTTAATAAATAAATTAGTGATAAATTCTTTAAGAATGTGTTGTATTGTCACCTGTATTTTAATTTACGATTTGTGGTAGACTTTTAACAGTAAACGGATTAACAATATTTTATAATTTACAATGATTGAATATGTTTCTTGTTTACAAAGAAATATCATTAATACAATTATAAATAATAAAAGTGAAATCTATTTGATTGCTGAAAATTATTTTTAATTGAAAATAGAAAGGTTTTTAAGTTTTTCTCTTTTTAAAACACTTATGAAAAAAGAACTAAAAATATTTGTAGATCTAAGCATTATTATCGGTATTTTTTTTAGTATATTGACGTTTCTTGCTTTTAATAGAAATTGGATAGATTCCGAAAGTCAAAGAGTTACATTTATTATGGGTATACTTACGGCTGTTTTTATAGGAGTTTCGTTATTACCAAAATGTAGAGGTTTATTCATTTTTGTTATATCTCTTATTTTTGTTTCTTTCACGTACATTTTTTTTAAGTAGCAGAACTCCTTCTGCGTTATATTGATGAAAAATTTTCTACTTTTCATAGGCATTGTTTTATGTTATTTAGTGTTAGCATATTTAGACAAAACCTATATTTCTACTGATTCGAAAATAATAGACTTCCTCACCAAAGATTATCCAAATGCCGTTGTTCAAAATTATATGGATAGCCAGAAAAGATGGTGGTGGCTTGGATATTCAATAATTCCTGCGCTTGTTGGAATCAAAGTATTATTAGTTGCTTTCTGTCTTAATTTTCTAAAATTATTTGATCTCTCGAAAATAGATCAGGTAAAATTTAGTGATTTTGTTTTTTTAGCGCTTCTTGCAGAATCTGTTTTTATAATCGCAGGCTTTTATAAACTTACTTACTTCTATTGGATCAATACAAACTATACAATTGAAGATGTACAGACATACTATCCATTATCACTATTGAATTTTAAAGAAAACATTTCTACCGAGAAATGGTTAGCTTATCCTTTGCAATTACTCAATATTTTCGAATTGTTTTACTGGGTTCTTATTGCTTGGGGTGTACGAGAGTTTTTAGAAGAGAAAATTAGCTATTTAAAGTCATTTGGTTTGGTCGCCGTAACTTACGGTATAGGCTTATTATTTTGGACAGCAACAGTATGTTTTTTAATACTTAATGCACAGTATTAATGAAAAATAAAAGTTTAAAGATATTTGCAATCCTTATTCCTTTCTTTGTGATAGGAATACTTGTTTATTTGTTTTTTAATTTTCAACAGAAAAAAGAAAAAATCAAACAGTTAGAGAATATTCCTTCATTTAGTCTAAAAACAATTAATGGAAGTTATATTAAATCTCAAAATTTAAAGAACAAAAATAACAAAGTCATTATTTATTTCAGCCCGGATTGTCAGTTTTGTCAGTCAGAAGCAGAAGAGCTTAGTGCAATGTATAGGGATTATAAAAATACAGAATGGATTTGGATTGCCAGTGAACCTTTGGAACAGATAAAAACTTTTGCAGAAAAGTATAAATTACACAATTACCAAAATATTCATTGGTGCTATGATGATAAAGCAAATTTTTACAGAAGATTTCAAATGAAAAGCGTCCCCTATTTTTTGGTATATGATGAGAATAATCATCTTATCAACAAAAAAGCAGGAGCCATCAAGCTTCCAAAATTATTAGAAAATACCAATGAAAAATATTAGAAGAACCTTTTCTCTTCAAAAAGATCATACAGATTGTGGAGTAGGATGTCTGCAGTCTTTGGTAAGATATTATGGTGGGGATATTTCTTTAGAAATATTAAGAGAGAAAAGCGGAACGAGCAAAACAGGTACTACACTTTTAGGTTTGTATCAATGTGCTATGGAAATCGGTTTCGATGCGGAGGGCTGTGAAGCGGATATAGATGCATTAATTGAACATAATCAACCTGTAATTTTACATGTAACATTAGAAAATAAATACGAGCATTATGTTGTCTTTTATTGTAGAGATTCTTTTAGAGATAATCAATTTCTTATCGGAGATCCTGCCAAAGGATTAGAATATTGGAGTGCAGAGCAATTGCAGGAAGTTTGGATTTCTAGAACCTGTTTAACGTTATTCCCGAATGAAGGCTTTGAGAAAAAAGAAATCCATGTCTCAAAAAAGGAAAAATGGTTTTTTAATCTTATAAGAGAAGACAAGGAATCCATTTACATTATTATCCTTTTAGGTATAGTTACTACTTTATTGGGTATGGCAATGTCTATTTTTTCACAAAAATTAATAGATGATATTTTACCTAAAAGAAAAATTAGCATTCTTTTTTTAAGTATTGGTTTTTTGTGCTTTCTTTTGATTGCCAGAGTTATTATTCAGTCATTAAGAGACTTTTATATTATAAGACAAAGTAAAGATTTTAACCAGAGAGTTAATCAGTCTTTTTTTAGTTCTTTGCTATATCTTCCCAAAAATTTTTTCGATACAAGGAAAATAGGGGACTTTATTGCAAGGCTAAATGATACACAAAGAATACAAACTGTAATCAAACATTTATTAACAAATACGACTATAGACATCATCAGCGTTTTTATTTCTATAGGTTTTCTTTTTTATTTTTCTTGGAAACTCGCTTTGCTTTGTTTACTGGTTTCTCCCATTGTTTTTTATATTATTTTTAAGTTTAATAAAAAAATTATTGGGGCGCAGAAAGAAGTAATGCATCATTATGGTATTAACGAAGCAAATTATATAGATATTATCAGAGGCATAGCTGTTATAAAAGGTTTGGGGAAACAAGATTTATTTCTGCGGCAAGAGACTTTAGTTTTCGAAAACTTTCAAGACAAAATATTTAACCTTGGGAAAATAAATATTAAAATTACCCTATACTCCGGTTTGACCTTGGTTTTTTTTCTTATTGTAATATTAGGTTTTTCATCTTATAATGTTTTGAATAAACAAATTAAAGTAGGTGAGCTTATGGCTATTATAGGAATTGCAGGGTCTCTGCTTGGTGCCATAACAAACTTAGCTTTGATGAGCATACCAATACAAGAAGCAAAGATTGCTTTTGACAGAATGTTTGAATACTCATCATTGCCAAAAGAAAAATTGGATGGGATAGAAGTTGATCATATTAACGGAATAGAAATTCAAAAATTAGATTTTAGATTTAAAGGTCGTAGCAAATTATTGGAAAATATTAATCTAACATTAAAGAAAGGTGAAATTACATGTATATTAGGAGAAAGTGGATGTGGCAAAACAACTTTTGCTGAAATCCTTCAAAAAAATTTTGAACCTGAAAATGGTACAATTATAGTAAATAATCAAATATTATTTCAAAATATTTCCAATGAAAATTGGAGAAGTAAGATCTCCATCGTTCCACAAGAGGTAAAGTTGTTTAATGGAACTGTTTTACAAAATATTGTTTTAAATGATGATGTTGACAGAGCCAGATTTCAAGATTTGATAAATTTAGGTTTTCAAACATTTATAAATAGTCTTCCACAGGGGTTAATGACGATTGTTGGTGAAGAAGGAATAAATTTATCCGGAGGGCAAAAACAGCTACTTGGTTGGATGAGAGCACTCTATCATCAACCTGAATTTTTGATACTTGATGAACCTGTATCTTCTTTGGATATAGAAAACAGGGATTTTATTTACACAGTAATTAATCAAATTCATAGGGACAAAATCATTTTAATTATTAGTCATAATCTGGAGAAATTAGAAGTGATTTCTCGTCAGATATTTTGCTTAAAAGATAAGACATTAAGTAAACGATAGATTAATTTTTCTTTTAGTTAAATCTTTCATAAAATACTTTCAAATATTATATTTAGTTGAGATGAAAAACTTATTTTTGCGTAATTATAAAATTTAAAATGAGAAAATATCTTTTATTGTTTATCATCGCTGTTTTTGCGATGTCCTGCTCTAAAAAAGTAGAAGTAAAAGGAAAAATTAGCGGCGGTTCTCCACTGGAGAGAATCGAATTTATTGAGGCGTCGGGAGTAGCTACCTTGCCATTGATTAATATCGGGATTAATAAAGACGGAACCTTTGCCGGAAGCTTCGACGCTCCTAAGAGCGGAATGTATGTGATGTCATACGGAGGAAAGCAAAACCTTATATATCTGAAGGGAGGCCAAAAGCTTGAAATTTCAGGAAACGGAATGACTTTCCCTTCTGAATTTACCATTACGGGTGATGCAAAAAACAACAATGACTTCCTTAACGCTACCCAAAAATATCTTGCGACCTACGCTCAGAAGGTAAATATGGGTGAGCTTATTGCAAAAGATGAAAAGACTTTCTTAAAAGGAATGGAAAAAGTTGAGGCCGATATCAATAAAAATATCGAAGAAAACGTAAAGAAATTCAATCCTGATAATGAGCTTGTACAGTGGAAAAAGAACGATTTATCAAGTACTTTGCTTACTATTCTTAATCAATATGAGATGAGTCATAATCAGATGGGGAATAATCCGTCTTTCAAAGTGACCAAAGCTTTCACAGATTACGAGAATAAACTGCAGGAGAATAAAGATGTGATGGTAAAGGAAAACCCTTACTACAGACAATATCTTTTAGGAAAAATGAGTCCTGATTTCCAGAAATATGCACAGGCAAACAGTGCAGGAAAAACTGATATTACCACTTCAGAATTATTTACTGAATATTTAAAGAAAAATCAGAAAGACCTTTCACAGACTGCGAAGGATTATTTACTGGCATTTGTAATGGCTCAGTCTGATATTCACCCGGGAAGTCCTGAAAAGACGATTGAAAAAATCAAAAAAATTATTGATACTGATATTAAAGATGCTACCATTAAAGAAGATCTGAAGAAAATCCAGTTTGCGATCAACGGTTTCAAAATCGGTGAGCAGGCTCCTGAAGCATCCTTGATTAAAGTTGACGGAAAATCATACAGCCTTTCCACAAACAAAGGGAAACCATACATGATGATGTTCTATGCATCGTGGAATCCTTATATTGGTGAGGCAACCATTCCTGTTTTAAAAGAAGTGGTGAATTTCTACAAATCGAAAATGAACTTTGTTTATGTCAATGTTGACGATACGAAAGATCAGTTTGTAAAAACAAGCAGCTCTTTAATGAAAGGAGTTACAGGAACGAATGTATATGGTGAAGGAGGATTGAATTCTGACATTGCCAAAAAATATGGAATTTACGGTTTCAAGTTACCGTGCTTCGTTATTGTTGATAAAGACGGTAAAATCGCCAGCAAGCCATTCTTCAATCTTGGAGATCCCGAATTGGTAACTGTTTTGGATAAGCAGACCGGGCTTTCTGCACCAAAAGTCAATCCAAATATTCAATTGCAGCCGGGATCAGCGATGGACCCAGCGGTGGCACAACAAGTTCCACAAGAACAGGTAAATCCGCAGCCGGCTCAGACAAAATAATTTAAATTGAGTACATATAAAAACCTTGTCTTCGGATAAGGTTTTTTTTATTGTATTTTTGCAGACTGAAACATTAGGTTTCCGATTACGCTTTGTCAAAGTTAGGTCTCTGTCAAAGTTTTAGAAATTAAACAGAAAAAATTCTTAATGGGAAAGAGAAATAAGAAAAATATTATTCTTGAAAATATTAAACTCTTAAATGCCGGCGCAAAAGGAGTTGCCATCGGTAGAACGGAAGAAGGAAAAACGGTATTGGTGACAGGCGCAATTCCTGGTGATGTTGTAAATGTAAAGGTGAAAAAAGCGAAGTCTAAATATTATGAAGGCGAAGCAATAGATCTTTTGGAAAAATCACCTCACAGAGTAGATCCCAGGTGTATCCATTTTGGTGTGTGTGGCGGTTGCAAGTGGCAGAATATGAGCTATGAAAAACAACTGGATTTCAAACAGGAAGAAGTATACAATAATATTAAAAGAA
Organism: Chryseobacterium endophyticum; assembly: GCF_056333165.1. Lineage (NCBI taxonomy): Bacteria > Pseudomonadati > Bacteroidota > Flavobacteriia > Flavobacteriales > Weeksellaceae > Chryseobacterium > Chryseobacterium endophyticum. The sequence continues at coordinate 143,994 of NZ_JBWGXE010000010.1, forward strand.
TCGGCGGGATTGATCATTTTGAAACCATTCCGATTCTGGGTTCTGAAGAGCAATATTATTACAGAAATAAAATGGAATTTTCTTTTTCCAATGCACGCTGGCTGACTCAATATGAAATAAGTTCAGAAGAAAACTTTGGTAACAGGGATGCGTTGGGATTCCATATTCCGGGGATGTGGAGTAAAATTCTCGATCTTAAAGAATGTTTCCTTCAGGAGGAACCTTCGAACACCATAAGGCTCGCTGTAAAAGAGTATGCTGTAAAAAACGGTCTGGATTTTTTCGATGTTAAAAATCATGAAGGATTTTTGAGAACATTGATGATGAGGCAAAACTCAGCAGGAGAATGGATGGTGCTTTTTCAGCTTTTCAGAGAAGAGAAAGAGACCAGGGAGAAACTTTTCCAATTCCTGTTGGAAACTTTTCCTCAAATCAAAACTTTGGTGTACGCCATAAATCCGAAGCCTAACGATTCGATCTATGACCTGGATATTCATGTGTATTCCGGAGAAGGATTTCTGATGGAAGAAATGGATGGTCTTAAATTTAAGATTGGTCCGAAATCTTTCTTTCAGACAAACTATAAGCAGGCCCTTGAACTGTACAGAAAAACCCTGGAGTTTGCAGACCTGAAAGGTGATGAAGTGGTTTACGATCTCTATACCGGAACCGGAACAATTGCTCAGTACGTTGCCAGAAAGGCAAAACAGGTGATTGGGATAGAATCTGTTCAGGAAGCTATTGATGCAGCCATAGAACATGCAGAACTAAACGGACTTACCAATACAACGTTTTACTGCGGCGATATGAAAGATATTTTTAATGATGAATTTCTCGCAGCTCATCCCAAGGCCGATGTTTTAATTACCGACCCGCCAAGAGACGGAATGCACCAGAAAGTGGTAGAGCAGATCCTGAAACTGTCCCCGGAAAAAGTAGTGTATGTAAGCTGTAATTCCGCAACTCAGGCACGCGATCTTTCCCTGATGAAAGAGCATTATGATGTGGTGAAAATTTTACCGGTAGACATGTTCCCGCAGACGCATCATGTGGAAAATATTGCGTTGCTGATTAAGAAATAATTTATTTAAATTTGGAAACGACCCATATTATATGAGATATTTTAAATTCCTGTTGGCTTTATGTTTTATCAGTTTGCTGTTTTCATGCGGATCTGATGATGACATCTGTGAAAGTGGTGAAGGCACCCCCAGAATGAAATTTTCGTTTCTCAATCTTTCCGATAAAAAAGTCAAAACATTGGATTCCCTTTACGTCGCGGTAGATTATGGTTCGGGAAAAGTGCAGTTTGGAGGCCAGGCGAAAATCACTTCCACGGTAATTCCTTTGAGAGTAGACGATTCTCCGTATACGGATATCTATTTCAGAACAGAAAATAATGGTGCAGAATCCAGAGTAAGGATAAATTATTCTACAAAAGCAGTGTACGTTTCACCGGGATGTGGGATTAAGAAGACCTATGAAAACTTAAATTCGGTATTAACTTCGTCGGTAACGGCTCCTGTGAAAGGCATAGAAGACGGACAAAATTTTATAGAGAATGAAGACAAGACTAATCTTTACCTTCTTTTTTAGTATACTTTTTATTTTGGGCTCTGCTCAGGATAATAAGAAAACAGAAAAGGAAAAATGGAAATATAAACCGAACTTTATGGTTGGTGTGGATGTTCTTAATACAGGAGTTGCTTTTTTTTCAGACAGAAAACTGTATCAGGGCTTTATTTCGTCAAAAATAAAGGATAACATCCATGGAATAATAGAGGCGGGATTTGAATCTAATATTTATCAGAAAAATAGTTACGACGTAAAAGCCAATGGACCATTCCTGAAATTAGGTGCATTTTATATGCTGGCTAAAGATCCTGAAAATGAGTTTAACGGGTTTTATGCAGGAGGAAAAGCCGGGGCATCATTTTACACCCAGGAATATATGGCAGTTCCCGTGAGAGGATATGGCGGCAGCAGTTCATCGGTAAGTTTTCCATCTTCTACGCAGTCTTCGTACTGGCTGGAAGGAACCATCGGAGGCCGGGTTCAGCTTTTTGAATCCAATTTTTTTATCGATGTAAACCTGCAGCCCAGATATCTTATTTTCACTACCAAACAGGATGAGATACAGCCAATGATCGTTCCCGGATTTGGAAAAAGCTCTTCCAAGTTCAATATGGGCTTTGCCTGGAACCTGGCGTATAAGTTCTGATAAATTGACTAATAATCATATATGAAAATTATTTATTAAAAATTATCATCTGATTAAAAATAGCAACATGCTAGTTTTTATCTTATTTGCTGTTTGTTTTTGAATTTTAACAATTAGAAATAAAAAATATTAAGAGGATTAATCTTTATTCAAAAAGATTGATCCTTTTTATTTTGATATATGAAAAAATACAGCTATTGAAGAAGTGATAATATTTTCTATTATTCTGAGTTCGAAGATTATTCATTTTATTACACGTATTTTTCAAATAAATACTTTTTATTGTTAATATTTGTATTAGAATAATACGTTATGTTTAAAATAACTATATTTGGCGATAAATTTAATTGAAAAAGCTATGAAGAAAATTTTTACTTCTTTCTTTTCTCTTTTTATGTTGGGTGCAGCTACCGCTCAATGGTCGCCAACGACATTTAAAGGAGAGAAAGTAAGAAAAGAGGCTAATATAAAAGCCTATTATTCATTGGATATTTCAGCTTTAAGATCTCAACTTGCAAATGCTCAGGAAGCAGGAAAAGGTGCTAAAGCTGTTGAAATTTCTCTGCCTACCCTTAATGGAAAAGTAGAGAAGTTTGCGGTATATAGTTTTCCTGTATTCGCCAAAGATCTTGCCGATCAGTACCAGTTGGGTTCTTACGTAGGAGTAGGGGTGGATGATCCATCGAAATATGTAAGATTTTCGCTTGCTCCGAATGACTTCCAGTCTATGATTTTCTCTGATGGAAATTATGAATTTGTAGAACCGGCAAATGCTGATAAGACAGTGTATGGAGTACATCCGAAAACACAGGGAAGTAAGCATGGCTTTGAATGTTCTACGGAAGAACCTACTGCTGCCATCAAGCAAATTGAATCTCTTACCCATAAAGGATCTACTATTGCAAATCAGCCTACTGATTTCTCTAAAAGCAATGACAAAAAGTACAGAACCATGAGATTGGCTATATCGGCCACCAGTTCGTATGTAGCTTTTACAGGAGGAACCTTAGCGTCTGCACTTGCCCAGATCAATGCTACCATGACAAGGGTGAATGGTGTTTTTGAAAAAGATTTTGCACTTCACCTTAATATTGTGAGTTACCCGGGAATCATTTTCACAAATCCTGCTACTGACCCGTATGTCGGACCATCAGTTAACCTGAATTTGAAATTACAGCAGACGCTTACTGCCAATGTAGGAAACGCAAACTATGACATCGGACACGTATTTAATGCTGCAGGAAACAATGGTAATGCAGGATGTATTGGTTGTGTATGTATTGCACCGGCGAGTAACACCTCGTTAGGAAAAGGATCTGCATTTACCCAAAGTACGTCTCCGGCAAGTGATACGTTTGATATAGATTTCGTTGCTCACGAAATGGGACATCAGCTTGGAGCAACCCATACATTTGCATTCAACTTAGAAGGAGCTGGTTCTAATATTGAGCCTGGTTCGGGTTCTACCATTATGGGGTATGCCGGAATTACCGGAGCGGATAATGATGTTCAGGCTCATTCTGATCCATACTTCCACATGGTCAGCTTATTTCAGGTTAATGATAATTTGATTAGTAAAACCTGTGATGTAGAAACTCCTATCTCAAATAATCCTCCGGTAATTGCCAGTTTGCCAGCCTATACTATACCTAAAGGGACTCCTTTTGTACTGACTGCCTCGGCTACCGATGCTGAAAATGATCCTATGACTTATACATGGGAGCAAATAGATAATGCCGATGAAACCATTGATAAATATAATATAGGAACAACTGACACTGGAGCGTCGTTCAGATCATTCAATCCAACGACCAGCCCTACCAGATATTTTCCTAAATTGGAATCGGTTATAAACGGATATTTGGATAATAGCAATGATACTTGGGAATCTGTTCCTTTGGTTGCGAGAGAGATGAATTTTGCGGTGACAGTGAGGGATAATAACGCGAATGCTAATCAACAGCAGGCAAATTATAACTTCCAAACCATTAATGTTGGAAATAATGGGCCTTTCAGAGTATCTAATACATCACAATATTTATATTCAAATGTATCGAACAATATAACTTGGGATGTAGCAAGTACTACATTGGCACCATATAATTCACCGAATGTTAAGATAGACTATTCTACAGACAATGGTGCGACCTGGACGGTTTTATCGGCAAGTACTCCCAATGACGGATCTGAGGCGATCAGCATGCCGGCTTCGCTAAACGGACAATTTGTAGCACTTAGAATTTCTTCAATAGGAAACGTATTCTATGCTCTTAAAAAGATGTTTGTAGCAACGCAGGTTGCTTGTGGTACTGCCGTGTCAGGAGTATATGTGAGCAATATTACTGCATTTACAGCAAGTGTAAACTGGGCGCCAATAACGGGAGCTGCCTCTTATGTGATAAGATATAAGAAAGTATCAGATAATACATGGCAACAAGCGACTTCTACAACAAATAATGTTAACCTTGCAAACCTTTCAGATGCTTCGGCTTATGAAGTTCAGGTAGCAGCGGTTTGTTCCGGCACAACAGGAGCGTATTCTGCTTCGGTGAATTTCTCTACTCCTGATATAGTTTATTGTGCTGCTTCATCTGCAACAGCTGCTAATCTCTATATTAATAAGGTACAGGTTGCAAATATCAATAATACTTCTACCGGTTCTGTTTATACAAACTTTACAACAAATCCTGCGCTTCAGGTTAATCTTGTAAAAGGGACTCAGTATCCTATGACAATCACGAGTAATGTTGCGGCTTATAACTTTGCTGTGGTTTTTATTGATTACAATAGAAACGGAATATTTGAATCTACCGAAAGAGTGCTGAACTTCCCTGTAGCGTCAGCGTCATCTTTCTCAAATTCATTTACAGTTCCTACTACAGGTGTTGTTGAAGGGCAGATTCTCAGAATGAGAGTAATCCTAGGTTTTGCAGGGTCTACTAATGCGGGATTAAGCGTATCGCCAGACATAGTTTGTGGAACTAATTTTAATGATGGAGAAGTTGAAGATTATAATGTAGTTGTTACAGCAACTGCTTTAGCGACGAACGACATCACAGGTCCTAAAAATGATATTCAGCTATATCCAAACCCGACAGCAGATATTTTAAATATCACTAAAATTTCCGATAAGGCAGCTTATAAGATTTACAGTGCAGCCGGCCAGTTGGTAAGACAGGGCAATATTAGCAACGGTCAGATCAATGTTTCTGAGCTGATTAAAGGAGCTTATGTAATTACTATTGAAGAAAAAGGAAAAGATTTGTTCACATCCAAATTCATCAAAAAGTAATAACACAATAAAAATTGATTACTTAAATCCCCGGGGCCACCCGGGGATTTTTTTTTATTGTTTTTGAAGTTTAAATATTCAAAAGTTAATTATCATATAAATATGCAATTCGACTGATTAGTGTTTTTAAGGTATATAAAGAATTATGTTTGTCTAATTTAATAGTTTGTCTTAATTATTGTGAAATTTATACAAAATAAATGCGTGTGTTTTTAAATTAATAACAAAAAATCATTAGATTTGTGTCATTAATATAATATTGAGAAAGTTATGAAGAAAACATTTACTTCTTTCTTTTTCCTCTTTTTGTTTGCGATTACCAGTGCACAATGGAGTCCCACAACATTCAGGGGAGAAAAAACAAGAGCAGGCTCCGATATTAAGAGCTATTACACTCTGGATATTTCTCTATTAAAGTCTCAATTGGCAAAAGCTCAGGAAACGGGAAAAAATGCGAAACCCGTTACGATTTCTTTGCCAACTTTAGAAGGGAAAATCGAAAAATTTGCCGTTTACAGCTTCCCGGTGGTTGTAAAAGAACTGGCAGATCAGTATCAGCTGGGGTCCTATGTTGGGGTCGGGATTGATGATCCCGGTAAATATCTTAGATTCAGCCTTGCACCTGGTGATTTTCAGTCGATGATCATCAAGAATGGGGTTTCTGAATTTATAGAACCAGCAGATAAAAATAAAACAGTTTATGGTGTGCATCCTAAAACTGATAAAAGCAATGAAGGCTTCCTTTGTTCTATGAATGAAGACCGATTGACAAAACAGGAGATCGATAAACTTTATAAAGCAGGAAAAGCATTCAACAACCAGACTACCGATTTCGCAAAGTCTTCTGATAAAAAATACAGAACGATGAGATTGGCCATGTCTGTGACAGGAGAATATACTCAGTACTTCGGAGGTACGGTAGCCGGTGCATTAACGGCTATCAATGCTACGTTAACGAGGGTAAACAGTGTCTTTGAAAAAGATTTTGCACTGCATCTGAATCTGCAGAACTTTCCGGCAGTAATTTATACAGATCCTGCAACGGATCCGTATTCTCCGTCTGCGCAAATGAATAACTGGAATCTCCAGTTGCAACAAACGCTTACAACAAACGTAGGAAGTGCCAATTATGATATCGGGCACTTATTCGGTGCTTCAGGTGGTGGTGGAAATGCAGGTTGTATCGGCTGCGTATGCGTAGATCCGGCAAACAACAATGCAACCCAGAAGGGATCCGGATATACTTCTCCTGCCGATGGTATTCCACAGGGAGATAATTTTGATATCGATTATGTGGCTCATGAGATGGGGCACCAGCTAGGCGCGAATCATACATTTTCACACGGCCTGGAAACAGCTGGGGTAAATGTAGAGCCGGGTTCAGGTTCCACGATTATGGGATATGCCGGAATTACAGGACCAAATACTGATGTTCAGGCTCATTCCGATCCTTATTTCCATGCGGTAAGTATTACCCAGGTTCAGAATAACCTTAATAATAAAACATGTGATGTTGAAACAGCGATTACAAATAATCCGCCTGTCATCACTCCATTGACTAATTACAGTATTCCTAAAGGGACGGCATTTGTTTTAACAGCTTCTGCAACGGATGCTGAAAACGATCCTATGACCTATTGCTGGGAAGAAGTAGATAATGCCAACGTTACCATCAATAAAAACAATATTGGAACAACGGCCAGTGGCGCTACGTTCAGATCATTCAATCCGACAACCAGCCCGACAAGATATTTCCCAAAATTATCTTCAGTTTTAGCAGGTGTTTTAAATAATTCAAACAACGGATGGGAATCTGTTTCTACGGTTGCCAGAACAACCAATTTCAGAGTAACCGTAAGGGATAATAACCCTGTTCCTACAGAGCAACAGACCCAATTTGCCAATCAGCAGATTACGGTAGGAAATGACGGGCCCTTTAAAGTAACCACAACGACTGCCTACAATAACGGTCCTACTTCAGTAATGTGGGATGTTGTCAATACTACAGCTGCTCCTTATAATGTAGCGAACGTAAAAATTGACTATACCACCGATAACGGAGTAACGTGGACCGTAGCTTCTGCTTCTACTGCCAATGACGGTAATGAGTCCTTGACACTTACAGGTCTTACGTTAGGAGGAAATGTTAAGATCAGAGTAAGCGCTATCGGAAATGTTTTCTATGCCATTGGAAGTGCTACGGTAGCCAATTTAGCAAGTTGTACTGGTGCGGCACCTGCAGGTATTGCGGTTTCTGCTATTACACAGACCACTGCTACGGTTTCATGGACCGCTACTGCAAACTCAACATACGTGGTTCAGTATCGTCCGGTAGGTAGTGCAACATGGACTACCGTTCCGACGACGGCAAACTCTGTAAACCTTTCCGGTTTAACTGACGGTGTTCAGTATGAAGTACAGGTGTCTACTGTTTGTAATGGAGTTCAGGGACCTTTCTCTGCTTCTACAAACTTTACTACCCTAGGTCTTAACTATTGTACGATGACGTCAAGTAACTTCGGGGACGAATATATCTCTAATGTTACCGTAACGCCAGTCGGTGCAGCTGTAATGAACAACAACTCTGGAGGATCTACTTACACCGATTATACCAATAATCCTGGTACGTTGGTAAACCTCGTTATAGGATCTACAGGTAACACAGTATCTGTTACCAAATTCTGGACATCAGGTTCATTCGATGAAGCCGTAAGTGTTTGGATTGACTTCAACAGAAACGGTACATTCGAAGCTTCGGAGAGGGTAATGAATACATCGCCAAATACGACAACTCCTGTTACGGCTACTTTCTCTGTGCCTGCAGGGGCTTACAACGGTCCTGCTACAACGAGAATGAGAGTGGTAATGCAGTACAATTCTTCACCTACCATGTGTACAAGTTTTACATACGGAGAAGTTGAAGATTATGCTGTGAAATTAATTCAGCCTATAGCTTGTACAAGTAATGCGCCTTTAAACCTTACCGTTACAAACATTACATCTTCATCTGCTTATGTAATGTGGGATCCTGCGGTAGGGGCTACCTATATACTACAGTACAGACCGTTAGGTTCTACAACATGGACCACCGTTCCGTTGACAACCAATGGATATACAATCAACGGATTGTCAGAGCTTAGCTCTTACGAAGTTCAGGTTGCTTATGTATGTTCGGGAACTACAGGAACATTTACTGCTCCTTTTCAATTCACAACACCCGAGGTTACTTACTGTACGATTACTTCAAACAATAACGCCAACGGTTATATTTCCAATGTAACGCTTACGCCTACCAGTTCGTATGTTATGACCAATAATTCAGGAGCGAATACGTATACAAACTATTCTACGGATCCTTCTAAATTGATTACATTGGTTCGTAACACGACCAATAACACGATTTCTGTATCTAAATCATGGCTTTCATTCACCTCATCATTAGCCGTAGGTGCATGGATCGACTTTAACAGAAACGGTGTCTTTGAAACCAACGAAAGAGTGATAAGTTCAGGAACCAGTACCAATACACCTATTACTGCTACTTTCGTAGTTCCTGCAACTTCTTACAGTGGGCCGCTTACGATGAGAATGAGAGTGATCTTCTCGACAAGCACTGTAACTAACCCTTGTGCCACCATTTCAAACGGAGAAATTGAAGACTATGCCGTAAAGATCATTGATCTTGCACCTTGTACGACGGCGCCACCTTCTCCTATTACTATTACGAATGTTACCGCTTCTTCAGCATTAGTTTCATGGATCGGTGCTGCCGGGGCTACCTATACTTTAAGATATAGAACAGGAACAGGTGCATGGACAACCATCGCATCCGCAGCAAGCCCGTTCCCGATCTCAAACCTTAACGGAGCTACAACCTATGAAGTACAGATCGCAACCATTTGCGGGGGGACTACAGGAGCATGGTCTGCTTCAACGAACTTTACGACACCGGCCGCTTCGTACTGTAATTCAGGTACCGCGACGGTGGGTGACGGTTTCATCAATAATGTTAAGGTAACAGGTACGGCTACACCGATGATGTCGAATAACTCCGGTCCTAGTACATACACCGATTACTCGAATGATGCAACTAAAATTATCACTTTAGCCCGAAATTCAACCAACAACGTACTTTCTGTAGGAAGAACAATATTGTCCAGTACCTACACGACTTATGCGTGGATCGATTTTAACGGAGACGGAGTATTTAACAATAATCCATCAACGGTTGCGGGCGGTGAGAGAATCATGAACTCCGGTTATTCATCAAACACACCGATCACAGCAACGTTCTCCGTTCCGGCAGGAGCATATGCGGGAGCTAATAAAGTGAAAATGCGTGTTATTGTGTATTATCTTACACCGGATGATGCCTGCTCACCTCTTACCAGTAATGGGGAAGTTGAAGATTACCAGGTGAAATTCGTAGATATCCAGCCATGTACTACAGCGGCGCCTACCGGTATCACCATGACAAATCTTGCCGCTACGACAGCTACCGTATCATGGATATCTTCTACAGGGGCTACTTATCTTGTACGATGGAGAACTACCAACCCGGTCGGAACATGGAACGTATCTCCATTGCCAATTACCGGAAATACATATAATATTACAGGACTTACCGAGCAGACTGCTTATGAAGTTCAGGTAGCGACCATCTGTGGTGGAACACAAGGGCCTTGGTCTTCTTCCACACCGTTTACGACAACGCCGATTACCTATTGTAATATGACGGGTACGGGAACCACCGATTTCATTTCGAATGTTACCGTAACGTCAGTAAACCCGGGTATTCCTCCAATGAGCAATACTTCGGTTCAGACAAACTATATCAGCTATACCACTCCGGCCACTTTAATTAATCTGGAAATAGATTCTTTTGGGAACCAGCTTTCAGTGACTAAAAACGGAGGACAGAATGACGCCGTATCTGCATGGATCGATTTCAACAGAAACGGAGTATTTGAAACCAATGAGCAGATCATGGCTTCTCCGGCAAGTACCACCGGTACCGTTAATGCGACTTTCAGTGTACCTGCCAATGCATATCCGGGACCTTTAACAACAACCATGAGGGTTGTGCTGAAGCGTACCAGTGCACCGGTAATGTGTCAGAATGCGGTAAATGGAGAAGTAGAAGATTATGCGGTGAAATTAAGACCGTGCTCAAGTACGGCTCCTACAAACGTAGCGTTCACTGCCATTACGCATGTATCGGCTAATGTTACATGGACTGTACCGACAGGAGGTCTTACCTTTGTCGTGAGATACAGAGTGGCGGGTACATCTGCATGGACTCAGCTTGTTGCTTCAACATTAACCGGAAATCCACCGTTGGCGTTAACAGGTTTGACTCCGGCAACAACGTATGAAGTGCAGGTTGCCGGTAGCTGCGGAACAACACCTGGAACATTCACTCCGGTGCAGACCTTCACCACAAGATGTGATCCTACCCCTCCGAATGTAACCATCGGTACGGTAACATCCAACTCTGCGGTAGTAAGCTGGTCTCCTATCGTAACCAGTGCAACCTATGTATTAAGATACAGAATCGTCGGAAGTACTACATGGACCACTGTAAATATTACAACTGCTCCGTTGAATACGTATACTATTCAGGGATTAACTCCATACACGACATATGAAGTACAAGTGGCCAATATGTGTAATGGTGAAACTACAGTTAACCCTTGGTCTAACCCTAAAGTATTTACCACCGAAAGAACATGCGAATTGCCTCCTCCGGGACTTACGATTACCAACCTTACTCCGACGACGGCAGTGGTGGTTTGGGACGCATTCCCTGGAGCAACCTATATCCTGAGATATAGAAAAGTTGGTATTCCAAGCTGGACAACCGTAACTTCAAATACCAATACGCTTACCTTAACAGGATTATTGGAGCTTACGCAATATGAATTACAGGTTGCCAACGTATGCAGCGGTACGCCGGGTACATACACGCTTCCTTACTTCTTTACGACGCCTACGGTAATTTACTGTCAGATGAACTCTGCATCTTCTGCATCAGCGTACATTTCAAAAGTGACGGTGAAGCCGGACAACAAACCGGTAATGGAGAATGCATCTCAGGCATCCAACTATACAGATTATACAGGTAATCCGTTGAAGTTTATCGAAATGATCCAGGGTTCTTCAAACAACCAGATTACCATTGATAAAAAACTTTCCGGAAATACCGAGGCTGGTGTTGCGGTCTGGATTGACTTCAACAGAAACGGATATTTCGATATCAATGAAAGAGTAATGGCTGTCGCCCCGAATACAGAGGCTACCGTAAGCGGAACGTTTACCGTACCTGCAGATGCTTTCGTAAGCTTGACAGACTACAAGTATGTAGTTATGAGAGTGGCATTGTCTAAAGATGCGATTCCGGTAAACTGTACCAACTTTGCCGATGGTGAGGTGGAAGACTATACCGTAAGAATATCTAAGCCGATTGTTCCTAACCCGGTAAACCAGACGGATATCTTAATCTATCCTAACCCGGTAAGCTCAGTATTGTATGTGAAAAATATCAGCAAAAAAGCGAATTATAAGATCTACAATGCAGCAGGACAGTTAGTGTCAAACGGTATTATCCTGAACAACAAAATTGATGTACATACCTTGATAAACGGGGTATACATCATCGATATTCAGGACGGAAATGACATTTCAGCTCAAAAGAAATTCATTAAAGAATAAGAAATCATTTAACTATTAATCATTTTACAGGCTCTCACTATGAGAGCCTGTTTTGTTTTAATTGATAGGTTTATCCGCGCCTTCAAACAGAGTTTTATGTTATTTAGATAAATCATTACCGTAATAAAGTAGACCAGTACCCAAGTGAAGTAAGCCGTTACCATAGTGAAGTAAGCCGTTACCGTAGTGAAGTAGACTGTTACCCAAGTGAAGTAGAGTATTACCAAATGGAAGTAGACCGTTACCGGAGTGAAGTAGATCATTACCATAGTGAAGTAGACCGTTACCGAAGTGAAGTAGAGTGTTACCATAATGAAGTAGACCATTACCATAGTGAAGTAGACTGTTACCCAAGTGAAGTAGACCGTTACCGTAGTGAAGTAGAGTGTTACCAGATGGAAGTAGACCGTTACCTAAGGTAAGTAGAGAGCTACACCTAAAAGGAGTACGCCGATACTGAGATAAAAGGGCAGGCATGCCTCTAATCAATCCGATAAGCTTATGTTTTTTCTTACAAAACGTTTCATGATATAATACGACAGGTTTTGTCGCCGTGCGGCGATATCTTCGCTTCAGAAATTAATGAATTTAAATAATAACTAATTATGCATTTGGCGATATTTTTCGTATTGTTTCGTCTGTTCGATTATTTTTTTTTAACAAAGTGAAGAAAAAATGTATCGAGAACTTTTGAGTACGTTCGACTGGTAGTGCAACTTCTCGATACGACTTCTTCATAGTCTACTCGAAGGGACGTTGCGGTAATTACATAATACGAGTGTTCGTACGTCTGTTCGAGTATTTTTTGCAGTGAAGCTGCGAAAAATGTATCGAGAACTTTTGAGTACGTTCGACTGGTAGTGCAACTTCTCGATACGACTTCTTCAAAGTCTACTCGAAGGGACGTGTGCGTTAATTGCTTGATACGAATGTTCGTCCGTCTGTTCGAGTATTTTTTGCAGTGAAGCTGCGAAAAATGTATCGAGAACTTATGAGTAATACCGACTGGTAGCGCAACTTCTCGATACGACTTCTTCAAAGTCTACTCGAAGTGACGTGTGCGTTAATTGCACAATAAAAATGTCTTTCGCCTGTTCGAGTATTTTTTGGAGCAAAGCTGCGAAAAATGTATCGAGAACTTATTAGTATTACCGACTGCTAATAAATCAAAATGAACAGTGTTAATATGATAATATTCACAAAAAATTGACATTCTATATCTTTTCGGCGTGAAGTAAAAAGGATATTTTTGCAACGACTTAAAAATTAATAATTAATAACAACTCAAAATAGACACTAAGTATGAATAAAATCTACTCAGGAGCATTGTTCTTATGCTCAGTCCTCGGCGTTTCCGCCCAGGAAGTCATCTGGCAGAAAGATATCAAATCCTCCACACAGGATTTTCTTTCCCAGATCACGACAACCATTGACCAACAATATCTAATCTCAGGAAGTAGTATTAAGGCCAACAACAACCAACCGTCAGCCATCAACGAAAGACAAAACACCGGTTACGATTTCCATCTGGTAAAACTCAACCAACAGGGTGAAGAAGTCTGGGAAAAGTATTTCTCGGGCCAGAACCATGATTTTCTTTCTGCAACGGTAAATACCCAGGAAGGCGGTTTCCTCCTGGCAGGAACTTCCTATTCCGGGAATGGCCTGGATAAAAAAGACGACTCCAAAGGAGGTTCCGACATCTGGCTGATCCGGATCAATGAATTCGGGGATGAGTTGTGGCAGAAAACCGTTGGTGGTGCTTCAGATGAAGAAGCACGGGCGGTGATCCAGACTACGGATATGGGATTTTTTGTGGCAGGCAACGTTCAGAATTCTGAAAAAGGCTATGGCTCTAAAGACGTTCTTATTGTTAGGCTTGACAAAAACGGAAAAGAATTATCACAATTGGTTTTGGGCGGAAAAGGATTGGATGAGGTGGAGAAGATGATTCCTACAAAAGATGGCGGCGCTTTACTGGGTGTGTATTCGAGAAGTGGATCCTCCCCCAGCCCCTCCAAAGGAGGGGAGCAAGACCGTCCAGCCCAAAATTCAAAATCAATTTCCGGTTATGCAAAGTCTACTGAAAACTTTGGTGAGGGCGATTACTGGATCATCAAGCTTTCCAAAGACGGCAAGGTGGAATGGGAAAAGAACTTCGGGGGAACCAGAGATGATCATTTGAGAACACTGGCTTTGACTTCTACAGGCTACTTAATCGGGGGTGAATCAAGATCGGAAAGATCCGGCAATAAAACCGTTGGCATTGAAGAAGGAACGGATCTGTGGCTGATCTCCCTCAATGAAAGAGGCGAAGAAATCTGGCAGAAACCCTACAACTTCAAAAACAGGGATGTGCTTATGGGAATGAGCGTGATATCCTCCCCTAGCCCCTCCAAAGGAGGGGAATCCGGCAACCTGACCAAAGGGATATTGCTGGGCGGTTATACCCAGGCGGAAGGCAGAATAGAAAGTGATGATGAGACCTTCTGGATGCTGTACCTGGACCAAAATGGGAATGAGCAGTGGAGAAAACACGTTAAAGGTGAATCAAGAAAGAAGGAAGAAAGACTTTCGGATGTTAAACTGAATAGGGACGGCTCGATCATCCTTGCTGGAACGAGTGCCGAAGAACTGGGCAGAGAAAACTGGAAAATCGTAAAGCTGGGCGACCAACAGATCGATCAGCTGATCGAAAAGCAGGATATTAAGATTTATCCGAATCCGGTGAGTGAGTATGCTTATGTTGAAATAGGATTTGATTTTAAAGAAGCTGATATTGTGCTGTTTGATATGGGGGGTAGGCAATTGCAGAGTCTGAAGACAAAGAATAAAGTGACGAAGATCAATACGCAGGCTATGGTTCAGGGAGCGTATCTGGTGAGCGTGAAAACTAATGATAATAAAACAGCGAGTGCTAAACTTATAAAGAAATAAACTAGGAGATGAAAAAAATAACGTTAGCTATAGTATTATTAGCTTCATTAAATAATATAGTCTTTGCACAATCGAGTGTGGGGGGGAACGAACCTAAAAGCTATGTGGGAGATATTAATCAAATATTTCCCTCTGCCCCAACTTCTAATAATCTAATGAAATTTGAAGAAGTTCCTATAAGCTATTATACGGGAATTCCTGACATCAGTATTCCCTTAATTAGCATTCCAACTAACAATTCTAAAATTGCAGTAGGGGTTCAGTTAAAATACCATCCGTTAAACGCCAAGCCAGATGATAAAGCCAGTGAAACGGGATTAGGCTGGAGTTTTATTGCAGGGGGAACAATTTCAAGAACAGTTAGAGGAGGAAATCCTGATGAAAAGAATAGAACAATTGCATTCTCCTCTCCTCCAAAAGCTAAGTATGGTATCTACAACGAAACATACAATCCTACATCTACATTGATGAAGGATCAGACTATTGATCTAAATAATTATGGTTTTGAAGCTGCTATGGGAAGATATGATACAGAATATGATTTATATCAATACAATTTTATGGGACAATCAGGAAGGTTCTATATAGTGAAAGATGATGTGGGAAATTATAAACCAGAGAAATTAGACAAAAATAACCTACAGATAATTATTAATAACACAGCACCAAATGATATTACAAGTTTTACTATAGTTGATGATAAAGGGATCAGATATACTTTCGAAGGTATGGAAAAATCTCAAAAAAGTATCACTAATGTTAAAATAGGCATTATATCTGGTATTGGTAATCCCAATCCGAGCTTGAATATTGGAAATTACTGGGCTGCCTTTAATTTAACAAAGATAGAAGACCCAAATAATATACTTCTTGCTAATTTTAACTATACTATCGATTCAGCAGTAAAGTTTGAAGAGACACCCACTACAATTAAAAGGTTAGTAATGAATGTACAATATGTCAATACCAGCGGAAATACTGGAATTTCTGATGGAAGTATGCCAGGAGCCTTCGAAACACAATACGTTTATAATACTACCAATACAAAGCTGCTTACCAGTATTGATGTAATAGGAAAAGGAACAATTTATTTAAATTATGAAAAAGGTAGAGAGGATTCAAATTATATGGAACCCTCACAGCTTTACAAATTGAAATCTATCCAATCAAATTATATTGGGCAAAATATTCAGCAGTATACTGATAAATACGTTTTAGATTATGGATATTCGAATACTGCTTTACAACTAGAAAATGGCACAACGAAGGCATTGCAAAAATTAATGCTGACAAAAGTTACCAAGATATCTCCTAATGCACAAAATCAGGAGTATAATTTGGATTACTATACAGTATCGGGAGATCTTCAAAAGGATAAATGGGGCTATTATACAGGAACAAATGAAGCTTATAAGGCTGATGTTTTAAAAACTTTAACCTACCCTACAAAAGGAAAAGTAGTTTTTGATTTTGGTGATACCGATACCGACAAGGTGATTACTGAGAACTTTACCTATGATCCCCAGAACAGGCTTTTGAGCCATACTCATCA
>NZ_JBWGXE010000011.1:0-116109 GCF_056333165.1 Chryseobacterium endophyticum
CCGATAGAAACGGATACCCCACAGCAGAAAAGGCAAAGGAAGGCTTTAAGCCAGGGCTAAGATCGGCGCGAGGAGTAGCAGTGGATAGCGGGAATAAGCTCCTGAAAATATATGATATGTTGTATTGCGGGACTGTTTGGGTTTCTATTCACGCATATCTGTCTAGATGGATCGGTGAGAACGTCGGTTTTATGGTCAGGATGCCATGTAAAGATGATATGAGAGGCTAATGTAGTTCTAATAAAAAAGCCTCTGGTAAAGACCAAAGGCTATATTTTTTAATTAGAATATCCGATTAATTCTTCTTTCTTTGAATTGTATATTCTGTATTCTAAATATTTAAAAGAATCTCTTGGGACAACAGTTACCCATTTTTTGTATTTCATGAACCATTTTGTCTGAATGCTGTTCAGCCCCTTTGTGAGGTAAGCTTCAACAAACGGATGAACATGCAAGTAGAGCTTTCCTTTTTCTTTTTGCATGATCGTTCTCAGGGTTTCACCCATTCTTTCCACAATAACTATAGGAGCAATGATTTCTCCGTCTTTATTGGGGTTTTCTTCTTTGGTTTCAATCTGTTTTTCCGGACGATTCCTTTGTCTTGTGATTTGTATCAGCCCAAATTTACTTGGTGGGAGTATTTTGTGGCGGGCTTTATCACGTTTCATTTCTTCCCGAAGATGCTCATAGAGATCTTTTCTGTGTTCGGGATTGGTCATGTCGATAAAGTCGATCACGATGATGCCTCCCATATCGCGGAGACGCAGCTGTCTTGCAATTTCGGTGGCAGCCATTTTGTTGACATTAAGCGCATGTTCTTTATTCACGGATGTTCCGGTGGTAATGTTGTTACCGGAGTTTACATCGACTACATGAAGGGCTTCGGTGTGTTCTATCACGAGGTAAGCACCTTTTGAGCTCGGTATGTTTACATGTTTCCCAAAGCTTTGTTTAAGCTGTTTTTCGACGTTGTAATACTCGAGGAGAGGAATGTGTGAATTGTAAAAGTGGACAATGTTTTTTCTTTCAGGAGCGATAACTTCCAGGTAATTCTTCATTTCATTAACCATATCTTCGTCGTCGCAGGTAATGCTTACGAAATCCTGATTAAAATTGTCTCTCAGAATCGCTGAAGCTTTATCGTCTTCGCTCAGAACTCTGGAGGGCACTTTATTTTTCTGGATATTCTTGAAGGTAGTTTCCCATTTCTGGATCAGCTGATTCATATCGTTATGAAGATCAGCTACTTTTTTTCCTTCTGCAACGGTCCTGATAATGACTCCGAAACCTTCAGGTTTGATGCTTTCGATCAGTGTTCTGAGTCTTTCCTTTTCCTCAGCGCTACTGACTTTTTTAGAAATTGAAACTTTATTGTCGAATGGAATCAGTACCAAAAAGCGGCCTGTGAGCGAAATCTGGGTAGATATTCGCGGCCCTTTTGTTGAGATGGGTTCTTTGGTAATCTGAAGTAAAACGACGTCATCTTTGGCGATTACTTTGTCTACAGTACCGTTTTTATCAATTTCCGGTTGTATTTCAAAGTTCTTTAAGCCTGAAGTATTCTGTTTTTTGGAAATCGTATCCCTAAGAAATTTTCTGTAGGTAAGGTATTGAGGTCCCAGATCCTGGTAATGAAGGAAGGCATCCTTTTCGTAGCCGATATTTACAAAGGCTGCATTCAGGTTGGGCGCCAGTTTTTTTACTTTTCCGATAAAAAGATCTCCAACTATAAAATCACTTTTGTCCTCTTGCTCATGAAGTTCACATAGTCTTCCGTCTTCCAGCAGTGCAATCTTTGTAAGATCATCCTCATGCGAAACTATTAGTTCTTTCTTCATTTTATTGTAAGATAAAAATTGTTAAGATGGTAGAAAACAGCCATATATTTCATCATATAAATTTATCCTTAAGTTAAGAATTAGTATTGAATGAATAGCAATTTTTTTGATAAAATATAAAATCCTTTCATTGGCATCTTAATAGTTGCAAAACAAAATATAGTCGGTGAACCTTTAAAAATTTAAAATCACCAACTATATTATATATTATAAATCTCAGGAAATGAGATTATTTTTTCTTGTGTCTGTTTGCTCTTCTTCTCTTTTTTCTTTTGTGAGTTGCAACCTTGTGTCTTTTTCTTTTCTTTCCGCTTGGCATAATTATAATTTTTTAGTAACTAGTTAATATTCAGTTGATTTATTTTACCTTAACTTTGGTTTTTACTTTCTCTACGAAAGATTTTGACGGCTTGAAAGCAGGAATGTTGTGAGCAGGGATTTCAATAGCAGTGTTCTTGGAGATGTTTCTTCCTGTCTTTGCTGCTCTTGTTTTAATGATAAAAGATCCAAAACCTCTCAAATAAACATTATCTCCATTATACATAGAAGTTCTGATTTCCTGCATAAAAGCTTCTACAACTTTCTGTGTTTCATTCTTTTCGGTTCCCAACTTATTTGAGATGGTGTTTACCAATTCTGCCTTTGTCATTTCCTTATTTTAATTTTAAATTTTAGGTGTGCAAATTTAGTTAAAAAAATTGAATATTAGCAAATTAGTGGCAAAATATTTTTTGGTAAGCGATTGAGAATTGTACGTTTACTCAATATTACGAAATGGTAAAATCTCTTTTTACATGCTGGAATTATAATATCCGTTCTCGACACAGAAGCGAATGAGGTGAAGTTTTGTTTTCAATCCGAGCTTTTCGGTGAGGCGGTTGATGTAGGTGTCTATAGTTCTTGTACTGAGGCTCAGTTTTTCACCGATTTCTTTATTGCTGAAGCCTTCGTAGCAGAATTTCATCAGCTGGATCTCCGTGGGTGAGAGTTCTTCCTGGCTTTTTTTCTGCCGGTCCATATACTCCATGACGGCGAGAGGCTGCTGCTCCCACTGTTTGGTATAGGCATCGTAATCGAAGCTGTCTGACGTTACCTTACCTTTGATAATCTCCTTGATGATGCTGCTTTTTTTCTGGCAGTAAAAAAGATTGGGAATTTTTGAAAGAATTTCTGCCATATCCTCCTGATAGGTACCCGAATAAGTAATAATGGGGGTCTCGCTGTTGCTTTTGCGAATGTACTTTATGGCTTCCAGACCGCTTAGTACAGGCATAAAAAGTTCTACAATGAACACGTCTTCCTGCCTCCGGTAATTTCTGCTGATCAGCTCATGTCCGTTGTTGCAATCATTAAGAAGCATATAAAACGGATTTTCGGTAAGCATTTTGATTAATATTTTTTTAAAATAAAAATCACTGTCTGCTATGGAAAACCGAACAGTATTGGTCAATAATTTGCTCACTTTAATATCGATTTGGTGAATGATAATTAAAAATCTGATCACTAAATTATGAAAATAAGATGAAAGTGAAAATTAATCTTAATTTAATTGGAAAAATAATATTACATCAACATAATATTTAAATTTTGTGAATAAATTATTTTTTTATAATTTCACATTCCAAACAAATCACATTATATGTCTTCGAACCGGGAGAAAAAACTAAACAAGGCAGACGTCAGGATAGGCATTTGGAAATTTGTTCTATCGTTCATCGTTTTATCAGGTGTTTCCTTCATCTGTGTATTTTTCTTTTTTAAAAGCTACGACATCCAAAGAGAAGGGATAAAGAATGAAGCAGACAGGTACCGGGATCTGCTTACCAGAAGCACTGTTTTGAAAGACCATATCGACAGTATATTTTACCGCATGGATCAGCTTGACATCAACAGGGTGCAGAATGATATTTTCCTGAGAAATGCCATCATGGAGGATGTCAGGAACGCCAGAGGAGCCATGGGGACAGACAGTGCGGGTAACTTTAAACACTATTCTATCCTGATGAAGCAGATCGAGCCAATGCTGGCCCTAAAAAAACAGATCATTGATGTTTCTTATAAGGAGCAAGTGGCGCTGAGAAATCTCAACGAATGCAAAGGGAAAATAGGAATTATCAATAGTGAACTTAAAGTAGATCCTACCAGGAAATTTTCAGGAATGAGAAGAAGAAGATAAAACGAACACTATGCAAGCACAAGTCACTTTATCAAAAAAAGAAAGGCATTACCAGTTTTTATACTTAATTCTGATGCTTTTTACAGCCCTTATTTTTATGGGAATCTTATTCTTAAGAGGTTATCAGTCTCCTTTTTCGGACAGCGATATCGTATCGGTCCAGATGCTGGAAGAGAAGGCTAAATTCGACCAAAAACAGAAATCGTCTTACAAAGTGCTGGACAGTACTTTTTCGATGATCAATAAGCTTACCGACGCAGCTCCGCAGCCTTTTGAAGAAAACAACATTATGTATGGCATCAATGATGTAGCCGGTTTTTACAAGAACGGGGAAGAAATCAATGATATCAGGAAAGAGGCATATCCGCAGATCGCCGAATTTTATAAAATGTACTTCAACGACAAAAAAATTATTTCAAGCAAAACTGAGAATATCAAAAACTTTGAAAAACAATTTGAAGAATGCTCCATCGGCTTCAAGGAAAAGAAAAGCCAGCTTTTCCAACGCGAAACAGCTTTGAATTCAAGGACTCAGTAATCTTTTTACACTAAGGAAAATTACAACACAATACACACATCACACATTAACTATGAATTACTTTCAGAAAAACAAGAAGAACATTATTATCGGTGTTATTACAACATTGTTGATAGCGGCATTGGTTGCATTATGGCTGCAGAAGAAAGTGATACACTCTTCCGCCGATATTGCCGGACTCGTCTATCCGTCTAACCTCAAGGAGGGAGATACGCTTTCATTCGAAGATAAAACGTCGTTTGCCAAAACCAAAAGATGGAATTTCGGAGACGGAACCACCAGCGATAAAAGCAAAGGCATCCACTTTTACAACAAGCCTGGATATTATCAGGTAACATTGATTATCGATAATAA
Organism: Chryseobacterium endophyticum; assembly: GCF_056333165.1. NCBI lineage: Bacteria > Pseudomonadati > Bacteroidota > Flavobacteriia > Flavobacteriales > Weeksellaceae > Chryseobacterium > Chryseobacterium endophyticum. The sequence goes on from NZ_JBWGXE010000011.1 coordinate 4,907, forward strand.
ATATTCCAAATCTTTTCCCGTCATTGTTTCCGCCAGAACAGTTCCGAAAATGGACAGCGTAAAAACGGTAACCCTTATCGACGCTCCTTCTCAGGCCATGCAGTTTGAAAACGTGCAGTTCCGTGCCATTTCAGACGGTAAGCAGTTTACCTGGAAATTCGGGGAAACCGGTAGAATCGATTCTAAAGATAAGCTGGCAATCTATTCGTATCAGAAGCCGGGTGATTATGTGGTGAGTCTTATTACCGATGAAACAGCAGAACCTGTTCTTCACCAGATCAAAATTCTTCCTTACTACGATGCGTTGGAAGATGAAGTAAGCGTGGAAGATACGTATGCTAAAATTGATAATGATTTTAAGTATCATCTTCAGCAGATTGCCTACGGAAATAACTTCAATATGCATTACAACTATCTCCTCAGAACGTACCTGTGTAATAATGAAAACACGGTAGTGAAGGTAAATGACAGCAAAGTCAATAACTTCTACATGTACTGCGCAGGACTTCAGTTTGATAAAAACAATGTTATTCAGACCGTCAAGGTAAATTTTGACGATGCACAGAACTGTGTTACCAAAGTAGACATCAACCAAAGCAAATAATATTCGTCCCGTTGAAGGACATCACCAATCATAAAAAGATAAACAGGATGAAAAATAAACTTCCTCTAGCAGCATATTATATCGGAATTTCGGTATTGCTGACCGCCTGTCAGGTAAAATTACCGTCAAAAAGAACACCCGAGCCGGCACATTACGGACAGGTTGATAACTCACCCGTCGTTAATGGTTTTCCGAAAAAAGCCGTTCCGTGGATTGCGATTTCAGACCGGTCCAGAAATACAGCTTATCTGGATAAAAGTGATGAAAAATCTTATAAAGAGGTTAAATTTCTTGAGCCGTTGATGGTCCTCAAACACCGCGACGGAATGGTAAAAGTAGCAGAATATATTCCTGATGCTTTAATGAAAAAAGTTTCCTCTAAACAGGTGAAAACCTACGGCTGGATCCCGGAATCTGATCTCCTTTTATGGAGCAACGCCCTCAAAGGAGAAAAAACAGGCTTTCCGGTAAAAGTGGCTGTCGTACCAAGCAACAGCGAAGTCATCAGAAACTCCGAAAGATATTATAAAAATGATTCGATCATGGTGTTTAATTCGCCAAGCCTCATCGAGGAAGCCGGAGTAAAAATACCGAATGGGCAGATGGTTTATGTCTACAAACAGGCCGAAAACAACAAAAGATATCTGGTAGGGAAGAAGCCTTCGGTTGATATAGACAGCATCGGGACAAGCCTTTACGGTTGGGTGAGTTCAAACGTTATTTCGAGCTGGGGCGAACGTTCTGCCGTTAAAATGAAAAACACAACCGGCATTACAGAAACCACCTTGGGAATTCACGAAGGGTCTCCCGGAGGAAATGACGCTGAAAACAGAACCGCAGTTCTTCTTACGGATGTCAACAAGAGAACACCTCTTGAAAATATTTTCCCGGTAACTTTACCGTTAAACGAAACACCGACCCCGGATTCCAAAACGAAATATTTTACCAATATCCTGGATTACAGCAAAAACTATGTTTTCAATGTGTTGGGTGAACCTATTGATTTTAACCGATACAGAGAGATCACAGAGAAAGATAAGAAAATAAACATTGTATTTACCCTTGATATCAGTGCGGCCAATGCCCCTTATGCCCCAATCGTAAAATCTTTGCTTCAGGATTTACAGCTAAGGTTTGAAAAGCCGTCGTATTTTAATCAGGTGCGGTACGGGGTGGTGCTCTATAAAAATAACACTTGTGGCGATAACGTAGCCGTTTCTCCGCTGAATACCGATTACAGTAAAATCACAGCATTCATCGATCAGAAGACCAATGAAATGAATTGTGCCAGCAACAGCGGGTATCAGCCGGTAAACGAAGGCCTCATGGCAGCAGGAAACCTTCTGTCGAATTTCCCGGATGAAACCAATATTGTAGTTACCGTGGGAACATCAGCAGCCCAGAACGGGAATATGTACGGCGTGATTAATTCCCTTACACAAGCCCAGGCGAGAGTGATCATGTTCCAGACGAGTTCAAGATCATCAGATACATACAATGATTTCGTTCTTATGGCCGAAAATGTGGTAACCAACACCGCCAAAAATATTGCCGAACTTAAAAAACAGAAAATCATTAATCAGAATGATGTTTTAACGAAAAATAATTTTAACCTTGTGGAAGGAGACGAAGGCTTTTTCTCCCTGGATTATCCTAAGCAAAGCATGTCTCAGGGGTTTGTCATTTTCCCTAAAAAAGGAGATATTGCAACGCCGGGTTATCTTAAGAAATCGGTAGACAGTCTCATTGCGCAGGTGACATTAGATAATACCACTCTGGATAAATCTTTAAACGATTATTTCCATTCTTCGGTAGGAGCAGGAAGAACAGATGTCGATCTCAAATACAAATACCTTTATCCGGGGCTTACAAATCCGGTTCCTGCAGGCATTGCCGCGCAGCTCATCAACTACGGAAGTCCGTTTCTGGTAAAAGGTTACATTCCTAAGGAGCTTAAAGATTATAAGCCGGGTCTGGAAAAAGGAATCCTTATCTCGGAAAATGAATATGATAATTTAAAATTATTCTACACCGAAGTTTATCAGAATACCGGCGCGGAAAGATCAGACTTCAGCCAGGGAAGGGCAGTCCGGGAATTTGTAAAACTTCTTAAAAAGTATAATCCGACCTTAAAATTCCTTGATAAGGGAGAACTCTACAAGCAGCCGATGTCATACGCGGTCGGTGTAAGTACCGGTTTTGATAACTCGGAAGAAGAGCTGATGTCAAAATACATGCTGAAAGGCTGGAAAAAATCCAAAATCGTTACCAATGAAACGGCCAGGAACTATTTCCGGCATTACAAAGATCTGGCCGACAGAATGCTGTCACACAGAAACGATCCGGCTGTGAAAATTCAGCAGAACGGACAGACTTTCTACTGGCTGAACGAATACTTTATGCCAACCATGCTTCCAACGGAAGAACCCGATTATACTAAACATTAATGACTTATAAAATCAAAAAGCGGAAATAATTTTCCGCTTTTTGATTTTATTCATGTAAATTTTTTATCTTTGATATTACCCAAATCATAGATATTATGTCACAGCAATCATCTCCTCATGACGGAAAGCATTTCGTCATACAGAAAGGTAAAGCCCAGTGCGATCAGGGTGATCAGTTTCCCATGTTTAAAGTAACGTCCCATCAGAAACATTTCTGGAATGATTCTGACGGTAATAATGATTTTCTGGCTGTTACAGAAGACGATCTAGAATTTAATCCTTCAGGCCCGAGTTTCGGAAAATGCAAACTGAAACCCAGTTCAGGAGGAAATCTGCCCTGTTCATACGCTCCTGCAGGAAAATGGAAGAAAACCTACGATAAAGTAAATATTTTAGGTAAAAAAATTGTCACTGAAGCTTCCGAACTATCATGTACCATTGGGGGGAAAATTACCATTAAAGACCACGGACAACGCGGACAGATGAGTAAACAGAATGTGAAAAATGCCGACAATAAAACAGTGCAGCACATCAATCCGCTGGTAAAAATGCAGGACTATAAAGAAAATGTTCTGGAGAATGAAATCGACGCATATTAATCATCCTTAAACACCTTTCTATGTCTAAAAAAGGAGTTTCAAAAATTTCCGGGAACCCTAGTCCCACAATAGGCGAAAAAACAACATACATTGTCGCTGACTGGTATCCTGCCACACCCGCTGCAGAGAGGAACCCCGCTGCCGTAACCTGGGAGCTTTTCAAAAAACGGAATGATGGGAGTTTCACCACCACCAATATCAGGAAAGTAGGAGACGGCAGTTTTACATTCGGTGACGTGGCCGCTAAAAATACGTACCGCATCGAAGCTTATCTTCATCAACCGGAAGGAAAAGGGCCGACCACCATGGATATCACGCCTCAGCCGGCAGGAATTCCACAAATCAATAAAGTTGATCTCCGATATGTCGACGATACTCCTGGTACTGTTTTCAGCTATACCGAAAAACTGGTGGCCAAAGCCCAATGTATAAATCTAACCGGAAAAAAACTGGTGTTCACACTCTGGGAAGATGATGCTGCCGGTGAAGGACATAATGCCAGTAATAAATTTGTGGAAAGCCGCGAAGCCATAGTAGACAGAACGGGAACGGCCACCACAGAATTTGTTTTAACGAAAGCTTTGATGCAGAAAGCCTCTCAGGGAGAAAGAGATCCTAAAGAGCTGGAATTCTATGTGACGGTAGAATATTATAAAGATAAAAAACACGCTTCCGAAAACCGCGAAGTAAAGAACCCTGATTATAAAGCCCCGGCAACACCGGCGCCAAAGCCAACGGCTCCGGCCACCGCTCCCAAAGCTCCTCCGAAGGCCGAAGGATCTCCTGCCTCCCAAAAGCCTCAGTCTAAAAAAGAGGAAAAAGGGATCATGGATAAAGCCGCAGAATGGTGGGATGAACTCTGGGACTATGCAGAATCAAAAGGCATCGTAAAACCCGAGAAAAAACCTACCCCTCAAAAACCGGAAGGAAAGACCGTAAGCGTAGTAAAAGATCAGGATGCCGGAAGTATCGACTGCGGTGAAAAATACTGCATCAAGAAAGGGGATAAAAATGAACTGATAAGAGAAATCAATATCCGCCTGGCAGGATTTGGTGGAAATGTGCCTACCGACGAGTTTACAGACCGTACCGAGAAAATGATAAAACAATTCCAGCGGGATTATATGAAGGTTCCTGAAACCGGTAAGGTATGTGGGAACGTTTTAAGGGCTATTGATGAGTTTTCGAGAAACTTTGATATCAGTGCCAGCTTATGGAATCAGTTGAAATGCAGCTGCTCTACCAAAGGCAAGAAAGCCAGAAGTAAGCTCCGCGGTATTGAAGAATTAAATAACTGTGACGGTTTCGGAGACGGAACAGGAAAAAATACCTATAAGAACGACGTAAAAAATGAGGCGTACCATAAATACGAATATCCTGGGATTCACCGTTCTCTTTTATTCGGATTTAAAGCTTTACGGTTTTATTTCAGTAAGCAGACAACCTATAAAATAGATTCTTTTTCTTCAGGGTACAGATGCCGTTTTAAAAATTATACGACCACCAACCATCAGGGAAAGGCGATGGATATCCAGTTCAGTAAAGGAACATGGGCGATCAGAAATGCCGTGAAAAAAAACCTCGTGGAATTAAGAAAAATACGGGACGACATTTTTAAGAAATACCTGGGAGCCCAGGAAGAATGGCCCAATCCGAATTTGTATTCGATAGAACCCATTGATTTGCTATATACGCCGAAGGGAGCTTTGCGCTATGACCATACTTTCAGCTGGATTCACATGGATGTGAGGAAATTTGATGCCGTTTACCTGGACGATAAATATTTCTGTAAAAGCCTCACCGCTCTCAATGGTAAACCTATCGTTGATCTAGCCATAGAATTAGGATTTACCAATACCTGCAAATGCTATAAAAAGTTCGAATCACAGACCGCGAAACCAGTTGCTGCAAGTTCAGATTCATGTGAGGATAAATTTAAAAAAGTCGCCCCTATCATTTTGGAGCATGAAGGCGGGTACAAAAATGAACCCAGCAAAGACAAAGGTGACCCTACCAATCGGGGAATATCCTGGCCTGTCTGGCAGAAATACGCCAAAGAAGATCTCGGTGTCGAACCAACAGAAGAGAATCAGAAAAAGCTTACTGAAGCCCAGGCCACCATAATCTATAAAAAGAGATACTGGGAACCTAAAGGATATTGTGAGGTCGAAAATTTAAAAGTTGCAATGATGGTGTATGACTGGAGCATTACCTCCGGAGGCGCCATCAGGGAGGTGCAGAAATTGCTGGTGAATGAGTTCGGCCAGACCATAACGATAGACGGAGGTATGGGAAAAGATACTGCAAAAGCTCTTAATGCACCTGAAGACCAGGAAAAACTCCTGAAAAGGATCAGCGAAATAAGAAAAGCCTATTATGATCACGGAGCCGAACAGGGATGGTTTTCACAGGATTATCTGAAGGGCCTTAAAGCCAGGGTTGATAAGTGTATGAATTATTCATTATAAATTTCAAATATGATTAATAGATTTTTGGTGCTGATGTGCATTATATGCACCATGATGGCCTGCAAAGGCGGAAATTCGGGAGATAAGATTACTTCCGACAGCTCAGCAACGGCAAAAAAAAATGAAGACGTTTTAAAATCAGTTGCGTTACCGGAAACCTGGCGATGGAGATCCGACGATAAAAGTCGTGAATTTACCGTTAAGATCTTAAGGCTGACCAAAGACTCACTGGTGGCACAATATTGCGCGGTCTATAATAACGGTGAAAAGATGGATTGCGATTTTGATCAGAATATCAACATAAAAGCGGCATTTGATAAAAAGAAAAATGCTTACGTAGGTACTTTTAACAGCTTTTTCAATTCCGGTAAAGGGATTTGCAGCATACAAAGATCTGACAACAGCCTTTCCTGGAAGATTTTAAAAATACCTGCAGGAGAATATTATGCACCAACGGACTGTATTCTTAAAAAACAGGAAAATGTTGTTGAAAAAGCACCGTCCCCGGACAAAAAGAATACAGGTTTAAATTCAAATATTTATCCTTTCGACAATAGCAATTTCAGTGAAAAGATCAGTCTCAAAACAACAGCTGATGATCAGCTGAAGCAGCTTTTCAATCAAAAATACCAGCTGAATATCGATGCGTATTCAGAATTGCCCTCCAATGGAGATTACAGTCTCTATCTTATCAACAATGTAAGCGGAGACAGCGATCTTATGTATCTTGTTACTGTGAAAGGACAGAAACTTATTGATGGTCTCGAAATCGCAAACAGCAACGGCGGCGAAGACGAAGAAACCGTGTTCTCGGTAGATAAAGCTGACCAAGTTTCGATTTACTCTAAAACAGGTGACCGGAAGACCTTGCAGGACATCTATCAATTATCGGATAACGGTAAATTTATCAAAAGAAAATAATAATATCTAAACGGTAAAATTCAGAGAAAGCCCTTGAAACAAAATCATCTGAAACAATTTAAACTCTAAAGTTAAGGGACTGTGCCGCGCATGGTCTCTTTCCGTTTGATGATTATTGAAAATAAAATTTTTTTGATGAAAAATTATGGTATTTTTGAGTCATCAACACATAAAGAAAATGGTATGATCACGAAGAATTTTATTGGTCTGTGCCTGCTCACAGCGCTTTCAGTAGCCTCATGCAAAAAGAATGAAGATAAACATGCTGAGCATAAAAAAGATTCATCAGCCGTTTCCCCGGCAATAAAACAGGTTCCGGAAGCTGTTAAGGGTCGAAAACCTGCCGAAACGGATTCAGCAGAGGTCGATACAAAGGACAACGGTAAAGCAAATGTGCCGGCTTCAAAAAAGGTGGTCGAAGGAACTTTTGTTGCAGAAAATTGTGACGGCGGAAGATTCTCAATAGAAATAAAAAATTCCGGCGGACAGTCTACTTTCAAAATTTTTGACAGGAAGAAAATCATAGCAGCCGGCAATGTCTCCTCTGAAACCGATGAGAAAACGGGAGAGATTACCAATCTTGAAATGGGTGAAATCGGAGGCCTTTATGACGGCGACAAAATTGTGATTCAGAATTACGGGAATTCTATGAATGAATTCGACCATTTTACCCAGTGCGGCGACAAATATCTGGAGTTTACGAGAGAACAGTAAGATCCGGCTTTTCGATCCGCGAAAGATAAATTTTTGTTAAATGGAATTTTTCTCCTAAATTAGGTTAAGCCAAAAACAGAATATATGACCGTTCATTTTATACTTTCCGGGGAAACGCTGGAAAGCATATCTGAAGAAATTAAACTGGAAAACCCAAAATACCTTAAAGAATTTCACAATCAGCATTGTGCAAGGGAAGATTATATTCATGAAGAGCTTGTTCCACATAAAAGGCTATTGATTCCGGATATCTATAAAATCCGTGAATACAACAGCCGGAATGATGCGCCTTTCAAAGCTCCGGAACTCAATCCTGTTATTCCTTTCAATCCTGAGAATTTCAGCAGGATATATGATGTTTTTACGGAAGAAAAGTACGAAAACGAGCTTGGAAAAAAACAAAACTCACTGTCGTATACGGTTTCCGTAAAGTGGATCAGAAGAGAACCGGATTCGCACATTTTCCATTTGTTTAAAAACAATTTTTCTGAAGAAAGAGAAAGCATGCTGGCCGATCTTGCCTCAGAATCCATTCGTTCTCTCCATCCGCTGGAGTTGAAAACGGATCTCCTGGGAAATGTTTTGACGGTAGGCCTCACTCCCCAGACGACCGATAATTTCGAAAAGATCATGGAACGCCTGACGGATCGATTTCCTGACCCATACGCGAAAATATATCTTGAAGAATTTAAAAGGGCAGTTCTGGATCGAGAGTTGTTCAATGTAAGAATGAAGGAGGATGTTTTCATTAAAACCTATTTTGCCGCTCTAAGAAGTTCGTTTGAAAACGGAAAATCATTCCTTCGGCAGTCGATTGGAGAAGAAAATACAGAGATAATGCTTCATCAGAAAGTTGAAAACGCGGAAAATGATCAGGAAATCGTATTGGTCCAGACCCTCACTGAACCAGCAAATGATACAAAATTTTCCGGAAAGTATATATTGGCAGCAGAGACCGGAATGTTAAAAAATATTGAAATTCGCTATACAATTTCCCAATATGGTGTTAAAAATTCATGTTATTTTAAAGCTGCCGAACTGTTGTAAGGCCCTTCATTAAAGGGTTTGTGAGGTAATATTTATCATGTGTCGTAGAATTACTACATCAAATCGTAGAATTACTACAAAAACTCAGATTAGGGTCAAAAAGCTTTTCTAAGAAAATTGGCTCTCCTACCTTTGTAACACAATCACCGAATCACAAAATATTATTAACGATTAAAATTTACCATCATGGCAGCAAATTCAAGAGGAATTCTTAAATTCAATGGAGGAGAAGGTCAAAAATTATTAAAGCTGAACTACAGCGTATCCAGATCTACGGACGTATCAGGTAGAGTAGCTTCAGATCCTTCCAACGCAATCATCAAAGTTACCGTAGAAGCAACTGAAAAATCAGATATTCTGGAAAGCTTACTGAACGGAAAATACAAACCTACAACAGGGGAAATCACTTTCAACAAATCTCACGAAGAAGGTACTTTAATTACTTTAAACTGGGAAAACGGATATGTGATTCAGCACGAAGTAGACTTCGATGCCGTAGACGAAAACAGCATGCTGATCAGCTTTATCATCAGCGCTGAAACTATTGATTACGGTAATTCCAAGTTTGAGGGACTTTGGCCTTCCAACTAAAAATTCACGTAATTTAATATTCATAAGGGAAAAGACTGTCATCAAGAGGCGGTCTTTTTTTACCATTATGAACCAGTCATTTATTATGTTTTAAATAATATTTTTTATTTCACATGGGTGAACGATTTTATCTTTTCAAAAAAAACTGATATATTAGTAAAAGGTAAAATTTCAGGCGATTATGGATTAATTTTTGCTGCTGTTAAGCGAAAACATAATCGGTGGAAAAATTGCCACACCACAATAGAATATTAATTTGAAAAATACACAATGGGAGTACTAGTAACCAACGAGACCGTAAAACAGCTGTTTCATATTGCACAGTCTATCGCGAAAGAAAATTACAACGCAAATTACGGTGGTCCGCATATCCTTCAGGCTTTAATGCATAAAGATATCGGTCTTTCAGATTTCCTTAAAAGCATTGATAAAGATCCCGGATATTTCTACGAATGGGCAGATGTCCGCATAGAAGATTATCCTAAAACCTCGCATCTCCCCGATGAGGTAAAAGAAGATGAAAACGTAGATACTATTGTTGAGGAAGCTGATGATATCCGTTTAAAACTTGGTCTGGACGAAATAACACCGATATGCATCCTTACGGCTATCGTAAAACCGCAGGTCGCTTTTTCACTGCAGCAGTTGAAATCTCTTCCATTGCGGGAACATGAAATTTTCAACCTTTACAGGAAAGATACTCCATATGAAAACTTGGGAAACAACGAATTTTCATCCGTTTTTTCAAACGGATCAGAATATTCCGACAATTCTTTTCCGTCTATTAAAAATTATTGTGTAGACCGGACGGCACAGGCCCGAAAAGGTGAGCTGGAAAACATTATCGGAAGAGATAAAGAACTGAGAATGCTGGTAGAGATCCTCTGTCGCAGAAGCAAACCGAATGTTATCATCATCGGCGAGCCGGGTGTGGGTAAAACCGCATTAGTAGAAGGCTTTGCTATAGAAATTACAAAAGGGAATGTTCCTGAAATGCTTAAAAACGGAACATTGCTGGAGTTGGACACAGGTGCATTGCTGGCCGGAACTTCTTATAAAGGCGAAATTGAAGACCGTCTCAAAAAAGTAATCAATGAATGCAAAAAAATAGAAAAAGCCATTCTTTTTATTGATGAAATTCATACCCTCTTAGATCCGAAAGGCAGCATCGGAAATGTTGCTAATTTATTGAAACCGGAGCTGGCAAGAGGGGAAATCACCGTAATCGGAGCCACCACACAGGAAGAGTACCGGAAAATTATCGAGCCGGAACAGGCTTTTAACAGACGTTTCGAAGTTCTTACCATTAATGAACCCGATGAAAAAACCTGTGTGAAAATGATCGACGTTTTGCTGGAAGGTTACAAAAAACATCACGGCATCGAAGTTGAAAAAACAGCCTTGCCTGAATGTGTACGCCTTGCTAAACGATATGCTAAAGGTAAAAAACTGCCGGATGCCGCGATCGATTTGCTGGACCGTACCATGGCTGCCATTAAAATGCTCGATGAGCTTTCTGAAAAAGAACTGGAAAGCTGGAAAAACAGATATGATGAAATTCTCAAGGAAGAATTTTTTGATGATAAAGATAAAGCGGATGAGCTGATCTGGACCTATAATTTACTGAGGGATAAAATCAGCCCGATCTTGTGGGGATCACTGAGTGAGCAGCCCCAGATCGACAATTCCATGCCGGTGGAGCAGATTCAGAAAACGATTGAAGATACTTATGCCGAACTTCTGCAACATGCCGCTAAAAAAAGAGAAAAAGTAGACCGCCTTGAGCTGGCAGCGGTGATGGCCGCAAAAACAAATATCCCGATCGGGAAAATTCAGGCTCAGGAAAAGGAAAAGCTCCTGAATATGGAATCCCTCTTAATGAACAGGGTTGTAGGACAGGATCATGCGCTTAAAATTCTTTCCGATGCCATTGTTGAAAATCGTAGCGGACTGAATAAGCCCGGGCAGCCGATCGGTTCCTTTTTCCTTCTGGGACCTACGGGAACCGGGAAAACAGAATTGGCAAAATCTATGGCAGAGCTTCTTTTCAATGATGAAAAAGCAATGGTCCGTTTCGATATGTCGGAATTTAAAGAAGAACATTCTGCCGCATTGTTGTATGGTGCACCTCCGGGATATGTAGGCTATGAAGAAGGCGGTATGCTGGTGAATAAAATCCGTCAACAGCCGTACACCGTGGTTTTGTTTGATGAAATTGAAAAAGCGCACCATTCGGTTTTTGATGTGTTTTTACAGATCATGGACGAAGGGAAAGTACATGATAAACTCGGAAAAGAAGGAGATTTCAGCAATGCTTTAATATTATTTACCTCAAACATTGGAAGCGAAGAAATTGTAAAGCAGTTTGAAGAAGGCAAAATTCCCGAATCATCTTCTTTAATGCAGATTATGTCGAACTCAGGACGTTTCAGACCTGAATTCCTGGCCAGGATTACAGAAATTATTCCTTTTGCGCCGATCACCGAATCTATTGCAGAAAGAATCTTTAATATTCAGCTGAAATCACTTCATACTTCACTCACAAGGTTGGGCATTGCTCTCAAAATATCAGATGTAGCCGTAAAAAATCTGGCATTGGGAGGATTCAGCAGTAAATACGGTGCCCGACAAATCTCGGGAGTTATAAGATCTCAGCTGGCAAGACCAATTTCTAAAATGATTGTCCGTGAAGAGGTGAAAGCGGGGCAGACCATTCATGTCGACTGGAATACAGAAGAAGAAAAATTAAACTGGAAAGTGGAATAAAACACACGGTATACGTTAAATTTTTAATTTACGTTAATAGTATATGAAACCAAATCTCAAGAATATCGTCCTTACAGGATTATTGCTGTTGTATTCACAGATCGTGAGTGCGCAGTTTCTCTCTGCTTCGGATACTTCAGAGAACAGTGTGAGGAAATATAAAAGTATCATCAGTGCCAATAAAGAAATTGTACAATTCATCGAATATTCTCTGGCGCAGAAAGGCTTGCCGAAACACCTGAGAAATCTTGCGCTGATAGAATCACATTTTAACAGAAATATCACTTCTGGCGCAGGCGCTGTAGGGGTGTGGCAATTTATGACGTCCCATGCCAATCAATACGGACTGACAGACCAAAATAGGAATGATCTATATAAAAGTACAAAAACGGCAGTGATCTCTCTCGCCAATTTATACAAAAAATACAACAACTGGGTAACGGTAGTCGCTGCCTACAATTGTGGAGAAGGAAATATTGCAAAAGCGATGGCGGCAGCCAATTCTTCTCAGTATCATATATTTTACAAGTTTTTGCCGGAAGAAACCATCAATCATGTCAAAAAATATCTGAACGCATGCTACGCCACCGGAGAACTGCAAAGTGTTCTGAGTAATTATAATTCATCCAGAATGAATACCGTATTTTTTGTTAATGGCGGCAGCGGCAAAAACAATGGAACCATGGCGGAAACAGATATTAATGCCGGTTTTAATTTAAATGTTATTGCCGATGAGCTTGATCTCGACGTAGCCAGACTTCTGTCCTGGAATCCGGACATTTCCAGGGAACTTCAGGACAAAGGTGAGGGAACGCTATATCTGCCGAAAGATATTATGCCGGATTTTTTATTAAGGAAAAATAAAATTCTCTCCCGGTCCGTAAAAGAGACCCATACAATGAACACCCAACCGTAAGAAACAACACTAAGCGATCATGTTTAACCTATCCAAATCACAGGTCTTATGAAAACAGAATCACCAAATATACCGCAAAGCCCATCATTCCGTCCTTCACAAAATGCAGACGGAATTTCGGAAAACCACCATTTCGGAATCAACCGGTTGGTAAAGCTTTCTCTTGTTATTGAAGGAAAAGTTATTAAATATTACAAACACTTTAAACTGACGCAAAGTACCAGGAAGCACCATGAATTCAGTGTTACTTTGGCGCATGATGCTTTGGGTGACCGGCAGACACATACCCTGGATGAGGCAAATAAATTTTTGGGAAAACGGCTTACCGTAGTGATTTCCTATAAAGATATCGATAACAGCCCTGAAAGAACGTTTGTCGGTGTGATCACAGGCGTAGGTTTCAGTCAGGAGAGAATGAGCCTTGGAAATATTGTGCTGACAGGCTACAGTCCTACCATTCTTTTGGATGGAGCGCCTCATATTCAGAGTTTTGGAGGAGAGTCGCCTGTGAATATGGGAATTATTGCCAATGAGGTAATCAAACAGGGAATTGATACAGGGCGTTTTGATGTGAGAGTTGATACCAATGATTATTCACAAATCATATACAGCAGCCAATACGACGAAACGCATTACAATTACCTGGCAAGAATGGCCGAAGCCTATGGCGAACAGTTCTATTATGACGGTGAAGTGCTTCATTTCGGAAAGCTTCCTCCACAAAATAAACCTATAAAATTAACGTACGGCAGCAGCGCAAATGACATTCGCGTTGAATTAAAAGCCGTTCATACCAAGCCCCAGTTTTATGGCTACAACAGCAGTAAAAATGAAAAGCTGACTTCGGGAGAAACACCTATCCAGCATGTGGGAGATTTAGCCAAAACAGCTTATGCTCACAATGAAAAAATTTATAAAACGCCAGCGCTTCAGATCGCCCCGATCAAAGCAACCACGCACCTTGATGTAGAATATTCCCAGAAAAGTACTTCGGGAAGCCAGGCTGTAAACGTATTTTCTCTGTCGGGAAATACCACCGTGCCGTTTCTGCATCCCGGATGTGTCGTAGATGTGCAAATGCGCAAGATCGACACCAACGAATCTTCCTATTTTACAAGAATTATGGTCACTGAAGTTTCACATGAAGTGGATACGAGAGGCCATTACAACGGAAGTTTTGAAGGAATCGCTTCTGATACAGGTTTTTTACCTAAACCTGAATTCAAAATTCCGAAAGCGGAACCACAGATCGCAACCGTAATTTCAAATACAGATCCTGAAGGTCAGGGAAGAGTGCAGGTGAAGTTTGACTGGCAGACGAATGATACAACTCATTTTATAAGAATGATGAGCCCCGATGCCGGAGGAACCGATCAGATCACTCAAAACAGGGGGTATGTAGCCATTCCTGAAGTAGGAGATCAGGTAATGGTGAATTTTGTGCATAGCCATCCCGACAGACCTTTCGTGATGGGAGGAATGTTCCACGGTGGCATAGGATTGGGTGGCGGTGTCGACAACCGTGTAAAATCGATTCAGACCAGAAGCGGGCACCGATTGATTTTCACCGAGGATGAAAGCATCATCATCACGGATAAATCAGGAAATAAAATTCACCTGGATACCACCGGCAGTAATATTACCATCACTGCTCCGGAAACCATGACGCTGAACTGTAAAAATATGAATATCAACGTAGGAGAAAACATGACGACCAACGTAGGAATGAATATCTCCGAAATTGCCGGAATGAACCGAAACAGCAATGTGGGAATGCTCAATATGCTGAGCGTAGGAACCGATTTCATTACCAACGTGACAGGAGAAATGGTAGAGTACATCCAGGGAAACAAGGAGTCTCATACTGATAAAGACCGCGTAAGCACCAGTAACGGGAAAATTACGTCGCAAAGTGTAGGCAACCACGAACATCACTCTGATAAAGAGGTACAGAATAATTCAGGAGAGAAATCTAAAAATTATTAATGCGCTATGAAACAGACATTCGTAGGTGGAAATATTTTGGAAACAACCGGAGGAAATAATCTTTCCTACGCCAAGGATGTTATTGAAAATGTCGGAAGTCAGGTCATTCAGAAAGGGCAGGAAAAAGGTGTAAGCTACGGAAAGCAGGCTGCCCCACCTAAAAATAAGAAGATTTATGATGTCGTCATGTTTGTTGCGGGAACTACGGATCCCGTCAATACTACCGGACTGAAACACCAAGCCAACACCGATTACTGGCAAAGCAGTAAAGATAATTTCTGGAACAAAATAAAAGAGCTGAAACCACAGTTTCTCAACCTTCATATCGAAGGCAGCTTTTTCAGCTGGTCGGGAGATAATGACACCAAAGAGAGAAATCTTGCCGCTGCCAGGCTTTTAGACCTTTTTTTAAGAGTTTATAAATTCTGGACCAATCAGGAGGTGCATCTCCATCTTATAGGGCACTCTCATGGTGGAAATGTGATCAATCAGTTTACAGAGCTTATTGCAAAAGATTCAAAATTTCCAAAAGAGTGGAAGGTAAAAAGTATCACCTATTTATCGACACCTTTTTTTCAGCACAAACATCAGCTCAATCATGCGAAGCTTCATAAGCAGTGTCAGATCATTAATGTTCACAATGAGTATGACCTTACGCAGCAGTTGATTGCAGATTTCAGCCTTGTCAATCTTGAAGGTCTCATCAAGCAGTTCCAGATGGAAAAGTTTGACAACGGAATCACAACACTGAAAAGTGTAAATAAGGAAGCGATTACAAAATACCTGAAAGGATTTCCTACCAGGAAAACAGCAACCGCCGCATGGGCAGAAATGGCAAAAGGATTTTTAGGGATCGGTATGATTACCAAAGAATTTATTGCCTATATCAATTCATTAAAGCTGGAAAATTCTAATCTTACGGCAGAAAAAGATTCATTTGTAAACCTTCTCAATCATTTCCTGCAATGGACCAATGATGTACGCAGAAACTACGAAAATGGCGGAAGCTACGATAAAATAACCTGGGCAAAAAACCTAAATCTTACCCAGGGAATGAGAGTTTTAAATATCCTTTTCGACATAAGAAGCGGAGTGAATGACAGCTATATTTTGAATTTACTGGCAAAACTTTTCAGGGCCCAGGCAGGAATTACAGATACCATCGAAGTAACCTCCTGGAATCCGTCGAAACAAACCAAGGGTTTACCGCTTACCCACGTTCCGATTTACGATAAAGATCCTTATCACAGCAGAAACAAAAGAAATCAGTGCAAAAACTTTATTGCGGGTGCTTCTGCTGCGGTACACAACAATAATCTTCAGGAAGTTTTAATGAGGCTGCTCAGTCAGTTTATAAAACCGGATCAACTGGCAGATTATATCGACTATATCAATTACGCCGAATTTGTTTTTACCGGAAATCTTGACGCCGAATTAAAAATATTAAGAGGAAATTTTGAGAGATATCATACATTGGTAGAAAGATATTATGCAGATCTGGTAACTCCTAAAGATGAAGCAGAAATAAAAGATATGATGCACAGGCCGGGAACCATTCCTTATCTTGCAATGGCATCTCACAGTCTCAGCCATACCCGCTTTTGGCCGGAAGTAGAAGAAGGACTCAAAAAATCTTTCAGCTCAGGCCGAAACCCGGGATATATTAAACAGTAGAGCATGAGGAAATCTAAAAAACCGGCAATAATAAGTATCATCGTATTTGTTCTGTCTGTGGCAGCTGCATCGTATTGGTATATTGTATTGCACTATTACCGGGAACATGATCTGAAGAATATTTCTACCATCATTACCCAGGTAGGGCTGGTATCGGGGGCGGTGACAACGTTGATATTTATATTGATCAATCTTGTGGTAAAAAATATAAAGGATAAAGGATTACGGGCTTTTCTTGTGGCTTTATTGGTTATTTCTTTCATTGTTTTTGTATATCATCTTACCCTGAATATGGTTTTTTATCATACAGACAGCCCCAAAACCTTTCTACAATCTTTACTGGAATTTTGATAAGATATCTGAAAATTTAACAATAATGAGAAAAACAGCTTTTTTATTCTTCTTTAGTTTGTCTCTGGCAGTTTTTGGACAGTCGGTTCAGAAGATTGTTAAAGATCTCGATGGAGATTCAGTAAAGGATACCGTACGTATTGACAATGGTTCCAGGACGATTATCTGCGCATTATCGACCCAAAAATATAAAAGGGTACAGAGCGGAAAAATTCAGAAACTCAATTTCGGAAATACGCTGGTGGACACCAAAAAAGGTTTCGAATTCTGGAATGACTTCGACAGATCGGGATTCAGATGCGTCTTCGAATATGATCCGAAAGCAAAAAAAATGCAGCTTGTTCAGATGAGACGGATTGATGATGTTTTGAGCTACGAATATGGAGATAAAGCCAAGGGAAAATCTACAGTAAATCTCATTACCCATCAATATACAGGTGATTTTTTTAAGGCAGTTCACGGAAAGCTTCAAAAGATCCCGACGATAAAAACGAAAATGATCTTTCCAAAAACTTACCTGGAAAATTTCAGCGATGCCATCTGTTTTGATTATGAATCAAAATGCCTGGCGTTGTATAAAAGCCACGAAAAGTGATAAGTTGTTTTTTTTATATATTGGATCCGACAGATACATTTTTCTGTCGGATTTTTTAGGCTTAAAATTTTAAATTATTCCATGTTAAAAATGTTTTAAAAATATCTTAAATAATCCTTAATAACTCCCTGTGTTGTGTAATGGTTGTATGTAATGATGTTTAATTTTTTAAAGATAAGGTATTGTTGATTAGTTATTTAAGATTATTTTTATATCTTTTATCGTAGAATTACGACATGAAATCGTAGAATTACGACAAAAAATAAAATTGATATTCTAAAACTTTTTAAATAGAAAATTGTGATCTATCTTTGACTCAACAAATCAGACAAACCAACCAAATCACAAAATATTATTAACGATTAAAATTTACGAATCATGGCAACAAATTCAAGAGGAATTTTAAAATTCAACGGAGGCGAAGGTCAAAAATTATTAAAGCTTAACTACAGCGTTTCGAGATCCACAGACGTATCTGGTAGAGTAGCTTCAGACCCTTCAAACGCATTGATTAAAGTGACAGTAGAAGCTACTGAGAAATCAGACATTCTCGAAAGCTTACTCAACGGAAAGTACAAGCCTACGACAGGTGAAATCACTTTCAACAAATCTCACGAAGAAGGTACACTTATCACCCTGAAATGGGAAAATGGTTACGTAATCCAGCACGAAGTAGACTTCGATGCTGTAGATGAAAACAGTATGCTGATCAGCTTTGTGGTAAGCGCTGAAACCATCGACTACGGAAACTCCAAGTACGAAGGGCTATGGCCAGGCGGTAAATAAAACCTGGAATCATCTTAGTAAAATAAAATTTGTTACAGAATAGCTCAGCTCGCCGGAGTAGCTATTCTGTTTTTTCATTTTGAATCAAATTATTTTGTGCGGCAAATGTACAGTCATCATAGTTCATTACGACTATGTAAGGTTATCTGGCCCGTTTCAGATAAATTCAGCATTTAAAAACAAACACACCAATAATCAAAATTTAAGGCTATGTTTCAGGATGATCATACACCGAAAATATCTTCTGGAGGAACTCCTTCAAAGATACAGCCTATGGGGGAAATCAGGAAAGTGGCGGAAGATCAGGCGGTAAATAAGGCGACCGAAAAGATTCAGGAAAAAACAAAAGACACCGAAAATAGGGTGACGCAGAAAATGGCGAAAGCACAGGCCTACACCGGTATTGCACAAAGTACTTCAGGAATGTTGCTCAACGAAAAGATGCAGCCCAATTCTCCCACCTTGGTAGAAAATAAAGTCTGGTCTCAACAACCCACATCAAAGATCCACAATGCCAATGCTATTCCTGAAAGCCAGATCCAGGGCATCAACCGGGTGGTAAAACTTGACATCATGGTGGAGGGAAAACCGGTAAAGCATTTCAAGAATTTCCGTCTCGATCAGAGCGCTACCAGGCATCATGAATTTACCTTAATGCTCGCCCACGATACTTTAGGAAATGCAGAAAACCATAACCTTGAAGAAGCACAAAGTTTTCTGGGAAAAAGAATCACCGTTACTTTTAAATACAAAGATGTTGAAGAAGGTCCCGAGAGAAGTTTTGTCGGCGTTATTACGGAGGTCGGTTTCAGTCAGGAAAAAGGAAGTTTGGGAAACATTGTACTCACGGGTTACAGTCCTACGGTTCTTTTGGATGCTGCGCCTCATATTCAAAGTTTCGGCGGCAGTCAGGAAATCAGCCTGAATAGTATAGCCGACCACATTATCAAAGAAGGCCTTGGAAACGGAAAATTTGATTTCCGGGTAGATGCCCAGCACGGAAATGTTTCATACAGTTCACAATATGAAGAAACCCATTACAATTATCTGGCAAGAATAGCAGAAGCGTATGGCGAGCAGTTCTATTATGACGGTGAAGTACTCCATTTCGGGAAGCTTCCACCGCAGGAACAGCCGGTAAAGCTTACCTATGGCAGCAGCGTCAATGACGTTAAAATCAGAATGAAGGCACAGCATGTCAATCCGAGTTTTTATGGGTACAACAGCAGTAAAAATGAAAAACTGACGACCGGAAGCTCAAAAATTACCCATACTTCAGATATTGCAAAACGCGCTTACGAAATCTCGGAAAAAACATTCACCACTCCTTCATTAAGGGTGGCTCCCATCAAAGCCATCTCTTTCATGGATGTGGAAGCCTCGCAGAAGGGAACCGCCGGAAGCAGGGCAGCAGATGTTTTTGTAACTTCAGGAACGACCACAGTCCCGTTTTTATATCCCGGATGTGTTGCCGACATTGAAATGCGCAAGACCGAGAGCAATGAAACCTCATATTTCACCAAATTAATGATTACCGAAGTCCATCATGAGGTAGATGCAAGAGGATATTACACAGGAACTTTCGATGCCATTGCATCAGATACGGGCTTTATTCCGCGTCCTGAGTTTCAGTTTCCGAAAGCCGATGCACAGTTTGCTAAAGTTATTTCCAATACCGACCCTTTAAATCAGGGAAGAGTGCAGGTACAGTTCGACTGGCAGAACGGATCGACCACTACAGAATACATCCGCGTAATGACTCCCGATGGAGGTGGCAGTGAGAAAGTGAGTAAAAACCGTGGTTTTGTGGCCATTCCTGAAGTGGGCGATCAGGTGGTCGTCAATTTCGCACACCAGCATCCCGACAGACCGTTTGTCATGGGCGGAATGTTCCATGGCGGTGTTGGCGGCGGCGGCGGTACCGGAAATAATATTAAAAGCTTAAGCAGCAAAAGCGGCCATACCATCAGCCTTGACGATGGCGGAGGAATGACCATGCGTGATAAAGATCAGAATACCGTTTTCCTGGACGGTGCCGGTAATATCAGCATCGACAGTAAAATCTCCATTGCCCTGACGTGTGGAAGCAGTTCCATCGTCATGGATAAGGACGGAAATATTACGATTAAAGGAAAAGAAATTATTGTGCAGGGCATTAATATCGGAGTTGGAGGAACCGCCAGCGTAGGAATTGGTGTCGGTCCTGAAGGCGGAGATCCGAGTTCAGGGATCGGTATTGAATCGGCAAAGCTGGATATCGGAACCACCACTCTTTCGATGGGAGCCCAATCAGAAGCAAACCTGAGCAGTAAAAAAATCAACATTGGCGGAGGACAGGAAACGAATATTGTAAGCGGTACGGTAAAACTGAATTAAATTTAAAGCTTATGAATCCGGTAGATCTGGAACTGGTTAAATTAAAAAGAAACTGGCATAATGTCGTTAAAAACAATATGCGGAAACCCATGTTTATTGCCTTGGGCGAAAAGCATGAAACCGATCTTTTCGACGGATTTATAAAATCAAGATTATCCGAAGATTATGATGGAGATGATATTTTTTTAATTCATTATCAGGAATTTACCGGATCGGATTCCTTTGGGCAGATCGTATTCGATGAATGGAAAGAGTATTATGAAATGCTAGAAAAGAACCAGAAAGGCACTCCGGAATGGAAATTCAATATTCCCGATAATGATTTTAAGACTGATGCTTACAAGGCTTTTTTTCCTCTCTTGGAAATAAAGAAAAATTTTCCGGCAGTTAGAGATGCAAAGATCTTTCTTTATATTGCTCCGATCCGGATCAGTAATATTGAAGAATTGTCATTGTGGGTAAAAGAATGGTGTAAAATCTGTGAAAATTCAGGAAATAACGATATCAAATTAGTCTGGGCCGAGCATCACACCTATAAAACATTACCGGAAAATCCGTCGGCGCATTATTTCAGGGTTGAGGTCGATATTCACCAGCTGATGCAGAACACGGCGGCCCACACCAACCGGAAGAAAAACAGTGCAGACACCGATTTTCAGCAGCAGATCCTGATAGCCAGTAACCATTTAAGCAAAGGCAGATTTAAAGAAGCAGAATTTTCATTAAAAAAGGCCGTAAAATTAGCTAGAGAGCAAAAAAATAAACAGGGCGAAATTTCTGCATATTTTATGCTTGCACAGGCCTATATCGCCGATAAAAAAAAGGAAAAAGCAGAAGATACCTACCGTACGATATTCGAAGAAGTGGAATCCGGGTCGTCCCTTGAAGTTCAGATGTACATGAATTACGGAAGTTATTGTCTGGGGAATTCAAAAAAAGCAAAAGCCGAAAAAGCATTTGAAAAAGCAGCTGAAGTGGCTTTATCAGCAGATGAGCCGGCAATGGCTATCGAATGCTACCGCATCACAGGAACTCTGAATGACACGGTACTTACCCGGGAAAAAATGATCCGGTATTTTGAAAAATGCCTGGAAATTGCAAAATCCATGACTCCGGCAACAAGGGAATCAAGCAGTCTCAAATTTGTCGCATCCATGCTTTTTATTAAATATGAAAGGGATACGGACAAGAAAACAACTTTAGATCAGGAAATGAAAGGTTATTTCGGAGAAGATTGGAAAGTAAGCGTCGAAAAGCCATCTTATGGTTAAAATACGCAGGAGTTAAAAAGTTTCACTATTGAGATTTTCATGGTTTAAATTTTTTAGATCAACCCAAAACAAATCAATCACAAATTGAAGTATCATGGCAGATCAGAACAAAATAAAAAAGATTAAGGTTACCAAGCCAGATATGAACCCCGACCGGTCGTGGATAGTAAATTCGGATGTCACCTCGTTGAGCAGGGATAAAACCACACAAGGCTGGAACAACGGGATGAAAAATAATTTCGATTCCCTGAACCCTGTTTCTATGGTTAAATCTCTTGCCGGTTCAGACAATGATGCTTCAGCATCTGGTGGCAGTGGCGGAGGTGAAACAACCGTGACCTCCCAAAATGCAGCCCCCACAAGCAAAGTAAAGCTGATTAAAGTGAATACTCCGGCCATCAGTCCGACTGCCATTCAGCATACCAGTAAACATTTTGACATTGTGCTGGCCATCGATATTCACTGGACCCTGATCCCGCCACCGCCCTCATTTATGCTGATCCCGCTACCGTTGCCGCATCCTTTTATCGGTATTGTTTTCGATGTGATGGATTATCTTACCTTCACCATACCGATACCGCAGTTCATCAGAAACCTGAAACCCGACCTGCCGGAAGGAATTCCGATGGGCGGTTCCATATTTGTTCACGGAAGACATAAGGCAACCACCACAACCAGTGTTATGGGGGTGGTTATTCCGTTCAGGCATGTGACTTCTCTTATTCCGGTGTACATGATTCCTTTTCTTCAGGAGGCGCCGCATGAAGGTGAAGTCTACTACGGAGCACAAACCGTTCTCGGACAAGGCAGCAAGATGAGCGGAAACCAGCCCCAGCAGGTTTTAACTTGTATGGGATTGCCTTTCGGAATGACGATGTTGCCTGCAATGCCCGATAAACCGAAGAAAAATCCGTTGGCTTACTTTGCCTTTTATAATAATTTTTCAAGTTTATATATTCAAATCAATACCGGCGGCCCGGTTCTCGTAGGCGGCCCGTTTGTTCCTCATGTATACACCCCGGGTGAAATGCTCATGCGTTTTGCAGGAATGGCTTTGATGAAAGGTTTAACGAAAAGCCTGGGTAAAGGTGTTACTAAATTTAATCATTTTTTGCAGGGGAAGTTCGGGAAAACAAATCCTGTTTCAAAAGCCTTGTGTAAAGTTGGTTTAGAGCCTGTCAATTTTGCATCAGGAGCGATGTTGTTTGAATGGGATGATTTCCAAATTGAAGCAGGAACACCTTTAGAATGGACAAATGTTTGGTACAGCGACAGACCTTACACCAAAGGAATGCTTGGTAACGGAATTTTTAATTCTCATGATCTTTATATTGTTCGTAACGAGGAAGATGGCGTTGCGGCATGGGCTCATCCCGAAGAATTGCAGCCAATGCCGATTCCTGTTCCACCGGTTGGAGAAGAATTGACCTATTACAGAAGTCAGAAAATCTGGCAGTACCGTCCAAGTGACAATATTTGGATCATCAGAAAAGGAACGGATATTTATACTTACAAACGTTTTCATCATATTACGGAAGGAAGTATTTTTAAAGTAATTCGTATTGAATATGGAGATGGAACAGTAAGAGAATATGAATATGAAGGAAGCAATATTGTTTTAAAAAGTATTCAAGATGTTAAAAGTGGTTTTAGTATAGAAACTACGATTCACCCTGAGCTTAAAAAAGTCACTGAAGTTTATTACTGTTTTAAAAATAAAAGAGATCTGCAGGTTCGCTATACGTACGACGAAAACGGAAACCTTACGCATGTCTGGGATATTCACAAAAAAGCAATCGTTTTTGAATATGATGATGTAAATCGTGTGATCCGAAGAACCAATCGAAACGAAATGAGCTATCATTGGGAATACGATAAAAAAAATCGCGTGGTTCATACAAAAGGGCTGGAAGGTTTCATGGAAGGTTTTTTAAATTATAATGAAGAAGAAGGCTACACGGAAGTTATTTATCCAAAACAGAATAATAAAGCCGAAAAATATTATTACGACGAGGATTTTTTAGTATATAAACAAGTTGACGGTGAAGGTGGAGAAACCTGGTACGATTACACCTCCCACAACGAATTGAAAATAACCGGAACACCGGAAGGAAGAGTTCAAGGATTCACTTACGATGACTTTGGAAATATTAAAACTTTCCATACCCCCGATGGTGAAGAATATCATTATCAGTATAATGAATTCGGACAGATTACCGCGCGTTTTTCCCCTGCAGGAACTTCAGAAACCTGGAATTATGATGAAGAGGGAAGATTACTAAGTTATACCGATCCCACCGATGAAACGGTCACTTATCAGTATCATGATGATGATAAACTTCCTGAAAGCAGCAGAAAACAGGAAATTGAAACGCAGTACGAATACAACAGCAGAAACCAGATCATCAGGCTGACGAATACGATTGGTGATGAGCAGTACTGGAAATACGATGATTATGGAAGGCTATTGGTTTTCAGCCCGAAACCTTTAAACAGAACCATTTGGAACCGTGATAAAATGGGGCGCGTGGTTGAAGTGCAAGAACCTGGGCAATTGCCGCTGAAACTTCGCTACGATGCTTATGATCTTCCAATATACGCGACCGACGGAAGAGCAGAATGGCTCATGAGCTACACACCGATGGGAAGCCTCAAAAGACAGGTACGAAGGAATGCTTTGACCTTTAAAAAAGAAGAAACCCTGATTTTTGGCTATAATGCTTATGAAAACTTAATGAGCATCACCAATGAAAAAGGCGAAGTTTATCATTTTGAAAGAAATAACAACGACGAGATTATCGCAGAAACCGGCTTCGACGGGCAACGTAAATTCTTTGTAAGAGATAAAGACGGATTGGTGATCCAGACCGGAAATCCGAACGGAAAACATATTTTCTATGAGTATGATTTAGGCGGCAGGTTAACCCAGGCTCATTATCCCGACGGAAGCTGGGAAGCTTATCAGTACGATACCTCAGGGCTTTTGGCCAGAGCCGACAACGAAAGCAGTACTGTTGTTTTTCAGCGTAACAAATTAGGATTGGTCACCAATGAAAAACAGGGTGAGCATTCAATTAATTACGAGTATGATGATCAGGGAAACCTCATTGGCCTGAACAGCAGCCTGGGAGCGGAGGTCAATTATGCCTACAATGAGATCGGTCAGCTTAAAAATGTAACGGCCGTCACAAAAGATGTTCACCAGCCTTGGCAAATGAATTTAAGCGTCGGTAGGGACGGTCAGTTATTCTCCCGGGAAATGACGGGAGGAGTAGAAAGTATATTCGAATTCGACCATGTCGGAATGCCAATAAGCCAGAAAGTAATGGTCAATAAAATCCAAATGGCTTTCCATAAAGAATATCAGTGGGGATCTGGTAGTCGTTTGACGCAGATCCTGGATCGGGTTACAGGAGGCAGAACAAGATTCGATTATAATGCTTTTGGAAGCCTTGTTGCTGCTGAATATCCGAATGGTGAAGTGCAGTTCAAAAACCCGGATGAAACGGGCTGCCTGTATGAAAGCGCCAAACGAACCGATCGTATTTACGATAAAGGAGGAAAATTGATGCGCGATAAAAACTGGTTTTATCATTACGATGAAGAAGGAAATTTATTGCTGAAAAGTAAAAGGCCGGTCAATAATGTAAAATCAGATCAAAAACATAAACAGGAAGATATACATCCATACTATAAATCAATCGCCGCCGACTGGCTCAATACACCTAAGCTTCGCGATAAAAACGATCTGCCGGATGTCCATGAAAACTCACCGGACCAGATACAGAGTCCCGAGTGGCAACCCGGCGACTGGGCTTACTTCTGGAAAGCCAACGGAATGCTGGATAAAGTAATACGTCCAAATGGTAAAGAAATAAGTTTTGAATATGATGCACTGGGAAGAAGGACTTCAAAAATTGGAAACAAGAAAATAACTCGGTATATTTGGGATGATGATGTTTTGCTACACGAATGGAGTTATGATATTGAACATATTCCTAAGACAAACATTGATGAAGAGGGAAAATTACAAATCAATCGAGAACCTGTAGAGAATATCATCACATGGGTTTATGACGGAGGGGGATACAGCCCTGTAGTAAAATTACTTGCAGATAAAAAATATTCTATAATAAACGATTATTTGGGAACCCCAATTCAGGTTTTTGATGAAGACGGGCATGTGGTTTGGAAAAGAGAATTGGATATTTATGGCAATGTAAAGGAAGAAAAAGGGGATTTTAACTTTATACCTTTTCAATATCAAGGTCAATATTATGATCATGAGACTGATCTTTCCTACAATAGATTCAGATATTATGATCAGGAGTCAGGATTGTATATTAGCAAAGATCCTATTGGTTTGGTAGGTGGTTTTGGGTTGTACAATTATGTGAAAGACTCCAATGTTTTGCTGGACGCTTTAGGCCTAATGCCTAATAATACGCCGATTGGAGATCTTGCTGAAGGAGATTTTGTTTCCGGCCTGAAAAAAAGAGGATGGAATGTATATGCAGAGATTAAAAATGGCTCTCAGAATGGGATTGACGTCGTTGCACAGCATCCATTGAACAAGAAAGTTTATGTATATGAGGTGAAAGCAAATTCTTCAAGATTAAGTCCTTTGCAAAAAGGAGATGATTATGTACAGAATATTCTTGATGAAGTAAGAAATAAAGGAACATTGAGAGGGCAGAAAGTCGATGCAGCAATGATAAGAACTGCCAATACAATAGACAGAGATATTAGAGCTCATGGTATACAAAGCAGGGAAGTACGATATAAAGTAGATAAGAGAACTAAGCGGGCAGAACTGAGAAAAATGAAAAACTGGAATCAGAAGTATAAATAAAACTATGGAACACAAAAAGATAATAAGCGAATTTAAAAAACAAATCGGTAAAACAAAAAAAGAGGGAGTAAGCCAAGAAGAAATCAATCAATATTATGATTTGATAAAGCAAAGCATTCAGGATGATATTAAAGACGGTTTCAAAGAAACAATCGCCAGAAACCTTACTTTGGGAATTGGAGTTCATGCCGGAGAATATCCTAAACATCTTATTTTGAACGATCAAAAAGAAGGTTGGAAATATATCACTCGTTTTTTACTTTGGCAGGAACATATTTTACAAAAACTTTTTACCTATAAAGAAGTTACATCAAGATCAATTGGCTGTATCATTGGCTTGTCGTTGCTTTGGAGTATGAATGATCTGGCAAAACTTTCGAGAGAGTATTTTCAATTGTTATTTGAAGAAGATAAGAAAAAGTATAAAGAAAAGGAAACTCATCATTTATTTATGGCTATTTTGCATGACTTAAATGAAACAAAAGAAGTCAATAAAGAATTATATGCTGTATTGCCAGAAGAGAATATTTATAAAAAGTTTCTTGATCATTGGCTGACAGCAGATGAAAAACTATTAAGCAAATTGCTTTTTGAAATGTGTGATTTCCATATTTACAGTTCATTAGATTTAAAAGATAAATTCTCTGAAATTCTTTCTTTAAATTATATTCCATACGAAATCAGACTGATTGAAAAAATTAGAGATGAACAAGGATTGGTTAACGTCAAAGTTGATCATCCATTATTAGAAACTCAATTATCAGAAATCCCTAAGACGGCTTATGAGTGGGATTTATCTAAAGATGAAATTTATCAGTTTTTAATAAGAAGAGAAAGCAAAAGTTAATAAATGTTATAAAAAATTAAGAAGCTGAGAAATTTATTATCTTTAATATCATTTAAAAATAATAAAGTATGGAAGCGTACAATTTTGAAACGGCCATCAGACCTTTCTTCTGGGTGGCCTCAGAAAAGACTTTTTCAGTATGTTTAAATGCAGGAACCTACAAACCCGAAATTTTCGAGTGGCGGAAAAATGAAGGTTTTGAAGGCAACGGGTACGACTGGGCGTCGCTGGCGAAAGTTTTCCTGGAAGAAAAAAGGCCGGACCTGGCAGAGGAAATCAAGTTTGATCCCGAAGCCGATATGTTCTGTGCCTATTCCGATAATCCCGACCGCCTGAAAGAATTCATAACAGACTTTAAGAAAACCTGCGAAGATGAAGTTCAGATCCAGGATCTCTTCCTGAAAGCAGAAATAGATTAAAATTAAAAAGACCTCATTGAGGTCTTTTTAATTTTTTAAATAAAAGCATGGATATTCGTAGTAATTTAACCTTAGCAAGAATAAAACCGGGGGAAGAGAGAAAATATATGAGCAGAGTAAATCCTCCTGAGAAGCATTATGCTTTGAGCAAAGCTCTCGCCCGAAACTTTTTTACAGAAAACTTCAATAAAAAAATATTAATTTAGATTAAAATCTGGAAAAATGCAACCCAACTTCTTCCCCACACCCAAAGAATTCCGCCAATGGCTCGAGAAAAACCATCAGACCGAAAAGGAACTGCTGGTGGGCTTTTATAAGGTCGGTTCCGGAAATCCTTCGATGACGTGGCCGGAATCGGTGAATCAGGCGTTGTGCTTCGGATGGATCGACGGGGTGAGAAGATCGATTGATAACGAGAGCTACAGCATCCGCTTTACGCCCAGGAAACCAACAAGTATCTGGAGTGCCGTCAATATCAGAAAAATAGAGGAACTCACCAAAGCCGGGCTGATGCAAGAGGCCGGACTAAAAGCTTTTAAACTCCGGAAAGAAGAAAAATCTGCGATCTATTCCCATGAAAATGAAACCGCTACCCTCAATCCTGAATTTGAGAAACGTTTTAAAGCCAATACAAAAGCCTGGAATTTTTTTACCAGTCAGGCTCCGTCTTATCAAAAAGTGATGCTGCACTGGATCATGGGTGCAAAACAGGAAAAAACCAGAGTTTCAAGGCTGGAAAAGACGATCCGAGAAAGTGAAATAGGAAAAAGAATGACATAATTATGATGGGTGGTATACGCTGTCATATTAAACCTCATAGGTTTTCAGAA
This sequence comes from Chryseobacterium endophyticum, assembly GCF_056333165.1. Lineage (NCBI taxonomy): Bacteria > Pseudomonadati > Bacteroidota > Flavobacteriia > Flavobacteriales > Weeksellaceae > Chryseobacterium > Chryseobacterium endophyticum. The sequence continues at coordinate 33,967 of NZ_JBWGXE010000011.1, forward strand.
ACCTATGAGGTTTAGCGGTGATATCATTTATAATGGGCTGGTTTTTTCCTGAGATTATCATACCTTTGAAGCTTTAATTTAGAAAAAAGAACCAATGAATACGGATACATTAGATTTTTGGGTAGGAAATTTTCAGAGCGAAGAAGATTTTTATGATTTTGTGGAGGAAGATGAGAACTATTATCTTCTGGAAGAATCCGATGACATCCACATCTCCAAATTTGCCGCTTCGCAGGATACCGTATGGCTTGACCACGATTTTGTAGAATACGGTTTTGAAGACGGAAACCGCACGATTTACGAAAAGTTCGCCAACTATTCCTTTGCCGAGCAGTGGCTCCCGATCCTTGTCAACAGGCTGAATGAAATCAACCTGAAATTTGAGGTGAACTGCATCATCTTTTTAAACCGCGGGCAGGTTCCGAAGCCGGTTTCCGTAGAGGATGACTTTTTCTCGCTGACGTATGTAGGGGGAATTGAATTCAGTGCCTGACAGGTCATGGGAATAACGATAAAAAACTATGAAAATCTGCTGAAGGTTTTTTCTGAGCTGAGAAAATACGGCATTATTGAAAACAGCGTCATCACGGAGTGGGCAGATGGAATTTTAATGACAGAAAATACCTCGGATTACGAGTTTATTGAAGTTTCCACGACCAAAAGTACTCATGATTTAATTGTAATTTTAGACAAGAATTCTCAGCATGCCGATTGGAAAATAGTTTGCCGGGCCATGCTTGGAGCCCTTTACCATTCGTTGACAACAACATCCCTGGAATTTAAAAAAGCACTTCAAGTGATCCGTGAAGTTTCTTGTGAAGAGAAACTGACAAATGATGAACAGTTTCTGCTGTATGGATTTTCAGAAGTTTCAATGTATGATCTTAGAGGTAATTATGAAGGTTTTCGCCTGTTTAAAGAAGATTGTATAGAATTTTTAAAGATTTACAAAGAGTTCACCTTAGCAAATTATAAAGAATGGGATTTGATGCATGAAATTCTCTCAATTGGCCTTACCGAAAAACTGGAAAAAATCAATCATAACTTTCCTTACTGATAACATTAAATTTGACTATTGTGCATAAAACCATATCCCGAAAATTATTAATGGTAAATATTGCTGTTTTAGTACTGCTTTTTTCAGCTTACATTTTCGGGTATTACCTCTTTAATTATCCTTTGAAATTTAGCTTTTTTCAAATCATCAGAGACTGTGGAATTCATTATCTTTTCATTGCATTATTATTCCTGGCTTTGGTTTCCTGGATGATCAGTACGTTGAAAATTAAAAATCTTAATTCAATCAATAAGTTCCTTTTAATTTATACCATACTTTGTGGTTTACTGCTGGGTTACTTTCTTTACGTTTCCGCAGATACCTATATTTCAACCCAAAAAGCAATCAGAGAATCCGAAAATAAATACATTCTGCAGGCTAAAGAAGATATTAAAAAAGATGATGTAACCTACAGATTTGCGGGCGGATTTTCTATTCCGGAATACGATGCTGAAACGCTTGACAAAATTGATAGTATCCGGAGAAAATTTGGAATAAGTTATGAAAATACGGGCTGTGTCATTGATGCCATCGATATGGAAGGATAAAAGAAATATGAAGAGACCGTAAAGCCTTACCTCGATAAAAGAAACGGAAAAGGCTGGGAAGAAAGAATGGATAAAGAAATAGAAAAGGTAAAAAAAATTAAAGTATCAAATCCTGGTGATCGATAAATAAAAAACTTCCACTATCTGTGGAAGTTTTTTATTTAAAATTGTATTAATGAGCTTCCAGCCAGTTATCGCCCACGCCGACTTCTACCAGTAGCGGGACCTGCGTTTCAATCGCGTTTTCCATTTCCATTTTAATGATATTGGTGGCGACTTCTATTTCGTTCAGTGGCGATTCAAAAACCAATTCGTCATGTACCTGCAACAGCATTCTGGTCTGCAGCTTTTCTTTTTCCAGTTCTTTTTGAATTTTGATCATGGCCATTTTTACCACATCGGCAGCACTTCCCTGGATCGGCGCGTTTACCGCGTTTCTTTCGGCATGGCCACGCACCACAAAATTATTGGAATTGATATCCTTTAAATGTCGTTTTCTTCCCAGAATGGTTTCCACATAACCGATTTCGCGGGCTCTCTTTACCTGCTCTGCCATATATTCCTTCAGTTTCGGATACGTGGCATAATAGGCATCGATCATCTGTTTGGCTTCACTTCGGGATAACCCGGTCTGCTCGGCAAGGGCAAAAGCTCCCTGTCCGTACAGGATTCCGAAATTTACCGTCTTGGCCTGGCTTCTCTGGATCTTCGAAACTTCTTCGAGCGGAATATCAAACAGCCTCGCCGCTGTAGAGGCGTGGATATCTTCCCCATCCTGGAATGCCTTGATCATGTTGTCTTCGCCGGAAATCTCAGCGATCAGACGCAGTTCGATCTGGGAGTAATCCGCAGAAATAATCTTCTTTCCTTCACCGGCAACAAATGCTCCCCGGATCTGCTGACCTCTTAATGTTCTGATCGGAATATTTTGAAGATTCGGATTTACACTCGCCAGACGGCCGGTTGCTGCTGTCGTTTGCGAGAAATTGGTATGAACGCGGTTGTCTGTTTTTTCAATCTGGGACGGCAATGCATCCACGTAGGTGGATTTTAATTTCTGATAAGTTCTGTATTCCAGGATATGCTGGATGATTTCATGTTTGGATGCCAGTTTCTGAAGGATATCTTCCGAAGTCGCATACTGCCCGGTTTTGGTTTTCTTGGCTTTCGGGTCGAGCTGCATTTTTTCAAACAGGATTTCTCCAAGCTGTTTCGGGGAATTGACGTTGAATTCTTCTCCGGAAAGTTCGAATATTTTGGCTTCCAGCTGTTTCAGGTCGTTTTCAAGGTCGATGCTTTCCTGGGCAAGCCATTTTTCATCCAGGGAAATCCCGGCAAGTTCCATTTTAGCCAAAACTTCCATCAGCGGCATTTCTATGCTGAAGAACAGCTCTTCTAAGTTTTCTTTTTTCAGCTGCGGCGCAAAAAGTTCGTACAGCTGGAAGGTTACATCGGCATCTTCCGCCGCATAATCGGTCTGGGTCCTGAGATCCGCATCCCGGAAACTGCCTTGGTTTTTCCCTTTTTTTCCGATGATGGTTTCAATGGAAACGGGTTTATAACCTAAATACATTTCGGAAAGGTAATCCATACCGTGTCTTCCGTCCGGGTTCAGGAGATAATGGGCGATCATCGTGTCGAACATGGCTCCTTTTACCGTGATATTATATCTTCTGAGAATTTTATAATCAAACTTTAAATTGTGGGCTACTTTTACCAGATCTTCCTTTTCAAAAAACGGCCTGAAGATCTCAAGGGTCTGCAAGACTTCACCCTGGTCTTCGGAAAGCGGGACGTAATACGCCAAACCTTTTTTGTAAGAAAAGCTCATTCCCACCAATTCGGCTTCCAGCTCGTTGAGCGAGGTCGTTTCGGTATCAAAACATACCACTCTCTGTTGCAAAAGATTTTTCACCAGCATCTTTTGAGCCTTCGGATTGTCTATAAATTGGTATAAATGATCGTTTTGCTCAATGGTAGATTTGGTAGAAGTGGCCTGATCCAGCTCTTCGTAAGTTGCAAACAGGTCTAGCTGCCCGACCGCCTGGGCTACTTTCTGCTGCGGTGTGGTTTCCGTTACGGTAGTTTCAACATTGGCAACAGCGGCATTTTCGGTAACAAGCGGAGCAAAAGCCCTGTATAAATTATCATATAATCTTCTGAACTCGATTTCGTCGAAAATTTCTTTTACTTTTTTAAAATCGGGTATTTCAAGATCGTATTGTTCCTGGTGGAATTCAATAGGGGCATCACATATAATGGTCGCTAATTTTTTGGATAAAATTCCTCTTTCTGCTGAAGCTTCTACTTTTTCTTTTAATTTGCCTTTAAGTTCGTGGGTATTCGCCAGCAGGTTTTCTATGCTTCCATATTCTTTCAGGAACTTCATGGCTGTTTTTTCACCGACACCTTCCAGGCCTGGAATATTATCCGATGAATCTCCCATCATGGCAAGGAAATCAATCACCTGCTTTGGGTTTTCAATCTCATATTTAGCCTTGATTTCTTCAACACCAAGAATTTGAATTTCACCACCCCTAAAACCTGGTCTATAAAGCTTAATGTGATCAGTAACCAACTGGCCGAAATCTTTATCTCCGCTTACTATAAAACTTGTATACCCTTCTTTTTCAGCTTTACAAGCAATCGTTCCTATTACATCATCTGCTTCATATCCTTCAATTCCCAAACTTGGAACATGCATCGCTTCTAAAATACGATGTATATATGGAATGGCGATTTTAATTGCCTCCGGAGTATCGCTTCTATTGGCTTTATATTCTGCATAATCATCAGTTCTTATGCTTGCCTGGCCAACATCAAAAACAACGGCTAAATGAGTGGGCTGTTCTTTTCTTATCATTTCAATCAAAGAATTCATAAAACCGAAAATGGCCGTTGTTTCCATTCCGGAACTGGTATATCTCTGATTTTTGGTCATCGCGTGATACCCTCTGTAAATCATTGCATAAGCATCGATGAGAAATAACCTTTTATCTTGTGTAGCGTCCATAGTATCCATAGGCAACAAATATAAGAAAAAGTGTTGTTTTTATGTTGAAATAAGGGAAGGGATTGATATGGATGTTCATGAATCTGATTTGATTATTTACTATTTAAAAACCACCCTTTTTGCTTCAATTTCCACCCTTTTAGGCTGGTTTTTCAGTCTTTTAGGTTCACCGGTGAACCTTTTTGCCTGGTCGTTGAGTCTTTCATACTGGTTTTTGAGTCATTTTGCCTCGTCGTCGAGCCTTTTACACTCAATATTCACTCTTTTGCCTGGTCGTTGAGTGTTTAAGACTGGTTTTTGAGTCTTTTTTCCTCATCGTTGAGTCTTTTACATTCAATATTCACTCTTTTGACTGGTCGTTGAGTGTTTAAGACTGGTTTTTGAGTCTTTTTTCCTCATCGTTGAGTCTTTTACATTCAATATCCCTCCTTTTTGCATGGTTGCACAGTCTTGAAGGTTCAAATTTGAGTCTTTCTGACACGATGTTTTGAGAATTAACCACTGTGCTTGTCATTCCCGCAGGGAATCTCAACATCGTATTAGAGATTCGCATGGAAAGATTCGCGTTTGGATTCCCTTCGGGAATGACAAGCGAGACGCATATTCCGGCACTCGTCATGAAAATCTGGCTCCGTCAACTTATGTCATTCCTGCAGGGAATCTCAGCGTAGTATTAGAGATCCGCATGGAAAGATTCACGTCTGGATTTCCTTCGGGAATGACAAGCGAGACGCATATTTGGATCTGAAATGTTTAAATCGGCGAATCTTAACAAAAGACGCAGAGTTCTTTTTGTATTGCTTACATTTGTATGGCATTCTGGATTTTAGAATGAAAATGATTGATATGGCAGATAAAAAATACAGCGAAAAAATTCATAAAGATAAAAATTACGAATACTTAACGATTACAAATGATGAAAACAAGGTAAGAATCTACACCTTGAAGAACGGTTTAAAAGTCTTCCTTGCCCAGAATTTCGATGCTCCGAGAATTCAGACTTATATTCCCGTAAGAACCGGAAGCAACAATGATCCGGCAGATAATACCGGGCTTGCGCACTACCTGGAACACATGATGTTTAAAGGAACTTCAAAACTGGGAACCTCCGACTGGGAAAAAGAAAGTGTACTGCTGGATAAAATCTCAGATCTATACGAAGAGCACAAAGCGGAACAGGATCCTGAAAAAAAGAAAATCATTTATCGTACAATCGATGAGCTTTCCCAGGAAGCCAGTCAGTACGCTATTGCCAATGAATATGATAAGGCGATTTCTTCGCTGGGCGCCACGGGAACCAATGCCCATACCTGGTTTGATGAAACGGTATACAAGAATAATATTCCCAATAACGAGCTTGAAAAATGGCTTACCATTGAAAAAGAAAGATTCTCAGAACTCACATTGAGGCTTTTCCATACGGAGCTGGAATCGGTATACGAAGAATTCAACAGGGCACAGGATAACGATTCCAGACTGGTTCAGTATGAAATGATGGATGCCCTTTTCCCGAAACATCCCAACGGGCAGCAAACCACGCTGGGAAAGGCGGAACACCTGAAAAATCCTTCCATGAAGGCGATCCATAAATATTTTGACGAGTATTATGTTCCGAACAATTATGCGATGGTGATGGTGGGAGATCTTGATTTTGATGAAACGATCCGGCTGATCGATCAGTATTTCGGAACCATTCCTTACCGCGAGCTTCCGGAAAAAACGCCGGTGAAAGAAGAGCCGCTGACAGGAATCGTTGAAAGAAATGTGAAAAGTCCGACCACCCCGAGGGTTCAGCTGGCATGGAGAACGGACAGCTATGGAACAAATGAAGTGATGCTCGCCGATATCGTTGCCAATATTTTAAGCAACAGGGGAGAAGCGGGATTATTGGATTTAAATATCAACCAGACGCAGAAATTGCTCTGGGCACAGGCGTATTCGATCGGCTTAAAAGAATACGGTTACTTTTCCATAGTAGCCGTTCCGAAGGAGACGCAGACATTACAGGAAGCCAGAGATCTTGTATTGGAACAGGTTGAGCTGGTAAAAAAAGGAGATTTTCCGGAGTGGATGCTGACAGCCATCATTAATGATTTTAAAATTCAGAGAATGAAAGCCCTCGAAACGGCTGACGGGCTGGCTACCAATCTTTACGACACGTATATTAAAGGCAGAACGTGGGAGCAGGAACTCAATGAAATGGATGATTATGCGAAATTTACGAAAGAAGACGTCGTGAAATTTGCCAATGAATTTTTTAAAGAAAATTATGTTGTCGTTAATAAAGAAAAAGGAGTCAATGACAAGCTGATCCGCGTTGAAAATCCCGGAATAACGCCGGTAAAGATCAACCGTGAGGACCAGTCGGATTTCCTTAAGCAGATTTTAGCGGAAAAAACAGAAGACATACAGCCGGAATTTATCGATTACCAGAAAGAGATTACCACAGATCTGATAAAAGATAAAAAGCTGAGTTTCGTACAGAATAAGTACAATGATATTGCCCAGGTACATTTTATTTTTCCTTTCGGAAGTGATCATGACCGGGACATCGGAATTTCCACGCAGGTTCTGCAGTATCTCGGAACGGAAAGATTTTCACCGGATGATCTTAAAAAAGAGTTTTTTAAAATCGGCGTTACCAATGATTTTAAAACCACCAATGACCAGCTCACCATCTCACTGAACGGCCTTGAAGAGAATATCCCGAAAGGTATCGAGCTGTTGCAGCACTGGATGAGAGAATTGAAAGCCGACCAGGAAATCTATGAACAGTTCGTGGAAACGGTGCTGGAAAACCGTGCTGCCATGAAGAAAGACAAAGGAAGGATCATGACTGCGCTTACCAACTATACCAAACTGGGGGCTTTCTCACGTTTTACCGACGTGATTTCCAGGGAGGAGCTTGAAAGCATCCATGTTGAGGTTTTTGCGGAAAGAATGAAGAAACTGTTCCGTTTTCCGTATCAGATATTCTTTTACGGAAGAAACTTCGAAGCTTTTAAAGGATACATCGGTACTTATATCGAGACAGAAAGCATGGCCATCCCGGAACCGAAACAGTACCCCGAGCCTGATACCAGCGGAGACGTTTATTTCACAAGCTATGATATGGTGCAGATGGAAATGAGCCGCGTCGGAAAAGGCCGGATGGTGGATACCGGAAATTTTGGGAAGATCAATGTTTTTAATGAATATTTCGGGAGAGGATTGTCGTCCATTGTTTTCCAGGAAATCCGCGAGAGCAAAAGTCTTGCTTATTCTGCGTATGTATCTTATGCAGCCAACGCAGAGCTGGATCATCCGGATTATATTACGACGTACATCGGTACACAGCCGGATAAATTGCAGATCGCCGTGGATACTTTGACTACGCTGATGGCTGAGCTTCCTGAAGTTCCCGCACAGTTTGAGAACGCCAGAAATGCTGCTTTAAAACAGATCGCTTCCGCAAGAATTACCAGGACCAATGTTTTCTTTAATACCTTAAGGCTGAAAAAGCTGAATGTGTATCATGATTTAAGAAAAGATATTTACCGGCAGATCGAAAGCCTGAGTTTTGAAGATCTTAAAGGATTTTATGATGATTATATCAAACCGGTACATTTCAATACATCCATTATCGGCAAAAAAGAAAACCTGAATATGGAGGCTGTCCATCAAATGGGAACATTCAGAGAAGTAAGCCTGAAAGATATTTTCGGACATTAAAAATCTGATTTAAATACTATTGAAGTGCTTCACCGGCATTTTTGAAAAGCAAAAAACAGGCTGTCTCAATTTTGGGACAGCCTGTTTTTTATAAGGTGGAGTGGAATTTATTTCACAATTTTCATTTCGTTGATCAGCCACTTTGAATCGGCAAATTTATCAATGATGAAAAGAATATATTTGGTGTCTACCATAATATTCCGGCTGAAACGCGGGTCGTAGTTGATGTCGCTCATTGTTCCTTCCCACTGTCTGTCGAAGTTTAATCCGACAAGGTTTCCGTAGGCGTCGAGCGCCGGACTTCCGGAGTTTCCTCCTGTCGTATGGTTGGTGGCTGTAAATCCTACCGGAACATCACCCGTTTTGTCTTTATACTGCCCGAAATCTTTTTTACCGTAAAGGTCGATCAGTTTTTTAGGAACATCAAATTCATAGTCTCCCGGAACATACTTTTCCATAACCCCTGCCAGATGTGTCTGGTAATTGTAAGAAACGGCATCCCTCGGAGAAGAGCCTTTCACTTTTCCGTAGGTTACACGCAGCGTAGAGTTGGCATCCGGGAAGAATTTACGGTCTTTATCCGTAGCCATCTGCTGGGCCATATAGGTCTTCTGCAAGGCATCAATCTTTGTCTGAAGAGCCATAAACTGAGGATCTGCTTTCGTCATATAAGCATCTCTTATCACGATGTAGATCTGGAAGACAGGGTCTTTTTTCAGGGTTTTGATTAATTTATCCGGATTAGAAAACGCTTTGTCGATGTCTTTGCTTAAAAAAGCACCATTCACATCACTTCTTCCGGTGATAATGGAGTTTTTGGAAGCGTCTTCAATCGCCTGGATGTTCTGGGCTTCATTTTTATACTTGTCGAATCCTGCAGGTAAGAACTGAGCGTCTGTTTTATTAGCATATAAAGCCAGTAATTTTGCCGTCACTTTTGCATCGAGTTCAGCGTTATAATCTTTGTAGAAAGAGGTAAGCTTCTTTTTAAGGGCAGTGGTTCCTTTTTCGTCCATTCTCCCGGTTTCTACTGAGGCAATATAGTTGTAATACAGGCTGGCCAGCGTCAACGTCTCGGCATTTCTGATGGTTTCGGTATAATAAGCGTTATTTAGGGCAAAAGGCGCCTGGTCGTTGTATAGCTTGTTTAATTGATCTAAAGTGGTTTTGATTTCAGGATTTTTAGCCACTAAAGAACCTTCGTACATCACTTTTTTCTCTACGGCATTGGATTTCTTCAGGCCTTCCACTTCGCCGATCCATTTTTTCCAGTAATTGGCTACTGAAGCGTATTTGGAAGCGTATTGAATACGGGTGGCATCATCGGTACGCATTTTTTCGTCTAATGTTTTCAAAGCGACATCTCTCACGGCGATTCTTGCAGGATCGATCTCCTTCATGATTTTTTCAACTGCAATGGCAGGAAGGTATTCGGTCGTTCTGCCCGGAAACCCGAAGACAAAAGTGAAGTCATTTTCATTTTTATCTTTAATGGAAACCGGAAGATAGTGCTTTGGGACATAAGGTATGTTGTCTTTGGAGTATTCCGCAGGCTTGTTGTTTTTATCAGCATAAATCCTGAACATCGAAAAATCTCCTGTATGTCTCGGCCACACCCAGTTGTCGGTATCGGAACCGAATTTCCCAATGCTTTGTGGCGGAGCACCTACCAGGCGGATGTCTTTGTAGGTTTCAATGGTATACGCGTAATATTTGTTTCCATAATACATGGGTTTTACGGAAATCGACTGATAAGGCTCTACTTTCTGCGAGTTCTTATAAATTTCGATATTTTTTGCTACCTGTTTGGAAAGCTCCGGCTCTGTAAGATGATCCGTTCCCTGAGTGATCTGTGGGGTCACTTCTTTAATATCAACAATAAAATCAACGGTTACACCGGGATTCGGAAGTTCGCCTTCGGTATTTTTGGCCCAGAAACCATTCGACAAGAGATCATTCTGAACGGTGGAGTGCGCCTGAATCTGGCCGTATCCACAATGGTGATTGGTAAGCAGCAGGCCTTTGGGAGAGATGATTTCCGCAGTACATCCGCCGTTAAACTGTACGACCGCATCTTTTATGCTTGCTTTCTGAGGGTTGAAGATGTCTTTGGCAGAGATTTTCATTCCCAGATCTTTCATTTCCTTTTCATTCAGCTCTGTCGGTATCCACATTCCTCCGTATTGCTGTGCGAAAGTCATTACAGCCGGCAAAAGAAATACGGATAAGAGTATCTTTTTTGTCATAATCAAAATTTTGCTCCAATTTACGAAGAAATTACGAGTTTGGTGTTTTTGGGGGATGCTGTTGTTTTAGATATTGGAAATGAGTTTGTTGTGCTTTTGTTTCTCAATTTAAAAACGGCTTATTCATTCATGGTTGGTGAAATAAATTAACCTGATGTTAGAAACAGGATAAAAAATAAATCAGTTCTGGCTAAAACTGATAGGCAATGATACGTTCATCTTCCATAAGGCTTTTCATCAACGCTTCATGATTGATATTTTTTCCTGTAATGATCCAGGACGTAGCAAGATTTCCCTGGGTATACTGCTGTTTTGAAATGGCGTATCTTAAGTGATGCTTTTTGAAGAGGTCTTCACAATGAGGAACATCGTGATAATTAACAACCGCAATTTTATATTCCCTGATTTTATGCTCCCTGTCGATAAATTTTTCAAAGCGGGTCAGTGAGCTTAGTATCAGCAGTACCAAGACGGTACCCATCAATGCGAGGTAAACGTATCCCGAGCCGACTGCCATTCCGATGGAGGCGGTTGCCCAGATGGTGGTGGCGGTGGTGATGCCGTCTATTTTGTTGTCGCCTTTAAAAATAACGCCGGCTCCCAGGAAACCGATTCCCGTAATGATATTGGCGGCAATACGATCGGGATCATCTACGCCGATTTTGATGGAAAGAATGGTAAAAAGGCTGGATCCGAAGCAGATCAGGATAAAGGTGCGGAGTCCGGCCGATTTATTTCTGTATTCGCGCTCAGCACCGATCATCAGGCCCAGCACCACTGAGATGAAAACCAACAACAATTCATTTTGAATGGAGTGATCTTTTAAAAATTCCATAATTAAAATATTTAGCTTCGCAGAATAAATGTACAACAAAAAATATTTTCCCCGTATGATTCAGATTAAAAACGAAAAAGACTGCCCAAACGGACAGTCTTTGTATTATTTATTCTGGAATTAATTCCTGATAAATTTCTGAGTGAATACTTTATCCTTTGTGTACAGTTTGATGATGTAATTTGCTTTTGCCAATTCAGAGACGTTGATGGAATTTCCTTTTACCGAAGTTGAAATTAAAATTCTTCCGGCTGCGTCAAAGATTTCCGCTTTCGTAATTTCATTTTTAGATTGAATATTTAAAATATCTTTTACAGGATTCGGATAAATTGAAACGGTATTGTTTTCTTTATTGCTTTCCGCAGCAGCCAGAGTGTTCTCAACGGTCGTGATATAGTTGTTTGTGATGATCGGCGCATTGTAATCAAAATAAATACTGGCTTTGTTGCTGAAACTGTCGCCAAGGGTCAGTGTAGATTTGGTTTTGATCTTAAATGAAACATAGCCGTCATTATTGGCATCGTCAAAAGGAAGCTGGATGTTTTCAAAGATAAATTCCATGCTGTTTCCTGTAATTCTTGTGACGAAGTTGTGGCTGCCGGTCAGGGCTACTAAACTTGCCAGGTCAAATCTGGAAGCGTCAATATCGTCTTTTACGACAATATTCTGTGCATTGGCCGTTCCTGTATTTTCAAAACGGATGAGGTAATGAACATAATCGCCCACTTTTGCCTGGGTAATCGTTGTTCCTTCAAGGCAGGTTTTATCGTTCGGATCGAAAGAATTTACGACCGTTTGGTTTAAAGTAAAGATATTATCTGAAGGTGTTTCGTCAGTTCCGGCATTTACCTGTGCTGTGTATTGAAGGTTGTCACCTGCATTCAATGATGGATTCTGGGTAGGTGTATTCAAGGTGAAAGATGCTGTTGTTTCTTTTACTTCCAAAGGATTAAGATTCGTAAAATTCCAGGTCAATACGCCGGATGACTGCGATGTTGGAATTGTGGACGATGTAAGGTAATTCATTACATTATCATTATAGTTAAATGACACAGTTCCCGACTGAGCGGTCGTTCCTTTATTTTTGTAAATGATCTTATATTTTGCTTCAAAGCCCGGTCTTGCTGCGATAACAGGAATAATAACGACTTCCAGGTCATTATGTGTTCCGTTTGCGGACAGGCAGAAGTTCTGGTTAAGAGGGCTTGTCTGTGCAGGAAAACTTACCGTTACACTTGTGGGTGAAACCGTAAAGTATGCAGGATTTTCGAGTACAGGTGTAATGACGTGATTACCTGCCTGCACGGGAATGGAGAAATTTCCTGAGGCATTCGTTATGATATTCCCGGAATTTGCGGCATTGGTGATCAGGAATTTCTGGAATGCTTTTGCCGGATCACTGGCATCACAACCATTGTTATTGATATCATATTTGGTGCTTCCCTGAATCGTGTAAAAATTTCCTCCTGGAGTGAAAGAACAGTATGTGTTTATTTCGACATTAGGCTGATTGTACCAGTTTGTAAGCGCGCCGATCACTGCCTTTTCAAAATCATCAGCGCAGATATAGCTTAAATTTGGTGTGTTTGAAAACATCGGAGTTGCTCCCTGAGCATAATTATGTTTTCCGTTCTTGATATTAAAGCTGATAAGATTAGGATTGTTGGAAAAATCAAAATTATTTAGTCCTGTCAGCTGTCCTGCATCAATAGTTGTAAAAAGATTATTTTTAAGATACAAATTACTCAGATTAGGGGCCTGCTCAAGAGCAAGGGTCGTAAGCTTATTATCTGCAGCATGGAGATTTAATAAACCATTATTGTTGTTTAAAATTATTGTTGTTAATAAATTATTGTTGCTTTCCAAGGTTACCAAACTCGGAAGAGCGGAAATATCGATTGATTCCAGCTTATTATTCACAACATCTACAGTGTGAATACTGTTTAAATTACTGAGAGAAACATTTGAAAGATTGTTATTTCGTAAACTTAAGGACTGGAGATATGATAATCCCGAAATTTGCAGACTGGTTAAAGCATTGGAAGAAGCATTTAACACCACAAGATTAGTAAACTCACTAATTCCCGTAAGATCTGCGATCGCATTGCCTTGCTGCCCGGTAATATTTAATACGTACACATTTAACGCTTCTGAAACCTGGATTTCACCATCTCCATTGGTATCGATTACCATATTTTGATTACTGCTGTTTAATGCAATGCCACTGTTTGTATTGGCTGACAGAAGTTTTGCTTTAAAATTAGCATCCGGAATATTAACAATCTGTGCCTGGAACCCGGCAAACATCATAAAGGAAATTATCAAGTAGATTTTTCTCATGGTTATTATTTAAATTTCGGGCAAAAATAAACCATTAAGAAAGAATCTCAATGGTTTATTATGTTAAATATCTTAGAATATTATTGCTTTTCTATCAAATCCAGAAACTGCTGTTCATCAAGGATGCCGATCGTTCCGATATCCTGAGCTTTCTTCAATTTGCTTCCGGCTTTTTCACCGACAACCAGGTAGTTTAAATTCTTGGAAACGGCAGAAATATTCTTCCCACCATGCTTTTCTACCATTTCTTCTGCGGCTTCCCTGGTGAATAATGAGAGTTTCCCGGTGAAAAGAAAGGTTTTTCCTGCCAGGACGTTGGATAAAACTTCATTGGTGCTTTCTCCTTTTTCAAGCTGAACCCCATAAGATTTTAATCGTTCCAGCATCAGGACATTCTCCGGATTGGCGAAAAACTCCACGATGCTAACGGCGATTTTGGTTCCGATATCTTCGACCTGGCAAAGTTCTTCAACGGTAGCATTTTTGAGCTCATCTATGGTCGGGAAATTTTTCACTAATTTCTTGGCAACGGTTTCTCCGACATGCTTGATGCCAATTCCGTATAAAACTTTTTCAAAAGGGATTTCCTTGGATTTTTCGATCCCTGAAATGATATTCTGGGCAGATTTTTCCGCCATTCTTTCCAGAGGGAGGAGCTGTTCTTTGGTTAAAACATAAAAATCGGCCGGGTTTTCAACCAATCTTTCCCTGTAAAGCTGTTCGATGGTTTCGCTTCCCAGATTTTCTATATTTAAAGCCTTTCGGGATACGTAATGAATCATTCTTCCGACCACCTGAGGCGGACAGTGCAGGTCGTTCGGACAAAAATGGATTGCCTGATCCTCGATTTTCACCAGCTCGGTTCCGCATTCAGGGCAATGTTTTATGTATTCTATTTCTTTGCTTTCGGAGGTTCTTTTTTCTGTATTTACCCCAACAATTTTAGGAATGATTTCACCGCCTTTTTCCACGTATACAAAATCGTGCTCATGCAGATCGAGTTTTTTAATAATGTCTTCATTATGCAAAGAAGCTCTTTTCACAATTGTTCCTGCCAGTAAAACTGGTTTTAAATTCGCCACCGGAGTGATCGCGCCCGTTCTTCCGACCTGATAAGAAACAGTCTGCAATTCGGTTTCCACCTTTTCGGCTTTAAATTTATAAGCCATTGCCCAACGTGGAGATTTTGCGGTGTAGCCGAGCTGTCGCTGTTGTTTCAGGGAGTTGACTTTCAAAACGATCCCGTCGATTTCAAAAGGAAGGTTGTGTCTCTCGATGTCCCAGTGGCTGATAAATTCTTTAACTTCAGCCATTGTTTTGCAGAGTTTGGCCTGCTGAGAGGTTTTAAAGCCCCATATTTTTGCCTTTTCCAGGAGTTGCCAGTGAGATTCGGCAGGAATTTCTTCGGAAATGTACTGATATAACACCGATGATAATCCGCGTTTCCTTACTTCACCGCTGTCCTGCATTTTGAGGCTTCCGCTCGCTGTATTTCTGGGATTCATGAAGGGATCGAGGCCGTCTTCTTCACGCTGCTTATTGATTTTATCGAAATTTTTCCGGGTTAAATAAATCTCACCACGCATGAAAAATTGCTCGGGAAAATCACCTTTCAGCTTTAAAGGAATATCTGAAATGGTACGTACATTCGAGGTAATCTCATCGCCCTGGAAACCGTCGCCACGGGTCACAGCCTGTACAAGTTTTCCATTTTCGTAGAGAATAGAAATGGAAGCACCGTCGTATTTTAGTTCCGCAACAAATTCTACCGGTTCGTCAATGGTTTTAATGATTCTTTTTTCCCAGTCTTCAAGGTCATCAAAATCATAAGAATTGTCAAGAGAGTACATTCTGAATTTGTGCTGAACGGTCGGGAATACTTTTGTAATGCCGCCGCCGACTCTCATCGTTGGGGAGTTTTCATCATAAAACTCCGGATGTCTGGCTTCCAGGTCACGAAGTTCTTCGAGCAGCATATCAAAATCATAGTCTGAGATCGTAGGCGTGTCCAGAAGATAATAGTTTTCGTTGTGCTGATGAAGTTCTTTACGGAGATCTTCTATTTTCTGTTGAATGTTTTCGATATTGTCGGGCATTTATTTTCTGTCTTTCAGCAAAAATAGTAAGTATTGCGGAGATTCTGATGATTAGATTTAATATTAAATTAAACAATTTTTATATTCATTTTAAAGCATTATCAGAAATGTCTTTCTAAATTTGTTCTTTATTTTTTGCCGCAATTCCTGCGGATCATAAATTTCTCAGATATTCAATAAAGAATTATTATCTATATTATGAAAAAACTTATCTTAGGGTTAGCAGTTGTAAGTACAGTAGTCATGAAGGCACAAACCCAGATTATTGCCCACAGAGGGTATTGGCAGACACAGCCACCGACCACGGAAAATTCTCTGAAGTCGTTGGAAAACGCCCAGCATCTTAAAATCTACGGTTCCGAATTTGACGTGAGAATGACAAAAGACGGAATACTAGTCGTAAACCATGACGAGCATCACGCAAAAATGGAAATCTCAGAAACGGATTTTAAAGAACTTGAAAAAGTAAAATTATCCAACGGTGAAAATTTTCCAACCCTGAAGGATTATTTAAAACAGGGAAAAAAAGATAAAGCCCTTAAGCTTATTGTCGAAATAAAACCGGATAAAACCAAGGGAAAAGAAGATGAGCTGACGGCAAAAACGATCAAAATGATCAAAGATATGAAGCTGGGATCGCAGTGTGAGTTCATTTCTTTCAGCTTAAATATCTGTAAAGAAATTAAAAAGCTGGAACCATCGTTCAAAGTACAATATCTGAGGGGGGAACTTTCTCCGCAGCAGATCAAGGAAGAAGGACTCGACGGGCTGGATTACCATTACAGTGTTTTTGAGAAAAATCCGACCTGGATCGCAGAAGCCAAAGCTTTAGGGTTAATTACAAATGCCTGGACGGTCAATGAGGTGGCGGTATCAGATGAGCTGAAAAAGCAGGGCATTGGATTTATTACCACCAACATTCCGGATCAGCTTAAATAGAAATATTTTTTTAATCTGCTGAAGTCTGTCTTTTCAAAGGCAGACTTTTTATTGTCTTAAATACGGATTAAATGGCTGTAATTTTGCATTCGTGGTATAGATGTGGTATATTTTATTTTCTCAAATAAAGACAATAAAAATAGGGAAATTTATCTTCAGATTTTCATTAAAAATCATTCATCAATTTAAAGGATTGTGAACCAAACCGGTATGAGCAGATGTTAAAAATAAATTAATATATCGTTTAATAATTCTTTAATAAATGTTAAAATTAAGTTAAAGTCTTACCCATAATGTCGTTCTAATTTTGCGCAAACAAAAAAGGATATGCGTAAAGAGACACAAAAACTACTAATATTATCAGTATTAGGATTGGTCAGTGTGAACGTGGCGGCTCAGCAAAAAGTAAAACGGGACACCATTAAAAACATTGACGAAGTTGTAGTAACGGCATTGGGGATTAAAAGGCAAAACAAGGCTCTTGGGTATTCTACGGAAACCATTAATTCAGACCAACTTTTAAGGACCCAGAATAACCACTGGACGAGCGCTTTGGAAGGTAAAGTAGCCGGACTTAAAATTCAGACGGCCGGTGCCGGACCGCTCGCTACACCAAGAATTACTTTAAGAGGTGATGTTTCCATGAGTAGCATGGGCGACAATCAGGCGCTTATCGTTTTGGATGGTGTTCCCCTGAACTCCAGAACAGTAGGTACCGGTACTCCCGCTTACGGAGCCGGAGCCGGAGGAGATATCCCGATCGATTATGGAAATGACCTCAGCAGCATTAACCCTGATGATATCGAAAGCATTACTGTTTTGAAAGGACCCAGTGCATCTGCTCTCTACGGTTCAAGAGGAGCACTTGGAGCAATCATGATTACAACGAAATCCGGAAAAACTAAAAATGGTAAAATCCAGATCTCTCTAAATTCTTATACCAGTTTTGAATCTGTTCTAAAATGGCCGGATTATCAATATGAATATGGCCAGGGAACAATGCTGAAAGATAAAAACGGGAATTATTATTACTCCTACGGGTTGTCAACGGACGGTGTGAATACAGGATCCACAAGTAGCGCTTTCGGACCGAGGTTTGACGGACAGTATTTTTTTCAATACGATCCTAATGAGCAGGGGCAAAGCAAAGAAAGACAGCTCTGGAGACCTTACAAGAATAATATAAAAGATTTCTGGGAAGTAGGAACGACATTTTCAAACAATCTTGCGATAGAAAGTTCCAACGACAAAACGGCGTTCAGAGCATCTCTCTCTTACCTGAAAAACGAGTGGATGATGCCCAACACTGGTCTGGAGAAATGGGGAGCAGCTATATCCGTCGATCATAAAATTAACGAAAGGTTTAAAGCGAATATCAAGTTGTCTTACAATCAGATGAAAAGTGATAACCTTCCTGCAACGGGATATAATAACCAGTCGATTTCTTACTTCATGATTTTCCAGAATCCAAATGTTGATCTGGCATGGTATAAACCCATCTGGAAAGCAGGACAGGATCAGGTAGATCAGATCCACCCTTTCAGCTCGTATATTGATAATCCTTATTTGATTGCCTATGAAATGACCAATAGTCTGGATAAAAAGAATATCGTCGGAAATGTGAGTTTAAGCTATCAGATCGACAAACATTTTGATGTCCTTTTACGATCAGGAATGGCTGTAAATGATGAACTCCGTACCCAGAGAAGACCTTGGAGTTCTGCTAATTTTCTGCAGGGATATTACAGAGAACAGTATGTAGACGGATTTAATTTTAATAATGATTTAATGGTCAATTACAAAAATACATTCGGAGCATTCAACTTTTCGATGACAGCAGGAGGATCTACGCAGTATTTTGAGCAGCTTACTAAAGATTATTATGCTTTAGGTTTAAAAAAAGCAGGCGTGTACAGTCTTACCAATGCGGTAGCTCAGCGTTTTGATCTTCCACAGCCTTATGATAAAATGGTAAACAGTATGTATGGGCTGGCTTCATTAAGCTATAAAGATAAAATCTTCCTTGATATTACAGCCAGAAATGACTGGAGCAGCACCCTGCCAAAAGCAAACCGATCTTACTTTTACCCGTCGGTTTCCTCGTCATTTATCCTTTCCGATATTTTTGGGCTGAAAGGTAAGAATTTTAATTTCTGGAAGCTAAGAGCCTCATGGGCGCAGACCGGAAACGATACGGAGCCTTACCAGCTTTTAAATTACTATAATCCAAGTCTTGCATTTCCGGGATCCGTTGAGGTATCCAACCGATATCTTAATCCGAACCTTAGACCCGAAATGATCACCAATATTGAAGCGGGGATGGATTTCAGTCTTTTCAATAATAGATTGACATATAATATTACTGCGTACCAGAGTAATTCTGTGGATCAAATTATCAGAAATGTGCCGGTTTTATGGGAGACAGGATATACGCAGAGGGTAATCAATTCAGGAGAAATCAGAAACAGAGGAATTGAAATGATGATGAATGCCTATCCCGTGAAGAGTAAAGACTTCTCCTGGAATGTCTCGGCAAACTGGTCGATGAACAGAAATAAGATTTTATCGCTTCCTGAGGAATTCAAAGGGGAACCCTATACGTATGCAAGCGTTGGCGGAGCGGTGTACTACAATGCAGTAGTGGGAGGATCGCTTGGAGATCTTTATGGATACGGATTAATGTATTCTCCGGACGGCCAGGTCGTATACGGAAGCGACGGATTAACCGCCAAGCCGGCACAGATGAAGAAAATCGGGAACGCTTATCCCAAATGGAGAGCCGGGATCCAGAATGAGTTCAGGTATAAGAATATTTCCATCAGCTTCTCTTTCGACGGACAATACAAAGGAATGGCTTACTCACAGTCTCACCATAAAATGACTGAGCAAGGAAAGCTTGGCCACACACTAGAAGGAAGAGACAATCCCGGAGGCCTGATTGTTGGCCAAGGAGTCGTACAGAATGCAGACGGTTCGTATGCTCCGAATACAAAAGGAATTCTGGTATCTGCTTATTACGCCGATTATTACAGAAGAGCCAACGTAGAGACCAATACATTTGATACTTCCTTTATCAAATTAAGAGATGCGAGAATTGCTTATTCTTTCTCTAAATCAGTTACGGCTCCTTTAAAAATAACCGAGCTTACCCTGGCACTTTTTGGAAAGAATCTCTGGATGTGGACGAAGTTCCCGCTGTTTGATCCTGAAGCGGCCACTTTAGACAATTCCACCATTACGCCTGGTGTGGAAATGGGACAGTTGCCTGCCTCACGAACCATTGGTTTTCAGCTAAATGTAAAATTTTAAATCTTAAACATGAAAAAGACAATATTTAAATATATTTTTCTGGCGGGTCTGGCATTCACGGTGGCTTCCTGCGACAGAAGTTTTGATGAAATAAACGTAGATGATAGTAAAATCTACGAACCTGAAGTGTCCAGTTTTTTAGCGCCGCTTCAATACAATCTTGCTTCTGTAGGATATTTAAGGGCTAATGATTTCACGTTTGATATCATGCAGGTTTCCCTGGATTTTCCAAATGAAGGAAATACACTGAGCCGATACAATATTACTGAAAATACCGGCGCCGGCTATTGGAATAACAGTTACAAATGGATCAAGCAGATCTATGAAATGAAAAAGGCGGCAGTAAGCAGCAATGATAAAAATTATGAAGCCATTGCTCTTGTTATGAATGCATGGGCGTATTCCAATCTTACAGATACCTATGGAGATGTCCCTTTTATAGAAGCCTCAAGACTGGATGAAGGAATCAGCCAGCCTAAATTTGATCAGCAAAAAAATATTTATATCCAGATGCTGGATGATCTGAAAAGGGCAAATTCTCTTTTCGTCACCACCAAAACATTAACGGGACCAGACCTTTTCTATAATGCAAACAATGATGTAAACGGAATAAACAGCTGGAAGAAATTCTGTAATTCGCTTTCTTTAAGACTATTAACAAGGATTTTGAAAAGAAATGGTGAGGTAAATGTCTACGAAAGAATCCAGGAAATTGTTAATAATCCTACGGTTTATCCTATTTTCCAGAGTAATTCTGAAACGGTAAAACTGAATGTTACCGGTGTGGCTCCCTTGATGCCACCGATCGCAAGACCCCAGGATTTTACTACAGGGCGCGCAGCATCAGAATTTTTCGTGGAAACACTGAAGGGAAATAACGATCCCAGAATGTCCATGTTTTTCAGTCAGGCTAAAAACCTTCAGGGTGCCAATATCGGTTATAAAGGAGCTCCTTCAGGCTATGCTTACGGAACTACTTTCGATTACCAGCCTTCTAATATGAACCAAAACCTGGCAAAAGCCCCATTGAATATTTTGGTTTACCCTTACGCCGAATTGCAGTTTATCCTTTCGGAGCTCGCTTTTAAAGGAATTATTACGGGAAATGCACAGGCCTTCTATGAGAATGGAGTAAAAGCAACCATCGAGCAGTGGGGTGCTGCCTTTCCTTCAAATTATTTCTCCAATCCCAATGTAGCTTATAATGGTACCCTGGAAAGAATTATGCTTCAGAAATATGTGGCCTTATTCTTCGTAGACCAGCAGCAGTGGTTTGAAAAAAGAAGAACCGGCTTCCCGGTACTGCCGAATAACGGAGGACTACTGAATAATGGCGTTATGCCGTCAAGGTTGATGTATCCGCCAAACCCGAGGGTATTGAATTCAGTCAATTATCAAGCTGCGGTACAGCAGATGGGTGGGGATGATATTAATGTGAAAATGTGGTGGAATAAGCCATAAACTCATCAGTAGGATCTGCTTTAGCCCGACTCTTAGAAAAATAGTCAAATTGACTTCAGTCAAAACTTAAATTTAAATATCAATACAATGAACATAAAATTTTTAATGCCGTGTCTGTTAATTTCAGCGATGGCATTCTCACAGGCTTCAGTTTCAGGATATGTATATGAAGACCTTAACAAAAATCAGAAGAAAGAAAGCCGGGAAAAAGGAATTGAAGGCGTAGCGGTATCCAATGGAGCGCAGGTTGTTCTTACGGATAAGAGCGGAAGGTACAGTCTGCCGATCATGGAGGGACAGTCGGTATTTGTGATCAAGCCTTCAGGGTACATGACGCCGGTTAATGGAAATAACCTGCCGCAATATTATTACCAATACAAACCGAAAGGTTCACCCGCAGATTTTAAATACAAAGGATCTGCACCGACAGGCGAACTTCCCAAAGAGGTCAATTTTGCTTTAAATAAACAGAATGAAAGCAAAAACTTCGATATTCTGGTTTTCGGAGATCCGCAGCCTTATACAGAAAAGCAGCTGGATTATTTTAAAAGAGCTATTGTCAATGAAGTAAAAAGCACCAGGAAAAATGCCGTACTGGGAATCAGTCTTGGAGATTTGGTGGGGGATAATTTAAGCCTTCAGAAGCCTTATGCTGATGTGATGAAAGAAGTTGGATTGCCATGGTACAACGTAATGGGAAACCATGATATGAACTACGATGCAAAAGAAGATATGCTTTCCGACGAGACTTTTGAATCCAATTTTGGTCCGGCCAATTACTCATTCAATTATGGAAATGTGCACTTTATTGTCCTGGATGATATTCTGTATCCTGATCCGAGAGACGGAAAAGGGTATTGGGGAGGTTTCCGTGAAGATCAGCTGAAATTTGTTGAAAATGATCTGAAGCTGGTGGATAGAAACAAGCTGATTGTCGTTTCTTTCCATATTCCGCTGGAGCATAAAAATGAAGATAATTTCAGGAATTCTGACCGTCAGAAGTTATTTGACTATTTAGTGCCTTTCAAGAATGCATTAATTTTATCGGCCCATACGCATATTCAGCAACAGCTTTTTTATGGAAAAGAAGCGGGCTGGAACGGTTCGAAAGACCTTCATGAATACAATGTAGGGACCACTTGCGGCGACTGGTGGTCAGGCACATCCGACGATCTGGGACTGCCGACTTCCACCATGAGAGACGGCACGGCCAAAGGATATTCTTTCATCAGCTTTAATGATAATGAATATAAAGTCAAATATAAAACAGCAGGTAAACCTGAAGATTACCAGATCAACTTATATGTTCCGAAAGTCATTCCTTTCCCTTCGAAAACATCGGCAAAAGTATTGGCCAATTTCTTTATGGGAAGTAAGAAAGACAAAGTGGAATACAGAATAGATGGCGACCAGTGGGAAGAGATGCAGTATGACGAAACGGTAGACCCGAGTTTTGCGATGTCCGTTTTCAAATGGGATACCACGAACAGCCTTTTCCCTGGAAGAAGGCCATCAAACCCTGAAATATCAAAACATATCTGGACGGGAGATTTCTCTAAAAAGCTCTCTCTTGGAAAGCATAAGGTAGAGGTAAGAGCAGTAGACATGTATGGAAATAAATTTTCAGCCTCAGAAGAATTTGAAGTTCAAAATCAGATCCTTATACCTTAATTTTTCATTTTATTATTATACTTTCAAAGAAACCGGCTTCCTCTGAAGCCGGTTTTATGGTATGCCAAAAAAAGCTGTTATTTTTAATGTCTATGTTTACAATATCATTATTCATCAGTGCTATACAAATGATGTTTCGTAAATTTGCAGGCACAATAAAATTATTACAATGAACATCAACGGAAAAAATGCCATCATCACAGGTGGAGGAAGAGGTCTGGGGAAAGCAGTAGCCCTTGCCTTAGCCAATGAAGGCGTAAATATCGGAATTACCGGAAGAAATGAAGAGAACCTGAAAATGACAGTGGACGAAATCCAGAAGCTTGGGGTAAAAGCCGCCTATGCTGTTTTCAGCGTTGATAATGAAATACACGTAAAAGCCGGAATCGAACATTTGGCAGAGCAGCTGGGAGGTGTTGACATCCTTATTAACAATGCCGGGATCGGCGACTTCGGATCCATTGAGGAAATGCCTTCCGAAACCTGGGAACAGGTGATCAAGACCAATCTTTTCGGAGTGTACTATGCCGCAAAAGCAGTCTATCCTTTCATGAAATCAAAAGGGGAGGGCGATATCGTAAACGTAGCTTCTACAGCCGGTTTGAAAGGCGGTCCAAATATGTCGGCCTACGCAGCCTCAAAAGCAGCGGTAGTTTCTCTGTCGCAGTCGATGATGGCGGAATGGAGAAAACAGAACATCCGGGTAATCACTTTAACACCTAGTACCATTGCTTCCGATATGAGCATCCAGGGAGGATTAACGGACGGAAATCCGGAAAAAGTTCTGCAGCCGGAAGATTTCGCAGAATGGGTACGCGACATCCTGAAAATGAACAGACGTGCTTTGATCGCCAACGGTTCCATTTTCTCTACAAATCCATAATAAAGAAGTTAGAAACTAGATATTAGAAATTAGTTTTTTTAACTGTTGTTATATAAAAGTGGACTTCGGTTCACTTTTTTTTATGAGTAGTATTTGTCATTCAGAACGAAACGAAGGGCGGAAGAATCTATAATTTATTCATTCATCATTTTTTGGAGCTATTTCCCGCTTTCCATTACAATCTTTTTTTTCAAAAAAGGATTTTCATTGCAATCGGGGCTAGGGAACGGTTGGGGAGATTCGGGATTGGGCCATAAATCAGTAACCCATGTTAATATTCCCGTGAATTTCACAGCAACTCTTTCAAAAATTTAATAACCTGTTTGTCCATCCCGTAGGGATCTCAACATCGTATTAGAGATAAGCGTTCCTGTTACCGCATAAAAAAATCTCTGATTTTTAAAACTTTTGTGCGCTTTTTTCAGCATGAATCATTTATCTTCTTTATATAGCATCAATGTCTTTTTGCTATTTTGTGGTTAAATTTTTTGCGGTGTTTTTTTAAATCACAGATCTGCACAGATTTTCACGGATGATTCGCATATGAGAGTTAAATAAATCAAAGATAACCACTCCGTTTGTCTATCCCGTAGGGATCTCAACATAGTATTAGAGATGCGCATGGAAAGATTCGCGTCTGGATTCCCTGCGGGAATGACAAGCGAGACGCATATTCTAGCACTCCCTATGAAAATATTTGATTTTCTTCTTATGTGTTCTAAAATATGCTCAACGTCAGCAACTAAAATCTAATGTGTCTCATGTGTTAAAAAGCTTTTGTGACTTTTGTGGTTAAATTTCTTGCGGTCATTTTAACCGCAGATTTTCACAGATTTTTCACAGATGATGAAAATCTTTGATTTTCCTTCTTCTGTGCTCTAAAATATTTTCAAAGTATAACAATCTAGATCTAATGTGCCTTATGTGTCAAATTCCTATCCGGCTTACATGATCTCAAAGATCGCAATTTAAACTGGCAATCTTAAAAATTCAATTTTTAAATATTTAATTTTGCAGCAAATTAGTCACATGCAAAATTATTTAGAATTCGATTTCAAAATTACGCCACTTCAGCCTTGGAACGAAATATTGATGGCCGAGCTGATCCAGATCGGTTTCGACAGTTTTACCGAAGAGCTGGAGGGAATTTTAGGATACATCCAGAAAGACCTTTTTAATGAAGAAGAACTGAAAGTATTGCCGATCTTTCAGAATGAAGAAGTGAAGATCGAATATACATTCAAAGAAATGCCCAACATCAACTGGAATGAAGAGTGGGAGAAGAACTTCGAGCCGATCAACATCGATGATAAAGTGCTGATCCGTGCAGAATTCCACGAATCCGTTCCGGGAATGCACGAAATTGTGATCCAGCCGAAAATGTCATTCGGAACTGGGCACCACCCGACCACCCACCTGATGATCCAGCAGATGATGGATATTGATTTCAATGGGAAAAAAGTCCTGGATATGGGCTGCGGAACTTCCGTGCTGGCTATTTACGCCAAACAGAACGGTGCCGGCGAAACAAAAGCCATCGACATCGACGAATGGTCGGTAGAAAATTCAAAAGAAAATGCAGTCCGAAACAATGTTGAACTCGACATCGAACTTGGAACAGCTGAAAATTTAGGCAAAGAAAATTACGACATCATTCTGGCAAACATCAACCGAAACATCCTGATCTCAGACATCCCGACTTACGTGAAAGTGCTGAATGACGGCGGAAAACTCCTGCTTTCCGGATTGTGCTTTTTCGATGTGGACGATATACTGGAAGTCTGCAAGGAAAATGGCCTGGAGCTTACCAAAAAGCTGCAGCGGGAAGAGTGGGTGAGCCTGCTCCTCGAAAAATAAACCCCGCAAAATATTAATATGAAAACCTTTTTTACCGCTTTATTTCTGCTTACCGTTCAACTTTTGTTCGCACAGGAAGAAGTATATCCCGATGGAATTTTTAATTTCGAAGAAAATAAACCGCAGAAAATATTTACCGACCAGTCAAGGATCCGGCAGCTGCCCGATGTAAACGCACCTATTCTGGATTCTTTAACAACCAATCAGCAGGTTTTGATTCTTAAAAAGGACGCTGCCGTTCTGAAGTTGGGTGAAAGAGCAGCCAACTGGTATAAAATTTCTTATATGAAAGGCGACCGCACTTCCGAAGGCTATATCTGGGGCGGCAACCTCTGTATCGGCTACCGGAATAAAAACGGTTATGATTTCCTTTTAGGCTTAACCAAAACCATCACCAAAAAAGATCCGCAGTTTCCTACTGAGGCTATTCAGCAGAATATGGCAGCCGTAAAGATGATAAATGGCAATACGGTAATTGATGAGGTTTCCTTTGAAACAGGTTCCGGGGAAAGCCTTAGCTATGGAACTTTTGCGATAGAAAGCAACCACAAACTTAAAAACGTAGAATTCACCTTAAAAGCTACTGTTTCCGGAGAAGCCTGCGGAATTCCGGGATATGATCAGTATATTTTAGTGACCGGTAAAAAAATGATTGCCCTGCCTCAGCTTATGGGTGTAGGTGATGCAGATGTCTATTACCATAACGAAGAATTTATTTTCCCCAATGATAAAGGCGGAATACCTAATGCGTTCATCTTTAAAATGGAAGAAATGGAAAAAGATGAAAAAGACCGCGAGAAAAAGAAGAAGGCTTCAAAAATTTATCTTTGGGATGGAACGGCTTACCGAATGAAATAAATCGTTAACTCCAAAAACAGAACTATGACAAACAGTATGGGCCCAAACGATAAAAATGTTTTCCCGGTTTTAACTACCGAAAGACTGGTGTTGCGAAGGTTTCAGCCGGATGATATCGAATCGGTATACAAGGGGTTATCGCATCCGGAGGTCATCAGGCATTATGGCGTAAGCTACGACAGCCTGGAAGCCACTCAGGAGCAGATGAACTGGTTTGCCGCCATTGAAAAAGAAGAAACGGGAATCTGGTGGGCGGTCTGCAATAAGCAGGATCAAACCTTTCTAGGGGCTATCGGATTCAACAATCGGAGCAAAGAGCACCGTAAAATCGAGATAGGTTACTGGCTGCTACCCGAACACTGGGGCTCCGGAATCATCACGGAAGCCGGACGGGCCGCCTGCGACTATGCCTCTCAGGAAATGTCGGTCCACCGGATCGAAGCGGTGGTGGAAACGGAAAACGGCAACAGTAAAAAAGTAATGGCCCACCTGGGATTTGAATTCGAAGGCGTGATGAGAGACTGCGAAATAAAAGACGGAAGATTCATCAGCCTCGAAATGTATGCGAAACTGAGTCGGTTTTAAGATCTTATGTTTTGCCTTAATAAAAAAACAATAAAGACATAAACATAGAAATTCTATGCATGGAATACCGGAAGAATTTGTTTATGAAAATCTTGAAGAAGTTGACGGACGATATTCATGTTTATGGAAAGACCTTTAGTAAAAAGACGTAAATTGACGGTCACAAACCTAACGGGTTTCAAAAACTCGTTAGGTTTTATTAATCCACTGAATCATTTTTCCTATTCAGATTGACTAAACTTTTTGCCTAGTCCCCAACTTTTGTAACTGATCCATCTAATACATTCCTAACTAAATGTTAGGTCTTATCCAGCTAAGTCATAATTATAAAAAAAAGACCCGCAATTTCTTGTGAGTCTTTTGTGAGCGCGAAAGGATTCGAACCTTTGACCGTCTGCTTAGAAGGCAGATGCTCTATCCAGCTGAGCTACGCACCCTAAAGTGTTTTTGAAGTCGGGGCGGCAGGATTCGAACCTGCGACCTCCTGGTCCCAAACCAGGCGCGATGACCGGACTACGCTACGCCCCGATTGAGGTCATCTTTTTAACAAGAATTACCTTGTTTTTTGTGGGTGCAAATATAGGATGTTTTTCTTAATTATAAAAATAAAATTCGCAAAAAAAATTAAATATTCTGAAATAAAATATTAGTTTATCCGTTAGTGTGCTCAGGATCAGTATTGTCGGTAGCATGATAAAATTTATCGTAGTTTAATGAGAAAATGAGCCAAGGATATTTGATCTCATGATTTATTGATTATTTTTAAAATAGAAATTCCATGTCGACTATGAAAATGAAAGGAACATTCTTTATGTCATTTATGATGGCTGTATTTTTATTATGTAATGCAAATGCCCAGCTACAGGAAGCTAACGGAGGAACTACCATTTTTTACAACTATAAGAAAGCCATGTCTGCGAAAGATTTTTTTCAGGCGAGAATGAAGCAGTCGAAGGTGTATAAAATTTCGGGCAAAAAACTTGAAATATTCTTTGAAAAAAATGATACATTCTTTTTAGGGAGAAACCTGCTTTCCGGAAACGAGAGAACAACCATAAAAGCGGATACTTTATATATAATTTCCAAAGATAATCTCATGAGTTATTTTCCCGATTATCAACTGGAAGGGGAAGAGGTGAGAGAAGTAGTGTATAAGTATCTACGTGAAAATATTCCCAACTTCAGCGGAAATATGAACAGCAGGTTTACCTATACACTCGATAAAAATATACTTAACGTGGATTATGAGAATATTACGCGACGGTATATTGTTAAAAAAAGTGCTGTTTATCACTTTAAAATCCATACAGGCACTTTAAAAATTTTAGAGTTTAAAAAAGATTAGAAGATTGAGGATCGGAAATTGATTTTGTGTTGTACAGATATAAAAAACTCACAATTTCTTGTGAGTTTTGTGAGCGCGAAAGGATTCGAACCTTTGACCGTCCCGATTATGAATCGGGATGCTCTATCCAGTTGAATCATCAATAAGTTTTTGAATTTTGTAAATGCTTTTCCATGCTTTTATCTCGCGTTCTCTTTTGTAGGCTTCTGACTTTGAATCGAAAGTTTCAGAATATATAATTTCCCAGTCTTTGGTTCTTGAAGTAAATCCTTTGTGATTGGAAAGATGTTTTCTTAATCTTTCCTGTAGATTCTCACAGGAATGGCCAATATAATATTTATGTAAAGATTTAGAATAAAGAATATAACAGTAACACATACGGCTAATATTAAAATCTTGTAAGAAAAGAATCTTTTACAGTCCTAACTAATGTCTTATTCAGCTAAGTCGTAATTAAAAACAAAAAAACTCACAATAAAATTGTGAGTTTAAAAGTGAGCGCGAAAGGATTCGAACCTTTGACCGTCTGCTTAGAAGGCAG
The DNA here is from genome assembly GCF_056333165.1 of Chryseobacterium endophyticum. Classification (NCBI taxonomy): domain Bacteria; kingdom Pseudomonadati; phylum Bacteroidota; class Flavobacteriia; order Flavobacteriales; family Weeksellaceae; genus Chryseobacterium; species Chryseobacterium endophyticum. The sequence continues at coordinate 63,262 of NZ_JBWGXE010000011.1, forward strand.
ATGCTCTATCCAGCTGAGCTACGCACCCATTAAAGTTGATTGTTGCTTACGATATTAAGCTTAAAAAGTCGGGGCGGCAGGATTCGAACCTGCGACCTCCTGGTCCCAAACCAGGCGCGATGACCGGACTACGCTACGCCCCGAAAAAGATATAATAGAAAAGCGGAGGGTAAGGGATTCGAACCCTTGCGACACTTTCGCGTCGACAGTTTAGCAAACTGCTCCGTTAACCACTCCGGCAACCCTCCTGTTTATCTTCGTTTTTTAATGATCGTTGTTCCTTTATTGCGAGTGCAAATATAGAATAGATTTCTTTATTTACCAAATATTTTTCAAGAAAAATTTACGTATTTTTGAGCTGATAAACTAAGAAAAAAAATAAACAAATGCGTAAAACATTATATATCATCGGATTAAGCGTAGCCGTTTTTTCCTGTACTTCACAGCAAAATGCAAAAAAAAGGCAATACATTCCCAAAACCCCATCAATACAGCCTAAAACAGCAGTGAACACACCCGCTGAAAAGCCAAAACCAAAGATTACTACCGACCATGGAGTCGAATTTTATACCACCAATATTGCAGATCCTGCAAAGAATGATAACACGGCCAGCTACGGATCTATTGTTTCCGCAAAACCGGCAGGTTATAAAGTGGTAAAAGACTATTTTCCTGCGATCGCACAAAATTTCAGACAAAAATATCTTATTCTTCATTACACGGCGCTTCCTGATGACAAATCGATCACTGTTCTTACGCAACAGTCGGTCAGTGCTCATTATCTGGTTAACAATACCGGGGATAACGAAATTTACCAGTTGGTAGACGAAAACAAACGGGCCTATCATGCGGGGGTCAGCGCATGGAGAGCCGATAAAAATCTAAACGACACTTCCATTGGAATTGAGATCGTTAATACAGGCTACACAACCGATGCTTCAGGTAAAAAAGTATTTGCCCCGTTTGATGAGGCTCAGGTAAAGAAAGTGGCTGCTTTGGTGAAGGATATTATCACCAGGTATCAGATTCCGGCGACAAATATTCTGGCCCATTCTGATATTGCCCCTACCAGAAAACAAGATCCGGGACCGTTGTTTCCATGGAAAAAACTGTATGACGACTATCAGATCGGAATGTGGTATGATGAAGCACAAAAGCAGTCCTTCTATGATCTGGCCACATCTACGGATTTCCAGATTCAATATAATGATCCGACATTTATTTTTAATGTTCAGACCCAATTGCAGAAATTCGGCTACGCACTGGATCTTACCGGGAAATGGGACGACGCGACAAAGAAAACAATCGAAGCCTTTCAGTATCATTTCCGGCCGCAGAATTATGACGGAATCATGGATGCTGAAACCTATTCGATCCTGCAGGCTTTAAATCTGAAATATCCGGTGAAATAAGAAATGTACCATTATACCAAATGTAAAAATGTACCAATGTAACAATTTATCAACAGAAAGAATTTAGTGATGATCTAAGTCTTATTTTATTGCTAAATTAGTACACGGTAACAGGTGTATATTAATCAATGGTTACAGTAATCGACAATTATGGAAAATTACAGAAAAGAGAGTGATTTACTAGGGGAATTAAGTGTTCCCGTCAATGCTTACTATGGAGTACAGACACAGCGGGCAATCGATAATTTTAAAATTTCAGGACAGCTCTTATCGTCATATCCGCAATTCATCAGAGGCTTGGCCTTTGTAAAAAAAGCGGCCGCAAAAACGAACTATGAATTGGGGCTCCTTAACGAAGATATGTATTTTAACATCGCTGAAGTCTGCGATGAAATTATTAACGGGGAACTTCACGAACAGTTCCCGGTAGACATGATTCAGGGAGGAGCGGGAACATCAATCAATATGAACGCCAATGAAGTCATAGCCAACAGGGTTTTAGAAAAATTGGGTAAAAATAAAGGCCAATATGAGTTTTGTTCGCCGAATGATCATGTCAATTTATCGCAATCGACCAATGATGCTTATCCGACGGCCATTAAAATGGGTCTGCTGCAGATGAATGCAACCCTGGTAGAGAAGCTGGTAAAAATTGTAAAGGCGTTCCGGGAAAAAGGGAAGGAATTTCAAGATGTCATTAAAATGGGACGTACACAGCTTCAGGACGCTGTTCCGATGACTTTGGGACAGGAATTTGAAGCTTTTGCCGCGACACTGGAAGAAGATGTTTCAAAACTGAACAGTAATGCAAGTCTTTTTGTGGAAGTAAATATGGGAGCTACGGCAATCGGAACCGGACTGAATGCTCCTGTAGGATACGCCGCTTTGTGTGCCAAAAATCTGGCGCAGATCAGCGGTTTTCCTGTAGTTTCTGCTCCGGATCTTGTGGAAGCAACCCCCGATACAGGCTCGTATGTGATTTATTCTTCTGCCACAAAGCGTCTAGCGGTAAAACTCTCTAAAATCTGCAACGATTTAAGGCTGCTTTCCTCCGGACCCAGAGCCGGGCTTTTTGAAATCAATCTTCCGCCCATGCAGCCGGGATCTTCTATCATGCCGGGGAAAGTGAATCCTGTGATTCCCGAAGTGGTAAATCAGGTTTGCTTTAAAGTATTTGGAAATGATCTTACGGTGACCTTTGCCGCGGAGGCGGGACAATTGCAGCTCAATGTGATGGAGCCCGTACTTTCCCACGCCATCATGGAGAATATTCACTTTCTTTGTAACGCACTGGATACACTTCGTGAAAAATGTGTTGTTGGAATTACCGCAAACCGCGAAGTATGCCTGAACATGGTAAAGCACAGCATCGGAATTGTGACAGCACTTAATCCGTATATAGGCTACAAACATTCTACGGAAATTGCAAAAGAAGCATTGGAAACAGGCAAAAGCGTCTACAATCTTGTGTTGGAAAAAGGTATTTTGTCACAGGAAAAACTGGATGAGATCCTTGATCCGAGAAATATGCTGAAGCCGCACAACAGGTAAGTAAACGACAAGTGATTAATGTATTATCATCAATCGCTTATCATTCATCATTAATAGTTTTAAATTGAGGTTTTTAATTGTAATTCCTGCTTATAATGAGGAAGGCAATCTTCCTTTTACCCTGGATTCTTTACAGTGGCAAAGCTTTGGAGATTTCAGAGTGGTCATTGTGAACGATGGCTCTACGGATAACACGGCCGAAATCATCAAAAAATATTCGAAAGATGATACCCGTTTTGAGACCATTAATCTTCAGAAGTCTCTTCATCAGCCGGGATCGAAAGTGGTAAATGCTTTTAATAAAGGCCTGGATACCCAAAAATTAGATCATTTCGACATCATCTGCAAATTTGATTCTGATGTGATCTTTCCGGAAGATTATCTTGAAAAAATAGAGAAAGCATTTGCTGATCATCCTGATTATGGCCTGATAGGCGGATTGTTATACATTGAAAAAGACGGAAGCTGGGTGTATGAAGGAAATTCTAATAAACATCACGTTCGCGGTCCTCTGAAGGCATACCGTAAAGAAAGCTTCGTACAGATGAAGGGAATCAGGGAAACATTAGGCTGGGATAATATTGACGGGATTTTGCTTCAGAATCTTGGCTGGAAGGAAGTTGTCCTTGATGAACTGCATGTAAAGCTGATTAAAATAAAAGGAGCCGATTACACGATAAAACCCGCAGATTATTACGGGAAATATTTTTATTTTTTAGGATTGAAAAGGGTCTTAGCCTACATCGCAGCCTTTAAGGAAGCTTTGAAAAGCAAATCAATTGCTTTCTTTTTCTCAATTGTCGGATCTTATGAAAACTGCCGAAGCCACAAATTGGAATTGAAAATATCGGCTGATGAACAAAAGGCTATCAACAGGCAGCGTTGGAACATGCTGAAGAAGAAATGGCTGAAGACTTAAACAAGTAATTATCCGTTCAAATGATATATATATAAATTGAATTTAGCAAAAAACCATCTTGAAAAATATAGCTTACATAGAAATAGATACCCATTCTGAAGTTGCCCTGGATTTCATTGATATCATGCAGGATTCCGATCTGTTTAGGGTGGATTATTATTTTTCAAAAAGAATAAAAGATGAGACCGGATATTCCGGGGAAAATGTTTTTCTGTCGGATAGCTCAATGATTCTTGATCAGCTGAAATCTAAGCCGTATGACCTCATTATCATCGGAACTGCGCATCGGTACTTTGATACTTTCAGGATCATTGCTGAAAAGTACGATTCTGCCGTTATTGTTCATAATATTAACTTTACAAATATTTCAGGATTACATTTATTCAGAAACATTTTTAAGGCAGATGTTGTTTACAGGTTAAAACTCTGGTGGAAAGAAGGGCTTTTTTATTCTTCAAAAGTATATCAGAAGGCAAAAAATCTTCTGGTTCTCGATGCAGAACTCAGCTCCGAACGTCTCAGGTTTCTCCCGATATTTTACACAAAAAAGGAGAGTACCTCGGATCATGAGACGCTTGTGGTCGTTATTCCCGGCGGAGTTTCTCAAAAAAGGAGGGATTATCAGAAAGTATTCGCAGCCATCAGAAAACTGGAGGATCTGTATTGTGCTGGCGTTCAGTCTAAATCGATAGAATTTGTCTTCTTAGGAATGGCTAAAAAAACGGAACTGAAGCAGATTACTGAGCTTGAAGATTCATTACAATACATCAATATAACTTATTTTACCGAAAGGGTTTCACAGGCAGATTTTGACCGCTGGATGCAGAAAGCCGATGTGTTATGGTGTCCTATTCAGGAAGAAACGGAATTTTTCAGCCAAAAGGAAATTTACGGGAAAACCAAAATGACCGGAAATTTAGGAGATGCCATTAAATTCGGAAAACCGGCTGTTTTCCCGGAAAATTACCATTCCCATCTGGATTTTATTGTTCCTGAAAAGAAGGATATTGTCAAACAATTTGAAGAGTTGAAAAATACCCCGTTCAATTTTCAGAAAGACTATCCTAAAAAAGCAGTAAAAGAGCAGCTTGAAAAGGTTCTCAAAAGCTTGATTTCTACTTAAATTTAAAGATACTTTTAATAAAGTTTTTATTCAGGTAATCTTCAATCGGGAATATATTAGTGAAATAATTCCCAATGAATATTAATATTAAAACCACTGCCGGTTTATAGATCAGGTTGACGAAATTATTACTGAAATTCGGTAGTACAATCGCCACCGTGATTGCCAGTGTACAGATAATGGAAACGAAAATCATCTCAATCGTCAGGGGTGAAACTTTAAATACGATATAATTGAAAGCAATTTTCACCACATTGTAAATGATCAGCGATATTGCGGTAGATAATGCAATTCCGATAAGCTTTAAATCCGTATTTTCTAAAAAGTAAAAATTTAAACTGATCGTCAACCCTGCAAGCAGGAGCATTACCAGAATATTAAATTTATAATATTTTGAAAGTGAAATAATATTTCCGTTAAATCCTGTTGCCAGGTCAACCAGTACCGCCGAACCCCAGATCCAGACTACCGGCTCGTATTCTCTAAGCATTACGCCGTTTTTCGGCATAAAATAAGTGAGATAGGGAAACCCGACCATAATACAGGAAAACAGCACAGCGCCTAAAAAATATAAAGTGAGCGACGTTTTTTTATGGAATTTATCAAGTCCTTCCATGTCGCCGTCTGCGAGATTTTTGCTGATAATCGGTGCCGAAATATTAAACAGGCCCAGTTGCGGAATGGAAATCAGGGAAATGAGCGCATACAATGTAGAATAGATCCCGTTTTCTTCCATTCCCATGTATTCCCCGATCATAAAGCTGTTGATGGCCAGATAGTTTCCGAAAGTTCCTAAAAAGCCGAAAAAGCTGTAGCTCGTAAACTCTTTCCAGAAATCATCTTTCTTAAAATAATCGGTGCTGAAATCAAGTTGGATTTTTTCCAGCTTATTGGTATAATAAATGTATCCGAAAAGCATGAGAGCAAAAACTCCAAAGAAAAACGCCAGTGCGGTCTGCTGTGAAAGTGTAAAATAAAAAAAAAGACAAAAGGCACCAAGATTGGCTATTTTAGGAAAAAGATTGTCGAAGATATTAGAAACGACGATTCTTTTAAAATTTGAGATATATTTGTTGAATACGGCGCAGAATGATAAAACCAAAATGAGCGGAAGCACGATCTCTTTTAGATTCCATGCTTTGGTATTCATAAATTTAGGATAAAAATGGGGAAGTATAAAAAATACGCCGCAGAAAATAAGAAAATTGATCAGAATGGTGATGAGTGACAACGAAAGCATATTCTGGTTTTTGCCGTCTTTCTGAACACTGTGGTAAAATTTTACATTCGCATAAGAAATCCCGAACACCACAAACGGAACAAGCATTTCTGCGGTCTGCATGCTGTACCTGAGTGTGCCGTAAAAGGTAAAGTCGTTTGGAAAAATAAAAATTGCCGAAACCGTTCCCAGCAGGAACCCTACATAGCCGATGATAGAATATTTAAACCCTTGCCTTGCTACTACACTCATCTCTTACTGGCTTTTTGGGATAAAAATGATATTGTTGATGTATTCTTTTTTGTTTTTCTCGTCACTGGTGTTTTTAAGTAGAATCTCTTCCGTCAGTTTTTCAAGGGTAAACGAATTCCTGTCTAAAAATTTTGCTTCATATCCCCACGATTCCACTTCCGCAATTTCCTGCCAGACTGGTGTTTCGTGATGTCTCTGCTCCATTTCCACCATCATGACCGGCAAAAATTTACCGATTACTTCCCGGGCTCCGGAAAGTGTTTTCATTTCGTTTCCTTCGACATCTATTTTGATGAAATCAAGCCGTGTGAAGTTTTCTATCGCTGCCCATTCGTCGAGCTTTATCACCTTTACTTTTTCGGTATAGCTTTTTTCTTCACCTTTTTCTTTGTAAGAGGTTTTCAGAGTACCTCTTGAGGCTACGGTTTTTCCGTTAATAATGGGAACTTTGAACTCTGCGGTTGTATTTTCATCAGAAAGCGCGAGAGGAAAAACACGCATTTCAGGAAAAATCCTTTTTAATCTGCGGTACAGTTTTTTGTTGGGTTCAAAAGCATAGATCTTTTCATGATCCAGCTTCTTTTCAAGCTGGTACAGGAATGTTCCTACATTCGCTCCGATGTCAAGAATCACCGCATTTTTGGGTAAGAATTCTTTGATCCACACCAGTTCCGGTTCTACATTTCTTACAGAGAAATTGTCTTTACTGAGATTATTTAAACTTTTAAAAAATCTTTTTTTATAAAATCCCGGACTGATAAATTGTAGATTTTCAGCAATTCTTTGGTATAGAGACATCTTTTTGCTTTTGACAAGAACAAAGATACATAAAAATGTTAAATTATTGTTAAAAATATTAAAATGTAACTGATTGAAATTCAGTATTTAATTATGTCTATGAAAAATACGACAACTACTTGTCGTATGGTATGAAATTCACTATTCGGCAATAATCAATGGTGAATTCCTACGGGTCAATTCGCTGTGCTTGTCAATTTTTATTTCGTTCGGTAATTGACCATTCACTTGCGAAGCAAATTGACAATTCACTATTCATCAATAGTCAATGGTGAATTCCTACGAGTCAATTCGCTGTGCTTGTCAATTTTTATTTCGATTGGTAATTGACCATTCACTTGCGAAGCAAAATTGACCATTCACAATTTAGTAATAGTCAATGGTGAATTCCTACGCGTCAATTCGCTGCGCTTGTCAATTTTTATTTCGATAGGTAATTGACCATTCACTTGCAAAGCAAAATTGACCATTCACAATTTAGTAATAGTCAATGGTGAATTCCTACGAGTCAATTCGCTGTGCTTGTCAATTTTTATTTCGATCGGTAATTGACCATTCACTTGCGAAGCAAAATTGACCATTCACAATTTAGTAATAGTCAATGGTGAATTCCTACGCGTCAATTCGCTGCGCTTGTCAATTTTTATTTCGATAGGTAATTGACCATTCACTTGCGAAGCAAAATTGACCATTCACAATTTAGTATCAGTCAATGGTGAATTCCTAAGGGTCAATTCGCTGCGCTTGTCAATTTTTATTTCGATCGGTAATTGACCATTCTCTTGCAAAGCAAAATTCACCATTGACCTTTCATCATTTCCCTCAAACCAGCGGCGCATTCAGAAAGTCGTTCAGTGGTTTCATCAATTTGAAAATGTTGGTAAGGTTTTTAACGGCATTTTTATCCAGCACTTCTTCGTCTTTTAGATTATAAACGACAATGAAATTTTTTAGTTTAAGGTATTCGGCCATGGGGTCATCTTTTTCAAATCCCTGGGGAATTTTCTTCAGCTTGTCTTCCTGATCCAGTTCAGGGAAATGCTTTTTAAACGCTTTATTGTTGATGACAGCTAAAAAATCATCCGCATATAATGAAATTTCCCTTCTCAATTCTTTTAAAACGGATGGCTCCGGCATATAAATTCCTCCGGTGATAAAAGATTTTCCAGGCTCCAGATGCAGATAATAGCCACCTTTCTGACTCCCTTTCCCCATTCCCAGCGAAGCGCCGAAATTCGTTTTGTACGGAATTTTATCCTTGGAGAAACGGGTATCGCGGTAAATCCTGAACAACGCCTTTTTAGCATCGATTTTCGCAAGCTCTTCATCAAATCCTGACATTTCTTTGATCAAGTCCTCAAGGAATGCAATGACATGCTGCTGCGATTCAACATACAGGTTTTTATGTTCGGTAAACCACTCGCGGTTGTTATTTTGACTAAGCTTTTTTAAAAATCCGAAAACCTCAGAAGAAAGTACTGCCGACATACGATTTGTTTTTTATTGATCTTAATTTCTTTAAAATTACAAAAACTATTCATACCGTAATGCTTCGATAGGATCGAGTTTTGAAGCTTTCAAAGCCGGATAATATCCGAAGAACACACCGGTAATGGCACAGACGATGAATGAAATGATAATGGATGATTCGGTAATATACGTCGGCCATGAAAGGAAAAGCGTGACAAGTTTCGAGGTTAAAACACCCAATAATACACCGATGATCCCGCCGGTAATGCTGATCATGATCGCTTCAATTAAAAACTGGTACAGGATATCTTTTCCTCTGGCGCCGATCGACATTCTCAGGCCTATTTCCTTAGTCCTTTCGGTAACGGAAACATACATGATGTTCATGATGCCGATTCCTCCTACAATCAGCGAAATCCCCGCAATGGCTGATAATAGCACCGTTAGAAGCTGGCTGGTTGAGCTCATGGTTGAAATTAGTTCAGCCTGCGTTCTTACGGAAAAATCGTCATTGCTGCCGTCTTCAGCAAGCTTATGCTGTTTCCTTAAAATTTCCGAAATCTCATCCGTAGCCTGCTGGGAAGTGTTCTCGCTGGTAGAGGAAGCATAGATCGTCTGTACATAGGTAATTCCCAGGAATCTGCGCTGTACCGTACTAAACGGAGCAATAATCACATCATCCTGATCCTGTCCGAATGCATTGGAGCCTTTTGCTGCCAGGACGCCAATCACCTTCATCGGAACTTTATTGAAGCGGATAATGCTGCCAACCGGATCTTCACCATTTGGAAAAAGATTGGCGACCACGGTCTGACCAAGGAGGCAGACTTTATTGGAAGAAGTCACGTCTTTCTTGGTAAACAGCGATCCGTCGGAAATTCCCCAGTCGCGGATGCTGAAATAATCTTCGTTCACGCCTTGCAACTGTGTCGGCCAGTTGTTCGGTCCGCTGATGGCCTGTCCGTTGGTCTGCACGGCCGGGGAAACATAGGAAACATCCGGTGCCCCTTTTTCTATAGCATCGACATCCTGTGTTCGCAGCGTTTGCAATCCTGTTGCCCCGATCCTTGCCCCGCCGGAAACATTTACGTTGCTGGAAGGACGGATGGTGATCATATTCGAGCCCATTGATGAAAGCTGGTCGCTGATGCTTTTCTTGGAACCTTCACCGATAGCCGTCATGGCAATTACCGAAGCCACTCCAATGATGATTCCCAGCATCGTAAGAAAGGCGCGGAGCTTATTTCGTAAAAGGGCCCGCCAGGCTATTCTGAATAGGTTTGAAAGGTTCATGCCGATTCGGTTTTAAATCATTTATTTGTAATCATCATTTAACGGGAGGCTTTCCAGTGCTTCCCGGGCAGATTTTATATCTTCATTTTTAATATCCTTGACCACTTTTCCGTCCCGCAGCGTAACCGTCCGGCTGCTGAAGGTTGCGATATCCGGTTCGTGGGTAACAAATACAATCGTGCTGCCCTGGCTGTTCAGGTCCTGCATCAGGGCCATGATCTCGTAAGACGTTCTGGTATCCAGGTTTCCGGTAGCCTCATCGGCGAGAATCATCACCGGCTCATTCACCAAAGCTCTTGCGATAGCCACCCTTTGCTGTTGTCCGCCCGACATCTGGTTGGGCAGGTGGTCGATCCTCGTTTCCAGTTTTACGGCAGTGAGTGCTTTAACGGACCGCTCGTTTCTTTCCTCTGAAGATATTTTTGAATTATATAAAAGGGGAAGTTCCACATTTTCTTTGGCCGTAGTCCTTGGGAGAAGATTATAGGACTGGAAGACAAACCCGATCTTCTGGTTTCTCAGCACCGCCAGTTCATCACGGTTAAGGTTTTTGATGTTGATGCCGTCCAGAATATAATCCCCGCTGGTCGGTTTGTCCAGACATCCCAGGATGTTGAGCAGGGTGGATTTCCCGGAGCCGCTGCTCCCCATAATCGTTACAAATTCACCCTTTTCCACGGAAAATGTAACGCCTTTCAAGGCATGGACGATCTCTTCGCCCATTTTGAAGTCCCTTTTGAGATCATTTATTTCGAGAATTTTTTCCGGCATGGTGATTTTTTATTGATAGTGATTTGTTGTTGACTATTGCTTTTTTATCTCGGTCCGCCACTGCCGCCACGGTTTCCTCCGCCGCTTCCTCCACCTCTTCGCTGAGGCATAAAAGGGCTTTTAGCGGCATTACCGGAGGATTTCTTCGATAAATTTTTATATCCTATGATGATATTGTCGTTTCTGTCAAGTCCCGAAATAACCTGGATTTCCGTGTCGTTGTCCATTCCGGTTCTGATCCTCTTCCGGGTAATGATGCTGTCTTTTCCGATCACCCATACGCCTGCGGCTTCACTTTTATTTTCCCCACCGGATTTTTCTTTTTTCGGCCCGGTGCCTTTTCTTTTCCCTTTTCCATTAGCGAAAGGTGAATCCACTTTGTACTTTTTCATCACCAGGCTGTCCGGCCTGAAGCTGGTTGCGGCGGCTGGGATTTTCATAATGTTTTTCAGAACTTGGGTGTAAATTGTGATGTTGGCCGTCATCCCGGGTTTTAATTTTAAGCTTGAATTATCTGCGTTGATGATGGTGGTATAATTCACGACATTGGAGGAAACGGTAGGCTGCAGCCGTACTTCCGATACGCTTCCGTTAAAGGTTTCGTCGGGAAAGGCATCTACGGTAAAGGTGGCTCTCTGGCCTTTTACGACATTTCCAATATCCGCTTCATCCACCGAGGCCCGGATCTGCATTTTCGTTAGATCTTTCGCAATACTGAAAAGGGTAGGCGTGCTGAAGCTCGAAGCTACGGTCTGTCCTTCGCTTACATTCCGGTTCAGGACGGTTCCGTCGATTGGAGAGTAAATATTCGTCAAGGATAAATTTTTCCTGGCCGTGGAAAGCTGTGCGCTTACGGAATTTACCTGTGCCCTTGCAGCATTGTACTGGTTGGTCGCTACATCAAAATCTGCTTTACTGATAGCACCAACCTTATAAAGCTGACGCTGACGGTTGAAGTTGATTTCATTATAAGACAGGTTGCTTTTCGCATTCTGTAGATTGGCATTGATCTGTTCGGTCTGGTATTGGAACAGATCGGGATCCAGGGTCGCCAGGAGCTGTCCTTTTTTAACCGTAGAATTAAAATCGACATAGGTTTTTTTTATGATCCCGGAAATCTGCGTACCGACAGCCACCGTATCAACAGGCTGAACTTTGCCGGTTGCCGTAATGGAATTTGAGATCTCGCCCATTTCAGGCTTTACCGTTTCCAACTGGATTTTAACTTCTTTTTCGCGGATAAAAAAGTACCAGACAGCGCCCAATACAATGATGCCGCCGATCATCCAGTACAGCAATTTTTTATTTTTTCCTTTCATAGTTTATCTTATGTTTATGGGGTTTCCTGCATAAAATTCGTAGATCTGCTCATTGAGGACTGCCGAATATTTTGCCTGAAGAAAATTCTGTATCGATTGGATGTAGGTGAGCCGCTGCTGCTGAAGCTGCACATAATCAATGCTTCCCAGTTTCATCTGGGCGGTCACGATATCATAGCTCTGTTTATTGAGATCCATCTGCCGGGATGCCGATTCATATTGCGAGACCGAGTTTTGGAGGCTGATGTAAGCTTGCTCGATTTGCTGGTTAAGTACGGTTTTGGTATTTAGTAAATCTAAATTAGCTTGCTGGATCTCGATTTTTGATTTTTCAATGGCTGTCCGATAAATCCTGTTGTTGTAAATCGGGATTCCTAAGCTGAGGCCTATCGGTAAGAAAAAGTTGTTTCCCAGCTGGTTAAAATAATTTCCGTTATTATAAGCGTAATTGCTGGAAATATTTCCGGTGAGGCTTAGTGTCGGAAAGATGGAAGCCCGGGCCATTTTCAGATTGGTTTTGGAATTTTCGATATTCAGTTCCCCATATTTTACTTCCGGCCGCTGATTCTGGGCCATGTTCTGAACTTCGGACAGGGTTTTAAAGTTTTCATCGACTGTAATGCTTTCCGGTTTTACGATCTGAAAATCGTAGTCGGTGGGAAGCTGTAAAATCTGTTTCAGATTAACAATGTAGGTTCTGAGGTTATTCTGCGCGGCAACAAGATTGTATTCGTCCTGGGCGACCTGTGCTTGGATCTGGAGGTAGTTCAGCTTGGAAATACTGCCCGCTTTATAAAGTTGGTCACCCTGTTTCAGCTGTGTTCTTGTAGTGGTTAAAATTTCCTGAAAGGCGACAATATTTTCTTCCGTCATCAAAATATTAAGGTAGGCTTGGGTGATGCTTAGGGTGATGTTGTTCTGGGCTTCCTGCACCGACAGATCTGCCATCTGTACCAGAAGATTTTTGGAAATTTCGTTATTCCTGATATAGCCTGCACGGTATAAAGTCATGGACGAACTTGCACCTATGCTTTGTGATGGTATTCCGTTTACATTTAGCCCGTTATTTCCGTTCACGGCCACAATACCTTGTGAAACTGTGGCATTCAGATTGGGGTATTTGGCTTCTTTCGCCTGAAGCAGATCCTGTTCCGCAGAGTTTCTGGAAAGGCGTAAAGAATTGATGGAGATGTTGTGCTGCTTTGCATATTCAATACAGTTCTCTAAGGTCCAACTAGGTGGATAGCTATTGGTTTGGGCAGAAATTTCAAATGTTCTGAAAAAGAATATCAAAAAGAAGAACAGGCGTTTCATAGTTAATTTCTGAAAATTCATAAATCACACAGAAAAAATCAATCCAATTTAACAAAAAAAAATAATTTTTAACATGTTTTTAACGCAGGTGCTGTTTTTTTGCGGTAAATTTTTTAAAAATTAAAAAAATCTTAAATGATTGTGAATTTAAGTTTGTATATTTCATAATTAATTCAAAAACAAATCAATATTTATTGTATCTTTGCAGAAATTTTATAATATTTAATGAATTTATTTACGGAGACCAATTTAAGTCCTGATATTCTTAAGGCAATTGGCGAACTGGGCTACGAAAGCCCGACAGAAATCCAAAAACAGACTATCCCTTTCATTCTTTCAGATATTCGCGACTTGATCGCACTTGCGCAGACGGGGACAGGCAAAACAGCAGCATTTTCGCTTCCGATTTTGGATATGATTGACGAAACGAGTCGCAAAATCCAGCTTTTGGTGCTTTGTCCGACACGGGAATTATGTCTTCAGATTGCTAAAGACATAAAAAATTATTCCAAGTACATGAAAGACATCAAAACTACGGCAGTTTATGGTGGAAGCAGTATTATGGACCAAATGAGATCGCTAAAGGACAAACCGCAGATCATTGTGGGAACTCCGGGAAGGGTGATCGACCTTATCAACAGAAAGGCCCTCGATTTTTCAGCTATCCACTGGCTGGTACTGGACGAGGCTGACGAAATGCTTTCCATGGGCTTCAAAGACGAACTGGAAACCATTCTCAGCGAAACGCCTGAAACGAAACAGACATTCCTGTTCTCTGCAACGATGAACAAGGAAGTAGAACGTATTTCTAAAAATTACCTGACCAAGCCTCACAGAATTTCCGTAGGTTCCATTAACGAAGTTAAGAAGAACATCAAGCACGAATACTATGTAACCGGTTACCGTCAGAAAAAAGAGGCTTTGAAGAGACTGATCGATTCAAATCCTAACCAATATTCCATTATTTTCTGCAGAACGAGAATGGAAACCCAAGAAGTTGCCGATTTCCTGATGCAAAACGGATATGCAGCCGACGCGCTTCACGGAGATCTTTCTCAGGCACAGAGAGATACGGTAATGAAAAAGTTCAGGCTAAAGAATATCGATATTCTGGTAGCGACGGACGTAGCGGCAAGGGGACTTGATGTAAATTCCCTGACCCACGTTATTCATTACTCTTTACCTGACGATCCTGAAGTATTCGTTCACCGAAGCGGAAGAACGGGTAGAGCAGGAAAAGACGGTATTTCCATTGCCCTGATCAAGCCTGAAGAAAGCAGAAAATTGAAGCAGATCAAATCGGTGACGAAAATTGAGATGAACGAAGGCAAAATCCCTACCGGAGAAGATATTATCAAAGCCCAGGTAGGCGGTGTTTTCGAAAGCCTTTTTGAGATCCACGAAGATTTCTTTGAGTTTGATGATTCCTTAATTCCGGATTTATCGGCATTTACGAAAGAAGAACTGGCGCATAAGCTTCTTCAGTTCCAACTGAAAGACCTTGCGCTGTACTATAAAGACAGACATGACCTGATGGAGCAGAAGCTGAGCAGCAGAGATGACGACAGAGGTTCCAGAAGAGACCGTGACAGGGGCAGAGACCGCGACAGAAGCGATAGGGGAGAACGAAGAGAACGCGGCGGTAAACCAAGAAAAAAGAACGAAAACATGGTAAGATTCTTCTTTAATCTTGGAAAAAAGGACCAGCTGAAAAAGCTTGATGTATTAGATATTATCAATAAAGCGACGTCTAACGGAAAAAGCAAAAAAAGAGCGGAGATCGGAGATATCGAGATCCTGGAGAAATTCTCTTTCTTCGAGATCGAAAAATCTTATAAAGGCGATCTTTTAAGCAATATTTCCACAATGAAATTCAGAGGAAAGGAAATGAGGGCTGAAGAGGCCAATTAATCCTTTGTTCAACACCACATAAACCGGCATTATTGCCGGTTTTTTTGTTTGATAATCAGGGGATAAGTCAATGTTAACAAAACTTAATGTTGTATTGTTTCAGGTAAGAGGGTTTTTTAAGAAATTTGCACACGAAATTATAAAAACTTTACAATGGGAATTGGTAATATTTTCCACGCTTTTCAACCGAAAGATAAAATCTTCTTTGTGCTTTTCGAAAAAGTAACAGAAAACCTTGTAGCAATGTCTGAGGAATTCAACCACGGAATCAAAGATTTCGATCTGAATGACGATTCCATGCTGAAAAAGATGAGCGACTACGAGCACAAAAACGATGAGCTTACCCACGAAATCTTCGTAGAATTGGGGAAAAACTTCATTACCCCTTTCGACAGGGAAGATATCCACACACTGGCTACCGGGCTGGATGATATCGCCGATTACATCTATGCTTCCACAAAGTATATTTTCTTGTACAAATCTCCTGAAATGAAAGCGTATTCCGATTTCTCATTACTGATCCACAAAGCATGCCTGGAGATCCAGAATGCGATGAAGAATTTGAAAGGTTTCAAAAATATGGAGCAGGTAAAAGAAGCCTGTATCAAAGTAAATTCTATTGAAAATATCGCCGATGATCTTTTGTCCAACTCGATGGTGGAATTATTTGAAACCAACGATGCGATCAATATTATCAAAGTTTCATCCGTACTTAATTATCTTGAAGTAGTAACAGACAAAGCAGAAGATGTTGCCAACACGATTGAGAACATCATGATTAAATACGCTTAATTAATAATTATAATTAAACAATGGAATTTCCGATTTTACTTATAGTTATTATTGCATTGGCTTTAGTATTCGATTACATCAATGGTTTCCATGATGCGGCCAACTCAATTGCGACTATTGTTTCTACAAAGGTTTTAACTCCGTTCCAGGCCGTTCTTTGGGCAGCGCTCTGGAATTTTGCTGCTTTCTTCATTGCGGCTTACATCATCGGAGAGTTTAAAATTGGTAATACGATTGCCAAAACCGTTAATGAAAATTTTATCACCCTTGAAGTGATTTTCTCAGGTCTGGTTGCAGCCATTGCCTGGAATTTGTTGACCTGGTGGTTCGGTATCCCTTCTTCCTCTTCACACACGCTGATCGGAGGATTTTTAGGAGCAGCCCTAATGCACGCCTTTATGATGGATTATCATGACGTGGCAGCGGCCCAGCCCGGTTTAGGAGCTTGGGAGACGATGAAAGAAGCTTTCAGCCAGGTGACGCACCAGAGTGTAGTGAAATTTGATAAGGTGATCCCGATCTTCCTCTTCATTTTCATGGCACCGATCATCGGGATGATTATTTCCATCATCATTACCTTAATTATCGTTCACCTTTATAAGAAATCAAATCCTCATAAAGCCGATCAGTCATTTAAGAAATTACAGTTGGCTTCTTCTGCTTTATTCAGTTTGGGGCATGGTCTTAACGATGCCCAGAAGGTAATGGGGATTATTGGGGCGGCACTGATCTATTACCATGTGGAAATGCTTCACGATCCGGTATATCTTAATCTTGAATCCGGTGCTCGTTTCGATTATTTCGCACAGCATTACATCTGGGTTCCTTTGGTTTCCTTTATTGCGATCGCTTTGGGTACGATGAGTGGTGGATGGAAGATTATCAAAACGATGGGTACCAAGATCACGAAAGTAACTTCCCTGGAAGGCGTAAGTGCTGAAACGGCTGGAGCTATTACTTTATTTATCACCGACCATTTCGGGATTCCTGTATCTACCACGCATACCATTACCGGTTCAATTATTGGAGTAGGATTGACGAAAAGGATTTCTGCTGTAAGATGGGGAATCACCGTAAGCCTTCTTTGGGCGTGGGTGCTGACGATCCCGATTTCTGCGATTGTTGCCGGGATTACTTATCTGGCGGTTACATTTTTATCTTAAGATTATATTTTTAAAATAAATAACAAAAACTTTGCTCACTTGGGCAAAGTTTTTTGTTTTAAAAAGCCCCGAAAAATTGTATTTTTGTTTAAACTATTAGAATTTATGGAATTTTTAGACCGATACCAGCAGATTGTTGGGGATGCCATTGCCAGATATACCTTTAAAGACAAGCCGGCGGAATTGTATGAACCGATGAATTACATCATTTCACACGGCGGAAAGCGTCTTCGTCCGATCATGGTGCTGATGGCGTGCGATTTATTCGGCGGTGATCTGAAAGAGGCGATAAAACCTGCTTTGGCTATCGAGTTTTTCCATAACTTTACCCTGATCCACGATGATATCATGGATGAGGCTCCGCTGAGAAGAAACAAGCCAACCATTCATACTTTACATGGGATTAACGTAGGAATCCTTTCCGGGGACGGACTGATGCTGAAAGCCTATAAGTTTTTTGAAGATCTGGAACCTGAAATTTTCAAAGCCTGCATCAGAATATTTACGCATACCGGCCTGTTGCTATGTGAAGGGCAACAGTACGATATCAATTTCGAGACCCAGGAAAATGTGACTTTTGATGACTACATCAGGATGATTACCTATAAAACAGGAGTTCTGAGCGCGTCTTCATTTGAAATCGGTGCCCTGATTGCCAAAGCAAACTTCAAGGACGCCAAAGCGATTTTCAACTTCGGGAAACATATCGGGATCGCATTCCAGATTATGGATGATTACCTTGATGTATTCGGTGATCAGGCGCAGTTCGGTAAAAAGCACGCCGGAGATATTTATGAAAATAAGAAGACCGTGCTTTATCTGATGGCGAGAGAACATGCTACGGAAGAAGAAAGAAAAGAACTGGATTACTGGTATTCCAAAAAAACAGATAATATTGATAAAGTATACGGCGTAGAAAAGATTTTCAGAAGAACGAAAGTTGATGAGAAAGCATTGCGTCTCATCGAAAAACATAACGAGATCGGGCAGAGTTACCTTCAGAAGATCGACATTCCGGAGGAGAAGAAAAAGCCATTTGCCGAATTGGCTAATTACTTGTTGAGAAGAGAAAGTTAATGTATTACTTTGAAGATGGGTCAATTTGAGAATTTAAATTGTTTCATTTTCAAATTCTCAAATTTTCAAAATGAATATGAAGTTCAGGACAGAAGTAGCTATTCAGGAATCGAATAAGAAGATCGGGATTGAGGATAAAATATTTTCAATAGGATCCTGTTTTGCTTCGGAAATGTCGGATCTCTTCAAGCAGGGGCAGCTGCAGACGGTGAGTAATCCTTTCGGAACGATCTTCAACCCGTTCTCGATCAGCAATGCGGTTAAAAGGCTTCACGATTCGGAATTTTACAGAGAAGAAGAACTCATTATTTTTGATGAGACTTTTATTTCACTGGATCATCATACGAGTTTCGATACGCGGTATATCCATCAGACACTGGATAAGATCAATAGCAGGATTACGGAAGGCAACCAGTTTCTTCAGGAGAGCGGCTGGGTCATCATTACCTATGGAACTTCATTTATCTATGAATTTACCCCGAAAAGTAAATTGGTGGCCAATTGCCACAGGATTCCCCAAAAGTTCTTTGAAAAAAGGTTGTTGAGCCATCAGGAACTTACGGATACAATTTATGATACTATTTTAAACCTCAAAGACATTTGCAAAGACGATGTGCAGATTTTATTCACGGTATCACCGGTTCGCCACACCAGAGACGGCATGGTTGAAAACCAGCTGAGCAAATCCAAACTCATCACTTCCATCCACGAAATGACTGAAGAACTGGATTATTGCCATTATCTTCCCATTTATGAAATACTGATGGATGACCTTCGTGATTACCGTTTTTATAAGGAAGATATGATCCATCCTACGGAACAGGCGGTCAATTATATCTTTGAGAAGTTCGGCAACGCTTATTTTTCGGACGAAACCAAAGAATTTATCAGGGAAAACTTTAAAATTTCCAAAGCATTGGAACACCGGAGCAGTGATGAAAAAGATCCTAAATATATTGAGTTTAGGGAAAAACTGGAAGAAAGGATAGAAGCACAGAGAGAAAAAGTAAAGCATAACATATTTCCAAATGATTGATTTTACTAACATCTCTTATCTGAAATCGGGAAATGAAACACAGAAAAAGGTTTATCAGCTTCTTTCAAAGCATCGTATTTTTGAAAAACTAAAAGCTTACTTCCCGATTTTAGCCGGGACCATTCCTATTGAAATTGATATTGAAGGCAGTGATGTAGATATAATTTGTGAGGTTGATCTCCGATTTGAAGAAGATTTTTTGGATGACGTGGCGTTTGCAAGATTTATTCGTCATGATCTGGAAGTCAAAGTGGACTATCCAATTGTGAATGGTGAAACATGTATTGTATTAAATTTCGTATTGGAAGAATTTCCCATCGAGATTTTCGGACAAAATAAGCCTACAATAGAACAGAATGCTTACCGCCACATGATCGCCGAGTACAGGATATTACAGGAAAAAGGAGAAGATTTTAAAAAAGAAATTATTGCATTGAAAAAACAGGGAATAAAAACAGAACCCGCTTTCGGATTATTGCTGGGACTGGAAAATCCTTACGAAGACCTATTAAAATTTTAGAAAAAATGATTGATACCCATACCCATTTATACGCAGAAGAATTTGATGAAGACCGGAAAGAAGCTATTCAGAGAGCTTTGGATAAGGGGATAACCGAATTTTACCTTCCGGCTATCAATTCGGAATCCCATGAAAAAATGTTGCAGCTGGAAGCAGAGTACCCGGAACATATTTTCTCCATGATGGGGCTGCATCCGTGCTACGTCAAGCCTGAAACCTGGGAGAAAGAGCTTGAAACAATGAAGAGTTATCTCAATACCAGAGATTTTCCGGCAATAGGGGAGATCGGGATCGATCTGTATTGGGATAAAACAACTTTAGATATTCAGGTAAAAGCTTTTGAGCAGCAGATCGATTGGGCTATTGAAAGAGACCTCCCGATTGTCATTCATACCAGGGAAAGCTTCGATGAAACATTTGAAGTGCTGGAAAGAAAAAAACACCCAAAGCTTCGCGGGATTTTCCATTGCTTTTCAGGAAATGTGGAGCAGGCCAAACACGCTGTTGACCTTAATTTCATTTTAGGAATTGGTGGAGTGGTTACGTTTAAAAACGGTAAAATAGACCAGTTTCTGAGCGAAATTCCATTGGATAAAATCGTTCTGGAAACAGATTCTCCCTATCTTGCGCCGGTTCCCTACAGAGGAAAGCGGAATGAGAGTTCCTACTTAGATCTTGTGGCCGGAAAACTGGTGGATATTTATAAAACGGATTTTTCGGAGATCGACAGAATTACGACGGAGAACGCAAAAAGATTATTTAAATATTAATTAGGAATTGGCTTTATCCTTTTTTTAATCAAAAATATTTTAGCCAAAACATAAAAAACCTTCCAGAATCGGAAGGTTTTTGCTTTATTTCTTTCTCGTGAAATTCTTATTCTTAGGCTTTTTGAAACCGACATTAGCGGATGCACCGTCAGGCTTATTTTTATTATTGTTTGGCCTTGAATTGTTTGGTCTTGAGGATTTCGGTCTTTCACCGCCTGATCTCATCGGTTTGTTGTTGGAATCCCTTTTCTGGGCTACCAGGTCGTCGGTATGGAACGGGTGATCCTTAACGATCGGGATCTTCATGCCGATCAGTTTCTCCGTATTTTTTAAATTTAATAAATCCAGACCGTCTACAAATGAGATGGAAGTTCCTTCCGCACCGGCTCTTCCCGTTCTTCCGATCCGGTGAACATAAGTCTCGGAAACGTCGGAAAGCTCGAAATTAACCACGTATTTCAGCTCATCGATATCAATTCCCCTCGCGGCAATATCGGTAGCTACAAGAACTCTTGTTTTGCCTGATTTGAAATTGTTCAGCGCATTCTGTCGGGCATTCTGCGATTTGTTTCCGTGGATGGCTTCTGTGGTGATGTTATCTTTCTGCAGCTTTCTGGCAATTTTATCGGCACCGTGCTTCGTCCGTGCAAAAACCAGTACGGAATCGGAAATATCGTTCTTTAAAATATGCGTTAAAAGATCCAGTTTATTGTCTTTTTCGACAAAGTAAACCGATTGCTTGATGGTTTCAGCCGTCGATGAAACGGGAGTCACTTCTACCTTTACCGGGTTATTCAGGATAGAGTCGGCCAGTTTTTGGATCTCTGCAGGCATGGTAGCCGAGAAAAATAAAGTCTGTCTCTTCTGTGGTAAAAGCTTGATCACTCTTTTAACGTCATGTACAAAACCCATATCCAGCATCCGGTCGGCTTCGTCCAGTACAAAGATTTCAATATTTTTAAGGCTGATGATTCCCTGGGCGATAAAATCCAGCAATCTTCCCGGCGTGGCAACAAGAATATCAACGCCTCTTCTCAGGGCATTTTCCTGATTTCCCTGCTTTACCCCTCCGAAAATAACAAGATGTTTCAGGGGTAAATATTTTCCATAAGCCGTAATGTTTTCCTCGATCTGAATTGCCAGTTCTCTAGTAGGCGTTAAGATCAGGGCTTTGATGTTTCTGTTCGGAAATTTATTCTTAGAAAGATTCTGTAGGATCGGAATGGCAAAAGCGGCCGTTTTTCCTGTTCCTGTTTGTGCGCACCCCAGGAAGTCTCTTCCTTTGGTAATCTCGGGAATCGATTTTTCCTGAATAGGGGTTGGGTTGGTATATCCTTGTTCCTGAATTGCCTTGGCAATAGGTTCTATTAAGTTTAAATCTGTAAAATTCAAATGAATTGTTTTTATAATTACAACAAAAATTCCTTCATCTTGAAGGAATTATATTTTGCAAAGGTAGTTTAAATATTTTTAAGTAAGTTAATTCACTTTCGTCCACTGTTGGTTCTTTCTCAAATCTTCAAAAAACTTGTACAGTTCAGAGAGTTTTTCACTTCCACGCTTACCGTAATCCTCAACATGTTTTGTGGTTCCGTCTGCAAACTGAATTCTTAAATGTGAAGAAGGTAGGTCGGTGACGTTCTTTTCTCCATAATTATCTTTCAGGGTTTTTACATCAAGTCCGTCCAGTAAAGCGATTAATTTGTTATAATCCTCCTGTTTGATCGTTCCCTTAAAAGTTCCCTCGCGAGGTTTGGAAAATTCGTCTTTTGAAGGTTTGTCGCTGAAATTAAAATGTTCAGCCTCAAAAACAGCTGTTCTGTCCGGATTGATGGTCATTTTAAAAACCGGGCAGAATCCAAAGCATGGCGTTGCCTCGTATTCAATTTTAGAATATTTTGAATCCATTTTTTGAGAGTTGCATGAAAATAAAAAGATAAAGGCAAAAAGCCCAAGTACATATTTCATAATTTCAATTTTGGATTGGATCTTCAATAACTGTTCCAAAATTATTTGAATCGGTATCCTACGCCGGCTTGTAAGAAACCAATTTTTGTAGTGAAATCTCCTTTATTAATTTCAAAAAAGTTGAAATTGTATCTGGCATCTACAAAAAACTTATCGTTGATTTTATATTCTGCACCCAAAAAAGGGAAGAGGTTAACGCTTTTAATACCTTCATAGTTGTGCGATGTGCTTCCATTTACCATTTCTTTTGTTTTTACCTTTTCAGAAACATTGAAAGCAATATTCATCCCCGCAGAAACTGATAAATCAGGAATAAAATAATATTTTGCAGAGACAGGAACCTGAATTTGAGTCAGCTGATAATTAAATTCAAGCCTTCTTCCGGAATCTATAACGCCGGTATCTGTAAAGTCGATCACCGGTAATTGCTCTGTACCGCCAATCTGTGTGTAAAGTACTTCGGCCTGAATCCCAAATTTTGAAGATATAGGCTGTTCACCTACCAAACCTGCATAGAAATACGATTTTGAATCTAGCTTTTCATCAAAAAACTTCATATTTGATAAAGAATAACCGGCTTTTACACCAAATTTAAATTCAGAACCTGAAGAATCTTGAGTTTGGGCATTAATAAATCCCATAATAGTGATTGCTAACGCAGAAAAAATGTTCTTTGTCATGGTTATTTAAAAATTAATTAATTCTCTAACGCAAGAATTATAAATAAATTGTGTTGAATATTTTTTTAATATTTCTATCCATGCAGTTGTTTCCAGATCGCATCTTTCAGTTCCATAAGCCCTTCGCCGGTAACGCCGGAGAAAAACAACGGCTGTTTGTTTTCCGGGAATTCCGCGGCGATTTCTTTTTTCAGCTCATCATCCAGAAGATCGGATTTTGAAATCGAAACAATGAAATCTTTGTCCAACAGCTCCGGATTGTATTCCTTCAATTCGTTTTCCAGGATCTTAAACTCCTGGAAATGATCTTCAGAATCAGCCGGAATGAGAAACAGCAGGATGGAATTTCTTTCAATATGTCTTAAGAAACGGTGTCCTAATCCTTTACCTTCCGCAGCCCCTTCAATGATCCCCGGAATATCGGCCATTACGAAAGATTTGTAATTTCGGTAATCCACGATTCCCAGATTCGGCGTTAAGGTTGTAAAGGCGTAATCGGCAATTTTCGGCTTGGCAGCAGAAACAGAAGCCAGAAGCGTAGATTTTCCGGCATTCGGGAAACCTACCAATCCTACATCCGCAAGGATCTTAAGCTCAAAGATCACATAGCCTTCCTGTCCGTCCATTCCGGGTTGAGCGAACCTTGGGGTCTGGTTGGTGGACGATTTGAAGTGCTCGTTTCCCTTTCCGCCCATTCCGCCTTCCATCAGGATGATTTCCTGGCCGTCTTCCAGGATTTCCCCGATAATTTCGCCGTCTTCATTTTTGGCAATGGTCCCGATCGGAACTTCGATGTATACATCTGCTCCGTAAGCTCCGGTAAGCTGGTTTTTTCCTCCGTTTTCTCCGCGCTCCGCCTTTACGTGACGGGTATAGCGCAGGGGAAGTAAAGTCCATTCGTTGGCATTCCCTTTCATAATGACGTGGCCGCCACGACCGCCGTCACCTCCGTCGGGTCCGCCTTTAGGAATATATTTTTCACGGCGGAGATGCGCAGAACCTGCCCCTCCGTGCCCGCTTTTACAATGAATCTTTACGTAATCTACAAAATTTGACATAATTTTAATTCAAGGTTTTATGTTGAAGGTTCAAAGTTTTAACCTTGAATTTGGAACTTTGAACCTTGAATCAAAAATTTATTTTTGAAACTTTTCTACTTCTGCGAAAAGCTTTTCAGAGATTTCGTTGATGTCGCCGACACCGTTGATCTCTACATACTTGCCCTGCTGCTTGTACAGTTCGGCAACTTCCGCTGTTTTCGCGTAGTATTCTTTTATTCTGTTGCGGATGATCTCCACATTGCTGTCGTCTGACCTTCCGCTGATTTCCCCTCTTTTCAGCAGTCTTTCCTCCAGAATGGAATCCTCTACCACCAAAGAAAGGCAAACGTCGATCTCGTCGTTCAGTTCTTCCCTTACGATCTTTTCCAACGCTTCGGTCTGAACCGCCGTTCTCGGATAACCGTCGAAAATAAATCCTGCAGCCTCGGTCGGTTTTCTGATCTCGTCGATCAGCATATCGGTTGTTACCTGATCCGGAACCAGTTCTCCTTTATCGATATACGATTTGGCCAGTTTCCCAAGCTCCGTATCATTTTTCATGTTGAATCTGAAAAGGTCACCGGTTGAGATCTGCTTCAAATTGAATTTCTCGATTAAGTTTTGCGCTTGCGTACCTTTTCCGCTTCCCGGAGGGCCGAACAGAACAATGTTTATCATAATGTTGTTTCGCTGCCGGCAATTGGCGGTTGGCTTCCTGCTTTTACCGTCAGCGTATTTGCTTTTGCCTTTAGCATTTTTAAGTTATTATTAAATCTATTTCTTTATTTTACTTTTTAAGCTAAAAGCCATCAGCCAGTAGCCAACAGCCTTTTAATGGTTGATCTGTCCGTCTTCCAATTGGTACAGGTTCGGCAGGTTTCTTCCCAGTTCATCGTAATCCAGTCCGTACCCTAAGACAAATTTGTTCGGAATCTCCTTTCCGATGTAATCCAGCTTGAAGTCCTTTTTATAGACTTCCGGCTTCAGCAGGAAAGAAGCGATTTTCACCGACTTCGGACGCTGGGTTTCATTGAAATATTTGAAAAGGCTTTCCACGGTATTTCCCGTATCCACAATGTCTTCTACCAGGATGATGTGGCGGTCCTTTACGTCTTTTGTCAGTTCCATTTTCTGATAGACAATTCCCGTAGATTCCGTTCCTACATAAGAACTCATCTGGATAAAAGCGATCTCACATTCTCCCGGATAATGCTTCAGCAGGTCTGAGAAAAACATGATTACCCCGTTCAGAACCCCAATGAAAACAGGAACCTCATCCTTGTAATCTTCATAAATCTTTAACGCCGTTGCCTTTACAATCTCCTGAATTTCGGCATCTTCCAGATAAGGAACAAAAGTTTTGTCGTGAACTTTAATACTTTCCATAAAAATTTTAGTAGGCTGCAAAGTTAAGGATTTTTGATGAAAGGTGAATGGTTAATAGTGAATGGTGAATTTTGCTTTGCAAGTGAATGGTGAAAGTTGAATTTTGTAAAGATTTTATGAACACGAAGCGCGCAGAGTTTTTTTAATGCTTACTGCTGCAAGTTTCACAAAGCCGTTACACTCATAAGAGCAATGTAAGTCGGTTAATTATATTGCAGGTAGTCGTTGGAAAGTGCAAAGCAGCAAATATTTTACTGCTTCGTGTAATAAGTTGTAAGGATTTGATCTTTGATAAAATTGTGGATGCTCAGGATTGTTTGTTTTTGACTAGAGATATAATCTCCCGCAGATTTTGCAGGTTACGCAGGTCATAGTTGAAGTTAAGCGGTATAAAAATTCGGCTCAGTCGAATTCTTTACGCCTTAAAACATTATGTTTATTTAATTTGCGACTTTGCGCATTCCAACAAAAATAACTTTTAAAGTCTGAAGCAGATATACTTAACCGATATTCCCCTCCGATCCGGAGGGGTGTCGAAAATTCAGAGAATTTTTGACGGGGTGGTTCTGGAGGTGAATAGTGAATGGTCAATGGTGAATTCTACTCAGCAAGTTAATATTTAATCACCAACCGAAATAAAAATTGACAAGCGCAGCGGATTGACCCGCAGGAATTGACCCGCAGGAATTAACCATTGACATTAAAATGAGCCTGTCTTAGCCCCGATTGCCGCGGCATCCTTTTTTGCAATGGGAAGCCAGGTAAAAAAAAGATATAGCAAAAAGCGGGAAAAAGTTTCTGAAAAGAAAGGAAGCTGGATGAAGGATGCAGGAAGTTTATACTCAATGTGGAACGTATTGATCTGTAATCGGATACTCAAATCTGAAATTTTCGAAATAAATAAAAATTCCTAACTTTGTCATTCGCAAAACAAAAAATTATCAGGATGTAGGATTCAGTTTCTTTCAAATATAATTAAGAGCAACAGCATTGGCGTTGCAAGTTTTAACTTTAAAGAAAGAAATCATGATTTTTCTACACCATATGTCCTTTGGGTTTCCTGCGGGAAATCTCCTTTTTAATTCCATTACCTTAACCATTCCTTCCCGTACCAAATCGGCTTTGGTCGGCAGCAACGGCATGGGGAAATCTACTTTACTGAAAATACTGGCCGGAGAAATTGAGCCGCTGGAAGGGAGCATCACGAGTCAGAATGAGATATTCTATGTTCCGCAGATGTTCGGGAATTTTAACGACTTTACCATTGCCGAATGCCTGAAAATAGATAAAAAACTCGATGCCCTTCAGAAAATTACCGATGGCGAAGTGGACGAAGCCTATTTTGAAACACTGAATGACAACTGGGATATTGAAGAACGCGCCCGACAGGCTTTAGCATATTGGAATCTGAACAATCTCGATTTTACTCAAAAGCTGGACAACCTCAGCGGTGGGCAAAAGACCAAGGTTTTCCTGGCAGGAATTACGATCCACCAACCGGAGGTTATTCTGCTGGACGAACCGACCAATCACCTTGACCAGGAAAGCAGGCACCTCTTATACGACTTTATTGGGAAGACGAATTCAACCGTAGTAATGGTCAGCCACGATCGTACCTTGTTGAATCTTGCCGATACGATTTTTGAATTGAGCAATCAGGGGATTTCAACTTATGGCGGTAATTATGATTTTTATGCCGAACAAAAGGAGATTGAAAATGAGGCACTGCAGAATGACATCCATTCCAAAGAACGCGCTTTGAAAAAAGCTAAAGAAAAGGAACTAGAGACGTTGGAGCGAAAGCAGAAGCTCGATGCGAGAGGAAAGGGCAAGCAGAAGAAATCGGGGGTGGCCCGAATCATGATGAATACGATGCGAAATAACGCGGAGAACAATTCGTCCAAATTAAAAGCGGTGCATGCCGAAAAGATCAGCGGGATTTCAGGTGAACTGCGGGAGCTGCGTTCATCCGTAAGAAGTGCCGATCAGATGAAAGTGAATTTTAATGATTCCCATCTGCATTCGGGAAAAATCCTGATTTCGGCAGAGGAAATCAATTATGCTTATCAGGAAATCGATCTTTGGCAAAAAAACGTCAGCCTTGAAATCCGCAGCGGTGACCGGATCGTTATTAAAGGATCAAACGGTTCCGGAAAAACGACACTGATTAAGCTGTTGCTGGGGAATCTTCAGCCGGCTACCGGGAAAATTGCAAGATCAGATTTTCAATGGATCTACATCGACCAGGAATATTCTCTAATTGATAGGACAATGACGGTTTATGAGTTTGTTCAGCAGTTCAACGATCATGCAATGACGGAACCGGAAGTGAAAACCTTACTGGCAAGATTTCTTTTCGGAAAGGAAACCTGGGATAAAAACTGCGGCGTGCTGAGCGGCGGGGAACGCCTGCGCCTTTTGCTGTGCGGACTCTCGATCAGCCAGAAAGCTCCCGACCTGATCATCCTCGACGAACCGACGAATAATTTAGATCTCCAAAATGTAGAGATTCTTACGGATTCCATTAAAGATTATCAAGGAACTTTGGTGGTAATTTCGCATGATGCGGTGTTTTTGGAGGAGATTGGGGTGAGGCGTGAGGTTTTGTTGGAATAACAGATTAATTACATAAACGTCATAGGTTTCTAAAACCTATAACGTTTTCTCTTATTCATCCAATCTTGAAGAAATATCCATTTGCTGATGAAGAATTCTTATAATTTCAATTTCTTCATTTTTAAGGTTAACTTTATAAAAAATGAAATGCGATTTTACCCTTGAACGAAAATATCCTTTTCTGATTTCATTATAATCTTTTCCTGACTTTGGGTTTTCAGATAAATATTCAATTTCATCTATCTATAAATCAAAATAATGGTCTGCTTGTTCTTTTGACCAGACTTCAAATGTGTATAACCAAATTTTTTCTAAATCATTTAATGCCTCCTTACTGATTTTATATTTCATGAGTCAGCAGAATGTTTTTGGTGAAGATTTTTCAAAAATTCTTTACGATCAAAATCTTCAACAAATCCAGATTTTTCTCCTTTTTTTAATTCGTTGACTAATTCTGACTTTTTAGATTCTTCATATTCAAACAGTCGTAAAGCGGCTCTCACAACTTCACTTGCGGAAGAGAATTTACCTGATTTAATCTGTTGACTAATAAACTTATCGAAATAATCGCCTAATAATATGGATGTGTTTTTTGCCATTATTTTAATTTTAAATCAAAGGTACCAATTATTGGTATTTGTTCAAAATTGAATTTGTACTTATATAAGTTCGTTAAATAGATTTTTTTTATACTCTTCTAGTGTACAATTATTTTCATTGTCAAGTTTTATTAAAAAGTCTATATAACTTTCGTCACTCGTTGCTACATCGTTGACGGATTGTTTTAGTGAAATTAGATTTATAAGATAATGTAACTGGTGATTGAATCTTTGAGTTAAATTTCGTTTTACAAAAATTCTATTTTGAGATAAATCGAAGATGTAATCGTTTTCATATACTTTAATAAGATTATTCTTTTTAAAAATAATTGGAAAGTCTGAACAAATTGAAGGTGGTTCTTTTGGTCGAGCAAAAATGTGATATTGTGTTCTGCAATTTTTTGTTAAACGGCGATCTCCAATAAATTTGACTAACGAAATTATTAATATATGGCATGTCATCTTCATTGATTCCAAATCTATGTTCATAATTATTGTTATTAATTGTATAAAGAATTTTTGCAAAGCTATTATCAATTTTTTCATATAATTTCTCCATAAAATCATCTTCTCCGAAATCAGTTGTAATTGTATTATCTTTTAAAATATAAAAATGAGAAGAAGGAGAAAAAAGTTTTCCTTGTTGCTTGAACTTCTTTGTTTTTACATTGAAAATTTTAAATTTTTCATTTTCACTTGCAAATCCTTTAAGATAAAATACAGGCAAGAAATGATGTTTTACAGATTGGTTCATCCTTTAAATAGTAAAGAAGTCAAATATAGCCAAGAAGAAAATGTAATACAATTATTTTTTAACCAGATGATTTCCACCCCACCCAAAAATAAAATTCCCCTCAAATTTGCCCACCCAATTTTTTAAAAGTAATTTTGCATGAATCTAAAATAAAAGTAAAATATGTCAACTTACGTAGTTGTAGGTCTTCAGTACGGAGATGAAGGGAAAGGAAAAATCACGGATGTTTTATCGGCAAAATCGGACTATGTGGTGCGCTTCCAGGGGGGCGACAACGCAGGTCACACGGTGTATGTAGGTGAAGAGAAATTCGTGTTGCACCTTCTTCCGTCGGGAGTTCTTCAGTGCAAAGGGAAGTGCATCATCGCCAACGGCGTGGTGGTAAACCCTAAATCTTTCATTAAGGAGGTGAACCAGATCGAAAGCAAAGGCTTGAGAACGGATCATATTTTCATCAGCAGAAGAGCGCATGTCATCATGCCGTACCACATTCTTCTGGATACCTACCGTGAGGAAGAGCACGGCGGAACGCAAATCGGAACGACCAAAAAAGGGATCGGACCTTGCTACGAAGACAAGATCGCCAGAGTGGGCATCAGAATGATCGACCTTCTGAACCCGGAGATCTTAAGAGACAAAATTGAGAAAAACTTAAAAATCAAAAATTCTCTTTTCGAGAAATATTTCGGAAAACCGACCCTGGACGTTGAAGAAATCTACAACGAATACCTGGAAATCGGGAAACAGCTTCAGGATAGGATCGTGGATACCGAACTGGAACTGAACGAAGCCATCAGAGACGGGAAGAACGTTTTGTTTGAAGGAGCACAGGCATTGATGCTGGACATCGACTTCGGAACATATCCGTACGTAACCTCCTCTTCGCCTTCTACCGGAGGGGTTTGCACCGGAGCAGGAGTGCCGCCGACTTCCCTTCAGAACCTGATCGGGGTGGCCAAAGCTTACTGTACAAGAGTAGGAAACGGGCCGTTCCCATCTGAATTGGACAACGAATTAGGAGAGAGCATCAGACAGATCGGTGGTGAATTCGGAGCAACCACCGGAAGACCTAGAAGAACCGGTTGGTTAGACCTTGTTTCTCTTAAGCACGCTTGTATGATCAACGGAATCAACAATCTGGTAATCACAAAACTGGATGTTCTTACGGGAATCGAAAATCTGAAAGTGGTTACCCATTACAAAACGGAAGACGGAAAGATCATCGATTATTTCACTTCTTCTACCGAAAAATTATACAACTACGAACCGATCTACCAGGATTTACCGGGCTGGAACGAAGACATCACCAAAGCTAGAAGCTACGACGAACTTCCGGATACCGCTCAGAAATACATCGAGTTTATCGAGAAATATTTAGGAATCAATGTATACCTGGTTTCTGTTGGCCCTGAAAGAAGCCAGAACATCATCAGAAAAGAATTATTCTAATATAATTTTATTACAATATTTAAAGACTGTTCAAAAGACAGTCTTTTTTTTATATATATTATTCTAATTAATTGGCAGTCAGGAAAATGGAAATAGTGAGGAAGAATGTTATTATTTAAAGCATAGTTAAATTTTACTATTAACACTTATATTTTCAAAATATTGGGTTTTTTGTAAAAAAATGGCAAAAATTTTGATGTTAAATTAGTAACCATGGATTAAAGGTGATAACCTGATAATCTCAATTTAACAATTTAAATATCATTAAGGATGAAACACATGCATCAGAATCAGGAACTTCGTTTCAACGAGCTCCTATTTGAACATCGTAACAAAGAATACGGTGCCTATGTCTTAAGAAATGAATCAGACAGAATTTTAACGAAAGCACTTTTTATTGGAATCAGCGTATTGGCGGCGGTTTCTTTAACGCCATTAATTGCCAACGCTTTTAAAAGCGAACCAGTTGTAGATAAGACTGTCTTTGATGGAGGGCATATCTTTAAGCAGGTCGCGACTCCCGAAAAAGAAACTCCTGCTCTTGTAAAACCTCAGACTGTTCCTGAAAAAATTAAAACAATTGACAAAACTGTACCGGAACCTAAGGCCATTGTTACAAACGAAAAGAAAGCTGTAGATCCAAAAGATGAGCAAAATGCCGTTTCTGGATTGCAAACTTCAGAAGGTAAGGAAGTACCAGAAATAAAATATGTTCCTGTAGCACCACCAATTACTAATGGAGTAGGAATACAACAAGTGGAACAGCCTAAAGCACAGCCAAAAGAAGACAATTCACCTAAAACAGTAGTGGATGTAGAAGCCAATTTTGTAGGAGGTATGGATGCCTTCAGAAATAAAGTGATGAATAACTTCGATGGGTCAGGATTTGAATCCGGCGATGTGATGAAAACGGTTATTACATTTATTGTAGAAAAAGATGGTACCATCTCCGGAGTTAAAGCTGATGGAAGGGATGCCGATTTTAATAGTGAAGCGATGAGGACCATCAGAAGTATCAAAGGTAAATGGGTTCCGGCCAAAGTGAACGGACAACCCGTAAGAAGCTACTTTAAGTTTCCGATCTCTATGAAGTTTGATAATTAGATAGAAAAACATATCTTAGACAGTTATCCACAAATATTTTTTTTTGTGGATAATTTTTTTTTATGGTAAAATGCTTATTAACAATATTTTAACTCATTTTTCGTTTTATCGGTTCATTCAGAGCAAGGAAAAATGTGTATTTTTGAAACTTAAAGTTCTAAGAATGGCAAAAATCATAGGTATCGCTAATCAGAAAGGAGGTGTTGGAAAAACAACAACAGCTGTTAATTTAGCCGCGGCATTAGGGGTATTGGAAAAGAAAATATTAATCATTGATGCTGATCCTCAGGCTAATGCAACTTCCGGCTTGGGAGTAGATGACGTTCAGTATTCTACATATAATCTGCTGGAGCACAGTGTTGAGACAAAAAAATGCATCAAACAGACGGCAACACCGAATCTGGATATTGTTCCGTCCCACATCGATCTGGTAGCGGCAGAAATCGAGCTTGTTGACAAAGAAGACCGGGAATATATGCTGAAAAAAGCATTGCAGACCGTCAGAGATGATTATGACTATATCATCATAGACTGCGCACCGAGTTTAGGTTTAATTACCGTTAATGCGCTTACAGCGGCAGACTCAGTGATCATCCCGATCCAGTGTGAGTATTTTGCCCTGGAAGGATTGGGAAAACTTTTAAATACCATCAAAAACGTACAGAAAATCCACAACAAAGACCTGGATATTGAAGGTTTGCTGCTTACCATGTACGACAGCAGGCTCAGATTGTCGAATCAGGTAGTGGAAGAAGTTAATGCACACTTCCCTGAAATGGTTTTTGAAACGATCATCAGCAGAAATGTACGATTGAGCGAAGCACCGAGTTTCGGAGAGAGCATTCTGAACTACGACGCCGAAAGCAAAGGTGCGATTCAGTATATTCAGCTTGCGGAGGAAGTTTTGCTGAAAAATGAAAAATTAGTAAAGAATTAAAAGCCGATAGCCTACAGCTAAAAGCTAGAAAAAAATATGAAGGATAAAAAAAGAGCGATGGGACGTGGTTTGGGTGCTATTTTAAGTGCCGAATCCAAAGCAACGATCAATTCTGCCACCGATGAAGGGGCAGACAAGTTTGTAGGGAATATCGTCGAAATTTCGATTGAAGATATTTATCCGAATGCAACCCAGCCAAGAACTTATTTTGACGAAAAAGCACTAAACGAACTTGCACAATCCATCAAAAATCTGGGTGTAATACAGCCGATTACCCTTAGAAAGGATGGTGAAAAGTTTGAAATCATATCAGGGGAAAGGCGTTACAGAGCCAGTAAAATAGCAGGTCTTGAAACAATACCGGCTTATATCCGTCTGGTAAATGATCAGGAACTTCTGGAAATGGCTCTTGTTGAAAATATTCAGCGGGAAGATCTGGACGCCATCGAAATTGCGCTTACCTATCAGCGATTGATGGATGAGATTGGCCTTACCCAGGAAAATCTCAGCCAGAGAGTAGGAAAAGACAGAAGTACCATTACCAACTCTATCCGTTTGTTAAGACTGAATCCTGATATTCAGAATGCGATCCGCAGCGGAGAGATATCTGCGGGACACGGAAGAGCGATCATCAGCCTTGAAAATGAAGAACATCAGCAGATACTGTTTGATCTTATCATTAAGGAAAAACTGAATGTCCGCCAGGCTGAACAGGCTGCTACGGCCTTAAAGAATCCAAAATCTGCTGCCGCGAAAAGAGCAAAAGCTGAGCTTTCCAACAATTATAAAAGAGCTCAAAAGACCATTGCAGATATACTGGATGTAAAAGTGGAAATCAAAACCTCCGGAAACGGCAAAAAAGGTAAAATTGTCCTGGACTTCAAGAATGAAGACGAGCTGGAATATATTTTATCCCATATTAAATAAATGAAAAAAATACTTTTCGCATTTTTTCTGTGTCTTTCATCAATCGCCTTCTCACAGGTGAATCCCAATGACACGATCAGGGTAGAGCATCTTCCCAAAGACAGCGTGTCGGTAGAAAGAAATAATACAAAAACGGAAGAAAGTGTTGTTTCAGGACTGGAGCAGGCCAATGGTCCGACCAGTAAAACGCTTAAACTTAATCCTACGAAAGCCGGCCTTTATTCTGCCGTTTTTCCGGGATTAGGGCAGTTTTACAATAAAAAATACTGGAAAGTCCCTATCGTTTGGGGGGCGGTCGGTGCCGGCGTTGGTATTGCCGTATGGAATGACAACCAATACAGAAAATACAGAGAATATTACATCGCGAAACTCAACGGAACTCCTAATGAATTTGTCGACAGCCACCCCTGGCTGGATAAGGTTGCATTAGGAAATGCCCAGGACAGAGCCAAAAGACAGCGTGACTATGCCATTGCCATCACAGGATTGATTTATATCCTGAATATTGTGGATGCCGTGGTAGACGCCCATCTGTACGAAAGCCGTCATGATCCGGATCTGTCATTCAGTCCTGCGGTTATTCAGGATCATTATGGAATTACTCCTCCGAAAACTGGTATAAGTTTAAGTTATAAATTTTAATAAAAATATAAAACTGCTTTAATTAAATACGCCTTTGCTGTGTGAAATGCCTTTGCATCGATTTTATAATTGATTGATTAAACTAGGCGAAACTTCATTTTGCGAACGAAATACGAATGAATATTTTGAACATAAACCTTGCGATCTTTGCGTTAGGATATAAGCAGACAAACAATAAAATATGAAAATAGCATTAGTTGGATATGGTAAAATGGGTAAAATCATCGATGAGATTGCCACAAAAAGAGGTCATGAAGTTGTTGCCAGGCTGAAAGAAACACCAACTGCTGAAAATCTTAATAATCCCGATGTTGTCATAGAATTTTCTTTGCCGGAAGTGGCTTATGAAAATATCAAGGCCTGTCTTGAAAACAAAATTCCTGTGATCTGCGGAACAACAGGCTGGCTGGAGAAAAAGCCTGAGATTGAACAATTGGCAGTGGATAACGGAACTGCTTTTTTATACGGTTCCAATTTCAGCTTAGGGGTAAATTTATTTTTTGCTTTAAATGAAAAACTTGCCGATTTAATGAAGAATGTTGATGAGTATTCATGCCAGCTTGAAGAAATTCACCACGTTCACAAAAAAGATGCGCCAAGCGGAACTGCGATTTCGATTGCTGAAGGTATTTTTAAGAATAATCCGAAATTTGATTCATGGAAATTGGAAGAAACCCAGGGAAATCAGCTGGGTATTTTTGCTATTCGTGAAGATGAGGTTCCCGGAACACACAGTGTCTTCTACAGAAGCGAAGTTGATGAGATCGAAATCAAGCATAATGCTTTTAACAGAAACGGTTTTGCCCTCGGAGCGGTAGTAGCGGCCGAATGGATCCGGGATAAAAAAGGAAATTTCACAATGAAGGATGTTTTGGGACTTTAATTGTAACAAAATTCCTACATTGCAAACTAATACGATGAATACTGATTATTTATCAATCATTATTCATCAATTATATTATAGATTAGGTACAAAAATTTATGAATTATTTTTTAACTTATACGGTGTATGTCCTCATTCTGTCTGTACTGATGGGGATTTCTACCTGGAAATTGTTTAAAAAGCTGGGTTATAATCCTGTATTTGCTTTTATCCCTTTCTACAATTATTTCATTGTTTTAAAAGAAACCAAACATCCGAAATGGTGGGCCATCTTGTCTTATTTACCGATCGTGGGGCCTATCATGATGTCTGTTTTTCATTTATACTTAATGAAAAAATTCGGTAAAACTTTATTTAAGGATAAACTTCTTACAGTTATTCTTCCGTTCATTTATATGGCAACGGTGAATTACAGCAAAGATGTGGAACTGGAAGATGAAAATGATTTATTCCTTACCGATGAAGAAAAGAATGCCAAAAAGAAAGATTCATTTGTCGGATCTGTAACTTTTGCGGTAGTTTTTGCAACCATTATCCATGTTTTTGTGACCCAGCCGTTCGGAATCCCGACCGGATCCATGGAAAGAACATTACTTGTTGGCGATTTTCTTTTTGTAAATAAATGGAGCTACGGTTACAGGCTGCCGATGCGTCCTCTGGCCATA
This sequence comes from Chryseobacterium endophyticum, assembly GCF_056333165.1. Lineage (NCBI taxonomy): Bacteria > Pseudomonadati > Bacteroidota > Flavobacteriia > Flavobacteriales > Weeksellaceae > Chryseobacterium > Chryseobacterium endophyticum. Next base: position 99,622 of record NZ_JBWGXE010000011.1, read on the forward strand.
CCTTTCCTTCAGGGAACCATTATGGATACCGGAGAAAAAGGAAACCCTAAAGATGATCCCAAATCTTATGTTGATGCGGTAAAGCTTCCTTACGAAAGAATTTTACAGTTCAACAAGCCTCAGAAAAAAGACATCGTTGTTTTCAACTATCCGCAGGATTCCGTACATACGGCGATTGATCGGAAAGATCCTTATGTAAAAAGATGTGTGGCCGTTGCTGGTGATACATTTGAAATGAGGGGCGGAAGACTGTATGTCAATGGAAAACCGGAAACGATTTTGGGAGATCAGGAAATTCAACATGCTTATACCGTTAATACGGGAACTCAATTAGACATTCCCGGCTTATATAATACTTATGGATTCTTACCTGTAAGAGAAATGCAGGATGAAAAAAACGGCGGTTTTGTTTATATATTTCAGGGTCTTACTGATAAGACAGCTAAAGAAATCAAAGCTTTGCCGAATGTGGTAAACATGGAAGAAAATATCTATCCTAAAGATTCAGCCACTATTTCCTATAAGTTAAATGCTGATAAAACAGCCTATACAAAAAGCATTGATACTACCCAGTCAATCTTCCCTATCAACAAGCCTTGGAACCAGGATTGGTATGGTCCTTTGAGAATTCCTAAAAAGGGTGATGTTGTCACTTTGAATCAGGAAACTTTACCGGAATATCAATGGATTATTTCTGAATATGAACACAATAGTTTAGAAAACAAAAACGGTAAAATCTTCATCAACGGAAAAGAAACGAATCAATATACCATCAAGCAGGATTATTATATGATGATCGGAGACAACAGGGATGCTTCATTAGATGCAAGATTCTTTGGATTCGTTCCTGAGGAAAATATTGTCGGAAAGCCTATGTTTACCTGGATGAGCGTGCAGGGCGTGTTCTCAGATGCGAGTTCATCGTACCAGGCTCCCAAAAAGATCCGTTGGGAAAGAATGTTTAAAGCCACAAACACAGGAGAAGCCAATAAAACTTCTTACTGGTGGATAGCCGCGATGATTCTTATTTTATTCTTCGGATGGGAATATTTTGTAAAGCTGTTCAGAAAGAAAAAAACAGAAGACGATTTATAGCTACTTTGTCAAAGTTCAAAATCTTTGACAAAGTTTAAAAGTAAAAAATTAAATAAAATAAAATGGAGTATTTGAGAGAATACTTCATTTTTGCAATATAAATATGAAGAACGTATTACTACCGGTATTTTATCTACCGCCTATTTCATGGTTTTCGGTATTCCTGAATCCTGAAAACGAAATTGTATTTGAACAGTTTGAAAGCTTTCCCAAGCAGACTTATAGAAACAGAGCTAATATATTTGGAGCCAACGGAAAGCTGTCTTTAATCATTCCTATTTCCCATAATGGAAAGAGAGCGTTAAAAGATATTGAAATTTCTAACCGTGAAGACTGGAGGAGCCTTCACTGGAAATCCATAAAGACGGCCTATCAAAGCTCTCCCTATTTTGAGTTTTATGAAGATAAACTCAGGAAGATATTTGAAATAAAAGAATCGAGTTTACTGGATTTTAATACTAATGCGCTTGAAATGATTCTGCAAATCCTTAAAACAGAAAAGGCATGGTCTTTGAATACAGAATACATCAAAAATCCTCAGGAGATCAGTTTTAGAGAAAAATTTTCAGCAAAAGATTCTTCAGAATTTAAAATGGAAGAATATTATCAGACATTCTCTGATAAGCTGGGTTTTTTAGAAGATCTGTCTATTTTGGATCTCATCTGTAACAAAGGACCTGAAGCTCTGACTTATATAAAAAATATTAAACAATCATACTAACATGAAAAAGGTATTATTAGCCGCTGTTTTTTTAGTGGGATTTGGCTTTTCGCAAGCGCAGGAAGCTAAAACCGGTACTGACCCGATGAAAGACAAAGATCTTATGACCTGGTATCATAAAGATTTTGCCACGACAAAGGTCTATGGAGTAAATACTGAAAATGCATATAAATTTTTAGAGTCTAAAGGGCTTAAACCTAAAACTGTTGTCGTAGGTGTTCTCGATAGTGGTGTACAGATAGACCACCCGGGATTAGCCAAAAATGTCTGGACAAATCCTAATGAAGTGCCGGGAAATGGTAAAGATGACGATGGAAACGGATATATCGACGATGTTCACGGATGGAATTTCATCGGTGGTAAAAATGGAGATATAGATATCGATAATATGGAAGTAACAAGAGTTGTTGCCAAATACAAACCTGTTTTCGAAGGCGACGATTCTACGAAGAACAAAGCCAATCAGGCTAAAATGCCCGAAGAGTTTGCTATGTATATGAAGTCCAAAGAGATCTTTAATAAGAAAAGTGTTGAGGCAAGACAGGGATTCCAGACGTACACGATGATTAATGATGCCATTCCGACTATGGTAAGATTGCTGAACGGGAAAGCCCTCACCCCTGAAAATGTCGCAGCGATAAAGCCCGCAGACCAGAAAGAGGCTATGGCCGCTCAGGTCCTTGGAAGAGTTGCTGAAAGTCCGGAATTTAAAGGCAAGTCTGCTGCAGAATTTGAGAAAATGATGCGTGACCAGATGAAAGAAGCACTCGATTACTTTGGCCCTCAGGAAAAACAATACAATCTTGATTACGATCCGAGAAAAGAAATTGTAGGAGACAATTATGACGATTACTCTGAAAAAAATTATGGAAATAACCACTATGAAGGACCTGATGCAGAACACGGTACACACGTAGCCGGAATTATTGCAGGACTTCCGAACGGATCTGAAATACAATATGGTGTTGCTTCAAAAGTGGCTAAAATCATGTCCGTAAGAACAGTTCCTAATGGTGACGAAAGAGATAAGGATGTGGCCAACGCCATCCGTTATGCCGTCGATAATGGCGCCAAAGTTCTGAACATGAGTTTCGGAAAACCGGTTTCACCAGGGAAGAATGTTGTTTGGGATGCCTTCAAGTACGCACAGGATAAAGGAGTTCTTCTGGTAAAGGCTGCAGGTAATGAAAACGAAGATGTTGCAGAACATTTGGCTTATCCTACAAACTTTAAAAATGTGACCGATGAAAAACCTTTTGTAGACAATGTAATGGTTGTCGGAGCAAGCACCAATGACAACGCAGCGTTGAGAGCAGGGTTTTCCAACTATAATAAGAAGATGGTCAATGTATTTGCTCCGGGTGATCAGATTTATTCTACCGTTCCTCATAACGAGTATAAGTATCTTCAGGGAACTTCAATGGCTTCTCCTGTGGTAGCCGGAGCAGCGGCCGTTTTATTGGCCTATATGCCGAATCTTACGCCTGCCCAGGTTATCGAATCTCTTGTGAAATCCAGCAATCCAAGCACTGCAAACGGATTCGCAGACTTTTCTCAGGCCGGAGGGGTAATCGATGTTAAAAAGGCGGCAGAATACGCATACACGAATTTCTACAACGGAAAATCAACCTCTTCAAAAAAGGTTCAAAAATCCGTAAAAAAGACTGTTAAAAAATAACATATCTGCCTCTATTTAAGGTGTAATCATATAAAGTCCGAAATTTTCGGACTTTTTTTATTGTTATCTTTCATTTTTGGCACGGTTTTTTGTAATTTTATTTTAACAAAAAATAATAAACTACAAAATGAAAAAGTTACTATTTGCAGGGATGTTAGGAACATCACTTTTTGCAGTGTCTTGTTCCGGAGTGAAAAACGCACAAACAGCCCAAAATCAGAGAGCTGAATTCCTTAAAATGAAAGGTGACTGGCAGATCGTCAGTATCAACTATGATAAGCAGTTTAAAGTAAAACCTTTTGACGATGGTATCGATGCACAGTGTTTCGTAGGAAGTCACTGGAGACTGATTCCCAACAATTGGACTGGCGCTTATACAGTAAGCGGAGGCGGAACCTGCGGAGGCGGATATACACAGCCCATTAAAGTGGATGTCGTAAGCGGAAATACATTTAACTTCAAAAAAATAGCTGAAGGCACAAAGGCAAAACAAAATACAGCAGGTTATACGCTTACCCTTACCAATCAAACGACAGATCAGTTCTCACTGGAGCAGAATATTCCTTTTGACGGAGAAAATGTAAGAGTTGTTTACAACTTTGAGAGAACAGGAATGAAATAATTAAACTTTAAAAATTAAATAAGATGAAATTGACAAAAACATATATAGGAGGCTTATTTTTATCATCAGCCTTGTTATTGACAAGCTGTGAGGCAGTACAGAATTCTAACCACCAGCAAAGAGGTACAGCCGTAGGGGTTGCTTCAGGTGCTGTGATCGGAGGGATTCTAGGAAATAATGTCGGAAGAGGAGGAAACGGAGCCATCGGAGCTGTGTTAGGTGGCGTTATCGGTGGTGTCGCCGGTAATGTGATCGGATCTAAAATGGATAAACAGGCAAAAGAAATTAAGGAAACGCTACCTGGTGCTGAAGTAGAAAGAGTAGGTGACGGTATTAAGATTACTTTAAATGAAAGTATCGTTAATTTCGATTTTGATTCTTCTGCCCTTACAACTACAGCTAAAACCAATCTGGATAAACTGGCACAGGTTCTTATCAATAATCCTGATACCAATATCAATATCTATGGTCATACCGACAGCAAAGGATCAGATTCTTACAACATGTCTCTTTCTGAAAGAAGGGCAAACTCCGTAAAATCTTATTTGATGGGAAAAGGTATTGCTTCCGGCAGATTATTTGCAAAAGGTGAAGGTGAAGCGATGCCTGTTGCTTCCAACGATACCGATGCAGGAAGAGCAAAAAACAGAAGAGTGGAGTTTGCGATCACGGCTAACGAGAAAATGATCAACGACGCTCAGAACGGACAATAATTTTATTTAGCATATAAATATTTTCACAGATAACCGCAATTGCGGTTATTTTTGTATTTTTATTGTGATATTCTTTGAAATCATTATTTTTGTATTAGAAATAACATAAATGAAGAAATATTTAAAACTGCTCCGTGTCGAGCAATGGGTAAAAAACCTGTTTGTTTTTGTTCCATTATTTTTCTCCGGAAATATTAAAAATGTCGATTTACTTACTAAAAGTATTTTTGCTTTCATTATTTTCTCCCTGGCTGCCAGCATTGTCTACATCCTGAATGATTATAACGATATCGAGGCAGATAGCAAACATCCCGAAAAACGAAAGCGTCCCCTGGCCAGTGGTGCGATCTCAAAATCCAAGGCCATCGGTATTTTTATCGGGCTTATCGCAGCAGATATTGCGCTGGTATTGTTTGCACAGGCTTATTTTCATGAAATGCTCTGGAAGTTTGCCATCATTATCGGATCTTACTTCGTCATGAACCTGGCTTATACATTCAGACTAAAACATGTTCCTATCATTGATATCTTTATTATTGCGCTGGGATTTGTGCTCAGAGTACTGGCGGGAGGTTATATTACAGGAATAAGCATTTCCCAGTGGGCAATCCTGTTGACTTTTGTTCTGGCCCTGGTGCTTGCGATCGGAAAAAGAAGGGGAGAGCTCATTAATGCACAGGTTTCCGGTAAAACAAGAAAAGCTCTTGATGGCTACAACGTTCAGTTTGCGGATATCACGCTTTCGATCTCTGTAACGCTGGCCATTGTGTGTTATCTGATGTTTACCCTGTCGCCGGAAGTTCAGGCGAAATTTCATCAGCGTGTTTTTTACACCGTCATCTTTGTTGTATTTGCTTTTTTGAGATATTTACAGCAGACATTGGTCTACAACAGAACAGAATCTCCTACTAAGATCGTTTACCGCGACAGATATATTCAGGTTACTTTATTACTTTGGGTGGCTGCATTTTTAATTCAAATTTATTTTAAGAAATGAAGCCTGATTTTACACAGAAAGTAACCAATTGGGGGAATTTTCCCATCGTAGAAAAGGAAATGAAATCGGAAGACAGTTTCCTGAAAATCAAAGAATTTGTCCTGAATAACAATGAAGTCATTGCAAGAGGTAACGGCAGGTGCTATGGAGATGCTTCGTTGGGAGAACATATATTTTCAACAAAAAAACTTAATAAATTCATCAGTTTCGACCGTCTCAACGGTATTATTGAATGTGAGTCCGGTGTTTTGCTTTCGGATGTTCTTGAAATTGCCGTACCTCAGGGGTATTTCCTGTATGTAACGCCGGGAACCAAATTTGTTTCTGTCGGCGGTGCTATCGCGTCTGATGTTCACGGTAAAAATCATCACTCGGAAGGATGCTTTTCCGAATATGTGATTGAATTTAAATTAATGATCGAAAACGGGGATATAATTACCTGTTCAAGAGACGAGAACCCTGAAAAGTTTTGGGCAACGATCGGTGGAATGGGACTTACAGGAATTATTCTTACCGCTAAATTCAAATTAAAAAATATTCAGTCTGCATATATTCGTCAGGAAAGTATAAAAGCTGAAAATCTCGATGAGATCTTCAGGCTATTTGAAGAAAGTGAAAACTGGACCTACACCGTCGCGTGGATCGACTGCCTGCAGAAAGGTAAAAATATCGGAAGAAGCATCCTGATGAGGGGAGAACACGCTTTTCAGCATGAGTTGCCGCAAAATCTCAGGGATAAACCTTTAAGACCGAAAAAGAAATTTGAACCGACAGTGCCTTTTTACTTTCCGGGATTCGTTCTAAATGCACTGACGGTAAGGATTTTCAATTATTTCTATTTTAAAAAACAATCTAAAAAAGAGGTAAAGAATTTTATTGATTACGAAACATTCTTTTATCCACTCGATTTCGTAAAGGACTGGAATAAAATCTATGGAAAGTCCGGATTTATACAATATCAGATGATGATTCCGAAACATTCCGGAAAAGAAGGAATGAAAAAAATACTTGAAACCATTGCCAACAGTGGAAACGGATCGTTCCTGGCTGTACTGAAGCTGTACGGAAAAGAGAATCCGCAGGCTTACAATTCATTTCCCTTCGAAGGATATTCCCTTGCGCTAGATTTTAAAGTAAATCCCAAATTAAGAAAGCTTATCGACCGTTTGGACGATATTGTAGAGGAATATAACGGCAAGATTTACCTTACGAAAGACAGCATGAGCCGCTCTTCACTGACCAACTATCTCAAAAATGTTCAGAGTTCAAAATTTGTCTCTTTACAGCACAAAAGAATTATAAATAACATTTAGCACAAATGATCGTTTTAGGAAGCACATCAGAAGTAGCACAGGCTTTTGTGGAAGAGGCCCTGAAGGAAGGGGAAAGGTTTGAGAAGATTTATCTCCTTACCTCAAATACAGAAACAACGGAAAGATTTGCACGGCATATCGATGTGAAATTTCTTCAGCAGGCGGAAGTTATCGAGCTCGACCTGATGAAAGATATTGATTATGGAAGGTTCGAGGATATTCATTCAGATCTTCTGTTTTGCGCGGTAGGATATTTAGGGCAGGATACGGAAGAAGGTCTGCATGACAATAAGAATACCGGCCGGATCATTGATATTAATTATGCAAAGCTGGTCCCGGTACTGAATTATTTCGCCCAGAAGTTCGAAAGCAGAAGGTCGGGTACGATCATCGGTCTTTCATCCGTAGCGGGAGACCGTGGAAGGCAGAGCAATTTCATATATGGAAGTGCAAAAGCTGCATTTACGGCTTATCTGAGTGGGCTTAGAAATTATCTTTCAAACAAAATGGTCCATGTACTTACGGTAAAGCCTGGGTTTATGGCTACGAAAATGACCGAGGGACTACCGCTAAATCCAAAGCTTACGGCAACGCCCGCTGTAGCAGCACAATATATTTTTAAAGCATATAAGAAAAGAAGAAATGTCATATATGTATTACCGGTGTGGGGAATTATCATGATGATCATCCGGAATATTCCTGAATTTATATTTAAAAAATTGAAGCTTTAAATTGTATCATATACTTTATACAGGCCATGTTTGTTAAGTGGAAATTAGTATAACCAAAATATCTTTGCGACATTTGCGTTAAGATACCTTAAAACAAAACTCCAATGAAGAAATTGTATTGCTTTGATTTTGATGGAACATTAACCTATAAAGATACTATGTTTATGTATCTCAGGTTTTATGATCCCGTAAAGTTCAGGTTACAATTTCTAAAGCATGTTCCGCTTTTCATTTTATTAAAATTGAAACTTGTAGAGACGGAAAAGGTAAAAAAAAGTTTTATAGCATCTATACTTAAAGGACAAACCAAGGAAAAAATAGAAAAAAAATCCAGACAGTTCTTTGAACGGTATTATCCTGAGATTATCCGGGAAAATGCATTGGATTTCATTAAGAATATTGACCATGAAAATACGAGGAGCCTTTTGGTGACGGCTTCCCTTGATATCTGGGCAAAACCATTTGCCGAAGCATTTCAAATGCAGCTTGTCGCTACAAAAGCAGAATTTAAAAATGAAGTATTCACGGGTAATTTTATTGGAAAAAACTGTAACGGAGAAGAAAAATTAATCCGCATAAAGGCTGAAATTATCAACGAGAAATACGATAAAACCATAGCTTTCGGAGATACTTCAGGAGACCGGCCAATGCTATCGTGGGCAAATGAAGGACATTACCAATTTTTTCACTAATTTTGGCTGTCGAAAATGAAGTAATATCACTGATGCTTAAGCCGAAGTTTTGCGATCTTGTTTTCGCGGTATTACTGTTTCCATAGAAATAAATCTTCAAAGTAAAATGAATAAAGTATACTTAGATAACGCTGCCACAACACCTCTTTCCGAGGAAGTTATCGAAGCCATGGTAGAAACCATGAAAATGAATTTCGGAAATCCGTCCTCTACCCACAGTTTCGGACAGGAAGCGAAAATTCTTATAGAAAATGTGAGGAGACAGGTTGCGGAATATCTACAGGTAACCCCGGCCGAAATCATTTTCACCTCATGCGGTACAGAATCCAACAATATGATCATCAAATCTGCTGTTGAACATCTGGGTGTACAGAGAATTATAAGCTCTCCTCTGGAACACAAGTGTGTTTCTGAGAGTATTCTCGATATGAAAAACAGAAAGGGGGTGGAAGTAAATTACATCCGTCCCAACGACAAAGGAGATATCGATCTTTCCAGACTGGAAGAACTTCTGAAAGCCTCAGATAAAAAGACATTGGTAAGTTTGATGCATGCGAACAACGAGATCGGAAATCTTACTGATATTAAAAAAGTGGCGGAACTTTGCAAGGCTCATCATGCCATTTTCCATTCGGACACCGTGCAGACAATGGCTCACATGAAACTGGATTTTTCTGAGATTCCTGTGGATTTTGCATCCTGCAGTGCACACAAATTCCATGGGCCTAAAGGGATTGGGTTTGCCTTTATCAGAAAATCAAGCGGCTTGAAAGGAATTATTACCGGTGGTCCTCAGGAAAGAAGCTTAAGAGCCGGTACAGAGAACGTAGCAGGAATTGTAGGTTTAGGCAAAGCATTGGAAATTTCTCTGAATAATCTTGAAGAATTTACCCATCATATGCAAAGTATTAAGGAGTATGCGGTAGAGGAACTTTCCAAAGCAGTTCCTGGAATTAAATTTAACGGAAGAAGCCAGGAGAAGGATGGCAGTTTATATACCGTACTTAGTGCTTTACTACCCTATAAAAATCCGTTGATCGGTCTCCAGCTGGATATGAAGGGAATTGCCATTTCACAGGGAAGCGCATGCTCTTCAGGTGCTTCAAAGCCTTCTATGGTGATGATGATGGTGCTGTCGGAGGAAGAAATGGAGCACTGTACCCCTTTGCGTATTTCTTTCAGTCATTTGACTTCAAAAGAAGATATTGATGCCTTAGCGAAGGCTTTAGAAGAAATTTCTACGGATTTTGTTATAGAAAATACAAATTTTGAGCATAGATAATAATATTGCTTAAATGGCGTAATTTTGGGTGTCTATTAACAGATCAATTAAGAGATAATATTAATTAAAATAAAAGAAACAAAATGGCTTTAGAAATTACAGACAGCTCATTTCAGGAAACGGTTTTAAAATCAGATAAACCAGTATTGGTAGACTTCTGGGCAGTATGGTGCGGACCATGTAGAACTTTGGGACCAATCATTGAAGAGGTGGCCACAGATTTTGAAGGAAAAGCAGTAGTAGGAAAAGTAGATGTAGACAACAACCAGGAAATTTCTATGCAGTATGGTATCAGAAATATCCCTACAGTTCTTATTTTCAAGAACGGTGAGGTTGTAGATAAACTGGTAGGTGTAACGCCGAAACACGTAATCGCTGAAAAATTAAGTGCACACTTATAAAAATAATAAGTTTGATAATGAAGGCCTTCCAGATAATGGAAGGTTTTTTTTGTAAAATAGTTTGCGTGTAATGAAAAAAGTTGTACTTTTGCCATCACAAAAAAGAAACAAGCTCTTTACAAAATTTGATCCGGTAGTTCAGTTGGTTAGAATGCCGCCCTGTCACGGCGGAGGTCGCGGGTTCGAGTCCCGTCCGGATCGCAAAAGTTTTTCAATTTACTTTTCAAACAAAATTGATCCGGTAGTTCAGCTGGTTAGAATGCCGCCCTGTCACGGCGGAGGTCGCGGGTTCGAGTCCCGTCCGGATCGCTTGAAAGAAAAGTCGCCAAAATGGGCGACTTTTTTCGTTTGTTACTATTTGATGACAAAACAACACCGCTTACAAATAGAGATGCATTACATCTTGCTGATCTTTTCAAGAATAGCAATTACGTCATCAAAATCCGAAATTTTTATGGAATCATGATTTCCATACATTTTCAGATTATCTTTCACTATACTTTTTGCCTAATCATTTATCCTGGTTCCCGGCCGTGTCATTTAACAATCAATTAAATTGCAGAATTTTCATTTTTAAGAATAATTTATTTGTAGTGTTTTATTGCTGTTATTATGTTTAATGTTTCTGATTATGTAAAAATAAGAATGAAATTTCTGCTTATTATTTTATAGATAATTTTTCATAATGTATTGATTTTCTATTGCTTATTTTCAAAAAATATTTGCCGAATTGAAAATTATTTTTACATTTGGTAACACCTATTTCCAGATAATAAAAGATTTAGGACATATTATATGTCATCGTGATATATTCCTTATGGTTTGATTTAAATTAATGATAAAAACACAGATTAAAATAGATTTACTGCTTGATATCGGTAATAGTTAAACTTTAATATGTTCTTGTACTGCGATTTTAACCCTTTATAGTATGATACGTATAATACACGCTTTAAGGTAAAGAGCGATCTTCTGACAAAAAATACACAGGATATTTCCTATTCAAAATACCAGTATTAAATTTTTATATTAATTTACTTTAAATGCACAGATAGGGATTAGATAATATTTATTTTATGTTTATTAATAAGTAAAAGTTTACACTGAGAAACTTAAAACACAAATTCTATTATAATCATTAACAATTTGAAAATGAGATTGCCTTTTTTTAAAATCACAGATAATGAAAGACGAAAATTTTAATTCCTCAACATTCGGCACATCCCGTGGCGCTGAAGACTGGCTAAAAGACAAAACCAATCCTTTGGTGTATTGCCTGCTGACTTTAGAGGGCCAAGAATTTTTACGGAAAAACAGCGATGCAGTAGAGCTTATTCAGAAAACCAATGTCCATGACCGTTTTACCATTGTGGTTCCGGATGATGCTTTAGACCGTTTTCACGGCTATGTCATGGAAAACTCCAAAAACCTTCTCGGCAAAGAAATAGGTATTTTTTATTGGCGTTTTGGAGAACTGCGGCATTACTTCAGGGGTATTGTCGGCAGGATCAGAAATAAAAAGGACGAGGGCGGCGGGTATGGAGATCTTTATATTACAGGATATGCCCCAAGTATTTTGCTGGAAAGCGGAAAAGACTGCCAAAGTTTCGAAGACAAAACCCTGGAACAGATTATAAAACAGGTAACCGAAGAATATCCCCCGGAAGCCAAGGTGGAAATATCTTATGCTTATCTTAACGAATATAACAGGAAGGTGCTTCCGTATACGGTGCAATACAGAGAATCCGATTATGGGTTTCTGCAGAGACTGGCAAGACGTCATGGCGGATTTTTCTATTACACAGGTGAAAAGCTCGTTTTTGGAAACAAGGTTCAGCCTCTTATAAAACTCGGCGAAAATGTAGATTTAATCGATATTGAACTTGAAATGCGGATGCAGGCTCAGGAATTTGTCTTCACAGGCTATGATGCTGTAAGCGGGTTGAAAATGGAAAAGCATAGCGGCAGTGAAAAGTCGGAATTCAAGGAAAGTCCGTTTCAGAGTATTGCAGTGATTGCATCGAGGAATATTTTCAGGAAAAAGCCTAAAATGCATTTCAACCACACGGGTATCGAAAAATGGTCGGAAGGTCATTTGAAAGAGGCTGTGCGTTTGGAAAAAGAAAGCGTGAGAACCTGATGCAGGTAAAAGGAAGAAGCAAAACGCCCGAACTGAAGATCGGAGGCAGGGTGAAACTTTCGGATATCAACGGCAAAGCAATGGAAACCTACCGGATCTTAGAAATCAGGCACGTCTATGAGCCTGGTGATTATTACAATGAGTTTGTAGGGATCCCGGATCTGTTCAATGCCGCCCCATACATCGATATTGATGCGGTACCGAAAGCCGAAGACCAGCCTGCAAGAGTAGTAGATAACAACGATCCGCTGGGAATAGGCCGAGTGCGGGTGCAATTTCCGTGGCAGGAAGATAAAGGAGAAAAAACGCCTTGGATACGTCTTATACAGCCACACAGCGGAGCCGGTAAAGGTTTTCATTTTATTCCTGAGATCGGAGAAGAAGTTCTGGTAAGCCACGAAAGCAGGAACGCCGAAAAGCCTTTTGTGATGGGAACGCATTATAACGGAAGCGAAACCAGTTCCTATCATACTTCAGGGAATGACAAGAAAGTTATTCATACCCGGAGCGGAACAAAGATTATTCTGAATGACGCGGAAGGTTCTGTTTTTATAGAAGATCCGAGTGGAAATACGTATCTGATGGATGGGCAGGGAAATATTAATGTGAGTGCGCCAGGGAATATGACATTTACGGCGGGGGAGAATCTTAATATCAGCGTTGGGCAAAACTTGACAACAAATGTGGGTATGAACTCCACAGAAACTGTAGGAATGAACAAAACCGTCGGGGTGGGAATGATGAAAATGATGTCTATTGGAACAGATTTTATCACCAATGTCGTAGGAAAGTTAACCCATTATGTAAAAGGAGATTTGGAAACTTTCGCTGAGAAGGAGCATAAATTAACTACTTTAAAAGGAGTGCAAGTTCAAAGCGAAGGCAAAATAGAACAGCATTCTAAGAAAGAGGTTCAAAATAACAGTGGAGAGAAGTCTAAAAACTATTAGCCATGAGTATAGAATATTTTGTAGAAGGTAAGGCAGTTATTCGAACTGGAAAAAACTATGTGGTAAAATCTAATGAAACAATTGCCAATAATGCTGCAATTTCAGTAGAACAAAAAGGAGCAAAAACCGGAGTAAGCTATAACAAACCCCAGGAAATTAACCCAAATGACAAGCCTGTAGAATCTATAAACGTAACGCTTAATCTATTTTTTGATGGTACACAAAACAACAAGACGAATACAGAAGCAGGGAAAGATTATAAAGAATCTAATCATAAAGATGATAGTTATACGAATGATTTTTCTAACGTGGCGAGGGGTTTTGATGCCACTGATCCTAATGCTGAAAATCAAATACGTGTGTATATAGAAGGTATAGGAACAGACGACTTAAAAAACGATGATGTTTTTCCGGATGTAGCTTTAGGAACGGGAGATCTTGGCGTTGTTGCTAAAGTAACCAAAGGATGTATCGAAGGCGCAAAAGCAATAGGTTCTAAATTTAAGGGAATACCAAAACAAATCGATCTTACGGTTAATGTTTTCGGATTTAGCCGTGGAGCTACCGCTGCCAGGCACTTTATATATGTGGCCACTTCTCCAGCAGAATTTTTCAGTTCGGGTTCCGGTTTTTTTGCATTAACACCGTATGATGCTCCTTCTCTTAAAAATGCAGTTTATATGAAAGAAAAAAATCCATTGGCAGATATTTATGGCTTTTTCGGAGCGTGTTTGGTAGGACAAACATTAAAAATCAGCTCCATACAATTTAAGTTTGCAGGGTTATATGATACGGTGGCAGCTTATGGTCTTAATCACAGAGGCGGTTGGGGAATCAATAGTGATACCAAGCAATTGGGTTTAGATGCTATAGGTTCCGGCAGAGTACACTTTGTACTGCAGCTGGCCGCCGATGACGAGTATCGGGATAACTTTGATCTTACCAATATCAATAGTGCAGGTTTATACGGATTAGAGCTTACTTTGCCCGGTGTACATTCGGATATTGGAGGTTCTTATGTGGATGGCGACAAGGAAATATCTGTATTGTTTTGTCAAAAGGGAGGAATCATTAATGATGTATTTTTCAATATAGATGAAGAATGCAGGAAATTTAAAGAAATTCTGATAAAAGAAGGTTGGTATAAAGACAAGGAACTTGTGATCCGTTCTTTTTATCAGAAAGATTTAGATTCCGATAAGCGTTGGAACAAAGATTCGACATCCTACAACGGAATTATTGGTACCCGGGTGCTTTCTAATGCTTATGACAAAATTGCGCTCAACCAGATGTTTCATTACTCACAAGATGAAAAAACAGGCGGGGTTAAGTATATAAATGAAAGAATTAATAAAAAGTATAGTATAAAAGGTGACCTATTAACCCGTATTTACAACCAACTCATCAATTATATGAATGCCTGTAATGATCTCCGAAACCAATATGTAGAGCAGTATATAAAAGGAGAAAAACCTTCGGTTGCAGAGTACCTCGAAGAAATAAAAAAAATATCGTATCTGGATTTTATAGAGGAACAAGACCTGAAAGACCTTCGCCATCGGTACCTGCACTGGTCGGTAAAAGCCAACCAAGTCGGATTGAATGCCAAATCTCAAAACAATGCACCCAAGAAAGAAGGAGCGTTAGAAGCTAAATACCGAAAAAGACATATACAAAAACGCTGCTCTATTTTTTGTTATTAACTAATTTGATACACTGCCAGGAAATGAATAAAACACCAGAATTTCATGTGGAAATATCACAGCCAAATAATAAATATCTAATAACCCCATTTATGATAAAATAAAAACCTTAGAGGGTAATCCTGCTGGTCTGCCTTATGGTAGTAGTTCTGGAGATTGGGGCCAATCTGGAAAGCGTTGGACGGAACAGCACGGTACACCCATAGGTGCAGATATAACTTATTATTCTCCCTATGAAAGCATATACTACCATCTAGATGTCGATTTTCCTTTAGAAAAGATAAAAGATTATATGGAACGGGCATATGCCAACGGTGAGGCACTCCCGGAATTTTATAAAGAACCGTTACAGAAATATAGAAGATCAGGCAGATACGAAGAATTTGCATATCCCATACGTCCTTACAATAGCTTTAGTGACTTGGTGTTTGGCTTTGCCCCCAAAGGTATGGTGGTGGTGTGGCTGCGTTTCGGAGCAGGAGTGCAGATCGAATTAGGGCGTTATCAAGCAGAAGTAATAACTAATAAGCAAGAAATTACAGGAATAAAAGAAAAATATCTTAAAACTTACCGTATTAGTTCAAATCGTTTTGAAGAAGAAAAAAAAGAATTGGCTATTCCGGACGCTTCCCCGCAAGAATGGGATAACTACAGGGCAAGGTATAATTACGCTGCTGTTTTTACTTCGGAAAACAGAGGGTTGAGGTTATTCAGAATGTGGATAGATTACTTCAACGGAGAGGAAGAATTATTTTATCGCCCGTGGATTGGTGAAGTCTCTTATGAAAAAAGAGTCATCCCCAAAGAATTGAATTTCACCTGGGAAACAGGCAAAGATCAACAGTATACGGGGTATGCATACTTTAATTGGGAAAAGGCCAATGACGTTTTTAAAAAAGTGGGTAATCAAGCCAGGCTGGAATTTAAGATAGCTTCTGATAACAGTTCTTTTGAAGTGTTATTAGATAATCATCCTGTACCAACGGATAGCATAAGGGTGTTTAAAACCAATGACAAGTTCAATGATTCTTACAAGTAATAGATGTGGAAAAAATGGATAAACTAAAAACGCTGCTCTATTTTTTGTTATTAACTAATTTGATACACTGCCAGGAAATGAATAAAACACCAGAATTTCATGTGGAAATATCACAGCCAAATAATAAATATCTAATAACCCCATTTATGATAAAATAAAAACCTTAGAGGGTAATCCTGCTGGTCTGCCTTATGGTAGTAGTTCTGGAGATTGGGGCCAATCTGGTTCGCGCTGGACGGAGCAGCACGGTACACCCATAGGTGCAGATATAACTTATTATTCTCCCTATGAAAGCATATACTACCATCTAGATGTCGATTTTCCTTTGGAAAAGATAAAAGATTATATGGAGCGGGCATATTCCCGCTGGGATGATCTGGACGGAGAAACTAAAGAATATAAAAGATTAGG
>NZ_JBWGXE010000012.1:0-31639 GCF_056333165.1 Chryseobacterium endophyticum
AAGATGCTGGTTTTGTCCTGGGTAATGATCTTATTACAAGAGTTTGCACCCTGATTTCCAGATACATCACCGCAGATACTTCCGATCACCGCAGAGGTGTTCCCGAATTTCTGGTTGAAGATCTCAAGAGAAATATATACCCCTGCCAGCGAGAGGATGTTAAATAACACACCATACCAGCTTAGTGTTAACACGGAATAGAGCGCTATCAAGGCCAAAATTATATACAAAATTGGTTTGTAGCCGGTAAACGATCTTACGGAAGCCGGATCTTTTTCGAACAGCAACACAAAATCCGTAGATTTTTTATGAAGGTCTTCTTTGCTTATCGTTTGTGCTTTATCAGAATAGATGGAATACTGGCCTCCCGATTTTTTTACCAAAGAAAAATTATTGTCAACAATAGCGATAAATTCTTCCGGAAGCTCATCCCAATATTCTTTATCCAGCTCATAGGCATCATTCCTGACCCCCATAAAATTAAGCGTGTCGCTAAATGCCAGGGCTGACGGATAATTCGGATGGGAATTGAACTGAAAATAGAATTCTTTTCTGTCAGTTTTAAAATAATGTATTAATTTATCTAAATTCATATCTCGTCGGAACTTTTGTTTATATCAGTTGATTATGTGTTATGGTAAGTAATTTGATCTAATTTTTTAATATTGATTTAAAACATTTTCAAACTGCGGATCATTTGCTCCGGGAGCATCGATATTAGATAATTCACCATTGGAATTGATGATAATATGACGGGGAATTGTACCAAGGTTTATTTCTTTAATGAATTTTGCAGAGTCTTCATTCAACAAAAGATAAGTGTCGGCATAATTTTGTAAAATTTTAGAATTAGCTCTCATCCACTGATTTTCATTTTTATCCGTTGATATATATATAAATTTAATCTTCGTGTATTTTTTCGAAGCTATCATTGACTTTGGCATTTCCAGCCTGCAAGGAGCACACCAGCTCGCCCAAAAATCGATATAAACTGTATTTCCTTTATACTTGGCTACAAGCTCCTGTAAGGTAAATTTGTTACCTTCAGAATCTTTTAATAAAGTATCTTCATTCGTTGTGACAGAATTTTGTTCTGAGTTTTTAAAGACAATTTGTTCTGCTCTTCTGACAAAATTCTCATTTTGCGAAAAGCTTTTAAAATCAATATAAAATCTGTTCAACAAATCTTTATTTCTTCCTGCACGCAGCAATTGAAGGATAAGGATATCTCTATTTTTAACGGAAAAATCAGTTTTTATTGCTTTAAATAAACCTTCTGCAAACTTTGCTCTGTCATTTCTTTCAGAAGCAGGCACTACGGTTTTATGATAATCAATAATGATTTCAAAAAGAAGGGAAAGTGTCTCAGCCTGTATTTTTTCTGTCTTAAAGAAGTTTAAAATCTCGCTATACTTTTCTCCCAAAAGATGGCTGTTGCCAAGAGCTTTGATATCCCAGTAGTCTAGTCGTAATTTTGTGAATCTGTATTGATTTAAAAATGTATTGGTGTAAATCTTATCAAGGGTATTTTTTTCTTCATATTGATTTATAAAATCCGCTCTTACCTGATAAAGCTTGTCATTAAGCTCCAGCACCTTTGTTAAATCCTTTTGTTTAGTTGCTATGCCTTTATCTGCAATAATTCCATCAAATGGCTTTTGTGTTTTTACATAGGCGTAATACTCGTTATAAAGATTTAGTCCGCCAAGGTTTTCTTTTTGTGAGAGTGGTTTAAAGATAAATTTACCGTTCAGATATGATATTTCTATATGGTCTCCTTTTTGAAGATAGACTCCTGAATCATTCATTAAATCCTTCGCTACGTGAATGTAAGAAAGCCCATCATTAACTGGAACTTTTATAGTGTGACCATCCTCAAGCTTATCTAAAAGTTCCGATTCTAAGAACTCATTGCTGATTCTCAATCCCAGATAGTCTCCTTTATTCAAATTGATTTTTATAAAAGCACTGTCATTTTTTAATTTATTGTCATTTTCTACAGTAGACTTTATATCATTATTTTTTGAGCTGCATGAAATAAAAGAGAAGATAAGAGATAAAATAAGCAGATGTTTCATAAATAGATTGTTATAAAATTGTGGACTGAAAAATAATTAAAATTCAGTCCACAAAAAATTTTTTAATATAAATCCTGTAATCTTTCGTACTTCTTACAAGAATCACAACAATAAGTAACGCTGTTGGCACCGTACTGGTTTATTTCACCATTTTGTAGGTTACTGCTTAAGTAAGCCTGACCCTGCTGTGCTTGGCTCATTGTCATTCCGCCTGTATATGGAATTAATCCTGCAGAACCATCAGAATAGTGGGCAACAAGAGCACAAGTTCCTGCTCCTGCAACATTTTTCATTTCATGTCTCGAAAGTTTTCTTAAATTTTTCATTGTTTAGTAATTAAAATTAAAAAATAAATTTTGTCATATAATCCCTGACATGGGTGTTTTGCTGATCAGCCTGTTATCTTTATTCCTTTTGTACTGTACACATACAAAAAATAAAGATCTCTTTTTTGTTGTTGCAAAGTTGAAGTGGTGTAACAGAAATTGCAAATTAGGCTCCTCGAAATTGATCAATTTCGGATCGGTAGAATGCTGTTTTGGTAAAAATCCTGCTATCTAAAAGTTTTTTAAAGTATTTAATTGATAAAATTTGAAAAGATGTATTTTTGCAGTTCATAATTCACAATGGTTAGATTTTATTATATCTTTTTAATTTTTAGCTTTCAGAGCTTCTTTTCGCAGAGTATAAATCATTTTCATATCCCGGACTCCTTAAAGACAAAAAACTATGAGCAGCTAAAAAAATCATATGATAAAGTTTTCAGAATAGATAATGACAAGGCTGAGCTGTATGCAAACGTCATTTTATTAAAAAGTAAGCAGGAAAATAATAAGCCTTATATATATGAAGGATATTATAAAATTGCCCACACCAAAGGCCTTAAATCTGAGAACGGGCATGTTTTTGCTGATTCTTTGATACACCTCACCAAAGATCTCAATGACAAAGATTACCCGGCAAAAGCATACATTATTAAAGGGATTCTGTACAACTACGAATGGGAATATGCAAAAGCTTTAGATCAGTATATTCTCGCTCAGAAACTTTCTAAGAATAAAAACAACGATCAGTTTTATTATCTGAAGAAATTAATAGGGATTTTAAAAACGGCTACTGAAGAGAACGAAGAAGCTTTGCCTCTTTTCCATGAGTACTATATTTATCAGAAAAACAAACTTCAATCTGGGGACAAGGATGTTAAAAGCTACATAGGATCCATATTCTCTTTGGCGAACTGCTATAATAAAAACAAAGAATACAAGAAAGCATTATCCTACATTAATCTTGGAATTGCTGAGTGCAGACGCTTCAATGATTATACACACTATCCGTATTTTATCTCAGGAACCGGTATTGCTAATTATTATCTGAAAAATTATTCAAAGGCTGAAGAAAATCATCTTAAAGCTGAAAAAAGCTTTAGCAAGAACAATGATTACGGAAATCTTGCTATCACCTATTATTTTCTTGGTAAAATAAATTATGATATAAAAAAGGAAGAAAAAGCAGTAAAATATTTTATAAAAGCAGATTCAGTACTTGCATTTTCAAAAGAGTTTTATCCTATCACAAGAGATGGATATGAGATATTAATTGATTATTATAAAAAAACTGGTGATAAGGAAAACCAGCTCAAATATATTGACAAACTTTTTTTCGCAGATGATTTCATCAACAAAAGCAAACAATATCTATCAAAAGAAATCTATAAAAAGTACGATACTCCTATTCTTTTAGAACAAAAGGAAGAGCTCATCAACGATCTCAACAATAAAACCTCCGCCCTCTACATAGGATTACTTTTCGGTATATTCATCATTTTTATCTTACTATTTTTATTCTTCAAAAACAGAAATAAGATCAAAGCCTATCAAAAGCAGGCTGAAATTTTACTGGCAAAACCAAAGGGTCATTATTCTGAGGAAATGAAAACCGAAGAGTTGGCTATACTGCATACGATGAAACCTGAAGAAGAAAAAGTGAAAAATGGAATTCCTGCCGGTATACTGCAGGATATACAGACAAAACTTGATGAATTCGAAATACGAAAAGGATTCTTAAAAAAGAACATTACAGTAGAAAGTCTGGCCAAAGAGCTTGAAACCAATCGCGACTATCTTTCTAAATCGGTGAACGAACTGAAAGGTAAAAATTTCTCCCAATATCTGAATGAATTACGCATCCATTATATCATACCGGAATTACAGGCCAATGAGCGACTGAGAAAGTATACTATTTCGGCAATAGCTGAAGAAATAGGCTTCAATACTTCAGAATCTTTTTCAAATGCATTTAAAAAAATTACCGGTACCCTTCCCTCTTATTATATCAAAATCATAAATGAAAAGAAGAATACAAATACCTGACTATCAATCTAAACAATTTAAAAAGAATACGATATTTATCAATTTCGACAATGAAATTTATGATAATTTCAAAAATTAGAAGTTTATTTGCGGCGCAATTAAAATCTTATAAAACAATGAACAAACAACAAGAAATCGGAAAAAAGCTTTCTCTCAAGAAGATACAGATTACCAGATTAAATGTCATCAGAGGAGGCGATAATGGTGATGTTGATACAAAAACAAATGGCGATACTACCGCGACCAGCAACAAATGCCCTACAAAAAACATCTCACAACTACCACCTGTCGTCATTTTAGATGGTGATAACGGAAGCAGCGGAAGCGATGGCGCAACTAAAACACGTCCCAAATAATTTGAAATGAATATCATTATTGATTAAATGAAAAGAAAAAAAAGATTTTTAAGCTTTTTATTTTTACTGGCTTTATCATTTTGTTTTTCGCAAAAGCTGTATTTTAAGAAAATAGAACTCGAAAATCCAGCATTTGAAAGCAAGCTCCTGTTACTCAACAAGGAGCTTATTGCCAATTATAAGCAATCAGATTCGCTTAAATATTTCGACAATTACGTGAGATTTCTCATTGTTGACAAAAAGTATGATGAAGCTTTAAAAATAATCAAACAAATCCGTAACATTTATAAAAAATCATATCCCGAATATTCATTAATCGCAGGAATTCAATTTGAAATGTATGCTTTAGCTAAAAAAGCGCAAACTACAAAAGAGGATTTCACATCTAAATATACCCAAATATTTGAAAAAAAATACACTGAACTTCCACTTATATCAAAAATGTTTGTTCCAGATTCTTTTAAATATAAAGACGGATTTAATAAAAATGAAGTCGAGAGAATTTTAAAAGAAGGTATTGTTGACGACAGCATATCGATTAAAGATGCCATGATGCTGAGCCGGCATTATAATTACTATAAACTTGTGGAAGAAACCTTTCCCATTGCTTTACCGTTATTGAAAAAACTGGAAAATAATGATTTTACTATTGCAGATAGTATTGTTATAAAAACAAAAAAAGGCAATGAAATCAGCCTTCATTATGTAAGATCAAAAAAAATAGAACAGCCACTTCCGAGTATTCTACAGTTTACGACATATTTGCGTAAAACACAATATCACCTGAATACGGCAAAAATAAATGCCGAAAGAGGCTACAATATTGTTATCGCTTATAGCAGGGGAATATATTTAAGCAGCAGTCAGCTATCTCCCTTTGAGTTTGAAATTGAAGATGTAAACGAGGTAATAGACTGGATCGTAAAGCAATCCTGGAGCAATGGCAAAGTAGGTATGATCGGGGGAAGTTATGACGGATTCAGCCAATGGGCAGCGTCCAAAAATCTACATCCTTCTCTTAAAACAATCATTCCTTCCGCGTCTGTAGGCTTTGGAATTGATTTTCCGATGTACAACAATTGTTTCAGCCCTTACATGCTAAGATGGCTGGCCTTTGCCAAAAAAAATACAGATAGTGATACCTTTAATGATGAAAAAAAGTGGATTTCAATATACAATACATACTATAAAAGCGGAGTAGCATTTAATAGACTGGACAGCATATATGGCCAGAAAAATTCTGTTTTTCAGAAATGGCTGAAACATCCGTCTTTTGATAAATATTGGCAATCTAAAATTCCTCATAAAAGAGATTATTCTAAAATTAACATTCCTGTTCTTACATTTACGGGATATTATGATGCAGACCAAAGAGGTGCCCTGTATTATTATAATGAACATCTAAAACATAATAAAAAAGCCAACCATTACCTTGTAATAGGACCCTACAGCCACAGCGGGGTAGTCTCTGGCGTAGACGAAGAATACAAAGGGTACAAAATAGACTCAGTAGCCAACATTAATATAGAAAACATCTCTTATCAGTGGTTTGATTTTATTTTAAAGGGAAAGAAAAAACCTGAGTTTTTGAAAAATAAAGTAAACTATCAGATCATGGGTTCCAATCAGTGGAAAAGCGCCGAAAATATTGATAAGATCAGTAATCAAAGACTGAAATTATTTTTAAATGAGTCAAAATTACAAACCGTTAAACCCAAGAAAAATTATATTTTACAAAAAATAGATTTTTCAAAAAGAGAAGATACACTGACAAATTTTGACAGTGAAAAAGTACTCGACAGCATTATTTTTGCCGGCGACTTGAAAGATAAGTTTGTTTTTGAAAGTGAGATCTTTAATACTCCGTTTGAAATAAACGGAAGCTTTACCGGAACTTTAAAAGCTGCCATCAACAAAAAAGATATGGATATTACCATGACGATGTATGAAAAGCTCTCCAATGGCCAATACTTTAAACTTTCACACGAATATTTTGCCAGGGCAAGCTATGCAAAGGACAATACCAGAAGAAAATTATTGAAACCTGATACCATAGAGAAAATTCCTGTTCATAATACATTTTTTACCAGTCGGAAAATAAATAGAGGAAGTAAACTCATTGTCATCTTGGGAGTAAGAAAAAACCCTGATGTACAAATCAACTATGGTACCGGGAAAGACGTTAGTGAAGAGACGATAAAAGATGCAAAAAAACCACTCGAAGTAAAATGGTACAATGACAGTTATATAGAAATACCTGTTTTTAAAGAAAAATAATAATGTCTCAGTTTCCCTATATTTTTTTTAATGAGTTTGTATTTCGTAGTCCCACTTTTTCACATCAAAATTTTGTACGAAAACTAACCGGTCCTCACTTATCGGATCAGGATTTTAATAACGTCTGCAGTGATTCTGCTTTTCAGGAAGCAATACATCTTGCCTCTCCCGATCTTTATAACGAGCTGACACAATATCTCTGCGCATCCCGAAAGGTTCATTCCAATCAAAGGTTCAGGAATTCTATTATAAAATATTACAGCAGGATGAGTTCCAGATGTACTCCATTTGGGTTATTTGCTGCTGTCGGAATAGGTAAATTCACCACTGACCAATATCAGCCTTCCTTGCAAAATACAATAATAAGAGATACGAAGCTTGATATGCTTTTTTTAGCCTCGCTAGCCAAAACTTTAGAAAGCAACAAAAAGATCAAAGAAAAACTTTTATATTTTCCAAATAACAGTATTTATAAAGTCGGAAAGAGAATAAGATATGTAGAATACAATTTTGTCAATAATAAAAGAGAATACATCATCTCCTCCGCCGAACTCACCGGAGAATTATCGGCAATAATACATTTTTCCAAAAATGGAAGAACAATTAAAGAGATATCGGATTTCCTGATGGAGCCAGAAATATCATACGACGAAGCCAGGCAATTCGTTGATGAGCTGATCGAAAACCAGGTTTTGGTCAGCATACTGGAACCCAATGTTTCCGGAAAAGATTATCTTGACAGCATTATTTCTATACTAAAATCAGTAGAAGCAAAAGAAGAACTTCATATACTTCTGGAAATAAAGAATAAACTTAATGATGTTGACCAAAACACAGGAAATACCAAGCAAACCTATGAAGTCATTGAGAATTTAATTAAAACCTTAGTCAAAGATTATGACAAGAAGTATCTTTTCCAGACGGATTCTTATCTTGACGGTGATTTTTCTCTGCAAGAAAACCATCAAAAGGATATCGAAAGAGGAATACGTTTTTTAAATAAGATCACAGCAAAAAATCGTGAGATTTACTTAGATATTTTCAAAAAACAATTTTCAGAGCGGTTTGGCACCCGTGAGATGCCCCTCTCATATATCATGGATACCGAAATAGGCATCGGTTACGGACCGCAAACATCACAAGGTATCCATGAGTATTTAGATGATATTAATATATTTTCAAAAAAGAAAAAAGATCAGAATTTCCATTGCATTTTAAGTCCTTTTCAAATGCTACTTAATGAGAAGGTACAAGATGCAATGCGAAACAATCATTTTACAATAAATATTTCAGACCAAGATCTTGATGAATTGAATGACAACTGGCACGATCTACCACCAACGATATCAGTAATGGCAGAATATCTTTCCATCGAAAATTGCCGGAAGTTATTTATAAGCAGCTGTGGAGGAAGTAGTGCTACTCAGCTTTTAGGACGATTTTGTTCAGAAAAATCAAAAGTGCATCATTTTACAAAAGAAATTGCCGATAAAGAAGAAGAATTACAAAACAACCATCTTGTAGCGGAAATCATTCATTTACCCGAATCAAGGGTTGGGAATGTAATCCGGAGGCCCCATTTGCGAAATTACGAAATACCTTATCTGGCTCAATCTGTTTTACCCGAATCACAACAAATCCCAATAGAAGACTTATTGGTTTCAGTAAAAGATGATAAGGTTATTTTGCGATCCAAAAAGCTTAATAGAGAGGTAATGCCTTATCTAAGTAATGCCCATAATTATGAGAACAACACACTGCCGCTTTATAACTTCATTTGTGATTTGCAAGCCCAAGGATGCAGGAAGGCATTGTATTTTGACTGGGGAGGATTAAATACTTTATATAAATTCTTACCCAGAGTTGAATACGAAAATATAATCGTATCAAAAGCTAAATGGAAGATCACACATAAAGATAGTCATCCAATGGAACACCTGATGGATAATGCCGGTAAATTATTAGCAGAATTCGGATCCTGGAGAAGTTCACACCAAATTCCTCAGTGGGTGCAATGGGTGAAATCTGATCATATTTTACCATTCAACCTTGAAAATTATGATATGGTAAAGCTTTTCTTAACCACTGTCAAAAGTGAAAAATCAATACAGATTGAAGAGTATTTATATGATCGGAACGATGAATTCAAGAGAGAATTTATCTTTGCGCTTCACCGAAAAAAATAAGACACCATGAATAAAAGAATATTTACCCCTGGAAGTGAATGGCTCTATTTTAAAATTTATACAGGTATAAAAACAGCAGATTTAGTCTTAATAGACGCGATAAAACCCTTAGTCGAAGATTTAATGGAGAAAAAGTTTATCCTGAAATGGTTTTTCATACGGTATCAGGATCCTAAAACTCATTTAAGGATTCGCTTAAGAGTTTCTGAATCAAAATATTATACAGAAATACTTAACCAAATCAATATTTTATTACAGCCATTTACGGACAGTGGAGAAATATCAAATTTGGTGATCGATTCTTATCAAAGGGAAGTCGAAAGATATGGATACAGGACGATTGAAGAAGCAGAAACATTATTTCATATCAATAGCGAGTTTGTTTTGAATTTTCTTGATTATAATGATGAAGAAAAAATCATTACGAATATTTACTTTATAGATCAGATTCTCAATTTAATAGATCTTAATATTTTAAAAAAGTCAGAATGGATCAATGAGTTTAATACCGGATTCAAAATAGAATTTTATGCCGATAAAAATCTGAACCGGCAGTTGGATAAGAAGTACAGAATCATTAAGCAAAAGCTTTCGGGCTTTTTATGTAATGACGAATATCTTAAAGAAAGGAACGAAATTTCTGTTTATATTCAAAGGATGAAAAGTCCGCTAGCAATTATTACGGATCTACAAAAAAATATTTCTGAAGACCAAAAACGGTCTTTTTTTCAAAGCCTGTTTCACATGAATATAAACAGGCATTACATTTCTAGTCAGCGTGTATTTGAAATGATTATCTATGATTATATGGTGAGATATTACAAAACCCTGTTATTTAAAAGTTATTCAACAGAAAAGCTGATATGATCGTTCACTCAAAATTCAAATCGTTCCTGAAGCCATTCTTTTGGTTTTGAAATGAAAAAGGCTGCCATATAAATGGCAGCCCTTCATTAGAAGTTATTATAATTTATTTTGCTTTAAAATACACTCTTCTATTAGCTCGGTTTTTCCATTCAGGACATTTTGAAGCCGGGTCGCACTCAGGGTATTTAAGGTCTCTTTTACCATTACCCATAGCATCAAGCTTACCAGACTGTACTCCGTTCTGAATAAGATAGTTTTTTACGTTCGTTGCTCTTTTCTCAGATAATTTCTGGTTGTAAGCATCCGTTCCTCTTGTATCGGTAGCTCCTACAACAGTGTACGAACCGTCTGATGAATTGATGTAGCTTACCGCATTATTTAAGATTGGCGTATTTGAAGGCAAGATTCTGTCTGAATTAAGATCGAACTCAATTCCTTCAAGTTTTGTTTCTGTTTCAGCAACAGCTCCCTGGCCTTGCGCCTGGTCAGGACATCCGTTGTTCTCAACGCTTCCCGGAACGGTTACACATTTATCGTAAAGATCGATTACGCCGTCTAAATCAACATCTAAGGCTACACCAGATCCGTCAACTCTTGCTCCTGCAGGAGTATCAAGCTGTCTGTCCCAATCGTCGCAAACGCCGTCATTATCAGCATCTCCGTTTTTACAAACTACAAGATCCGTGATTTTTGATTCTAATACATTTATCTTGTAATAAGCTTCCTGTAAAGGATCATGCCACATCAAATGAGATTCATGTTTTCCTAAGTTTACAGTAAGACCTAAAGTAGTATTGATGAAGTTATCGGAACTCTTATTGTTTCTCCTGTTGATGACACTATTGTTATTACCTCCACCATCAAAGGTATCATCGGTAGTTACCACATACATTACTCTTCCTTCAAGATCTAATCGGTTGCTGATCTTATATTTTAAACCGGCTCCCGCCTGACCGAATAAAGATCCGAACTTAAATGGTTTAACCTCCTTGGTCATTCTTTGCCCGGTTTCATCTTTAAGATAAGCTCTGTATGCTAAAGTACCGATACCTGCATATCCGTGTAACGCCCATCTGAATGGCGACTTATTGTCAACTCTTCTTAGTAAGTTTGAGAAATTGATATCTCCTAAAATAGAGATCGCATCGTATTGTGTTCTTGCTCCGTATTGCATATTAGCCGAAGCATTTGCAGGTGCCGCATCTTTTGTATTGAAATATCCCTGTCTTGTTTCACCACGGTCGTATTGTAATTTTAAACCGAATGCATGAGTAATTGCTTTATCAACACTTACATAAGCTGAATAACCAAACAGATCTTTTCCAGCATTTTTACTGGTTTTAATAGAAATAAGATCCGCGCTCTGCATTAAAGGAACACCAGCACCGAATGAAATTGACCAGTCATTGAATCTTTTTGAAGAATTTGTGAATGGCTGTACATCGGCAGATCCTGAAGAAAAGGTATTAGGATATTGCGTATTGTTCATCACCTGAAGCGAATCCTGGGCAAAAAGGCATGTGGGTAATGCGATTGCCAACGATAAGATTGATAGTTTTGATTTCATATTCTTTTTTTTAATGTTTCTTTAAGAGAAGCTGTTAATTATTTTTCAAAAAAGATTTGATTTTAATGTTTCAGCTTGTGCTCATCATTATTCAATTATTATACCATTCATCGGTTTAAGGGCCATTTATAAGGGGTAAGTAAGCTGTTGAAAGGTCGGAAATTTTAAAAGTATGGTACCTAAATTGGTTTGCATATCAGTGATTTATACAAATATTATGCAATACATATTAATTTTTTCGACATTTAAATCTAAATGCTTTTTAAGCTTAAAATTAAACTACCAAAGACGATTATTACAGTATTTGATTCTCTAAAGTAAAAACAAAAGTTTAAAAAATACTTTTCTAAGGATTAGGTAAACAGTAGATCACTTTAACAATTATTGAACGGTCTAATATTAATTTCTGTTAAAATTAAAGTTCATGATTATTTAATCTGCATAATAAATGTTTATGATTTCAAAAATGAATGAATTGATTATAAATATGCCATTACTCAATATCCCTCACATATATGCATTGAATAGGTTTGCGAGAAATAGAAGTGGATTTTTTTTTTTACATTTGCTCAGAGGAAATATAAAAATTGTTTTTTCGTTTGTATTTACAGACCATCAAATTTAAAAAAGCATTAAAATCGCCTTATGAGAAAAATAATTCTACTATTTACATGTTTGTTAGGGATCTCGGCCTTCTCACAAATTAAAGTGCTGAAAAATGAAAGTGTAGTGGAAATCGGTAAAGATAATTCCGTAGGTTTATATAAAAAGGACGACAAATTTACCATCAATTACCAGGACCTTAATACCGCTAATCTCAATACATTCCGGTCTTTCTCATTCCAGAATCTCAATAAAGATGTATCGGGGTTGTATGAGCTGATCATAAACGGCTTTGTAGACCTGCCTTCCAGCAATATCATCCTTGAACTTCCCAATGACATTGTTGAACTTCATTTTGAGAGAAACTTCGGACAGCCTACGGTTCAGTTTATCCAGTACATCAACAAAAACAGAAAATATGTAGGAAAATCCCAGTTTCTCAACAAAAAGCAGGTGGATAAAATCTTCGGAAGAACAAACGGAAAGATGTCACAGTACGAAAAACCTGAAGTCACGAATAATGGTAATGCATCGTCCAAAACTTCCAATTCGGAAAGAAAAGCAAAGAAATAATCAATTATAAAAAATATTAACCGGGCTCATTCAACGAATGAGCTTTTTTATTTTTATTTTTGCAAAAAGATCATTCATAATTATGTCTCTTCAAATAAACAATTTAACCAAAAAATTCGGTGAACAGACTGCACTGAACAACATCAACATCTCCATCGATAAAAACGAAATCATCGGACTTCTTGGCCCCAATGGTGCCGGAAAATCTACCTTAATGAAATCAATCGTGGGAGCCTTAAAAATTGATGAAGGAGAAATAATTTTCAATGGTAAAAACATTACCGAAGCAGAAATAGAAAGCAAAAAGAATATAGGTTTCCTGCCGGAAAACAACCCGCTTTACCTTGAGATGTTTGTAAAAGAATACCTTCATTTCGTTGCCGATATTCACAAAATCCCGGCATCCAGAGTAGATGAAGTAATAGAACTCGTAGGGATAACTCCTGAAAAATCAAAAAAGATAGGGCAACTTTCTAAAGGATATAAACAAAGAGTCGGACTTGCCCAAGCCATCATTCACCAACCGGATCTGCTGATTCTGGATGAACCCACCAACGGTCTGGATCCTAATCAGATTATTGAAATCAGAAATGTGGTGAAGGAAATCGGTCAGCAGAAAACGGTATTGCTTTCCACCCACATCATGCAGGAAGTGGAAGCACTCTGCTCACGCGTGATTCTTATTCATAAAGGAAATATTCTTCAGGATTGCCCTATCGGAGAGTTCAAAGGCAAATTCGAAAATCTTGAAAAGGCATTTGCTTTTTATACCCAGTCGGAACCCGCTGAAACGGATCTTTAATTGGCTTTAAATTTGATGCACATTTCAAACCAACCACAAACATTATCATAATGATTAAAAAGATTCTAGTGGCAGCAGTCTGTATGGCGAACATCAGCATGATCTGTGCTAACAGTACCCATGACGTAAAGCACCATGAAGGCCCTAAAGCCGAAATTACACAACAGGTTCCGAAATCAGTCATTATCAAAACGCAAAAGTTTAAAATAAGGATTGATAAACAGCCCAACGGCAATTACCTTTACCAATCTTGGCCGGCAAAAGGTAAGATCACCTCAAAACCGAGTATGATCATCAGCGACGGAGAGCTTATTCAGGACGGATCCGGCGGGAATTATTATTTTGAGTTCCACAATGAAGGATATACCTATAAAGTCTGGAGAAATTATCTTACCGACTCTCCGAAGAAAGCCCCCTATACCCTTACCGTAGAAGACCAGGACGGAAAAACAGTGGTGAATCAGGACGGAATCGTCGTAAAAAATTAATAAAAAAACTCTCATTTAAAGTGAGAGTTTTTTTATGCACCGGATTGTCTGGCAAGGTAAAAGCTGCTTTCATCAAAACTTTCTTTTGCCGCTTCATATCCGATCTGGAATATTTTTTCCAAACGGTCTTTTCTTCTTTCAAAAGTCCCGTAGGTAGAAAGTTCCTGAGAAGAAATAAACCAATCGCAATACTCGAATTTTATTTTCTCTATTCTGTATGAAAGTAAATCGTAGGATCTGGAAACAATGGATTTGATGGATTTGAGGTCATCGATTTTAATATCATGTGGCGGAGAAACAAAAACTCCGATAAGTTTATCACACTCATCCCTGATGATATCGGCCGGAAAGTTATTCAGCACGCCTCCATCGCAATACATTTCATCATTAATGATATAAGGTGTCGTGATTCCCGGTATCGAACAGGAAGCAATAATGGCATCCACTACTTTAAAATCCTGATCAAAAATCTTCTCCGTTCCGTTTACCAGTTCAGTGGCAACAATTTTCACTTCTTTATCCAGATCACTCAGCTTCATATCTCCGAAAATCGGATTGAGATAATTCCTGAAAATCACAGAAGAAACCAATCCCGGCTGATTGAAGGCGAAGTGTTTCCAATTGAAAAAATACACTGAATTAAAGAATTCCAGGATGTCTTCAGGAGATTTTCCTACGGCATACATCGAACCCACAATGGAACCTGCACTGCAACAGGACAGCACATCGATTTCAATATCTTTTTCCTTCAGAAATTTTAAAACTCCGGCGTGTGCGATCCCCTTTGTACCGCCGCCTGATAAAACAAGTCCGATTTTCTCAAAATTCATTGAATAAATGTAAGAAAATACCACAAATTAGAATGTCTGTTTTTACTAAATTTTTGTTAAATAGCAATGAACCAGGAGGTGATTTACTAAATAAATTATCATAAAAGAAGCCCGGCAGTACCGGGCTCTTGTAATTTATGATCGTCTTAGTTATTAATATATTTCTCGAAAACCTTTGAAAAATCTTTCTGGATATACTTATCAAAACTGGTGGTATTCCAGGCGAAAATATATTCATTAATCGTTCTTAATTCCTGGCTTTTTGAAACATTCTCCTGCTTTCCGGATGCGACGGTCGTGATCGCCTTCTGCAAACTGTCATTTGAAAAATTAAGCAGCGACTGGTTGTGATGCACTACCTGCTGAATGGCCAGAAGTGCTTTGTAGAGATCTTTCAGCTGATCGATCTGGCTTTTCGTCACGCTGATCATCAACGGGACATTGCCGATATTGAAGGAAATTTCAACATCCAGATCGATGGTTCCTGCCGTCTGCAAAGCAATATTTGAAAAAGGGAACTGATAATATTCGTATCTTCTCAATACTCTTTTTTTATCAAGGGCGCTCGCACCGTCAATATGAATCAATGCCCGGTTGGTGAAACAGTATTCGTCTCTTTTTGATTTGATGAGGAAGAAAATCTTTTCGTGGTCTTCCGATAAGATATAATCATCAGAATCTACTTTATCGTAATCCTGAGAAGGAATGATTTTACCGATATCTCCTAATCCTAAAGCTTCTGCAGCTAATTTTTTGAACATAATTTATTTTTATTTGTTTGTATTTTGTTAACTGAATAAAATTAAGAAAATAAGTGATAAAAAGAAAAACCGTTTATGAAAAAGAAAAACCACAGACAAAATCTGTGGTTTAAACTATCTAAAACGTCTGCCGTTTATTAAATATGAATCACTTCACCATAAGCCGCGGCTGCAGCTTCCATAATGGCTTCTGATACCGTTGGGTGCGGGTGAATTGATTTAATGATCTCGTGACCGGTAGTTTCCAGTTTTCTCGCAACAACGGCTTCTGCAACCATATCGGTAACGCCTTCACCAATCATATGACATCCTAGCCACTCGCCATATTTAGCGTCGAAAATTACTTTGATGAAACCATCAGTATTTCCATTGGCTGTAGCTTTTCCACTGGCAGAAAGAGGGAATTTTCCCACTTTGATTTCGTATCCTTTTTCCTTAGCCTGTTTTTCGGTAAGACCTACGGAAGCTACTTCTGGGTGGCAGTATGTACATCCCGGAATATTGCCGTAATCGATTTTCTCAACATGCATCCCCTTGATTTTTTCCACACAGGTAATTCCTTCAGCTGAAGCAACGTGCGCCAGAGCCTGAGTCGGAATAAGATCCCCGATCGCGTAATATCCGGGAACTGACGTTTCGTACCATTCGTTTACCAAAACTCTTCCTTTATCGGTCTGGATTCCTACTTCTTCAAGACCGATGTTCTCGATATTGGCGGCGATACCTACCGCAGACAATAATATATCAGCTTCCAGAGTGATGTTTCCTTTTGCAGTTTTTACGGTAGCTTTTACGCCTTCACCGCTGGTATCCACACTTTCTACAGATGCGTTGGTCATAATCTCGATTCCTGACTTCTTCAAAGATTTCTCTAAATGTTTAGAGATTTCTTCATCTTCTACCGGAACGATGTTCGGCATGAATTCCACTACGGTAACTTTAGTTCCCATGGTGTTGTAGAAATCGGCAAACTCTACCCCAATTGCTCCGGAACCTACAACGATCATCGATTTCGGCTGCTCAGGAAGAGATAATGCCTGTCTGTATCCTATTACTTTTTTACCATCCTGAGGAAGGTTCGGCAATTCTCTTGAACGGGCACCTGTCGCGATGATAATGTGCGTTCCTGTATATTCGGTTACTTTTCCGTCCTTATCAGTAACGGAAACTTTTTTACCTTTCTGAATTTTAGCGGTTCCTAAAATAACATCGATCTTATTCTTTTTCATTAAGAACTCGATTCCTTTGCTCATTTTGTTGGCTACCCCACGGCTCCTCTGAATAACGTTTGGAAATTCAAAACTACCTTCCACTTTATTTAAGCCGTAATCTTCCGCGTGATTAATATAATGAAAAACCTGAGCAGACTTCAGCAAAGCTTTCGTAGGAATACATCCCCAGTTCAGGCAGATCCCTCCTAAGCTTTCTTTCTCGATAATTGCGGTTTTGAAACCCAATTGTGCCGCTCTGATTGCAGTAACATATCCACCGGGACCACTTCCGATGACAATAATATCGTAATTCATTAGTTTAAAATTTTTATGCGAATTTAAGGAAAAATATTGGATGTTCCGCGTTTCTTGCGGTGTAACTGAGATCTTAGGAAAAGAGTTAATCCAACAAAAAAAGAGAACGCCTGAGCATTCTCTTTTATCTGTGTTTTTGTTTTCGAAATAAAGATATTTTTATCAATAATGAATTTATCTTGCTGCTCTGAGCAGTCTTTTTTCGTTTCTGTATCTTTCATTCAGAGCTTTAAGCTGATCGTTCTTCATTTTTTTGGTCGCCAGCGGATGATTGAGGATCATTCTCTTTTCCTCATTGTACTTCTTATCAAGTTCCCTGGCCTTATCATTATAAAGCTGGCTCTTTGAAGGGTGTGGCGGAGCAGGCGGACGTCTTTGCGAAAATGCAGTTGATGATAAACCTACTATCAAAATTGCTGATATAAAAAACTTTTTCATGACATTCTATTTTTTGAATGATCTGAATCATTCCGGTTTAAATAGTTATTTACATATTTCATACCAAAAACAAATCAGCAGCTTTTACAGATTATTCACTTTTTATAGGCTACTCTCCACACCACTCCGCTTACATCGTCAGCCACTAACAGGGATCCGTCAGCAATCTGAAGAACTCCTACAGGTCTTCCATAGACATCTCCTTTGGCTTCATTGGCGATAAATCCGGTAAGAAAAGGCTGATAAGGTGCAGAAGCTTTTCCATTGGCAAAAGGTACGAATGCTACCTGATACCCGACCAGTGAAGAACGGTTCCATGATCCGTGCTGCCCTATAAAAGCACCGTTTTTATATTTCTCAGGGAACTGATTCCCGGTATAGAAGGTGAGTCCTAAAGATGCGGTGTGGCTTCCCAGCGGAACATCAGGAACAATTGTTCTGGCTACAAGATCCGGTTTTTCACCCTTTCTTCTCGGATCTTCATTTTTCCCGAAATAAGCATACGGCCAGCCATAGAAAGCATTCTGTTTTACGCTGGTAAGATAATCGGGAACCAGCTCATCGCCAAGCTCATCTCTTTCGTTGACGACAGTCCACAATTCGCCGGTAACCGGGTTCCAGCTCATGCCTACGGGATTTCTAAGACCCGCTGCGTAAACTTTCTCCCCGCTTCCGTCCGGGTTTACTTCAAGAATATTGGCCCTGCGTACCTCGTTTTCCATTCCGTTTTCTCCGACGTTACTGCCCGATCCCACGCTGATATAAATTTTAGACTGGTCTTTGTTGGCTATTAAATTCCTCGTCCAATGGTTATTGTATCCTCCGGCCGGAAGGCTTACGATCTTCTTCCCAGGGTCAGTAATTTTTGTCTGCCCTGTTTTATAGGGATAAACCCAAAGTCCATCGGTATTGGCAACGTAAAATTTATCTTTGATAATAAGCATGCCGTAAGGCTGATTGAGCTTATCCAGGAATACGGAAGACGATTCAGGAATGCCGTCTTTATTGGCATCGCGATACAGGATGATCCTGTTGGCCGATTTTCCTCCGACCTCAGCATCACTTTTTCCGCTGATGTCATTTTTTACTTTTTCAGTTGCCGAACGTTCCGAGTTGGAAAGAACGACAAAAATATCCCCGTTTTCAGCCTGAATCATATTTCTGGGACTTTTTATATTGTCGGCAAAACGGGTGACAGTAAATCCTTCCGGTGCGACAGGAGTTTTACCTTCAGGCCAGCCGATTACATTGCTGAATTTATTTTTAGAATTTTTCTCGTCGGGAGCAGGCAACTTTAAGGTATCCGTTTCTGTAACAACCACTTTTCCGGTTGCGGCACTCCCGTTTTTATTTTCTTTGCAGCTGAAAAAGATCATTGCAAAAGCAGGTAAAAGATAATTTTTCATAGATTTTAGTGATAATGGTTGATAACAGTTTTACAAAAACCGTTCCTTAAAGACAGTATACTATTTAATAACCTTATCGGTTTAAAAACTTCATCATGAAACAGATCAGACCAAAACACCTTATAAAAGGAACATCGCAAATACAACGATCTGCAATGTTTAATTTAAATTTCAATGTGTTTAATTTATTTTCAGGAAATAATATGTTTTTACTTTCACTGATGCCGCACAATATGCGATTTAGGTCTGTATTTTTTGTCCAGGTCTTCTATTACGGCGATGGTTGCATCAGAAATTACATAAGCCCCCGGAACCTTCCTGGCTGCTTTGTTATACAGATATACGAAATTGAACGGATCCTGAATATGTTTTACCAATTGTTTCTTATACCCTGCCTTCTCAATCATGTTGGCCATATAATATCCAGGGATATGCCCGCTTGTATTCCAGCCTTTAAACAACTTGTTCAACTTAAGCTGGGATTTCTCCAGAGGTTTAACAGAGAGTAACGAATCAATATTTTTTACCGTTTTGTAACCGTCAGCAAGAAAGCTTTCGGGATGTCCGCGTTGAAATTCAAGCAAATTTTTGGCATCTTCACCCTGGTATCTTTTATCGACGAGATCTGCCGATCCTTCATTCAGAATCCTTTGCAGCATACTGACGATGACAAGATCTTCCTGATCCACATCAAAATCCATTCGTGGACGCAGCACATGATGGAATTCATGTCCTCCGAGCACCCCTTTTTTATTAACATCATTAAAATAAGCCGCCATTAAAGTAAAGATCATCCATCCTTTTTCTACATGTGCATCGTTGTGTATCGGGATAATCGTGATTTTATATTCCGGTGCTTTCTGATGATCTTTTTTTGGCAGCATCTGATATGTGTACTGGTACGATAGATCAAGATATTGTTCCGGGTTTTGTTCAATGCTCTTAAGGTAAGCTTTCATCTTATCTTCATTGATCTTGTATTCGTTGATGATGTACGTCCACCAGTTGTTATACGGGTCTTTGAGCCTTTGCTGAAGTTTCGCCTCATTCTTTGGCATATAGACCGTTTCCATGATTTTCCTGTAGTTATCGATATAGACGCTGTCAACCCCCTGGTCTTTAAGATAAACCTGTATGGCTTCATTTTTCATTAAATGCTTCCATTCCGAAGGATCAACCGGTACATCTTTTCTCAATTTATCCGTTTTCTCAAATATTCCCAACATGCAGAATCGTCAAATTTCTGTGCATACACGAACTGAGAGGCCTGGAAAATGCAAATTATTAAAAGTAGCTGCTTTATCATTATTTATAATTCTGAATAACGCGGCAAATATAATTAAATAAGGAACACAAACACATTATCCGTGCATAAACCTGAAATGATTAACAGTAAATTATTCCACCTCGATATTCTGTTTCAGCGGAAGGTTTTTTGAGGAATTTCCTACAAAAATCCTGTAGGTTCCCTTTTCAACAATCCAGTTCATTTTCTCATCTAAAAACTGCAGGCCTTTCACCGGAACCTCAATGGTAACCTGCTTCGATTCTCCCGGCCTTAAATACACTTTTTTAAATCCTTTCAGTTCAATCACCGGCCTTGAAACCGAAGCCAGCAGATCCTTTACATACAGCTGCACCACTTCACTACCCGCTTTTGAACCTGTATTTTTTACATTGACTGTCGCAGTCATCGTTTCATTTGCCTTAAAATGTGTTTGATTTAAATGTAAATCGGAAATTTCGAAAGTCGTATAGCTTAGCCCGAAACCAA
Organism: Chryseobacterium endophyticum; assembly: GCF_056333165.1. NCBI lineage: Bacteria > Pseudomonadati > Bacteroidota > Flavobacteriia > Flavobacteriales > Weeksellaceae > Chryseobacterium > Chryseobacterium endophyticum. The sequence continues at coordinate 20,902 of NZ_JBWGXE010000012.1, forward strand.
AAGGATACAGCGGCTCACCACTCAGATCATAATAATCATTTCCTCTTCCCGTCGGGTGATGATTGTACGATAATGGAAGCTGTCCTTCCTCTACCGGAAAGGTGATCGGCAATTTCCCCGATGGATTTTCAGCCCCGAAAAGAACTTTTGCGACCGCATTTCCGCCTTCTTCGCCCGGATACCAGACATCTAAAATGGCTCCGACTTTATCTTTCCAATCCGTCGTTTTTATGGCTGAACCACCAATTAAAACCACCGCGGTCGGTTTATTTAATTTGGAAATTTCATGGATAAATAATTCCTGGTTTCCCGGAAGGCTTAAAGAAGAGCGATCCTGAAATTCCCCTTCATGAATTCCGGCCGTTACGATGATGTAATCCGCAGTTTGAGCAAGCTTTAAAGCATTATTAAATTCTTTCTGCCCGTCATTGACACCATAATTCCATATCAGCTCAATGTTTGCTTCACCACGGTTTTCATGGAATTCTACAGTAATATCGTATTGTTTTTCTTTCACAAAATCAATATCCACCGTTTGGGTTGAATAGCTCAGCTTTTCCCAATGATCGATCAGTAATTTTCCATTTAAAAACAATCTGAAACCGTCATTTCCTCTTAATCCAAGCTGGTAACGTCCGGAATCCGGAGCCTGTAGTTTTCCGATCCAACGAATGCTGTAATTGTCAGGCTGCAGCTTTTCAGGATCCGGGGAATATAAAGTCCATTTAAAATTCACCTTTTCATCCTGTTTTTCAAAGACAGGATTACCTTTCAGATCCGGATTGGAAAAATAATTCCCTTTTAATCCTTTCTGATTTCCGGAAGATAAAAACTCAGGAGGAACCGTTGCAAATTTCTGCAAATTCCAGTCAATTCCCTTTGAATAAACGATTTCAACATTCTTATTTTTAACAAAGTTTTTTATCCCGTCAAGGATACTGATTTTTTTGTTTCCAGGCCCTGAATATCCGCCCAGTCTTGCATCAACAGCGTCGGTTCCCACCACCAAAATTTTCCTGTAATTTTCAGAAACCGGAAGTGTTTTGTTGTTGTTCTGAAGAAGAACAAAAGATTCTGCGGCTGCTTTCTCAGCCAAAGATTTATGATTAATTTTCTTTAATTCTTCAATCTCTTTATCGGAAACATAAGGATTTTCAAACAGTCCTAACTCGAATTTCGCCCGTAAAACCCGTGCCACCGCATCATCAATTCTCTGCTGTGAAATTCTACCGTCCAGAAACGGCGGCATGAAGAGCTTGTAATGTTGATATTCAGTCTGAAAAATCACATCAAGGCCTGCATTCATAGCCTGTGCAGAAGCATCGTCATAATCTTTTGCCGTAAAATGCAGGACATTGGCACCACCAACTGCGCTGGCATCGCTGATGACAAAGCCTTTAAAATCCCATTCATTCTTCAACTTTTCGGTCAGCAGCCAGTGATTGGCAGTTGAAGGTCTTCCGTCCAACAAATTATAGGAAGTCATTACCGAGCGGCTTTTCCCGTCATGAAAGGCCTTTTCAAAAGGAACAAGATGTGTTTCCTCAAGATATCTTTTACTCCAGTGAATCGGGTACGAATCTCTTCCTCCTTCCCCTACATTCGCTAAAAAATGTTTAGGGGTCGTAATAATTCCCTGGCTTTCAAAGGAACTGACAAAATTAACTCCCATTACGGAAGTCAGAAACGGATCTTCACCATACGTTTCTTCGGTTCTTCCCCACCTTACGTCGCTGGCAAGATTCACAACCGGTGTCAAAATCTGGCGGATTCCTCTCAGTTTTGATTCTTTGGCAATCACACCAGACACTTCTTTCATCAGTTCAGGATTAAATGTGGCCGACAAACCGATGGCCTGAGGAAAAGCAGTCGCACCCTCCCTCATCAAACCATGCAAAGCTTCATCAAAAGAAATAATGGGAATTCCCAACCGGGATTCTTCTACAAAATATTTCTGAATCGAATTGATCTTTTTAGCTAATCTTTCTGCATTTTCACTGGCGTTATAAGTCAGCATTTGTCCTGCAGCACCGCCTCCTCGGTTTCCGGCACTTACCTGTAAACCGAAAATACCATGTGCATACTGGTCTTTGGGAACATGATCCAGATCTCCCGGAATCATAAAGCATTGCCAGAATTTTTCTTCGGGCGTCATTCTTTTGAGCAAATCCTGAATTCTCTTTTCCACAGGCTGCTTCGGATCTTTGTATAATGGTTTTTGTGCAGAAATATAAACAAAACACAATAATGAAATCCCAATTAATTTTAATCTCATCTTTATTCTTGTGTGAATTGGATTACGGTTGAATATTTTAGCTGAATTCTTTCTGTTGGCAAATCGACTTTAATTGTATTTCCGGATTTGTTCCATTTGATTTTATTCGATAATCCTAAAATTCTGAGTGATTTTGGTTTAAAATGATCCGGAAGTGTAAAACTTAACGTTGATGGAGCTGTATAATCTGTTTTTTCATCCAGGTGAAAAATATTCAGTGTTTTCCCGTCTTTGCTTTGGGTATAATAAAAATTCCCGTCGTGATAAGGGGCAACACTTCTCGTGGCAAAAACGGCCGACTGATTCTGATCCATCCAACCGGAAATCGCTTTTAACCTTTCATAAACAACCGGATCATAGTCTCCGTTGGGTCCCGGAGCGATATTCATCAGGTAGTTCCCTCCTCTTGAAATGATTTTCACCAATGTTTCAATAATTTTCTGGGAAGATTTATAATGGTCATTCGGTATATAAGAAAACGAGTCTCCCATCGTGATGCAACTCTCCCAAGGAATCGAAAGGGCTTTTTCAGGAACAGCTTGTTCAGGAGTGACATAATTCTCCCATTTTCCGGGAACGGTACGGTCTACTACAATAATTCCCGGTTGGTTTTTCCGCGCCATGTTCCCGATCTTATCCATATCAATATCCTGTTCTACTTTTATGGTACGCTGCCATTCCACATTAGGATCAATGGTGTGAAAAGGCCGGACCCAGCCGCCATCCAGCCAGAGAATATCTATTTTACCGTATTTTGATGTGATTTCATTGATCTGGTTAAAGGTGAAATTCTTAAAGCTGTTCCACTTTTCAGGATATTTTTTAGGATCATAATTTACGTTACGGTCTTTCGGCGGAAAATAGGGCCACCAATAATCTTCCGAATGCCAGTCGGGTTTTGAGAAGTAGGCTCCAATTTTAAATCCCTCTTTCCTGAAGGTATTAAAAATTTCCTTTGTGACATCCGCTTTGGGATTTTTGGAGAAAGGAGTTTTGGGAGAAGTAATTTTATAATCAGACTGTTGTGTATCGAACATCGCAAAACCATCGTGATGTTTTGTGGTAAAAACCACGTATTTCATTCCTGCCTTTTTTACAGCGTCTGCCCATTTTTGAGGATTAAACTGGACCGGATTAAAAGTCGTCTGAAGGTTTTCATAATTTTTCACATATTCGTAGTACGATTTTCCGTGTTCCGGCTTTCTTTGGGTCCATGATTCATCTTCCGGACAAAGGCTCCAGCTTTCCACGATTCCCCACTGGCTGTAGGTTCCCCAATGCATAAATAAACCGAATTTCAGGTCCTGCCAATTTTCAAGATTTTGGATAACCATTGGATCTGTGGGTTTTTGATAGCCTTCTGAAACATGGTGTGCCTGGGAAAAAAAAGCAGATGAAATGAACAGTGCTAAAAGGAAAATGGTTTTCTTTTTGGGGTTGATGAACATGTAGTTTAGTTTTGGCTAATTTAATCATCCTTTGATGAATCCGCAAGAAATTGATTTTTCAGCTATTTCAAATTTTACAATCACTTATTCATATTGCTTTTAGAATGTAAGGGAACTAAGATATGCTGAAATGGCTTACTTCCCATCACTTATGAAAGCTATGACAGGATCTGACCGCTTTTGACATGATTTGACCGGTTTCGGAGGTACTTTCTTCGGGTCTTCTTCGGATCACCTTCGGGTCGGCTTCGGAAAAACGGTACTTTTTCCGAAGAGCTTCCGAAGAACTCCCAAAGGACGGTCGAATAATCCGGGTCTTTTTTAACAACTTTTAATCATGTTAAATTTCAACAACATATCATTATTGTTTGGTATTTTTTATAATTTCGCACCGGATTTAAGATTTATTCCAACCTTAAGAATAAAAACTGCATCTTTCATTGTAACACGACACCTTTTGTCGTCTTTGAGAATTAGTTTTGCCCACAGGTTTAATAGTGAATTCAAAAATCTAAAAATTAATAAAAACAAAACCATGATAATAACGATTTTCATTCAGACAATTTCTAAGGATTTTTCCTCTTTTTTAAGAACAAAAAAATTCCCAGCTTTTTAAGATACGCTTCATCGCACAAAAAATAACACCTAAATATTTATACACTACGTATGAAAAGACTTTACTTCAGTGCATTATTCTTATGCACCATCCTCGGCATTTCCGCCCAGGAAGTAGTCTGGCAGAAAGACATCAAATCCTCCACACAGGATTTTCTTTCCCAGATCACCACAACCATCGATCAGCAATATCTGATAACCGGAAGCAGCATCCCTTCGAGAACCTCAGGGACCGCCCCTTCGAGAGCCGGAGGCACCCTTCGACAAGCTCAGGGACCGCAGAATACCGGTTACGATTTCCATCTCGTAAAACTCAACCAGCAGGGGGAAGAGGTCTGGGAAAAGTATTTTTCGGGACAGAACCATGATTTTCTTTCTGCAACGGTAAATACGCAGGAAGGTGGATTTTTACTTGCAGGAACTTCTTATTCCGGCAAAGGGCTGGATAAAAAAGACGATTCCAGGGGAGGTTCTGACATCTGGCTGATCCGGATCAATGAATTCGGGGATGAACTGTGGCAGAAAACGATTGGTGGTGATTCAGATGAAGAAGCCCGGGCGGTAATTCAGACCACAGATATGGGATTTTTTGTGGCTGGGAATACTACTCAGGGAACGACTGGATATGGTTCTAAAGATGTTCTGGTCGTACGATTGGATAAAAACGGAAAAGAATTATCCCAATTGGTTTTAGGCGGAAAAGGTTTGGATGAGGTAGAGAAAATGATTCCGACAAAAGATGGCGGTGCTTTACTGGGCGTGTATTCGAGAAGTGCATCCTCCCCCAGCCCCTCCAAAGGAGGGGAGCAAGACCGTCCAGCCCAAAATTCAAAATCACTTTCCGGTTATGCAAAGTCTACTGAAAACTTCGGGGAGGGCGATTACTGGATCATTAAGCTTTCCAAAGACGGCAAAGTGGAATGGGAAAAAAATTTCGGCGGAACCGGAGACGATCATTTGAGAACCCTGGCGTTGACTTCCACAGGATACTTAATCGGGGGTGAATCGAGATCAGAAAGATCCGGCAATAAAACCGTCGGAATTGAAGAAGGCACCGATTTATGGCTGATCTCCCTGGATGAAAGAGGCGAAGAAATCTGGCAGAAATCCTACAATTTTAAAAACAGGGATGTCTTAATGGGAATGAGTGTGATATCATCCCCTAGCTCCTCCATAGGAGGGGAATCCGGCAACCTGACCAAAGGCATTTTACTGGGCGGTTATACTCAGGCTGAAGGAAGAATTGAAAGTGATGATGAAACGTTCTGGATGCTGTACCTGGACCAAAACGGAAACGAGCAGTGGAGAAAGCATGTGAAAGGTGAATCGAGAAAAAGAGAAGAGAGACTTTCAGATATAAAGTTAAACAGGGACGGTTCGATTGTACTGGCCGGAACGAGTGCCGAAGAACTGGGAAAAGAGAACTGGAAAATCGTGAAGCTGGGTGACCAACAGATCGATCAGCTGATTGAGAAGCAGGATATTAAGATTTATCCGAATCCGGTGAGTGAGTATGCGTATGTGGAGATAGGGTTTATATTCTCCCCCAGCCCCTCCAAAGGAGGGGAGCCTCCGTTTGAAGCGGAGATTACGGTGTATGATATGGGCGGAAGGCAGCTTCAGAGTATAAAAACGAAAAATAAGGTGACCAAGATCAATACGCAGGCGCTGGTTCAGGGAGCGTATCTGGTAAGCGTTAAAACAAATGATAATAAAACAGCAAGTGCTAAACTGATTAAGAAATAAATAAAATGAGAAAAAATATAATTTATATTCTAATATTTATAGGAATATATTCAAATGCTCAGGATGTACAGAGTGCAGCATATATTCCCAGACTTCCAAAAGCTCCCGAAACTTCTGAAATGGAGAGATACGGAAATATTCCAGTAAATTTATTTTCCGGGGGATTGGATTTACAAATTCCAATATTTTCCGGCGAAAAAAATAATATTAATTTGAGTTATAATTCTTCCGGTTTTATTCCAAGTAAAAAAAGTAATTATGTAGGATACAACTGGAACTTAAACTACGGAGGAGCTATAACAAGAGAAGTTCGGGGAGTCGCGGATGATCTGAATTCAGATAATGCAACTTTTAAAGGTTTTTTATATACGGTAAAAAATAATCCGATCAGCAATTCAAGTGCATATAATAATGGGTATAATTACTATTCGAATCTTGATTATATTAATACGGGAGGAACGATGAGTGAATTAAAGCCTGATAAATTTAATTTTAATTTCTTAGGGATCAATGGATACTTCTATATTGGCAATGATAGAAAACCAGTGATATCATCTAATACTTCCAATCTTAAAATTAATATAGAGAACTTTACTTATCAATATAATACGTCTTGTGATCCGGATGTTTCAGGATTCAGTATAGTTGACGGACAAGGTAATGAGTACTATTTTGGGGATAATCTTAATAATATGGAGGTATCCTATTCTTTAGGACACCATCAAAATCCTACGCAGGCATCGGGCCTAGCACCTGGTGGGTATGCAAATTATACCATATCCGGATGGTACCTTTACAAAGTGAAGTTTGCAAATGGAGAGCTCTTGAACATTACTTATAAATCCAGACCTACTCCTTTACTAAGTAGTAATTTCTGCACAGTACTCAATTATCTTCCGAGAAAAAGTAATTTTACGGGTATTGTTTCAGGCTCCTCACAGAATATTCAACCGTATTATGAATTGTATTTAAGTGCCAACCAAGATAATAGTACTAAAACAACAACTATCAATGGAGGATCAGGATCTGCATTTTATACACAAGCTCCTCACTATAATATTGAGGTGGTAAAGAAAGTTTTTCCTCAAAGTATTGAGATTCAGGATAAATTTTATGTAAACTTTACCTATAAAATTCAACAGGCGAATGTTGCTGAAAATTTTAATGCCTATCTCTTGGAATCAATTGAAATTAAAAATAAATCTCAAAATAGTTTCAATGTTGATAAATTTGAATTTAAATATAATACATCTAACAAAGATTATTATTTTTTAACAGAGCTAACCAAAAATACGATTCAAAAATATATTTTTAATTACAACTTAAGTAATACATTACCAAAGTTCAATACTTTTGGGACGGATTATTGGGGGTTTTGGAATGGAGGAAATGATACTGCAAATTCATTAATTCCTAATTTCCAATTGAATTTTTCCACAGGAGATTTAACAATAACAGGAACAAGCCGTAATGCAAGTACCTCTTTGTTTAATACAGCTCTATTAAATAAAGTTACTTACCCTACAGGCGGATACAGTTTATTTGAATATGAACCCAACAGCTATTCTCAAAAAGTAGCAGGCACCAGCTCCAGTAACTTTATAAAGCAGCTTGTACCGAGCAACGATTTTGCTGGTGGAGCAAGAATAAAAAAGATTTCATCATTTGATGGAGTTAATACTTTAATCAAAGAATATAAATACACTAAAGCTTTTTCATCAAGCAATGTAAATGGATTATCAACAGGTATCCTTTATAATGATTACAGAATGGTAAATTTTATGGATCTTAGTTCAGGGAGTTCCAGCGAAAGAAGAATTTCTGAACATGCAACAAATGTTAATACATTATCATTAAGCTCTTATCATGTAGGGTATTCGGAAGTATCAGAACTTGAAAACGGTCAGCTCAAAAAAAAGTATTTTTTCAGTGATTTTGTTTCCAATCCAGATTCTTTGGTTTACAGTCAGGGGCCACAAATTATATCTTCGGGAGTTGATATCAATCCTGCAAATTATCAGCAAAAATATTTTTTAAGGTATCTTGATAACAAAGATAATGAAAGAGGAAAGCTTATCAGGGAACTCTTCTATAGAGATGGAAATACGATTGTTCAGGAAAACTTAAATTTATATTCATCTCTTACAACACATAACTTATTAACCAACAATTATGTGACTTTTGTTGAGACACCCGTAGCATGGAGATTATCATATAAATTTTATGGATTACCTTATGTACTAAAAAAATCAATTATAAGAAGATATCTTGCTAATTCAATAGTGGAGGAAAAATCTACAAATTATTATGAAAGTAGTCTGCATCTTAATCCAACAAAAACAATTAAAGAATATCCAGACAATAAGGAAACGAAGACTACCTATCAATATCCTGAAGAATTGAGACATGGTAATCAGCCACAACAAAATGTTACTCCTTATCAATCTATTCCGTATATGGTATCAAAGAATATGATCGGAATACCCTTAATTGTAAGCCATTACAGAAATAATATTTTTCAAAAAAGGCAGCAAACGACCTTCGAATATAACCCTACAACGACTTTGATCTTACCAAAAAGCGATATAACATATTTTGAAGATCAAACAGTTATGACACCAAGTAACGGTTATCCTGCTGTACTGGTGCCTAATCCCGCTTATGGTATTACAGAGGTTACTTATGACCAATATGATGCAAAAGGTAATTTGCAGCAATATACCACAAAGGCGGGTATCCCCACCGCTATAATCTGGGGGTATAATAACACCCAGCCTATTGCCAAAATAGTGGGCGCCACGTATGCCCAGGTCAGCAGCTTGGCAACAGCCATCATTTCTGCTTCAGATACCGATGCTTCGGCAGCTCCAGGCAATGATGAGACAGCAATATTAACCGCATTGGATACTTTCAGAAAAGATAGTAGTATGGCAGGGTATCAGATTACCACTTACACCTATGATCCTTTAATCGGAGTAAGAAGTATCACGCCACCTTCGGGAATAAGAGAGGTTTACCTGTATGATACAGCCAACAGATTAATGGAGATCAGGGAAGGAAGCCAAACAGGAAAACTTTTAAAAGAATTCAAGTACAACTACAAAAACTAATAATCGATGAAAAAAATATTAATCCCCATAGGCGGTTTACTGTTGTCCGGACTGGCAAGTGCCCAGAATCAATCCAGTACAACAGAGAATTTTGTTTACACGAAGACTTATTTAGATTATAACGGAAGCACGCCTACGAAAACTTCAGAAACCGTGCAGTATTTTGACGGTTTGGGAAGACCCAAGCAGGTGGTGAATATCAAAGCTTCTCCGCAGGGCAAAGATGTGGTAACTCCTATTCTATATGATGGCTTCGGAAGACAGGTGAGAGATTATTTGCCTGTTCCTCAGCAGGGAACGCAGAACGGAGCCATTTATACACAAGGATCAGCCCTGGTAGATTTCCCTGTCGGGGACCCGGCAGGTGTGTATACTAACGAAAAAGCATTTGTTCACAAAAATCTGGAGAATTCGCCATTGGATAGGGTACTTTCACAAGTACAGCCGGGCACGGCATGGCAGGGGAAACCGGTACAGTTTACGTATGATGCCAACACTGTTGAAGATGCCGTTAAAAAATACACCACGGTAACGACTTGGGTAAATGGGGCTACTAGTTCACAGATTAGTCAGAGTACAAACTATCTGGCAGCTCAACTTTACAAAAACACAGTAACGGATGAAGATGGCAACCAGACCATTGAATTCAAGAATGGAGAGGGACAGGTATTGTTGGTCAGAAAAATGCTCAGTGCCACGGAAAAAGCAGATACGTATTATGTGTACAATGAGTACAATCAGCTTTCTTTTGTTATTCCACCTTTAGCCTCAAACACTATCACGCTATCACTCTCCGACTTAGACAATCTCTGCTACCAGTACAAATACGACGGCAGAAACCGTCTGGTCGAAAAGAAGCTTCCGGACAAAGGCAGGGAATATATGGTGTATGATAAGCAGGACCGGCTGGTTCTTACGCGTGATGCTGTATTGGAGGCTCAGGGAAAATGGCTCTTCACGAAATACGATCAGTTTTCAAGACCAATTTATACGGGTATTTTAGACAGCCCTCCGGGCAGGGCTCAGCAGGTGGCCGCTGTGGAAGGACTAGGTTCCAACAATGAAACCCGGACCACAGCACCCAACTTCAACAATACGGGAATGGATGTGTATTATACGACCAATTCGGCTTATCCTCAGTATAATTATGTTTTATTGTCGGTCAATTATTATGACACCTATCCGGCTTACAGCTTTAATCCCACTTTCCCGACAACTATTTTAGGACAACCACTTCTTACCGATACTCCAACCACAGAAGGATTAAGTACCAAAAGCCTTCCGGTGATGAGCCTGGTGAAAAACATTGAGGATGATAACTGGACGAAAAACTACACCTATTACGACAAAAAGGGAAGAAGCATCGGAAGTTACTCGATCAATCATTTGGGAGGACGGACAAAAGTGGAATCTAAGCTTGATTTTGCAGGTGTTGTTCAACAAAGTATCACCCGACACAAAAGATTGGATACCGATACCGACAAGGTGATTACTGAGAACTTTACCTATGATCCCCAGAACAGGCTTTTGAGCCATACTCATCA
>NZ_JBWGXE010000013.1:0-23227 GCF_056333165.1 Chryseobacterium endophyticum
TAATGCTTACCGCTTTAATTAGTAGTCTCGGGCAGGCTCGAACTGCCGACCTCTACATTATCAGTGTAGCGCTCTAACCAGCTGAGCTACGAGACTCTGTTTTAGATGTTAGATTTTAGATACCAGAGGTTAGACTAATCTCTAACTTCTAATTTCTAACTTCTTTTTCTAAATCTCTTCCCGTTACTAATTTCTAGTGGGTTTTATTTTTAATATATTTTATAAGTAATAAGTAATCGGTAATGAGTAATTTTTATATTCCACGCTGTTACACTTGGATCTTTTTACTTTTACCTTTTTACTTTTCCTTATAAAGCAACCAATAAAAAACTAAAGCTGAAACTTTAAGTAAGTTCCGTATCTTGCGATACTAATTTTGTTTATCGTCTTTAAGACGCTCTAAAATGAGATGTTCCAGCCGCACCTTCCGGTACGGCTACCTTGTTACGACTTAGCCCTAGTTACTTGTTTTACCCTAGGCAGCTCCTGTTACGGTCACCGACTTCAGGTACCCCAAACTTCCATGGCTTGACGGGCGGTGTGTACAAGGCCCGGGAACGTATTCACCGCGCCATGGCTGATGCGCGATTACTAGCGATTCCAGCTTCATAGAGTCGAGTTGCAGACTCCAATCCGAACTGAGACAGGCTTTCGAGATTCGCATCTATTCGCATAGTAGCTGCCCTCTGTACCTGCCATTGTATTACGTGTGTGGCCCAAGGCGTAAGGGCCGTGATGATTTGACGTCATCCCCACCTTCCTCTCTACTTGCGTAGGCAGTCTCACTAGAGTCCCCAACTGAATGATGGCAACTAGTGACAGGGGTTGCGCTCGTTGCAGGACTTAACCTAACACCTCACGGCACGAGCTGACGACAACCATGCAGCACCTTGAAAATTGTCCGAAGAAAAACACATTTCTGCGTCTGTCAATTCCCATTTAAGCCTTGGTAAGGTTCCTCGCGTATCATCGAATTAAACCACATAATCCACCGCTTGTGCGGGCCCCCGTCAATTCCTTTGAGTTTCATTCTTGCGAACGTACTCCCCAGGTGGCTAACTTATCACTTTCGCTTAGTCTCTGAACCCGAAAGCCCAAAAACGAGTTAGCATCGTTTACGGCGTGGACTACCAGGGTATCTAATCCTGTTCGCTCCCCACGCTTTCGTCCATCAGCGTCAGTTAAGACATAGTGACCTGCCTTCGCAATTGGTGTTCTAAGTAATATCTATGCATTTCACCGCTACACTACTTATTCCAGCCACTTCTACCTTACTCAAGACCTGCAGTATCAATGGCAGTTTCACAGTTAAGCTGTGAGATTTCACCACTGACTTACAGATCCGCCTACGGACCCTTTAAACCCAATAAATCCGGATAACGCTTGCACCCTCCGTATTACCGCGGCTGCTGGCACGGAGTTAGCCGGTGCTTATTCGTACAGTACCTTCAGCTACTCTCACGAGAGTAGGTTTATCCCTGTACAAAAGAAGTTTACAACCCATAGGGCCGTCGTCCTTCACGCGGGATGGCTGGATCAGGCGCTAACCCATTGTCCAATATTCCTCACTGCTGCCTCCCGTAGGAGTCTGGTCCGTGTCTCAGTACCAGTGTGGGGGATCACCCTCTCAGGCCCCCTAAAGATCATCGACTTGGTGAGCCGTTACCTCACCAACTATCTAATCTTGCGCGTGCCCATCTCTATCCACCGGAGTTTTCAATATCAATCCATGCGAATCAATATATTATGAGGTATTAATCTTCCTTTCGAAAGGCTATCCCTCTGATAAAGGCAGGTTGCACACGTGTTCCGCACCCGTACGCCGCTCTCAAGATCCCGAAAGATCTCTACCGCTCAGCTTGCATGTGTTAGGCCTCCCGCTAGCGTTCATCCTGAGCCAGGATCAAACTCTCCATTGTATGTTTGTTCTTGACTCACTCAAAGTTTTTTTACGCTTTAGTTTTTCTTTACTTGGTTGTTATATTGTATGTCAATGACCTTCTTTGTCTTCCGCTTTTTAACGAAGCAATCTTTTCTGTCAGTGCTGCTCCGTATTTGCGAGTGCAAAAGTAATAACTTATTTTTTAATGACCAAATGTTTTTGAAAGAAATTTAAAGTTTTTTTTCTTAACCCCAAACCCTCGAAATCCATCTAAAGCCAACCTACTCCTGCGCTCCCTTAATCGGGACTGCAAAGATACAACTCTTTTTTTATCCCGCAACCTTTTTCTTAAAAAAATGTTGCGCTTTAAAATTGATGTATTGTCTCTTTTTAGTAGTCTCTTAAATTAATGCCGCTTATCTAAAAGCTCTTCTGCGCTACTGAATATACTCTCGTTTTCAGTGGGGCAAAAGTAGGACTTTAATCAGATACAATCCTAATTTATTTAACATAAAGTTTACTTTTGATTCATATTTAATCTCTAACTTCCTGAGCCCTAACGACAATAATTTTAAACTAATGTTTGATTTGTTGAGTGTAGTGTGGGTGGCGGGATTAGCGTTTTTGAGAGGTTGCAGAGTTGGAGGGTTTGAGGGTTTGAGAGTTTCAGCGTGGAAGGGTTTGAGGGTTTCGGCGTGGGAGGGGGTGGAGTGTTGAGGATTCATTAAGGGTGGTTTTTTGTTTTAGCGTAACCCTGGACGCTCAGTTTTAACCGACGCTGCGATAGGCCGCCTCTTCAGCACTCGGGTTTATTACTGAATGGCTGGCTTTCTTTAATACTGATTCCTTTTTTTAATCCAGCTGGCTTTTTAGTGATTGGATATTATTGCGGCGAGTATTTTAACAATGTGAGTTCGACATAAAAATAGAGCTAGTTAACTGAACATTGTAATTACAAAGTGGCTTTAGCCGAGTTTATCGTAGGTTTCGGCTAAAGCCGATCTTCATGCTTATAGGGTAAAATGGGCTAAAGCCCATTTCTATTGATATCTGAATAATATAGTTACATCGAACTCACGTTAAATATAAAGACTACCGCTGAAACAGCGTCTTCTACCCTAGCCCGGATCGCAGCGGTTACCCCACAGCGGAATTGGAAGCTTTGGGAAGGAATGGGTTGAGCGGGGGAGCGCATGGGGAAGCGTCGGCGCGAGGAGTAGTAGCGGAGAGCCGGATTAAGCTCCTGAAGAAACTGGGTTTGGGAGTGGGAGTGTTTGAGAGTAGAAGAGTTTGAGGGTAAGAGAGGGTGGGAGTTGAGGGTTCTGTATGAGAAAAAAGCAATGTGTGCGGCTGTTTGTTGAGGCCATGTGGGCTGGGTAGGTGAAAACAGGATGTGATCTTTCCTGTGAAGTTACAGATGTTTTTGTAATCTGTTGATTTTTTCTTTGTCTGCCCTGTGGTTTGGTTAGCTAAAGAAATCGCTTGGTTAAAAATTTATACATAAAATATCCGATAAGGCACCCGATGGTATCTGCGACAACATCCAGGGTTTCCATGGATCTTCCGAGGCCCATTTCTTCCTGGAGAATTTCCGTAAGAAAAGCGTAAATAAGAATAATCTGAATGAAATAGTGAAACCTGATCTTAGGAAATGCCGCCATGAAGCAGAATCCCAGGGCTGCAAAAATGCTGAAATGTAAAACTTTATCAATCCCATTGAACATAAACCAGTATTCGTGGTTTTCTTCGCCGGGTCTGAGAAGCATATACGTAAGAAATGCCCAATAAATGGGCAGTATCTTACTAAATATTTTTGAAATTTTATCCAATGATCGACTGATATTCTTCAGCAGAAAGCAATTCTGAATGATCGGCACCTTCAGCAACTTCTAATTTGATGATCCATCCGTTTCCGTAAGGGTCAGAGTTCAATAGTTCAGGTTGATCTTCAAGGTCGGAATTAAATTCAATCACTTTCCCGGAAATAGGCAAGAACAAGTCTGAAACTGTTTTTACAGCTTCTACACTTCCGAAAACGGCTCCTCCTTCCAATTCATCATCTACGGTATCTACATCTACATAAACGATATCGCCAAGCTCTCCCTGAGCGAAGTCTGTAATACCGATTGTAGCTACGTTACCTTCGATCTTAATCCATTCGTGATCTTTAGTGTACTTTAATTCTGATGGTGTGTTCATTTTTAATTTTTTATTTGGTACAAATGTATTCAAAATTCTACAAGCTTCAAATATCGGATCTAAAAAATGTCCTCCAAATTGAAGGACATTATCATTTATTTTCGTTTTTATTAAAAACCTCCTGAATCCCCGAAGGTAAACGTTGCGGAAATTCCTGCCCGAATCGTTGACAGCGGGAACGCCGTTGAGATTTTGTATTTCGAAGTCATCTGCTCGTAAAAGACTCTCAGGTTCAGATTTTCAGATACATTGTAGTCTGCCGATATTTTAATATTCATGAGCCTTTGTCCTCCGGTAACCTGTGAATCATCCAGCAAAATGTTGGTGATGCTGGTTCGGCTGTCTCTCAGGGAAAAATCGCCCCTGATATTAAGATCGCTTCCTTTAGCCTTTCCTCTTCCCCGTACATTGGTCATTCCCAATCTGAAGTTCCTGATGATGTATCCTACCCGCACGACATATTCACTGTTTGAATCTTCTGTGAGCGTATGGTTTACCAATCCCAATAGCAATGTTCTTAATCTATTGTACTGGATACCGAACTGCATATTATTTCTCATCGTCATGTCTACTCCGATCAGTGGTGAGAAATTTTCTACGTAACCCACCTGGGCAAATGTAAACGGATTGATGTAATCATCGTTAATATCTCTCTGTGTCGCATTATAATTATTCAGTGAATTAAAATAATCAATACTCGACTGAACACCCGTTGCGGTATAGGTTGCCTGATACGCGTGCAGGATATCGAATTTAGAGAACTGACCATTAATGATCGGAACGTTTCTCAATCCTGAATACGTAATCTTCCAGTTCGGAATCGGAAGCCCCGCCTTCTTAGGATTGCCCATCATTTTTGGAGTTTTACCTTCTACCGCAGCCCTGAAAGCCGGGATAAGAATGTAGGCATTGGAAATTCCGTAGCCGTCTTTGAATCCGTTCGGCTCCAAAGCTCCCGGCATCTGCTGAGATAATATCCTTGCATTTTCCCTGATGGCCTGATAAATTGCCGTACCATCCTTAAACGCTGTTTTCAGCAAAATTACAGAATTGGAATAAGTGACCATATCATTCGCAAATGTATAACCGGGATCAGCCGTTCCCGAATCGGGATTTATATAATTGAATCCTGTATGTGTAAAATTCCTATTGTAATTGTGAAGAGCGCTGATATCAATTCTGAGGTCATTCATCGGCATGATCTGCAGGTTTGCCCGCAATTCCCTTGTTGACATCCGGACATAAGGATCCGTCATGAACTGAGAGTCGCTTACCCAGCCATTCTCCATCACTGTTCTTCTGATATCTGCCTGTGAGCCGAAAAGGAATCCAATGGTAGGACCACCCAATGTCTGTCCGTACCCGTACCAGTTTGGCGCTGAAAGCAATCCCGGAAGTACCGTTCCGTTACTCTCAGAATAGTTGACATCTAATTGTTTCATGGATGTCAACAGATATGCCATGCTCTGAAGAGGAGTCAGCCTGTTTTTAAATTTATACTTTTTATAGGCATATTTATTTTTTTCCCACTGCTGGGTATACGCATTATTCAACGAATCGATTTCCTGCTTGCGCTTCTGAAGTTTGGCTGAAATATTCTTGAAATATTTAAACTGGCCGAAGAACTTCGTAAAATCTGCCGTACCGGTAGCCTGAATCACATTGGTATTCTGACCGATTGACCCTAAACTTCCGTCAGGACTTGCCAAAAGAACCGTAGATCTTGCATTCCAGTTATAAGTAAACCCATACTGTAATTCGGCATCGATGAAATCCAGATAAGGAAGATACTGGAACGGCAGTTTATAATTCAACTGAACCCTGTGATTGTACAATACCGGTCTTCCGGATCTGAACACATTTCCGAAAATCGAAGTGTTATCCATGGTATTCACATCTACATTATCATTCAAAGTTCTGGTTGCAGAATTGATTTCAAGCTTTAAAGATTTTGTGAAATTAAATCCTAATCCATATTGCCATCCGAAATAGAAATTTCTGTTTTTGATGGCCCCGAAGTCATCATTATAGTTTCCATTTAAAATCGCATCGATATTACGGAATTCAAGTTCGTTGTAATTCCTGTCGACTTCCGTTCTGAAAGAGAATCTTGTCGGTATCGGATTAAAGTTGAATTCTTTTACCCACTTCAGGTATTTTGTTGATTTTGCCGTATCACTGATCATTTTATTGAACGGACGGATTACCCAAGGCTTAAAGGTATAATTGTAATCTACATATCCTCTCAGATATTGTCTGTAGTTTCTCTTGGTATAAATATCCCTGTAGAAATCGTCATTGTAAACGGCAGTCACAGAAATGTTTTCCACATCATAGAATTTAGGTCTTCTGTTCTGGTTCATTCTTTCCTTGTGCATGTTTACGACACCGATGCTTCTCTGTTGGGTATATGTTCTGGCCACTTTTTTAAGCTCTTCCCTGTTGGCTGCTTTTTTAAATTCAACATCGGTATCCAGAGGATTGTACTTCGGATCTTCGATGGTCTGAGAATACGAATAGTTTACCGGAATTTTGACACCGCTTTTTTCAGGCAGTAATTTATCAACATTCACGGCCGTATTAATACTGAAAGCTGATTGTGTCGATTGATTTCTTTCAGCAGGTTTAGAATCAATATTTCCAAAACCTACGGAGGTATATGACGCACTGGTGTTCACCGTAGCGAAATCTCCAAGATTGAAATTTAAACTTGCGTTCCCCGCGTAGCCTCCATCATTTTCAATTTCGGAAAGACGGATTTCGTTTACCCATAATATCCTGTCTAAAGAAACGCCACCCAATTCTCCTCTCTGATAGCCATTTCTAATACCAATCATTATGGTTGTAACATTTCCTAAGCTCGGACGTCCTTTGATGTATAATTTCTTATAAGTTCCTCCTTCATCAAATAAAGGATCCATAATTCTTTTAGTGATATCTCCTGGATTATTTTTATCTCTTCGTAGTTTAGCATCTACAAAATCCTGGATATTCAGATCCACATCATTTTCCATCGGCCAGATTTCCATAGGTGCAGTTGCTGTGGTTGGAGTTATTTTCAAGGCAGACTCGTATTCATAATAATTGTCTGTCGCATCACTTCCAAAACGGATGAAGAACTTTGTATTTTTATCAAGTCCCTGAACACGGTTGGTAGGATCCTGAGCATGAACAAAAAGCTTCAGCTTTTTATATCTTCTCATATCGAGGGTGGTATTTTTAAATACTCCTTTCGCTTCTGTAATAGGCAAGTCTTTAACTTTTAAATATAAAGAAGCTTCATTTTGTCTCTGTGCACCGGCATTTCCACTCAGAATTTGTCTGTCAATTCCCGGAGGCAATACATAAGGTGGCTGGTTTAAAGCATTTTCTTCAATGTTTACACTTCCCACTTCAAGATTACCAATGGTAACGTCATCCGTTGAACCTTCACTGGTAGCCGGATCTGCGACACTATTGGTTCCGAACACCGCTACATTTTTAGGATATTTTCTCCAGTCTGATCTCACAAGATCCATCGTTCCGAATCTTAGAGTAGAAGTCTGATCAAAGCCTGTTAATAATAATCTTGCAAATCTTACATTATTTAAAATTGAAGGATCATGATCTCCTGCAGTGTTCACATATTGTGAAACAGGCACTCGGAATAAATACCATTTTACCTGCGAAGTCTGCCCGTTCTGGAATTGTGCCTGAACAGTTTTAACATCAACAATATTATTCTGTCCTAGCGTTAAACTTCCCTGATCAAGTTTTACTTCGTACTGATTATAGCTTTCACTTTGATCCAGGTTATAATCTTTATTAATATCTTCCGAATCCGGAGTCTGCGTAGACACCTCCAGAGAGTTGCTTTGTGAATTTCCTTCCGGTCCTCTGAAATATTTATACCTCTGTACTAAAGACGCTGCCTGATTTCCTGTAAATTTATCAGACATGTAGAATACAAAATCATCCACCGCCGGGTCGGAGATATTGGTAACCGGGTTAACAAATGTATTTCCAAAGAGAGCCGCTTCCTGATCTGAGCTTAAGCCGTCATACCCTAAATCCTGAGCTGTTCTGTCTGCACCTTCGCTTGAGAATGCATACAGGATTGGTGGCTGCTTCGGCTGGATTCCCCAGTTTGAGTTTGTGGTAACCGATGGAGCGGAAGGCGTAGGCAGTCCGTTTTCATACTGCATTTGACCGTCTTTAAGGATATCTTCGGAAACGTTCCCCAGCTGTAATAAAAGTTTCGGATTGGCACCGAGATTATTTCCATCTGCATAAGGGTCCATCATCCAGAATTCCACATATTCGATATTGGAACTTACAAAGTTTGAAACCGAGATCGGTCTCATAATACCTGCCCATCTTACAGCCGTGCTTTCTGCAGCAGGGTTTGCATTGTATGGTCCTTTTTCTGCCGGGTAATAAGAAATATCGAAAGTATTGGTGTACGTCTGCTCACCGGCAACGAAATCCCTGTTATTAAAAATTTCAGAAAACTGAACCCTTCTGGAAGCATGGTTGGAAACCGACTGGGGGGTAATTCCGCTTGGCGCCCTTCCACCGACTCCCCAGAATCTTGGGTCGATATTATACCATGATAACAAACCTCTTCCGTAACCTTCTCTGATGTCATTGTTCCTCCCGGCACCTGCAAAAATAGCATCTCCCTGGTTCTTCTCGGGTTTTGAAGCGAGGCTCCATGCAGTAGGTTCTTTTAAGGTAATCTTGGAAGTGGTCTGCTCAAAATCATCAATGTATGACTGGTCATTGATGCCTTTATTCAGACCCGGAAGCAAATAGGCAGCTTCCATTTTAAAGTTTAAATTAGAAGGAGCTTCGGTATTTACCAAAGGTATTTTATCTGTTAATCTTGTAAGGAACGGCAACTGATTGTTATACATCAAATTGATCCCGGCCATGGTATTGTTTACGGCTTCCTGTCCGTAATTTACCTTTTGGGTCAGTGGTGACTCGGAATAATTAACAACCGTTGCTCCAAGAATAAAGTTTTCATTAAATTTTCTTTCTAAATTCAATCCTAAGAAACGCTTTCTTTGCGTATTAAAGGTAAGCTGATTTTCTAATGAAATATTGATAGCCTGGCCGGACTGTTTCACCTGTTCGTTGATGATCGTCACTGTACCCAACATGTAATCTACAGTATAGTCGATCCCTTCGGTCAGCTGAACGCCGTTTGCCGAAACTTTTACAGAACCCTGAGGAACGTTTACGGCACCAAGGGAAATCCCCTGCCCTTGTGTTCCTTTATACCGGCCTTCGATGGTATACCGCTGCGCCAGGTTGCTCGAAGTGGCCACCTGCTTCTGCTGGGCATATAAATCTGTAAATACATATTGCGGATCATTACTTCCGATTACCGACTGGATATAGCTACCGAATGGCTGGGCCTTGGTAAAGATTACCCTTCCCGTTTCCGGCCTTATGGTAATACCGTTGACAAAGTCGAAAATACCGTCACCGGTCGTATTTCCATTGGTCTGTAAATCGCCGTTGGCATTGAGTCGGTCCCAGTTCAGTAATTTGATGAGAGGAACATTATTTACCTGCGGATTATTGGCAACCGGAAGATAATTTAATTTACCTCCGGACTGCGGATCCCTATACAAAACGTTAAGGATAAATCCGTCCTGAATAACCTGTCCGGCATCAAGGGAATAGATGTTCTTCATCATCAGATTCCACATAGGAGAGCTCGTTTTGACCGTAGTATTCGGCTTTAAAAGCTTAGCCATCAGCACTGTACTTTCTTCGGAGAATTCCCCTACTTTGTACACCTGGTTGCTTCCGTTCACCGTATAGGAGAATGAAACTGCCAGAAGCTGATTATCATTTAATTTCTGATTTAATGAAATGTATCCTAACTGCGGCTGCAATACATATTCATTGGTATTTAATCTTCTCGCTTTTTTATTAAAGATAAATTCTTCGCCGTCCTGGTACGCTGCTGTTCCACCGGAAGCAACGGGGAGATTGGCTCCCTTAATAGCATTGTAAGTTGTACTTGCATCCCTTAATCCAGGTAATGCATTTACGGCGGAATACAGATTAAAGCCCGGCTGGTCATTATTCGGAAGAACGCCCGGCGCATCCCCTAAATCCCTAACCCCAACAATACTTTTCTGGTACTGCAGGTTGCTGTTCCCCTGATCGAGCACCCAAACTTCCATTCTGGTGATGCTGATCTTGGAATTGATCTGAGGATAATTTAAGAGCGCATTATCATAGTTATTCAGGAAATAATGCCCGATAAAGTAGTGCTGGTTGTCTTCATAATCAATGGCATTCAGTTTAAAGGTATTCATGACCCCTCCTCCCTGAACGGTAATATTCCTGGCCTCGCCCTGTTGCTGGGACAATACAACCGTTCCATAGGTTTTTCCCAACTGGAATTCTGTTTTGACCCCAAATAAAGACTGCGAACCACGGATAAGACTTGTAGAAAGGGGCATATTCACATTACCGAATTCCACTCTCTTGATGATCTTGTCTTCGCCGCCTGCACTGGGTTTGTCTACGTCCTGAAGCCCTTTCTGCTGGAGATCTTTCCAGCTTCCTTTGGCCTGCCAAACGAGATTCATCCTGTTTTCAAAGGCAAAACCGCTTTGGGTATCATAATTGGCCTTCAACTGAAGGTTCTCCCCTACTTTCCCCAATAAGCCCAGCTGGATCCTCTGATCGATGTCAAAGGTAAAACTGGTCCTGTTCTGTGGTAAGATCAGAGGATTATCGATTTTCTGGTATAACCCTGCAAAGTCAAAAGAGACATATCCCGAAGGAATGATCTCAATTTTATTGCTTCCGAAAATGGTTTCAAAAAGACGGTTATTGATCGTAAGAGAAGGAATTAATCCTTTTCTGGCGGCGTCGCTTTTGTCTTTTCTGAACATCAGGCTGTACCGGTCAGACTTTTCTTTGTAATAAGCCCGGGTCTGCTCAGCCATCATAAACTCCTTGTAGTCTTCGGGAGACATGGCTGTGGGAGGTCCCACAATGGTATTCCCTATCTTCGGATATACATAGTACATCCCCGTTTTTATATCATAGTAGGCTTCATACTGCGTAGGATCTGCCAGCTGATAGTCTTTTTTTATGATTGCTGTGTCCCGAACCGCCGGCCTTTGCTGTGCAGAAGTCATGACAGACATGCACAGGAAAGACAGGAGCAGGAATAGGTTGAAATACTTAAAATTTGCCACCAAATGTTAAATGTTTTTTAAAATTTGTTTTACCAATTCTTCGATTGAAATCTCCGGATTTTGCTTTAGGATTCTGTCTGCAAGCTTCTCGCTCATCCTTTTAGGAATACCCAAAACTTCCAAAGCAGATAACGATTCTTCCTTGACTTTATTATTCGCGATGGTAGAAATATTCTCCTCCGGATTGCTGAATTTCTGTACTTTATCTTTAAGGTCTACGATAATCCTTTCGGCCGTTTTGGCGCCTATTCCTTTCGCTTTCTGGATCAATGCACTGTTCCCCGAAAGGATGGCAGAAGCGATCTCATCAAGGGATAAAGTGGAGAGTAAAATAAGGGCGGATACCGCTCCTACTCCATTAACGCTTATTAACAGATTGAACATCTCTTTTTCCGATCTGGTTTTGAAGCCGAACAGCAAATGTGCATCTTCCCTGATGATCTGCTGAATAAAAAGAATGGTTTCCTGATTGACGGTAAGGGTCTGTGAGGTCATTAAGCTGATCCCTACATAGTAACCAACGCCCTGAACGTTGATCACGGCGTAAGTAGGCGTAAGTTCCTGAACAATGCCTTGTAGTGAAAATATCATTATTAATTTTTAAAACTCCCAAATATAGCAAATTAAACTAATTAATGTTTTCATTTCATGGACGAATGATTTTTAACTTAATTTTTAATTTGAATTTTAAAGATATGCCACAAAAATAAGAGACTTGAAAAACACCATCCGATACGGATTTTAAATTCATCAGGATGAATTGAGAAAATCATCAGGATAAATCCGGGAAATTATCAAGATAAATTCCAAAAGTTATCAGGATAATATTTTCAGACTATATATAAAAAAACAAAGACTCCATAAATGAAGTCTTTGTTGTACATATTTTTAACTTAAAAATTCTCTAGTGAAAAGATTATTTTTTGTCTTTAACCTCTCTTCTCTGAGCATCCAGGACGGCTATGGTGGCGAGATTTACGATCTCATCAACGCTTGAACGCATCTGGAGCACATGAACAGGCTGCTTTAATCCCATCAAAACGGGACCTATCACCTGCGCAAGCTTCATCCCTCTGAGTATTTTGTAAGAAAGGTTGGCACTTTCAAGATTCGGGAAGATGAAAGTATTGGCAGGAGTATTTCCTAATTTTGAGAACGGATAATCACTCAGGTGATCGGAATCCATGGCAAAATCGGGCTGTATTTCTCCGTCAACAATCATTTTAGGGTATTTCTCGTGGAGAATGCTTACTGCTTTGGCCACTTTTTTAGATGTTTCGGAAATGGCGGCAAAGTTTTCAAATCCCAGCATGGCGATTCTTGGCTCTATGGCAAAAGATTTTACCGTAAGTTCTGCCATTTTAGCAATATTCACAAGATCTTCGGCGGTAGGATTCTGGTTGATGGAAGTATCTGCAAAGAAAATAGGTTTCTTCTCAGATAAAATCATCATCATGGCCGCTACTTTATCAACGCCTTTATCTTTTTCGATCACTTCTAAAACCGGTCTTAGTGTAGAGACATAATTTTTAGAGAATCCGACAATCAGTCCGTCGGTATCCCCATGTTTCAGCATTAAAGGACCGAAATAATCTCTCTGGCGAACGAATCTTTTGGCTTTGTATTCATTCATGCCTTTTCTCTGGCGAAGTCTCCAAAGGGTTTCCCTGTATTTTTTACGGTTTTCCTTCTGGTCGTCGTCACTAGGATCGATGATCGGAACATCAAGGCTGATCCCGAAGCGTTCCATTTGTTCTTTAATGTATTTTTTGCTTCCCAAAAGGCTCGGATAGGCAATTCCTTCTTCGTAAAGAATCTGTGCGGCTTTCAGAACGTTGTATTCTTCGGCATTTCCTAAAGTAATTCTCTTAGGGTTTGCTTTTGCGCGGTTCTGCATCATCCTTACCAGCTTTTCATCTCTTCCCATTCTGTCGAGAAGGCTGTTTTCGTATTCTTCGAAGTCGGTGATGTTTTTCCTCGCTACTCCGCTTTCTACGGCAGCTCTTGCTACGGCGCTTGATACTTTCGTAATCAAACGGTTGTCAAATGGTTTCGGAATGAAATATTCTCTTCCGAACTGAAGATTCTGAAGATTATAGGCTAAAATAACGGCTTCAGGAACGGGTTCTTTGGCAAGGTCTGCAATGGCATGAACAGCAGCCAGCTTCATTTCTTCATTGATTGTTTTGGCCTGTACATCCAGTGCTCCACGGAAAATATAAGGGAAACCAAGTACGTTGTTTACCTGGTTGGGATAATCGCTTCTTCCTGTCGCCATGATCACATCTTTACGGGTTTCAATAGCCAGATCATAGGCAATTTCCGGATCCGGGTTGGCCAATGCGAATACGATCGGGTTTTCGTTCATGCTTGAAAGCATTGCAGGAGTCATTACATTTCCTTTAGACAATCCTACAAAAACATCTGATCCTTTTACGGCATCTTCCAGGGTATCGATATCGGTTTGAGCGATAAAATCCAGTTTTTCAGAGGTCAGGTTTTCTCTTCTCTGGTTGATGACGCCTTTGCTGTCGCACATGAGTACGTTTTCTCTTTTTAATCCTAAAGAAATATAGAGGTTGGTACAGGCAATGGCCGCGGCTCCTGCTCCGTTGACCACCATTTTTACTTCTTCGATATTTTTATCGGCGATTTTTAAAGAGTTGATGAGGGCTGCTGCGGAAATAATCGCCGTTCCGTGCTGATCATCGTGCATTAAAGGGATATCAAGTTCTTCCTTTAATTTCTGTTCGATATAAAATGCTTCCGGAGCCTTGATATCTTCAAGATTGATCCCTCCGAAAGTCGGGGCTATTCCTTTTACGATATCGATGAATTTGTCAGGATCTTTTTCGTTGATCTCGATATCAAATACATTGATGTCTGCAAAAATTTTGAACAAAAGACCTTTTCCTTCCATTACGGGCTTTGAAGCCTCGGCACCGATATCTCCCAATCCGAGAACCGCTGTACCGTTGGAGATCACCGCTACAAGGTTTCCTTTTCCGGTATAATCGTAAACGGTTTCCGGCTTATCGTGAATCTCCATACAGGGAACGGCAACTCCCGGCGAATAGGCCAATGAGAGGTCTCTCTGGGAAGAGTGCGGCTTTGAAGGGATCACTTCGATTTTCCCTTTAGGTTCGGCTTTATGATAATCTAA
The DNA here is from genome assembly GCF_056333165.1 of Chryseobacterium endophyticum. Taxonomy (NCBI): domain Bacteria; kingdom Pseudomonadati; phylum Bacteroidota; class Flavobacteriia; order Flavobacteriales; family Weeksellaceae; genus Chryseobacterium; species Chryseobacterium endophyticum. Next base: position 14,456 of record NZ_JBWGXE010000013.1, read on the forward strand.
CGCGGCCTGATTAAAGTTCTTTTCGTCGCGGTGGTTTTTACTTGACATATAGAATTTTGTTTTTTGATTATAATATATATTGAATGTGGTAACTGACTAAGCTTTCGATAGGCTTCTGAACGATCTGCCCCACATTTAAATTGAGTTCTGCGGCAGCTGCACGCAGGATGTCTTCATAATAATAGGCGATGGATCCGATAAAATTGATCTCGGCATCCGCGGATTCTTTGTAGGGAATCACCTGATAGTCGAAGAAATTGAGCATTTCTTCGTGTACCATTTTTTTAAGGTACGGATGTTCTTTTCTTTCTACCACAAATTTATTAAAATCTGCAAGAAAGGCATTGGGGCGGGTGGTATGGTACATGTTTTTCAGCACTTCATCCACGGTGAGGTTATACGTTTGTTCAAATTCGGATGAAAGATCTGCGGGAAGCTTCTGCATGAAGAATCTTCTGACAAGCTGTTTTCCGATGGCGCTTCCGCTTCCTTCGTCTCCCACCAGGAAACCGAGTGACGGCAATTGGATTTTTATGTTTTCGCCATCAAAGTAGCATGAATTCGAACCGGTACCCAGAATACAAACGATGGCCGGCTTTCCTCTATAGGCGGCATAGGCTGCTGCGGTGAGGTCTTCCTTCACAACGATTTCTGCACCGGTAAATACTTTGCCCAGTTCTTCGATAAGGGTATCGCAGTTCTGCTGTACGCCGCATCCCGAGCCATAAAAGTATATTTTCCGGATGGAATTTTTAACGGAGGTAAGGCTTGTATTTTTTTCAATTTCGGGAACGATAAGTTCTCTGCTGATAAAGTTCGGGTTGAAGCCAAGGGTTTCTGTTTTCAGGAAGATTTGTTTAAAATCGTCCAGAATCACCCAATCTGATTTTGTAGAACCACTATCAACAATAGCCACCATATTTTCCATTTTAGTTTAAGAGTGCTAAATTATGAATTTATCTTTTAAGATGTGGGATAATTGACATGACATATATGTTGTTTTTGGTCTTCGGATTTCTTATTTATTTTATATAATGCAGGAAATAGTTGAGAAGATGCGTGTTTTAGTTTGGCGGAAGGCTTATCTGTTTTGGACGGTGTCATAAGCATTCCGTATCATGCTTTATGCACTTGAGCCAAAGCCTTATCTACTTTGGACAAGGTCTTATCTGTTCCGGACGAAGCCTTGTCTACTTTGGACGGAGCCTTAAATACTTTGGACAAAGCCTTATCTGCTTTGGACGAAGCCTTAAATAGTTTGGACAGGGTCGTATCTGTTCCGGACGAAGCCTTATCTACTTTGGACGGAGGCTTAAATACTTTGGACAAATTTTTATTTCAATCATTAAATTATTTAATTTGCATTAAGAAATATAAAGACTTGTAAGTTCTACATCTATTTAAATAAAGAAGCTGCCTAAAAGTCCGGGTAGTCGTTCTTTGTAATTGCCACGACTTTATCTGATTTAAATAATGATTTTATAGCAGAGCGTAGGATTTGCTCCTTCGGAGCAATATCTGTGTAGATTGATATCAGCATATTATACCAGAACTCCGTCGGAGTTCTATCTTATCATAGCACACCTCTGGCGTGCCTGCGATTTTCTATTGTTTTTTTTACTACACAGATATTGCTCCTCTGGAGCATGAAAAATCACCTGTTGAATTTTCAGGCGAAAAAAAAGGCTGCCCAAACTTTTTGGACAGCCTCTGACTGTTTTAACGCTTTTTGAATTTTATTTTGGAGATGGCTTTGTATTCCGGTGAATGGCTGTCAAGAATCGTGAAGAGATAATCTTTTGCTTTGTTGAAGGTATCTACCAGGTTATCTTCTGCGTTGTAAACCGTCTCGTTTCTTATGCTTCTTGCTGAATTTAAGGGGATGAAGGCGTCTGTAACGGCCTGTGTTGCCTTGAGCATTTCATTTTTTTCTTCCTGCAATACGGTAATCTGATATTCTTCTTCGTTGGGACTGTAGCTGGTGGTATTCTCAAGCAGTGAGATGAGCTGACCGTAGTTGTTGGCCCTGAGATCGTAGCTCATCTGCGAAACGGAGTTTTGCTGCTGCGCTTCTTTTGCATCTGTTGTCGCTAAGGGTTTTACTTTTCTTAAGCCTTTGAGTTTTCGGGCAATGGTCATAAAGTCTTCGAGCTGGGCCTGGGTGACACCTTCCGTTGCTTTATACATTCTACGGAGCTTCGTGATTTTCTTGCTTACCGGGGCAAAGATTTTCTCGCGATGGTCCACGGCCAGAGAATAGGGTGCTAAGGAATCGTTCACCTGCTCCTGGCTTTCGAAAGCAGCAGTGTACATGCTCTGAAGATTGTCCAGTAATAATTTCGGATTGGAAGGATTGTATTTTGCTGCTAAATCAGCAATGTGAGAACATAATAGTTTGGCGTTTGCAATGTTTTTTGCATGCCCGGTTTCATTTTTTGACATAATTTGTAGTTATTAAATTTTATAATGAAGGCCAAATTTAAAAGAATTTGCCATTCTGTACTGTAGTTTTATTTTGACAGTGATACTGAATTGTACTACAAAATAATGTTAAAAAAAACCGCAGAGGGTTTCTGCGGCTGTATTATTGGTTTTTAATTAATTTAAATTATTTATACTTTTTGCTTTCCAATGGGTTTTTAGCGATCACTCCAAAAACAAAAAGAGAGCAACCATTTTTCGTAGGGCTCTCTTCTTAGTAGTCATGCATAAAGATGTCTTTATTGTTGTATCTCCGATTTATTATGGTTGAACTGTACGAGCCAGTCTTCGATCTCGTCTTCAAGATAAGAGGTCTGAAGGATCATGGCATTGATAAAGTCGTCGGGAACGGGTTCATTGTCTGAATTTTCAAGATTCCAAAGCTCCTCAGACATATTTTCATACTCTGAATAAACGCGTTTGAAGCGTGAATTTTCTCTTTCAAGAGCCTCAATATTTTTCTGCTGAAGCTGGAATTTTCTGTATTTGTTTTGATTTTTCATACAAATATTATTAAAATGTGGGCGTAAAGGTTATTGATCGTATGATTTTCAGTCATATACAAGATAGAAAAGACATCAACACAAACAGTTGAAAATGAATTTATTATCAGGTGAAGCTTACGTCGGTTAGAAAATTAAAATTAGAAATTATTTTGAATCTAAAAAAATTTTTAACAACTTTTTTCAGTGTTTAACATATAGTTATAAATTTGCACATTATATCAATCGCATGAGAGATTTACTATTACGGCAGAAACAGGTTTTATTCTTTATCATAGCAGGGGGGCTTAGTGCTGTCGTTGAAATCGGGAGCTTTAAACTGTTCAGTACCGCTATTCCCCGGTTTTTCCCTCGCGAGCTTGATTTCCACGGCATTCATTATCCTTTGAGTAATATTTTTTCCACCAGCTGCGGGATCATCACGAATTATTTCCTGAGCATCTGGTTTGTTTTTGAAAGAGGAAAACATTCCAAAAGAAAAGAGTTTGCCTATTTTATGCTGGTTTCTTTTATTTCAACTTTACTGAGTCTTGGCTTTTTCCAGATTTTCTACAGCTATGTGTTTAAGGACGCGATCGATCTTATGGTGTATACCCTGAGCCCGGAAATCATCAGTAAGGTGTCGGCGATTATTTTGGTTTCCGTTCTTAATTATTCGATTAAGAAGAAAGTAATTTTTAACGGATAGAAATGACAAAGGTTTTAAACTATTTCTGGAGAGCCTGGCTTCTGATCCTGGCCTTTGTGTTTACGCTGATTTTCGGACTTCCTGTTTATATTTTATCATTTAATAAAAAGCATTATAAATATGCGTACCGTTTCGTAAGATACTGGAGCTACTGTATTTTTTACGGTATGGGTCTCCGGTATGAGCTTACCCGGCTTTCCGGTGAAACGCTTGATAAGAATCAGCAGTATGTTTTTATTTCAAATCATACCTCGATCATGGATATCATGCTGATGTGTATTTTGTGTAAAGACCATCCTGTATGTTTTGTGGGAAAAAAAGAGCTGGTGAAGATTCCGATCTTTGGTACCATCTATAAAAGGATATGTGTGATGGTAGACCGTAAAAGCGCCAGGAGCCGGGCAGATGTTTACCGCAGATGCGCCGAGAAAATGGAAGAAGGGAACAGTATCGTCATCTTTCCGGAAGGTGGGGTTCCGGATGATACTTCAGTAATTTTGGATGAGTTTAAAGATGGTGCTTTTACCCTTTCTTCAAAACATAATTCGCCGATTGTGATCTACACTTTTATCGGATTAAAGGAAATTTTTCCGTTTGACAATTCAAAAGGTTATCCGGGTAAAGCAAAAGTGTATTTTAACGGAATTTTATACCCTTCTGCACCTCCGAAAGAGCTTAAAACGGCTTCTTTTGAGACTATAAAAAAAACATTGCTCAAAGACTTTAATTAAAAGAAATAATATATATTTGTTTTCAGAAATTTTCAACAAATATGTCAAATTATTCTAAACAAACCAATTGGGGACAATTCGTTCCATTGGTTACTGTGTTTTTCTTCTGGGGATTTGTGGCGGCAAGTAATGACATTTTGATCCCTGTTTTCCAAAAAGCTTTTAAATTATCACAGACCGAAAGTATGCTTGTACAGATATGCTTCTATGTAGCATATACGGTGGGTTCTTTAATTTATATGGCTGTTTCCAAAGGTATAAAACAGGATTTGGTAAATAAAATCGGTTATAAAAACGGCCTTATCGTAGGACTTCTTATTTCTGCAGCAGGAACCCTTTTATTTTATCCTGCAGCCAATCTGCATTCTTTCCCACTGATGATTTCAGGTCTGTTTATTGTAGGGCTTGGGTTTTCACTGCAACAGATTGTTGCGAATCCTTTAGCTATTGAAGTGGGGCCCGCTGAAACCGGTTCTCAGAGGCTTACCATGGCGGGAGGAATAAATAATTTAGGTACAACTATAGGTCCGCTTATTGTGTCTTTCGCAATTTTCGGTTCTGCCGCAGCGGCAACGACTGACGTAAGTGTGGAAAGCGTAAAGGTTCCTTATCTTATCCTGGGAGTAGCATTCGTTTTGGTAGCTATCATGTTGAAATTTTCTTCTCTGCCTGCTATTACGCCGACTGTTACTGAAAATACGGATGATGTTGTTCCGGGAGAACACAGAAAATCAGCTTTTCAGTATCCACAGCTTTTTATGGGGATGATTGCGATATTCGTTTATGTGGGTGTGGAAGTTTCTACAGCGAGTAATCTTCCTGCTTACATGGAAAAAAGTTTAGGTTTTGAAACGAAAGATGTTGCTCCTTACATCTCTTTATACTGGGCTTCATTAATGATCGGCCGTTGGACCGGAGCCGTAGAAGCTTTTGACGTAAGTGCGGGAATCAAAAAGATCCTGAGATTCCTGGCGCCTTATCTTGCTTTCGGGGTATTCTTATTGGTAAATGCCATTGCAAAACATGATCTCTCGCATTTTTATGTGTACGGATTAATCATCATTGCGATGATCATCTGCGATATCATGAGTAAAGGTAACCCTGCGAGAATGCTTCTGATCTTCTCCGTGGCCGGCATTGCAGCGTTGTTAACCGGTATGTTTACGACAGGTATGGTTTCTGTTTATGCATTTACGAGCGTAGGTTTGTTCTGCTCTACTCTATGGCCATGTATTTTTGCTCTGGCGATCAATGGTCTTGGCAAACATACCAATGAAGGATCAGGTCTGTTAATCATGATGATTATGGGAGGAGGTATCGTAAGTCTTATCCAGGGATATGTGGCCGATCTTACAAACGTCCACTTCAGCTATATTGTGGGCGTGATCTGTTTTGCGTATCTTGCTTTCTATGCCATAAGGGTAAGCGGAATCCTAAAATCTCAGGGTATTAATCTTGATAAAATCACGAAAGGCAGTGGTCATTAATACAAAAAAAACAATATATAAGAAAAGGGTTTGGGCAGGTTTATTACTTGCCCAATTTCTTTTGTTTTATGCATTCTCCAGATCTGCAGTGATGATTTCTGCTTTTGAGTATTTTTTTGAAATCCAAAAGAAAGTTCATCAGGTCATTTTCTCGTGGCTACCTTTTTCTTTCGGAGATGTGTTTTATATTTTAACGGGTATTTTCCTGTTATATCATATCATTCGCTGTTTCAGGAAAAATACGAGAAAAAGTTCTTTGCTGAAAATCCTGGTATTTGTAAATATCTTTTACTTCCTGTATCAAATATTTTGGGGAATGCTGTATTTTCAGATCCCTATCATTAAAAAGCTTCCTTCCCAAAAAGAGCCGACATTGGATAAAGCTAAAGTTTTAGCATTGCGATACCTTGAAAAATGTAAAGAAACCCGAAAACTCGCGAAAGCAGATAAGAACGGTATTTTTATCATTACCGATTTAACCGCCGTCCAAAAAGAAATTCTTACCCGACAGGCTAAGCTTCCAAAAAAAATTTCAGGTAAGTATGTTCCGGAAATAAATTCTTTTAAACCAAGCCTGTTTAAAAAGGTGATGAACTTTACCGGAATCTTGGGATATTATAATCCTTTTACTGCTGAAGCTCAATTCAATTCACAACTCCCCAATACGCTCATTCCTTTTACATCGGCTCACGAAAGTGCCCATCAGCTCGGTTTTGCGAGAGAACAGGAAGCGAATTTTATAGGATACCTGATCGGGATAAATTCTGAAAACACGGAACTGCGCTACAGCACGCAATATTTTACGCTAAAAAGTTTACTGAATTATATTGTTGACAAAGATCCTGATTTTGTAAAGGCTGTCCTGAAAAACTATTCTCCTGAAATGAAGAAAGACAGAGCTTACGAGAAAGCTTTTATCCTAAAACACCAGGGATTACTCGATGATTTTTTCGGATTTACGAATAATCTTTTTCTTAAGAGCAACCAGCAGGATGGGGCCATTACCTACTCTTATTTCATTGATCTTCTGCTGAATTACGAAAATGGATAAAAACAAAAGAATCGTATCAGGCGATACGATTCTAAAAACACAAATGATGAAAAAAAATTTATTACCTTGACTTGTTCCCTCATTCAAGGCGTTGTAAAAGTACAATATATTTTATAAATAAAAAAATATTTTCAAGTTTTTTTTCACAAATTTAGGACAATTCAAAAATGAAAATCATTGGGAGTACTTCTTTACCTCTTTACTTCTCTTTTGAAATACTGGTTATTACTCATCAATAGGTGGATTATATATTTCTCTGAGACATGCCTTTAAGCTTTCTAATATTTTCAGTTTTTCTTGAATTATTCCAATATGGTTATTTTTTAAGCTTAACGCAAATATTGATGAAAATTTAAAAAAACGCAATTTTAATCTACTCATTGGGAGATATTTTTTATAGCTTTGAAAAATCAATATTGATAGAGCGCTTTAAGGAGTGTCTCGATGCTAAAAAAACAAAGAGAGAGATTTTTAGATAAGAGAAATCTCTCTTTCTCTTTAAAATATTACAATGAAATTATACTTTATTATCATTCTTGGACTTCTTTGCAATATATCTTGTTGTCAAGAAAAAAAACAAACCATAATAACAGGTAATATTCCTAATTTACCAGATGGAATGTTATACTTATATGAAGATAACGGCACAAATAATATTGACAGTGTAAATACTAAAAATGGAATATTTAAATTCACTTACATTTGGAAAAAAGGAGGTGAGCCGGTGTATTTAGGTATAAACCATGTAGATGCCAAAGGGATATTCAGATATATAGGTTTTCCTACTCAAGCTCAATATAAAGGAGCCCCTTTAAATCAATCACGTTTTCTCTCGGATCCTGCTATAATTATCAATGGAGAAATTTTTGATAACACTCCAAAGGGATTTTCTGAGAAAACCAGATTAGTCGATCTAAAATCTCCTGTTATTGCAGGACAGCAAACGGAGGCACTTTATCATATTGATGAGGACTTATTCGAAAATATTAATTCTAAAACGTTTCAAATAGTTAAAGAAAAATTAGTAAAATACCCTTTTTCATATCATCTACTATATAAGATTAGCGACAATAAAAACAGCTTCTCTCCGCAACAGATCGATCAATTTTTAGAGCTTTTCAAAGGTGAAATCACAGAAAGCGAATCTTACAAAAAACTTTCTGCTTACAATAAGAAAAGATATACAGAAAAAAACTCATCGCTTCCATTTTTGGAAAATGCGGATGGAGGTAAATCTGCAGTTTTAGATTCAAAATATAAGAAGCATCTTGTTGTCTTCTGGGCAAGTTGGTGTAGCCCATGCAGGCAGGAAATTCCTCTTCTGAAAAAAATATACAAAGCAAAAAAAGAATCAATAGAATTTATTTCCATTTCAATTGATGAAAATAAAAATGCGTGGCAAAAAGCTTTAAACGAAGAAAGGATGGATTGGAAACAACTGACGATTACAGGAAAAGATCCAAACTATGAAAAAATTCAAATGCATTTCAGATTAAATGGTGCCATTCCTTATACAGTGCTTATTGATAATAATTTTAAAATCATTAAATCAAGTGTAGGATTATCTTCAGAAAAAGATTTACAAGATTTTATTGAAAATAAATGATACCATGTAATTTAACAAAATAGATATATCACATAAAATTGAAAATATATTTGTTATTTTGAAACATCTCCTTATTTTAGAGGAAAAATATTAATATGCTATTGGAAAAACTAATTAATCATCTCAAACTCGACAAACAGGAGTTTCTTTTTCAGTTCAATTCCCATCCGAATTATCCGTCAGCCCTGGCATTTAGCGACACGCTTAATTTTATGGGGGTCAGGA
>NZ_JBWGXE010000014.1:0-10908 GCF_056333165.1 Chryseobacterium endophyticum
TCTTTGTTGGATTTGATCCTCTTGAGGGAGATCCTCTTGATGGCCTGTTCTACATTGCCGTCCAGTTCAGAGGCCAGGTTCATCACCTCCATCTTTTCCGTTTCTTCAGTGGTATAAGCCAGGTATTCTTCAGTAGAAACTTCCGTAGCATACACCGCAGAATGGGTTCCGCCCAGTCCGATCCAGACTTCCTTGTAAAGCCTTTTCGGATCGTTGTTCATATTGATAGAGAGTACCTGAGATTTTTCTTTGTCAGTCAGTCCCAGCATTGCCTGGATATCATCGAACTTGTTCATATACTTGCGTTGATCCAGAAGGATCTTACAATCTGAATTATTGGTAATGCTTTCTTTGACAATGGGTGACTGGATGATGTCATCCACTTCCTGGGTCACCACGATGGCCTCTCCGAAGAACTTCCTGACCGTTTTGAACAGGTATTTGATGTACTCTGCCATCCCTTCTTTGGCAATCGCTTTCCAGGCTTCTTCAATAAGGATCAGTTTTCTGATCCCTTTCAGTCTTCGCATTTTGTTAATAAAGACCTCCATAATGATGATGGTCACGATTGGGAAAAGGATCTTATGGTCTTTAATGGCATCAATCTCAAACACAATGAAACGTTTGGACAAAAGGTCAAGCTGTTTTTCTGAATTGAGCAGATAGTCATATTCACCTCCTCTGTAATAGGGTTCCAGCACATTGAGAAAGTTGGCAAGATCGAAGTCCTTTTCCCTGACCTTCTTTTGTTCCAGAACTTTCTGGTAGTCATCTTCCACGTACTCATAGAATCCATTGAATGAAGGATGGTGTTTATTAGACTTAATCTTTTCAATATATCCGCTGACTGCATTGGACAAGGCTACCTCTTCCGAACGGGTTGGTGGTTCATCATCCCTTTTCCATAAAGTCAGGATCAAAGTCTTGATACTCTCTCTTTTTTCAATGTCAAAGACGCCGTCGTCGGTATAGAATGGATTGAAAGCAATGGGATTGTCCTCGGTATAGGTAAAGTACACGCCGTCTTCTCCTTTTGTCTTTCCTTTGATCAGCTCGCATAATCCCTGGTAGGAATTTCCGGTATCGACCAGAAGTACGTGAGCACCCTGCTCATAATATTGTCTCACCATGTGGTTCGTGAAAAATGATTTTCCACTACCTGAAGGTCCCAAAATAAACTTGTTGCGGTTGGTAATGATTCCCTGTTTCATCGGAAGATCGGAGATATCCAGATGGATGGGTTTTCCGGTCAGCCGGTCGGCCATCTTGATTCCGAAGGGTGAGGGCGAATTCTGGTAATTGGTTTCCTCCGTAAAAAAACACAGGGCCGGTTCGATGAAGGTATAGAAGCTTTCTTCACTTGGGAAATCACCAGCATTTCCCGGGATTCCTGCCCAATATAATGTCGCTGTGTCCGTTGTATTGTGGCGTGGCTTGCATTCCATCAGTGCCAATGCACTTCCTGTGTCATTTTTCAGCTGCTTTAGCTCTGCCGGATTATCAGACCATACCATTACATTGAAATGGGCACGGATGGATTGAAGTCCAAAAGAATGGGCTTCATTCAGATACTTTTCAATCCATTCTTTATTGATCTGGTTAGCTCTGCTGTATCTTGCCAACGAGTGCATATTCCTGGCGGACTTTTCAAACTGGCGAAGGTTCTCATCACTGTTATCAAGGAACAGATACTGATTGTAAATGTGATTGCAGCTGAGCAGAAGTCCTTCCGGCGAGGCAAAGGACAGCAGACAGTCGCTTCGGTCGGTACTCAGTTTTTCATACCGGCTGTGCGATGAAACGGTGCCTGGCAGATCTTCGGTATCGGATAAGGTGTGCATGTTAATGCGGTTGTTGCCGATTCGCATTTCTTCTGACCCTAATTTGATGTCTTGCAATGACGGATGGGTTTCACGGGATAAGGTGAGATACTGTTCCAGTAATCCTGACTGCTCAGAAGTTCCGGATATTTCATCCTCAGTCATCCTTTCAAGATGGATGTATCCGCTGTCATTCATAATCCGCTCCAGCTGATCAACAGCTTCAAGAAAACGACTGATGATTTCTTTGTCCTTAATCTCTTTTGGAATGAGCTTACCTTTGCAGAGCGATGAAAAGTTACTCTGCATACGCATTCTTTCCTTACTGGTTTTTGTAATGAACAGATAACAGTAATGATTTAAAAACGGGCGCTCATTAAAATGTCTTTCAAAAGATTTGGACAAAAAACTCTGGTCTTCTCTTGACAAATCTGGATTGTAGTTTTCTTTGATAAACCAATCCTGCTTGTGGACCACCGTAAAGTCAGGGAGAGTCTTGATTGCCTTGAACCAGGCGGAATGCATGGCTTCATACTCAGCGGAAGCAACGGTGAACAATTCAGGAAGTCTGACTTTAAAGCAAACCGTAACATCAGCATCTTTTGAAATGATAAAATCATTTTCAATAGCCAGCAATGGAAATTTACTTTCCAAGGTTGCTGCTTTGGAAGAATTTCTCATACGTTGGCTTTTTACGTTTACTTTTCAGATAGCGGTAGACGCATTTTCGGCTGATGATATATCTGGGATGTTTTTTACGGGCTCCTAATTTCATCAGGCCATGCTCGCCGTATTTTCGATTCAGTGAGAAGGTCTGCCAGATGAGAATCGCACTGCTTACTCCGCCAATCGCAAGGCAGAGATAGGTATTGACTCCAGCCATGTACATGACCATCACGCATACGAGTATCCCCAATAATCCCCCTGCAAAAATGAACAGGTATTGGGCTTTCAAACCTTTGAATTCCACAGTCTTCCCTATTCCTTTATTGATATGATATGTATTCATAGTAACAAAATTTATAGGAAGAATGAACGAAGGATCGTTGCTGCCACGATCAGAAAGATACACGCCCCGAACCAGCTGGCAGCGGTCTTGCTCGTATCGGGATCACCGCTGCTGAACTTATTATAGACCTTGACCCCTCCGATAAGTCCGACAACTGCCCCGATGGCATAGATCAGCTGAGTAGCCGGTTCAAAATAGGAGGTCACCATTTGCGTGGCCTCGTTGATCCCGGCGGTACCGTTGCCTTGGGCAAAGGCACCCGTTACTGCTAAAAAGGTCAGACCTGATAGCAGTAATTTTTTTCTTTGTTTTCTCATAATTAAACATCAATTTTATTTGGTGTACCGCACTTTGCGGAACTATAAGACAAAGGTGCCGGAGCTCTCGATTTTTTTTGATGGAATGGATTAATGAGGAATAATTTGGCTGTTAACTGATACATAACCTGAGGGTGTTCACTTACAAATTATTGTAAATTTGCAGGGACTTTCAAAAGGGAATTATGGATAAAAGATTCATGAATATTATTGAACTCATCTAGCAGTCTCGTAACAATGCATTAAAGCAGTCCATTCTGAATGATCAATTTATATTGGAATATTGGTGCTTATATCAGTAATAAAGTTGAATTGAGCGAATGTGACAGTCAGTGGTAAAGGAAATATCTCAATATATTCAAAGTAATTGACCATATATAAAAGGTTTTCAGATTAGAACCTTTGGAGAATGAAACAGTTTTATGAATCCTATAAAGAATTTCCAAAACCCTCAACACTGTTGAGAGAATCTAATGTCGATATTGCAAATACCTTCAAGGACAGCTACATTTTTGATTTTTTAAATTTACCGGAAACTTTTAATGAAAGTGATCTTCAAAAAGATCTTATTCAGCAAATGAAAAATTTCATTCTGAAAATGAAAGGATTTTCTTTTATCAGCGAAGAGTACAAAGTGCAGGTAGGAAATTCAGATCTTTATATTGATCTTCTATTCTTCCACAGAGGCTTACACTATCTTTTCCAAATTTCTTTTCATATTCAGCATATTTTTGCATTGTCTGATATGCAAAACCATCAAGAGCATTTGGATTATAAAAAATATAAACCTTTACTTTTTTTAATTGATCTGAAGATAATTCTTTTCCGTTTTTATCCCTCCAGTCCTCATTTTGCATTCCATCCGGATCAATAAAAAGAATAGGATTATTAAAAGCGAAATTATACGAACTATGACGACGCATTTTCTCCGCCAGCGGATCCACCACACCCCATCTCCCAATATCCAGCATATAAAACCTCGCCCCATAATCATACATGCCTGTCTCTGATTACATGTCTGCAGTTCCTTTTCGTTGTACTTTGTTCACCTACCCAGATAAGCGAGGCTTCTGCGCCAAGGTGTGAGATTATTTATTTTTTCTTAACATTTTTATATAAACTATAAAAAATTAGTATATATGTGATGATACTTAATAATAGGTTTATGAAAGGGTTCAGTGTAAACCGAACTCCTTTCTAATTTAATTCGTCTAACTTTGGGTTCAGTTTATATTAATAGTTTGATTTAGTTAGGAGTAGTTTCTAAATTATATATATCTCCACCATCTTTTGTACACTGCACAAATATTTGTTTAGGAATATTATTTTTTAGACTTATTTTAGTGGTTTGGTTACAATTTTCATTATTATATTTAAAAATCAACCCATTATTATCTACACTGCTAGGTATCGCTGAAGCAGAACCTAAATTATAAAAGCCTAACAACTTATTCTGAGAATTATAAATATAAACCTGTCCGCTTCCTCTTTTTGAATCCTCGTAAATACCTGTATAATGAACAGAGGTTAAAATTTTTAGCGTTTCTCTTTTAGAGGTAATAACATTGCCTAAATATTTGACTACTTGTTCATCAATATCTTTACCTTTTTTTATAAATCCAAAGTCCTGATTAGTAGAATTTTGTTCTAAAACTAATAATCTGCAACGTTCACAGTAATCTAACTTTGTTTTAGTAGATTTATTGTCATTATTTTCATGTAAATCTGTTTTGTTACAGCTTGTCAATGAAATTATAATTAAACTCAAAAAAAATCTTTTCATGTTTTAATAATCTGCGGGTTTAGGTTTTTTAGATTGTCTTTGCATTTGTAAAACACTTTTTTGATAGCCTGCTGTTCCACCACCATTATATGCTTCTACAGCTTTTGCCCATCCTTGAAATTTATAGGTAATTTTCCCCGTTTTATCAACCGAAACCCCACCTTTAAATCCTTTTGTTGCCAATATTCTTGTTCCGGCATGTAGCGAGTTCGGTTCGCTTGTCTTTTCACCTTTATTTAATTGATAGCTACTCTTCATTTTAGACCAGTCTCCGGGAACATTAGCCTGCATAATATCAGTAGTGCCTGTTGTCCCAGCATTCGATTCCTGAAAAGTAATAGCTTTAACTAAAGTAGGGTCTAAATCAGGTATATCTTTTGTAGCTTCGGTTGGAATAATATTACCTCCTTCTGTTACCAAACTCAGTTGACCTGAATTTTTAGACTGATTAAAATAACCTGTTCTTGCTGCAATTTGATAATCATTTTCCTGATAAGCTGTACCAGATACATCTTCATTAGATAGTGGTCTGTTTTGAATTATATTAGGCATAGGAACCGATTTCCATCCTGCAGTACTTTGGGCAGGATTTCTACTTGCATTCGTTGATGCTTGTATATATGTTTTAAATTGAGTGTCACTTTTAATACGATGAAGTTCTACACCATGATTATTAGTAAAAACAATATCATTTGGCGCCATCCCATCTGGGTCAACAAATCGAATAGGATTATTAAGAGTATAATTATATGGTGACCAGCCAAGGAACTCTGCACCCTTCGAGTCAGCCACGCCTCATCTTCCAATATCCGGCATATACATTCTTGCCCCGTAATCATACATTCCGGTCTCCTGCAACTCCTTTCCATTGTACTTATATTGATAAGTAACCTCATAAAAAATACAAGGTTCTTATTATTTGCCGGATATTAATCAATCAATCTTATAAGTTCTCCTAAATATATTTTTTTATTATTTAAATTGAAATTAGAAGGAATACTTATTAAATACTCACTCTGATTTTTAAATTCTCCTTTCTGCAAAATTATTGCTGTATTTTCTACACCATTATAATTTTTTATAAAATCAGCTATAGGAAGTTTATCTTTATCAACAACATATATGGTATCATTAGTATGGATATCTTTTAATATATAAAAATTTGATTCATTTTTATTTACTGCTGAATAATAAGATAATAATTCAACATAGATGTTTTTTTGAGGTTCGACTAACTGAGAAAAACTTACTGTTTTTTCAGTTAAATTTTCTTTTTCTTTACAAGAAAAAAGAATTAAAAATATTACTAAAATTAAATTTTTCATCTCTCTTGTACAGGATCAATTTTTTTATTATTTAGCTTATTCGTCTTATATAATCTATACATTCTGTTTATTTGATTAACTGTGAAGCCACTTGGTTTTTTTATTGTTCCCTGTATCATAAAATTACTTTTAGGTGTCGAGAATGTTTCTGGTAGATCAAACCAAGTTTGTTTTGATGCCATAGCAGGGTGTTGTAATCCTCCAGTGTGACCTATTTCATGCGGCATTGTCTTACTATTTGTTCCACTTATGATATCATCCACATATTTTTCATTTACAGAAATTTCTTTTCCATTCATTTCTCTTCCTACCACATTAGATTTTCCATCTTTATAAACACCACAATCCTTTGAATCAGAATCCTTTATTTCGATAAGTGTATCAGTACTTTTAAGATCTTCTTTATCATCAATGGTTCTAATATTTATATTTGCTGAAACTGTAATATTTGGATTATTACCTATATTGTTAAAAATGGCTTCAGTTTGTGATTGTACACTACTAGCAAATTTTTTCATATCAATTTTTTTATTTGAAGAACTATTTAATACAGCTCCTGTAAATGTTATTTGATAATGAGTTGTATTTGTTTTTTTATCATAACTTTCAGTAATACTCCAATCTCTACCATCTGGATCAATCATCATAATAGGATTATTTGCAGCATACATCATGGGATTTAAATCAAAGTGCTTCTCCGCTAGCGGATCAATTACTCCCCATCTCCCAATATCCGGCATATAAAATCTTGCGCCGTAGTCATACATTCCTGTCTCTGTCTGCAATTCCTTACCATTATACTTATACTGATACGAAGGATTTCCTGTCAAATCATTATATCCTTCATGCTTTAATCCAAAAGGATAATAGTTGTTTTCTTTCCAGCATTTTCTTCTATTTTACTTGCTTGATCTGTATTTACAGTTTGATCTCCAATAATTTTACTACCTTCTTTATGAGATCCTAAATATGCCCCCACTATAAGCAAACCATCATCTCCAATTGTATAAGAAGAAGTTGCATTCAATTTTACAGTTTTTCCAGAATCATTAATTGAGTCCAGTAACCTTTGATCGGCTTTTGTTTTTACTTTCCCTGACGCTCTCAAATTTCCATCTTCTCCTTTAGTAAGTGTTAAATTTGTTGAAGCTTGTAACATTTTATATGCTTCTGCTGCCTTATCTCCTGTAATGATAACATCTTTTCCTTGTCTTCCATCCGGATCAATAAATCTTATTGGATTATTAAACGCATAATTATATGGGCTATATCTTCTCATCTTCTCCGCTAACGGATCAACAACACCCCACCTCCCAGTATCAGGCATATAAAACCTCGCCCCATAATCATACATCCCTGTTTCTGTCTGAAGTTCCTTTCCATTATACTTGTATTGATACGCAGGATTCCCAGCCAACGCATTATATCTTTCATAAAAGGATAATAATTGTTTTCTTCAATAACTTCTATGCTACTGCCTTATGAAAAAATCATTAAGCCCACTGCAAAAACGGTGGTTTTTTTTATTGTTGCGCACGGATTACAAATCCGAAATGTATCATTGTTGGTTAATATTCAGCTTATAATGTTTCAATATGATTTTTTTTGAAGAATCATTCAACTTATATGAAATGCCTTTATCTTTATATCTCCAAAATTCTAATCTGTTATCGGCAAATAATGTATCCTTCTTTGTAAGAAATGCAAATACATAATAGCTATCATCAGGAATGACAATGTTATTTTTTGCAATAATTTCTTCTTTAATTTTTGAAAATTCTTTACTAATCCTTTTACTTTCAATAAGAGTTTTCGTTATGTCATTATCCTTTAAAAAGAAATATTTCAAATCAGAACCTAAGAAATATTTGCCATTATTAGCCGTGCCATTATAATAAAATAATGCAATCCGTTGATTACTGCACGATGTAGCAACAATCAACAACATTAGTAATAAATATTTAATTTTCATGATTATTTTGGAGTTGAAGGCGGTTTAATTTTTGTTGATGTGACACTTTCTACCGTATAAGGTATTATTCCATAATTAGTTCTTTTATCTTCCCCAAGTTTCACATTCATTTGATTCCCTAAATTTGTTGTTGTATATTCTTCTTCTTGATCTGGAAATCCTACATTTCTATTGTCTGGTGTCATTATCGACTTATCAGTATTATTATCATATTTATTACTATTCTTTTCTCCATATTTTTTTGGATTTGAAAAAAGGTTATATCCATGAATTATTTCATGACCAAGTCTAGAGGAAGGGCTGTTATAACCAACATTACCTTCTTCCAATGTTGATTTTGTGCCATCCTTCCTAAACCTTATACCTTCTGACGTATTGAATTTTACAGATTTACTATTAGGGTCGAATTCGTTTTTTTTACCACTTTCTGTCTGCTCATTAATTGTAAAAGTGTTCTTTTTATCATTAATCATTTCGTCCATAATGTTCACGGTTTTAGCCTCTTTACCTTCACCTATTGTAACATTGAGAGCACCGGTAGAATATAAATAATCTAATGCCTCATAGGTCTTTCTATCAAATTCATTTTTAATTTTACTATAATCCCGATCTTTTTGATATGAATAAACATTATCACCAAATCTAATATCCCTACCGTCGGGATCAATGAAAAGAATTGGGTTATTAACAGCATAATTATAAGGGCTGTGTCTTCTATGTTTCTCCGCCAGCGGATCCACCACGCCCCATCTTCCAATATCCGGCATATAAAATCTTGCTCCATAATCATACATTCCTGTTTCCTGCAATTCTTTACCGTTGTACTTGTAATTTTTATAGGAACCTGTTCCGAAGAAAGCATTCCCAATCTTCAAATGATTCATCCCAAACGGATAAAAATCATTCACATCCACCAGTTCCAGATTACCAGAGCTGTCTCTTCCGAAACTTATACTTGCATTTCCAAGATGATCTTTATACTGGTAAATATACTGATTGTCTCCGTGAAGCTTATTATAATAAAAATAAAACAGGGAACCATCTAGATACCTGTTTAGATTATTTTCTTGAGTATATTGTAAAATAATACATAAGATTATAAAAGAAAAGTATAAACTTTTCTCAAAAGGCAGCAACTACAAGATTTACTTAATCAGATAAAGGCCGCAAAGATTATCGCTTGTGTAAACAGTGCCCTCTGTAAGAGATTTTACATCAACATTGTCTACCTTAAACCCAAACTTTTGAAAGTCATCATCATTAAAATATGCATCTATGGGATCGATTTTAAATGAATAACTTGCTCCTATTTTTATCTTATTTTTAATATAAAATTTAATTTTACAATCTTTTTCAGCCACTAGTAATTCTTTAATATTATTATTCCGAATTTGTATGAAATACATATTTTTAGTACTATCAATTTTAATAATTTTAAATTGATCAATCGCATCATTTTGTTTTGCTTGAGATTTTATCCCAGAGCAAGTAACCATTAAAACAGTAATAATGGATATTAAAAGTATTTTCATTATCTTTTTTTTATTTGAATTGTTTTTAATGGTTGAGTAACTTTTACTCCATTAACATCTTTGTACATTGTTCTTTCAATTCTACGAATTCCATCTGAAGTTTTAGGTAAAAAATTATTATCAATTTGAAGTGGATAATTTATTCTTGGATCAAGTTCATTAGCATTATTATGTGCTTTTAAGTACCAATCTAGACCTAAAACTCTATTTTGTTCACCTAAAATATTAATTGCACCAGGACTATTAATTGCACCACTATAAGCTTCTAATATTTCATGCATAACCCCAACACCTTTTGTAGCACCATAAAATGAATCTTCCTCTCCCAAATCATTAGGATTTATCACCTGAGAGGCATGAGTTATTTTATTAGGAGAACCATCTAATGAAGCGTCTAAGGCAGAATTAATAGTACTTCCCCTAAATGCCCCTCCTGATAATGCCGTGTTATCAGATTCTATTACATTGCTACTTTGAGCTGTCACGCTTATGACTACATTTTTATTTTTTGTAGCTCTTAGTAAAGTTGATTCTGCATCAGTAACTTTTGCTCCCTTTTTTACAGTACCAGTTACTTTTCCATTTGCATCCATCTTTAAATTCAAATTGCTTGCAGAGTTTTTTAATTGTTCAAATGCTTCTGCAGCTTGGTCACCTTTCAAAATTACATCTTTATTTTGCATTTCATCCGGATCAATAAATCTAATAGGATTATTAAACACATAGTTATAAGGTGACCAGCGTCTCGAAGTTTCCGCCAACGGATCCACTACGCCCCATCTCCCAATATCCGGCATATAAAACCTCGCCCCATAATCATACATTCCTGTTTCTGTCTGCAGTTCCTTTCCGTTGTACTTGTAGTTGTATAATCCCGCTCACATTTTGCAAAACTTCCTACTCCGGTTTTTCTCGCACGAGGCTTTTCACTGTGATCGTCTTCGCTTGCTCGCTTTTTCAAATATAAAAATTTAATTCAGTTGAAAAATAAAATTCCATGTAGATTTTTTATTTCAATTGAAAAAAAATAAATTTTGGATTGCCTATAAATAGGGACTTAAAAGCGCGTCACAACTTTTTTTTGACAGCAATGATATTTTTGTCAAAATAAGAGTTTATTTTCAATTTAATTTTACAAATAATATGTAAG
>NZ_JBWGXE010000015.1:0-9421 GCF_056333165.1 Chryseobacterium endophyticum
GGAACGGCACAATTAAGATCTCAAAAGGCTTTTGATCTGTGTGAAAGTTTTGCCCTTTCTGGCGCAGAAACTCTGATCATGAATTAATTATAAATTTTAAAAGTTAAGTACGGGAAATTCAAGTCTCTGCCGTACGAGAGCAACACTTATGAAATTCAATATTGTCAACGAGATAAAATTAAGTTATTCCAGAAAAGGAAATTCTGAAAAATTAGTTAGTAGTTCGCGGGACGCAGTGGATGTATTCCGTCAGCACTTTGACCGTGATGAAATGGATTACCGAGAATCATTTTTTGCCTTATATCTAAATCAGGCTCACAAAGTTTTAGGGATAAGAAAAATTTCTGAATCGGGAATTTCTTCCACGGTTGTCGATGTCCGTATCATCATGCAGGCGGCACTGCTTTGTAACGCTTCAGCGGTGATACTCGCACACAATCATCCCTCTGGAAATTTGAAACCTTCTGCCGAAGATCTGAAAATTACGCAAAGCATTAAAAGCGCATCAGAATTTTTAAACCTTAAATTACTGGATCATGTCATCCTAACATCAACCGATCATTTATCATTTGGCGACGAAGGTCTTTTGTAAATGAATTCATATTATTAAAAAAAATACACGACAGTTCAAATATTGTCGTGTATTTTCAGATTCGGGCGAAAAGACAATTCCTTCCGGTGGTCGGAAACGTCTTTTCGCAAAAAGTAGGGATACAACTCTTATGTTATGCCTCACAAAACCTCCCTGCTTCATAAAAGTTGTGAGCCTGTGTAGATTTAATGTTTTATTAAATGATGAAGATATTCTACTGTTCTTCCAGTACCCATTGCTTGCTTGCTTTGAAATCGCTTGTATTCAATCATTGAACAACGATAAGTTCCCAAACCATTCATCATCTCCTTAATAACAGGATATGAAATAAATCCTTCATTATTGTAACTTAAGAAAATATGCTGAAAATCGCATTTTTGTAAAAGATCAAACATCCCATTTTCAGCCTCTGATCTTAAACAGAACTTTGATGTATTGTAGGATCTCAAACCAGCCTTTCCCCTAGGCTCAAAATCGATATCATACAAAGCGATGGTGTTCAACAAATGATAATAGGAACCATATTCTCTGCCATTGTACGGAGGATCCAAATACAGGATATCACCTTTCACCTGGGTAATTAATTCGTTGCTGTCCTTATTAAATATTTGATATTCAGGATGTGATAGTTGCGTTCTTTTAACTGCAAGTAACTGTAAATTTTTAGTGGCGGTTGTTTTTACTGTTTTTAGGTAAGCACAGTACATGGAGGCTGCGTTAGCAACTTTATCAACCGCTTTTAACAAGGTAGCCTATAAAAGGATATAGAAATCTTGAACTATCTCAGAACTTTCAAATCGTCGTTCAATATCCATCCTTATGGCATCTATTTTTTGACCATTTTCGGATGAAAAATATAACCGACCAGCTGTTCCGCATTCCGAATATTGATTAAATATAAATCCTTCCCTCCCATCTAATTGATTTAATTCCTCAAGCATTGCCCGGTATTTCTCTTCTGATACTTTGCTAAAGAATGCACTGTTAATAACAAAGCTATAGTATTCCCTATCATCGTAAATGATACTTTTAACTTTGTCATGGAAATAGTTTCCCACTATTCCTGTTCCTGCAAAAAGATCGCAGAAGCTGCAATCAGTCAATTTTAGTTTTACAGACTTTGAAATGACATTGTAGATAAACCCCGATAGTCTTTTTTTAGATCCCAAATAATTCATTTTTATTTGCAATCTCCTTTATAATGGGGATGCAACTTTATATAGTCCAGTATTGACGTGATTTTGCTTTGAAAGTCGCATTTTAAGATCTTCATGCTCAATATTTTTCAGACCTAAGCAATTGATATCGCTGTTGTTTCATTATGTCAGCCCCTTTTTATAGTTTTACAAAATGAACCCAATCTATAATGAATACTATGTCAATGGAATAAGTGCCAATTTCGTAAAGAAACTATGGATTTCAGACAATTCTGAAGACCAGCCTCCAATAATAAACAAAGGTGTTCCTCCCAACGGATGTTTTACGATTTCCATTATTCAAGGGAATGGACTATCTGTAAAACATAAAGATAATACAATGCATTTATCGGAAGGTATTTACTTCTGTGGACAAATCACCGAAACATTATACATCGATATTCTTTCCGGAACAAAAGCAACGATGATCCAGCTTTTCCCTTGGACACCAGCATATTTTGGGTTTTCAGATGCACACCTATATACTGATAACATCTGTGCTGTAAATGAAATAGTACTGCTGAAAACTTTAGATTTACATAAGATGATGGGTTTAAGTAACAGATTGATATGCCAATATCTTGTAGAAGCTTTTACCCCTTTGTACAGAACCAATGGCTCTGTAGATTTAATCTTTCGAAGTACGCAGCTGATTATGACTAATAAAGGAAACATCACCGTTGCTTCAATAGCTAAATCACTGAATTGTTCCGAGCGGCATCTGCAAAAATTATTTAAAAGCTTCATTGGTATACGCCCAAAGCTTTTTATTAACATTATAAAATTACGTGAGGCTCTGGATGATGTCGTCCACCCTATTGACAAACCAGTGACAATGACTCAACTGGCTGTATCCAACGGCTATTATAACCAGTCGCACTTCAACAATACTTTTGCTTCTTTTACAGGAACAACACCTAAAAATTTTAAGGAAAAGGAGTTTTTCCTTACGATAAAAAAATAATAATATGTTCGCATTTTTACAAGGCTAGCTTTATACATTGTAGTAAATTCGTCACATTACAATTGATAAAAGATGAATGAACCTACCTCATTTCCGAATTCAACGATACTCTTACAAAAAATAAAAAGCGCTTTTATGCAAGGTCTCAGACTAAGGAGAATCATATTCCTCTTTATATTAATGTTTGGATTCTTCTGTGTTAATGCGCAGAAATCCAATTCGAATAGCGATAAAGCTGCTTTTGGAGATTGGGGAATTGAAACAAGATTCATCAGTAAGTCGGTAAATCCTGGTGATGACTTTTACACTTACGTGAATGAAGGTTGGTTAAAATCAGCAATAATTCCTGTCGGTGCTTCGGGCTTTAATAGCTTCAGTGAAGCTAAAGACAAAATCAATCTTAAGATCAACAATATGATCCGTGAAGGAGCTAAAACAGGTCATTCAAAAAAGAAGTCGCTAGAGCAGATCAGCTCGGTATACTTAGGATATTTGAATACGGATCATATGGACAAACTGGGCATTAAGCCCATTGAGAAAGATCTTCAAAATATTTTAGCTATTCGAAGTTATGAAGAAGCCGCAAAATGGATGGCTGATCCGAAATCTTTTTCGCTCATCGCTATTCATACCGGACCCGACCTCAATGACAGAAGCAAATTTTTAGTTTCATTGAATGAGAGCGGTATCGGATTGCCCTCACCTGAATATTACACAAAAGAGGATGCTATGTATATCAAGCATCGAAAAGCTTACAAAGAGTATATCATTAGAACTTTTGATCTAGCAGGTATCAATAATGCTGACCGACGTGCTGATGACATCCTGAACATTGAAACAAAATTAGCTGCTTTACAGTGGACTCCTGCGCAGATGCGAGACAGCAAAATCAACTCGCACGTTATCCACACTCTAGATTTAAAAAGTTTTGCTCCAGGTTTTCCCTGGAAAGTTTTCCTCAAGGAAAGACAGGTCGACAACGTAGATCAGGTTATTTTACAGGCAGATTCAGCAATTAAAGCAAAAGCACAGTTATTTGGCGAAACACCATTGGATGTCTGGTCATCATACCTTGCATTTCATTGGATCGTCAACCACTCTACCCTTTTATCAAAAGATTTCAGGGAGAATTATTTTAATTTTTATGGTACCCAATTGAGCGGTATTCGAACAGATACGCCAAGAGATCAAAAATCAATTCAGTATGTCAACAGTCGCATGGGACAACTTGTCGGAAAACTTTATGTTGAAAAATACTTTCCTGAATCTCATCTCAAAAGTATTAAGGATCTGGTTGGATATGTTCGGAAAGCATTCTCGGAAAGGCTTGAAAAACTCGATTGGATGGATGATCAAAGCAGAAAGGAAGCCGTTGATAAGCTGAATGCAGTAACAGTAAGGATTGGATATCCTGATGTTTGGCGCGACTATTCGTCATTAAAGTTAGATGCAAAAAATCCGGTTGCCAATGAGCAAATGATTGCAAAAGCCAATTGGGATTATGAAAGGTCACTTCTAGATAAAAAATTTACCAGTAAGGAATGGTACCAAATGCCACAGACCGTTGATGCCACGAGCAGTAAATTATACAATTCCATAGAGTTTCCTGCAGGAATTCTGCAGCCTATCTTCTTTGACCCAAATGCAGATGCAGCGGTTAACTTCGGTGCAATAGGGGCGATTATCGGGCACGAGCTTGGGCATTGTTTCGACGATCAGGGATCCCTGTTTGACGGTAATGGGGTCATGAGAGATTGGTGGACAACGGAAACAAGAAAACAATTTGAAAATAGAACTCAGCTCCTTATTGAACAATACAACAGCTTTTCTCCTTTGGATGGCATTCATTTGAATGGAAAACAAACGTTGGGAGAAAATATAGGTGACCTGACAGGAGTTGTTGTTGCTCACACAGCGTATCAACTCTATCTAAAAGATCATGCGGATGAAAAGAAAAATCTAGATGGCTTCACACCTGATCAAAGATACTTTTTGTCTTTTGCACAGGTAAACAGAAGCCTTTACACACCCGAAGCATACAGGCTAAGTGCTGAAAAAGATTATCATGCCCCTGCCCAATACCGGGTAAATGGTGTTGTAAGAAACGTAGATGCCTGGTACAAAGCTTTCAATATCAAAAAGAATGATGGACTTTATCTTAAACCAAAGGACAGAGTACGGATCTGGTAATTATTGTGATAAATAGGATGAGAAATTGTCCCATTAAAATTACAGATCTTGCTCTTAGTAATATGAATTTAAAGCTTTAAATTGAAAAACCCCACTTTTTTTAGTGGGGTCTATAATTAGTCAAAGTTGTCGAATTCAAAATCAACCTTTTTTTCGTTTCCAAAATTATCTTTGATCCAGATACTGAACTGATGGGATTCAGTGGCTTGAGATGTGTAGTATAGCCTGAAATGCTTTTGAGGCAGAAGATACTCATCATTAGGCAAGTAAGGGGGGTCACTGAAATATTGAAGCTTGCCAGCACCTTCATATTGAAAATAACGAATATAATATTGCGCTCCACTGAAATCTGATGTGGTCAAGAGCGAAATGCGAATTTCTACCGTTTCATTCTCAGCTATTTTACCAGGAACTGGCATTATTTGAACTTCAAAAGGAAAGTCCTGTTGAATTTCCAGATCGCTGTTCTGACAGGAATTAAATACAAAACTAATTAAGAAAATTGCCATTGCATACTTATATAGTTGCAAGATCTTTTTGTTGAGTACATTTTTCATTTACAAGCTTTTTTAAAAATTAAATCGCATTCCGAAACCAAACAAAGCGTGAAACTCACCGAGCTGACTTTTCTGCAAATAGCGCAGCTGCCCATTGACCAAAAAAACCAAATGTTCTGTCAGGTAACCTTCGATGGACAGTTTCCCACCTGCACCGTAAATGAAATTCTCGGTTGCATTAATAATCGAGCCATCGTAGATTATTTCATTTCCCCTATTGATCTGCTCATAACCTGCAAGCCCTCCTAAACCAAGATTGATATTGACATTCCGCATCAGATCTCCCCACACATAGAGACTGTAACCCCCATTGAAAAGGAAGGTATCAATCGGGATATCGTAATGGGCATATTCGTAATACTTTTTGCTGTATTCGGCCAATCCGAAGAGGTAATTACCGTTTTTGGTGTAAGAAATAACACCTGCACTTAGAGCGTAATTTTGCTTTTCAGGAGATTGTGGAAATACTGAATATGAAATTTCGAATCCTTTTTGATTAGGGATCATTTGCTGAGCCAGAGTTTCTATACTCATCGTAATAATAAAGATGACGGCTAAAAATATCTTGTTCATCTTAGTTCGTTTTTATGTTTAAACCTTTGATCAGCCTGGCTTGCATCAGGTCTTTATTGTCAAGCTGAACCTTCTGATGCCTTTCCCCATTCTTTTCCAGAATTTCAATTTCCAACACCTGATCTTTCAGAAGGGTAAACTGATACAATAAATAAACTCCTGATATGTCAGAATGATGAGCAGCTGTCATTGTTGGAAAATATACCCTAACCGGCTCTAAGAGTTTATCCTGAACGACCGTTCTTTTCAAATTCTTCTTATCGATAATTTTGAAATTGACCAGATCAATGTCATACGCCACATTGCTGCTGTTTTTAACCTCTAAGGTGAAAAAGAACTTGCTGTCATTGACGTGCAGTGCCCGGACTGAAAACTGGATCCCATAGCTTCTGGACGATATGTGTTTGATGGTCTTGGTGCTTTTTTCATACAGGTTTTCCAGGATGAGCGCTGTCAAGGAGGACGAACTTCCCCTGAGATCTTCAAACAGGACATTCGCAATATACTGGCGCTCATTGCCTCTCTGCATCTTTAAAAGGTCATAGCTGAGTGCATCAGGATATGAACTGTAAAACACATCGAAGCTGTAGAACTTTCCGTCTTCGGTGATCACCGAAAAATTGGTTTCTTCTTCGAAGTCCCGGACTGCCGATTTGATCCGAAGAACATTTCCAACAGACTCAGCCTTATTGGCGACCAGCAGGTCACTCCCCAGGTCAACATATCGGATTGGAGAAGGAAAAAGCAGGTGCGAGGTTTTATTGTAGGTGACCTGCATTTTGTAGGGCTGTAATCTAGCCTCTTCTAATGGAAGATATGTAAAGATAGAATCCTGCGCCAGTGCCCTTACTGTCAAAAGCAGAAATACGATCATCAAAAGATAATGGCTTTTTATTTTATTCATTTTATTGTTTTTAATGGGTTATTTTTTTGGCACAAGCAAAACCTGATGGCCCGCTTTTACCTTTACTTTTTGTTGTCTGACCCGCTTCTGGAAATAACCTGACACCCCCTGCACCACGCCTCTGCTTAAATCCGCCGCGATCTGCTGACCTGCCGACTGCGTCATCATAATGTTGGTACCAGAAGTTTGCCCCATACTGCCCACAATGTCGTTCACAGCATTTTGCTCCGCTGAATAAGGAACATATAAGCCGAGCTGACCATCATTGTCATGAACATTGATCTCTACAGGATAAATGCTACCCTGATATTCTATCGACGAAATTTTCAATTGCAGTCTCCCACCCTGAAATTTGCCGTTTGCCTTCAGTAAGGTTCCTGCAGGAATTTTGGTATGAGCCAGAAGCATACTTTCCAAAATTCTGATCGATAATGTACTTTCATTGGTCATCGTCATTGACTCTTGTACAAGACCTTTGATCGCATTTTTTGATTGTTTTGAATCATTTGTTTCATGCTGAGTTCCGAACAATCTATTATCATTCAGACCAGCCAGAAAGGCGCTATCCGATGGCTCTCTGTACAATGAAGAGACAATATTTAAGTGAGCGGGTCTTACTGCGGTGAGCAGTACCTTATTTCCAGAAGGCTGCATCACATCCTCTTCTCTTGATACAGGATCTTCCTGCTTATTACTTTGGGGAAAGTATTTCGCAGCCATTTGGTAGGATTTTTCCATCAGCTCCAATTGGTCATTAACCCCAAGACCAGCAGGAACAGCATTGTTCTGCAAAGCTTCATTCTTTAATCTGGATATTTCTTTCCTAAGATTATTCACTTCCTGATCATCCCTGCTGTAGAAGGAACCTAATGTCTGCTGCACATTGCGATAGCTGTTAACTGCACTCGGATTAGATGTTGACAAACTATTCGGAGTAGCAGTCAATGACGTCTGATCAGAATTTTGGTTAAGGCTGTTTTGGTCAGTCCAGTAATCAGACAAGGTGGTCATCGCATTTCTTTTCTCTTCATTTTTTTGCTCCAGCAATTGTTGCTCATAGGCTTTCTGTTTATCAGATTGTAATTGGTCTTCCTTTGCCTGTGGTATACCTGCATTAAATCCAGATTGATCAATTATTTTATTCTCCTTGGGCTTAAAGATGAGGTAGAGGCATCCGGCACAGACAACAGCCATCAGAAAATAAATGATCGGCTTTTTAAATCGTTCCAACGGAAATTTCTGCAGACCTTCTGCTTCTCTTTCCCGTTCCTGCGATTCGCCCTCCGTGATCTTGATCTTATTCGAATCTTTCATTATCCTATTTTTTAATGGTTGAACCCGTTTTGTTATCCTGTGTCGGTCTTTTCACAGCAGTATGATCTGATATGGTCGTAATATGACTGATCGACATGGTGTTGTTATTATTAGCTGTTGTGATAAAGATGCTGATCAACACCAGTAAGGTAACTACGGTATAACCTGCAAAAAACAGCTTGGTGAAAAACCTCTGGCGTTTCGCCGGGAGCTCTTTCCATTTTCTGTCTGCATGCAAAATCTGGCGCTCTATTTTATCCCTTATTTTTTTCATTGTTCTGACTTTTAACGTTCAACAGTTTCAACATCTTTGTTTTCAAGGACATTAAATTTTTCAATCGTAAATCCCTGGGGATTGCTGTCTGACCTTACGGAGTTCACTAATGAACAATTGGTGATCAGACTTCGTATCGTCAGATTGCTGGATCGGATAATGAACTGTCTTGCAAACGTTTTGACGTTATAAGGATAGCTGTCGAAGTTGGCAACGACACTGTCAACCTCTATCCTCTGCTGGATATTCCCCGAGATGATCCGGTTGTAATAGCCTTTCTCCTGCAGGTCTTTGTAGTAATCGAATGCAGACTGGTCTGCCAGATTGAAAGCTCTTTTGACATTGCTCTCGATGGCATTCTTATCCGGAGCCACAGTAAAGAAAAGCTCGTGAAAACGCCTTACATGCTCCCTGGCCTCGACAGGCCTATTGATCGACATATCCTGAGACAGGGCTACCATCAGTGATTTACCGTTATCCAGCACGTAGATCTTCTGACGTTGTTCTTCTGCAAATTGATAGGACTTGAAAACGACGACCCCGACCACTCCGAAACAGAGTACCGCAAAAACAAATGTGAATAAGCGGATCTGTTTGAAACTGCTCTCTATATTTCTTAAAGTTTTAAATTCCATAGGATCATATTTTTATTTTAATAATCTGCCTGAGATATTGCCTGTTGCTGAGCCTGCTGCTGCTCCCGCAATATTTCCTGATTTTGTGGCGGTCTGGTTGACATTGCGCATAAAGTTACCGGCGCCTCCTGCCTGAATGACCCAGCCGGTAACCGTCGGAACTGTAAAGTATCCGATGATCCCGATGATCATATAGATGATGTAAACCGTGTTAGAAGTATC
>NZ_JBWGXE010000016.1:0-9159 GCF_056333165.1 Chryseobacterium endophyticum
GGAAGGCAGCTGAGAGATTATCTTCCTGTCCCGCAATCCGCTACTGCCAATGGTGCAATCTACTCCCAGACTTCGGGTAATTTTCCGGTAGGAGACCCCACAGGAGTGTACCCCAATGAAAGAGCATTTTCAGAGAAAGTCCTGGAAAACTCACCATTAGACAGGATCTTACAGCAGAAACAGGTAGGCCAGGCGTGGAGCGAGAAGCCTGTGCAGTTTGACTATGACGTCAATACAACACAGGATGCCGTAAAGAAATATACCACCGTAACAAGCTGGGAATATGGAAGTACAAAAAGTAGTATGAGCCAAAGTACCGTTTATGGTGATTCGCAGCTGTATAAAAATATGGTAACGGATGAAGACGGTAACCTGACCATCGAATTTAAGAACGGACGGGGACAGGTATTGCTGGTCAGAAAAATGTTAAGTGCCACGGAAAAAGCCGATACGTATTATGTGTACAATGAATACAACCAGCTGGCTTTTGTCATTCCGCCTTTGGCTTCAGTCATTCAAAGCCTGTCATCCTCTGACCTGGAAAACCTCTGCTACCAGTACAAATATGATGGCAGGGGCCGTATGGTAGAAAAAAGGCTTCCCGGAAAAGGCTGGGAATATATGGTGTATGATAAACAGAACCGTTTAGCCATGACCCAGGATGCCAATATGGGTGCCTCAAAACAGTGGCTTTTCACCAAATATGATAAGTTTGGCAGAATAGCCTATACCGGTATTTATACAAGCACGGCAAATTACGACAGTGCCGGAAGAGCCAATGAACAGGCGAATGTAGACTCCAAAGGAAGTAATAATGTGGCCCGGACCATTACCGTAGGTTTCACCGGAAGTGGCATGAATGTATATTATGACAATACCGCAGCCAATAATTTCCCAAATACCATCACAAAGCTTCTGAGCATCAATTATTACGATAACTTGTATGATATGCGTTATAGCTTCACGCCGGATTTGTCACAGTCCATCTCACAAGAATCTTTATTATATGACGCCCCGGATCAGGATGGAAAAAGTACCAAAGGCCTTCCGGTGATGAGTCTGGTAAAAAATATCGAGGATGACGACTGGACAAAAAACTATGTGTATTACGATAAGAGAGGCCGGGTGGTCGGGAATTATTCGATCAACCATTTAGGAGGAAGAACGGAAGTGGCTTCAAAACTTGACTTTTCAGGGGTGGTTCAGCAAAGTATTACCCGGCATAAACGCTTGAGTACGGATACCGACAGGATCATCACCGAAAACTTCACCTACGATACGCAGAATCGCTTAATGACGCACACCCATCAGGTAGATAACGGCCCTACAGAATATTTAGCTCAGAACACTTACAATGAGCTTTCACAGCTTTCGGGGAAGAAAGTCGGGGGTATATCACCTTCGACTCCACTTCAGGATATCAGCTACAGCTATAATATCAGGGGATGGATGACCAAGATTAATGATCCGAAGAATTTAGGCAGCAAACTCTTTGGGTATGAGATTAAATACAATCAGGTGGAGGGACAACAAACGCCTGATCCTTTTGATGCCAATTTAAAAGTATTACCTAAATACAATGGGAACATTGCCGAAGTTGACTGGCGGACGAACACTGTTTCGGGGGATTACTTAAGAAGATATGGTTATGTGTATGACAAGCTGAACCGACTCTCCGCCGGGTTTTACCAGAGAGATGACCATCCTTCAGTTAATGAATACTTTGAAAAGATAACCTATGACCTTAACGGGAATATCTCCGGACTGAAAAGAACAGCTTCCTTGGCCGGCAATACCACAGCAGGATTAATTGATAATCTGACCTACCAATATTTCAACAATAAAAATAGCAACCGCTTAAAGACCGTTACCGATTCTTCCACCGATTACAGAGGATATCCTGATGTTTCAGGAACAGAGATCGGATATGACCTTAATGGAAATATGACTTCCCATAAGGATAAAGGAATTTTACAGATTGATTATAATTACTTAAATCTTCCTGATAAGCTGAAATTTGATCAGACGTATATTTACAGGAACACATTTACAGGAACCAACGAAACCCGTAATGTAATGACTAAGTATCTTTATCGGGCTGATGGCACGAAGTTGAGTAAAGATTATACTTATGGTGTGTCCAGAAATCAATCTGAAAGAAGTTCCATCACTGAGTATCTGGATGGCTTTCAATATGAAGGGGGTGGCATCCCTACTTCGATTATTAACAGAAGTTTAAAATTTGTTTCAACTTCGGAGGGTTATTTTAATTTTGTAATAAATAAGTATATTTACAATTATACAGATCACTTAGGAAATATACGCTTAAGCTACTACAATAATGAAGGCAGCTTATTGGTTATTGAAGAAAACAACTATTATCCTTTTGGATTAAAGCATGAAGGATATAATGATTTGACAGGAAATCCTTCGTATCAGTATAAGTATAATGGTAAGGAATTGCAGACTGAAACAGGCATGTATGATTACGGAGCAAGATTTTATATGCCGGATATTGGAAGATGGGGCGTGGTGGATCCGCTAGCGGAAAAATACAGAAGATGGTCGCCTTATAATTATGTAATGAATAATCCAATTAGATTTATTGATCCGGATGGGAGATCTGGAAAAGATTGGGTACATAATAGAGAAACGAATCAGGTGTATTGGAATCCTAATGCTAGAAGTCAGGCTACAGCAGGGGAAAATGAAACTTATTTGGGTAAAAGTGGAACTTATTCAGCAGCCAACGGCTCTTATGTAAATTTAAATTCTAATACTACATTTACAACAACTTCTTATAATCTATCGGATATTGGAGTTGGAATAAATTTAGACCCGTTAATACATGGAGGCGATAATGCATCATCCATGAGCTCATTAGCTTTTGGAAATAATGATGGTTCATATATAAGAGCTACCCCTGATAATCCTTTTGCTAATCCTTCTTCTCAATTGGCATACAATGGATTAATCGGTATGCAAATGGCTGCATCTGGAATTGCAGCGGAGGCTGTTCTAGGTGCAGTAGGAATTACAGGTGGAATTTCTTTATCTACTACAGGTTCATTAGCTGGAGATGGAATAAGTAGCTTAGGAGTTCAAACAAGTCTGAAAACAATTCCAGTAACAGATCCTATTACTTATGATGCAAGTTTATTGCTAAAAACAGATCTTTATCATAATTTTCCTACAAATTTTGACAGCCATATTATTAATAATGGTTCTTGGTCTCAAAGATTAAAAGATGGAGCCAATTGGTATGAGATGTCAGGAAGTGTAAATGGCACTAAAGGAACTTATCAAATAGGAATTACTCATGGAAATAAGATTTTTCATAAAAATTTTGTCCCACTACCAAAAACAAGTTTATGATATTAAAAAATAAGAATGGAACTCAAAGGATGGAATTCCAAAACCTAATTAAGTTGAATAATGAAAATCCAATATTTATTCAAATGAATGTAAATATAACTAACGATTTTTTTGAGGCTTCTCAGCAAATATCTGTTGAATTAAGTGATTTAGAAGAACTAGGTAATAATTTAAATTCTTTGTGTTCTAATAAAGCAAGAGTCTGTTATTTTCAACATATAGATGAAAGATTGAAAATAAAATTTTCTAATAATGATGGAGAATTTTCTATAGAGGGTTTTTTAAAAGATCAAACTTATTTTAACTCCGTTAATTTTTATTTTGAAGTGTATCCTATTGACATTATCGAATTTAATAATGAATTACGTGCAGAACTAAGGTTGTTATAATAAGCAGCATAAAAGAGAACCCCGCTGCGCAAAGTCTGTGACTTTGAGCGGATAAATAACCAAACCCTCGCAAGTTGCGAGGGTTTTATTATTTAGCAAACGCCTGTTTTGTTTTAAAATTTTGGATAATGTTGTCAACGAGAAAGAACAGATGTTCTTTGGTTGCAGGATCAAGCTTGTCGATATCTTCGATGCGTTTCATTACTTCTTTGTCGTAAGAGGAAATCTCACCTTCCCCGATTAAATAATCTACCGTTACATTAAAAGTTTTCGCCATTTTCATCAGTACTTCAATGGAAGGAGTATTTGCATTGCGTTCGTAGTTCCCGATGATTGTTCTGGAAACTTCAATCCTTTTGGCTAGATCTTCCTGCGAAAGATTAAACTGTTTACGAAGTTGTACTATGCGCTCTCCAATGTTCAACATACTTGACTAATATTAAGTTAAAATAGCAATTATGAGCAAATTTAGATAAAATAGTTTGACAAAAGAAATGTGTTTTTGTTGCGTAAAAGAAAAGTAATATTCACATTTGCCAAACAAAGTTGACAATGTTAAATTTTTAGAAATTTTTTAATCAATGGAAATCTCTGCCATCAAAGAACGCTTAAGCTTATCCGCAGTTCTTCAACATTACTACCTTGAGCCTAAAAACAATATGCTTTTATGTCCTTGGCATGAAGATAAAACAGCAAGCCTTCAGGTAAATACGGACAAGAATTTTTATAAATGCCACGCTTGCGGAAAGACAGGCGATGTGATACAGTTTATTGAAGATTACGAAAAACTCACAAAACATGAAGCGATAAAGAAAGCAAAATCTTTGATTGAGAGTTCAGTATTTAAGGCAGAGAGAAAAACACAAAGTCAACATAAAGATGCAGAGGAAGGGCGGACAGACTTTTTAGAAAAGATGTTCGCCTATTTTAAAAATGCTTTGCATAGCAGTAAGCCCGCAAGAGAATATTTAGAGAAGAGAGGTTTAGACAACAGTATTTTAGAGATTGGTTACAACTCGGGACAGTTCCATCACGGGGAAAGAAAAAGCGAAGAGTTGATAAACAATGCCGTTGAAACTGGGTTACTATTAGACAAAGGACTCGTCAACAACAGAACCAAAGAAAAAGCGTATCAGGTTTTTGTCAATAAATGTATTATTTTTCCTCTGAAAGACAGGGAGAATAAAATTGTAAGCATTTACGGAAGAAGCATTTTAGAACCTAAAGATAATAAATTGGCTGCGGGAACATCCCGCCATTTTTATCTAAAAAATCGTTCCGGAATTTATCCGGGATATCCAAAGAAAGAAACTAAAAAACTCATTCTTACAGAAGCAATTATTGATTGTGCAAGTTTACTTCAGATAAAAGAAATCAGAAATAATTACAGTCTGATAAGTTGTTTTGGAACGAACGGATTGAATGAGGAGATTTTAAACGCAATAAAAGAACTTCCGGAACTTGAAGAAATTATATTTTGTTTTGACCAGGATAAAGCAGGAAAAATGGCTGTCGCCAAATGTAGCAATCTATTAAAGGAACAATGTAACAATGTTAAAATTACAACGGTTGAACTTCCTAATAATGATATCAACGAAACATTGCAATTGCACGATGAAAGTATTTTTGTAGAGCTGATTAATAATAGAAAAGATATTTTTCTTTCAGTTGAAAATGAAAGGGTTGCAAGTTTGAATCCTGTCGAGATTACAGAAAATAAACGTTCGAGTCAGGACACAACTCGAACGAACGACCTTAAAAGTCCTATAGATTTTTTAGAGCAGAAAAATTTACTTCAGAACCTGAACCAGCTGATTGAAAAAGCAGGGATTATTGGGGAAGAAAACAGCAGATTATTATTGTTTTTAATTACGATAAGTTATTTAAACAAAAGTCCATTACACGGAAGTGTACAAGGTTCAAGCGGAAGCGGGAAAACGCATATTATCAGCAGGATTGCGGATTTAATGCCCCAGGAAGATGTTCTGAGATTTACAAGAATTACAGAATCAAGCTTATATAATTGGGGAGAATTTGATTTATTCCAAAAGATAATAATTATCGAAGATCTGGATGGATTAAAAGAAGATGCACTCTATGCACTAAGAGAATTTATATCGAACCAGGTATTAAGAAGTTCCGTAACCATCAAGGATAAAAAAGGAAATAATAAATCTTCTCATAAGATTGTGAAAGGTCAATTTAGTTCACTTTCTGCAACGACAAAAGGCGAAACGTATGAGGATAATATGAACCGGAGTTTTATTGTTGCCATCAACGAAAGTGAGGAACAGACCAGGAAAATTATTGATTACCAGAACCTGAAAAATGCAGGAATGATTGACAGGAACAACGAGCAGAAAGCCATCAGTTTTATACAGAAATTGGTCAAGAATCTGAAATGTTATGAAGTGGTAAATCCTTACGCAATGGAACTTCAATTACCCGATAAAGTAAAGAATAAAAGACGTTTAAATGAAATGGTACAATCTATTATCAAACAAATTACCATCTTAAATCAATATCAAAGAAAACAGACCAGTGACGGAAAATTAATCACCGAAATCGAAGATTTAGAACAGGGAATCGATATCCTTTTTGAGAGCATTATTTTGAAGATAGACGAGCTGGACGGAAGCCTGAGACAATTTTTAGAGAAATTGAAGAAACGTTTTGAACAAAGGGAATTTAACCGTTTTGAAGCAATGGAATATACAGGTTTTAAGAAAAGTCAATTACAGGTTTATCTCAATGAATTGGTACGATTGGAATATCTGAAACAGAAAGGTTTTGTAAACAAAGGATTTACTTATAAAATCGGCTATTCTGATGATATTGGAAAAGTCAGACAGGAATTAAAAGACCATTTTAAAAAGATAATAGATAAACTAAAACTGGACGCTAGCGGAAGCTAAACGGAAACAAGAGTTATTGAAAATCAACTATTTAGTAATTTAAAATCGTTTGTTTCCATTTTCCACAGAAAACACAAAAGCAAAACCGTCATACTTGATACACATGGATGAAGAAAACATACTGCAATTTAGAAAAGAATTACAGAACTTAGGGTATTGCAAAACCGTTATAAACTCCTATCCAAAGCAGATTGCAAAGTTTTTGAGATATACCCGGAAAGAAAATTTTGAAGTGCAAACGGGAGATATTTTAGATTATTACAGTTATCTGAAAACGGTCATAAGTTCAAGAACTAAAAAGCCCTTAAGTGACAATTATCTGCACTCTATTGCATTGGCTATCAAACTCTATTTTGATTATCTGCAAAGAACCGGAATCATAAAAATCAATCCTTATCAACTGAAAATAAAAGCTCCTAAATCTGAGGAAAGAAAAGTATTTACAGACGAAGAAATCAGAAAATTATACAATAAAAGCAGTCAGCTGCAGACTATTATATTACACCTATGTTATGCGTGTGGATTACGAAGGACAGAGGCAACAGAACTGAAAATTAAAGATATAGATTTAGAAAATTGTTTGTTATATATCAGAAAAGGAAAAGGCAAAAAACGCAGAGTGATCCCATTTACCAAACAGGTTAAAAAAGATCTTGAGAAATTTTTAGAAACCAAAGCCCGGAACCAGGACGAAAAACTGATCACCCAAAACCCTTACGAAGAATTTAGAAAATTACTCCGGAAAACAGGATTGGAAAACAAAGGATTTACATTGCATTGTTTGCGACATACAATTGCAACGCAGTTATTAGAGCAAGGAATGGAACTGGAAAAAGTGAGGGATTTTTTAGGACACGAATATTTAGGAACTACACAGATTTATACAAGAATCAATACAATGTAACAATTTACCAAGTGAAAATGTAGCAATGAAACCATCAACTGACAACCACGGGCTAACAACTTTTTTAAAAAATGAATTATCTGAAGGAACTGTAAAAAACTATCTCTACGAAATAGAAAAGTTTAAAAAGCATTATAAAAATTCGGAGAAACTGAGCTATCAGAATCTAATGGAATATGTAGAATACTTAAGAAAAAGCTATACTCCTCAAAGCGTAAAAAGAACGGTTTATGCCATCAAAAAATACTATGATTATTTAGTAGAGACACGAAAGATAAAAACAAATATTGCAACAAGTATAAAGATAAAAGACGGCAAAGAAAACCCGATACAATTACAGGAATTACTCACGGAAAAAGAACTGCAAAAGCTTTTAGAACCGAGAAAAGAACGTTATCCGACATTAGAAAAAAGAAACCAAATTATAATGAGTTTATTGGTGAATCAAGCGTTATTGGTTGGAGAAATTGAAAGATTAAAGATTGAAAATCTAGATCTGAAAAATGCAAAAATAAAAGTTCAGAAAACAGGAATTACCAACGAAAGAATATTAGAATTAAAAGCAGAACAAATATTGTTATTTTATCAGTATTTAAAGGAAGAAAGAGAACAATTAAAAACCTTCAGAACAGAAGCAGAAAACTATTTTTTATTAGGAAAATTAGGAACAAAAACCACAAAAGAAGATATTAATTATTTAGTCTCAACGTATCAAAAATAGTTTACAAAACGACTGACTTCCACGAGGATAAGACAAAGCGTTATCAAACTGAAATTAGACCAGGGCGAAAACTTAAGAAAAGTACAATATTTTGCAGGACACAAACACGCAGACACCACCGAAAAATACAGAGAAACCGGGATTGATGCGTTACAGACAGCGATTAACCAGTTCCATCCGATAAAATAAGAACCAAGGAAAAAGTAAAAAGAGCCAAAGTCCAACGCTTGCATTTTGAATTAAATTGTCATTCTGAGCGTAGTCGAAGAGCCGCCCTCACTTCAAAAAAGACATTTTCCTCCACTCAAACCCTCCAACTCTCCCACACAAAACAGCCACAGCAAATTACATAATCAAAATTATACGCAAACCCAACGCTAAACGTTGCCTTCCACTCCGACAAGCTTCGTTACTGGCAAATCCCTCATTGCCTATAATTTGGGATTATGTAAAATGCTTTCCTACGCTTCGTTTTTACAAAAAACTCCGCTTCCACCGTTTTTAGCCAACAACTTTCCCCGAATCTTTCCAGCTCCGAAAAAAGACTTTTTCTCCAACGCTTCAACCACCCGAAACAAGGAAAAATGCACCATCACTTTTGAAAGTTCTTCGATTGGAATTTAGCAGATAAATACAACTAAAAATGTTAAAATGTGGATAAAGCCGAAGCTAAAAACAGCACCAATTTTACCCATATTTTAACATTTTACAACAACAGCGACAATAAACCACCAGAACCACCAGACAAATCAATAAGAAAAAAAATATACCTTTGTAAAGAAAATAGCCCGCTGGTCAGAGCGGACTATCAGATAAATAAAATTACCTAAAGTGATTGCACTACTATTGTTCGTG
>NZ_JBWGXE010000017.1:0-7255 GCF_056333165.1 Chryseobacterium endophyticum
GGGAAAGTTGTTGGCTAAAAACGGTGGAAGCGGAGTTTTTTGTAAAAACGAAGCGTAGGAAAGCATTTTACATAATCTCAAATTATAGGCAATGAGGGATTTGCCAGGAACGAAGCTTCAGCGGAGTGGAAGGCAACGTTTAGCGTTGGGTTTGCGTATAATTTTGATTATGTAATTTGCTGTGGCATTAAAGAGTTGGAAAAGCTTCGGACAAGCGTCGGGGAAAATGTCTTTTTTATTCGGAGGGCGGGATATTTAATTCAAAATGCAAGCGGATGGAACTGATTAATCGCGGTTTGTAACGCATTAATTCCGGTTTCTTTGTATTTCTCGGTTGTATCTGCGTGTTTGTGTCCTGCAAAATATTGTACTTTTCTCAGGTTTTCGCCCTGATCTAATTTCAGTTTTATTACGCTTTGTCTGATTTTCACGCTCGTTATTTTCTTTATAAAACCTTTCTGATAAGTTGATACAAGATAATTGATGTCGTCTTTTGTAATTGCTGAACCGAGTTTATTCAGTAGAAAAAAAGAAGTTTTTTGCCTTTCTAATTTTATTCTTTCTTCTTGTAAATATTGATAAAACAATAGGATTTGTTCAGCTTTTAAATTCAATATTCGTTCATTGGTGATTCCGGTTTTCTGAACTTTTATTTTTGCATTTTGTAAATCTAAATCCTCGATTCTTAATTTCTCAATATCTCCGACCAATAACGCTTGATTAACAAGTAAACTCATTACGATTTGATTCCTTTTTTCTAATATCGGATAACGTTCTTCTCTTGGTTCTAAAAGCTGTTGTAATTCCTTTTCTGTGAGCAGTTCCTGTAATTGTATCGGGTTTTCCTTGCCGTCTTTTATCTTGATATTGGTTGCAATATTGATTTTTACTTTTCCTGTTTTTACTAAATAATCATAGTATTTTTTGATTGCATAAACAGTTCTTTTTACACTTTGTGGATTGTAGTTTTTCCTTAGCAATTCTACATATTCCATTAAGTTTTGATAGCTGAGTTTCTCAGGATTTTTATAATGCTTTTTAAACTTTTCTATTTCGTAGAGATAGTTTTTTACAGTTCCTTCAGATAATTCATTTTGCAGATAATTTTCCAGTTCCATAATTGATTCTTGTATAGATTTGGGTTGTTCCTAAATATTCGTGTCCTAAAAAATCCCTCACTTTTTCCAGTTCCATTCCTTGCTCTAATAACTGCGTTGCAATGGTATGTCGCAAACAATGCAAGGTAAATCCTTCGTTTTCCAATCCTGTTTTCCGGAGTAATTTTCTAAATTCTTCGTAAGGGTTTTGGGTGATCAGTTTTTCCTCCTGGTTCCGAGCTTTGGTTTCTAAAAATTTCTCAAGATCTTTTTTAACCTGTTTGGTAAATGGAATAACTCTTCTTTTCTTGCCTTTTCCTTTTCTAATGTAGAGTAAATTATTTTCTAAATCAATGTCTTTTAATAATAGGTTGACAGCCTCTGTCCTTCGTAGTCCGCACGCATAACACAGGTGTAATATAATTGCTTGCAGCTTACTGCTTTTAGCATACAGCTTTTTTATTTCTTCGTCTGTAAATACTTTTCTTTGCTCGGATTTCGGAGCTTTTATTTTCAGTTGATAAGGACTGATTTTTATCGTCCCGGTTCTTTGCAGATAGTCGAAGTAAAGCTTGATGGATAATAGGATTCCTGCAATATAACTTTCACTAAATAGTTTTTTTGTTCTCTTTCCTTTTACCGTTTTTATATGCTGATAATAGTTTAAAATATCTTCGGATTTTATTTCTGTATTCTCTTTTTTGATGAACTCTAAAAACACTCTGATTTGTCTTGGATAAGTATTGATAACGGTTTTGCAATACCCTAAATTCTGTAATTCTTTTCTAAATTGTAAGATCGTTTCATTCATTTGTTATTAAGTATGATGGTTTTGCTTACTCAATATTTTAAATTTTGGGTCGCCAGAGTAATTTTAAATTATAAATTATAGATTTTAAATGAGTTACGCTGTCGTAGCTTTATTTTCTTGTGAACCAATGGCGATTCGTGGTGAACCAAACTTATTTTTTATTGGTCTTAAGCTCCTTAATCTGCTTCAATAAATAGTCTTTTATTTCTGCTCTAAGCTTCTGATAATTATCCCAATAACTTACTTTGTAACGGATTCCTGTATTATTAAATCCTCCAACCTGCTTAATATATTCTAACTCTAAAAGTGTATTGATATATCGCTGTAACTGCGTTTTTGATAGATTAAATTCCTGTCTTATTTCTCTTTGCATAAAATCTTTTTCAGCACTTTTTATAAACTTCTTCAGCTTCTCAAAAAACTGTCTCAGACTTCCGTCCAGCTCGTCAACTTTCAAAACGATACTTTCAAACAATACTTCTGTAGCCTGTTCTATATCTTCGATTTCTGTAATGAGATAACCGTTTTTAACTTCTCTTTGGAACTGATTAATAAAAGTAACCTGCTTTATTACCGCTTGATACATTTCGTTTAATCTCCTTATTTTATGAACCTTCTCAGGTAGCTGTAATTTTGTAGCAAACGGATTTATAACCTCGTAATGCTTTAAATTTCTAACCAATTTTTGTACAAAACCAATTGCTTTTTCCTGTTCGTTTCTGTCGATTTCTCCTGCATTTCTGCGGTTCTGATACTCG
Organism: Chryseobacterium endophyticum; assembly: GCF_056333165.1. Lineage (NCBI taxonomy): Bacteria > Pseudomonadati > Bacteroidota > Flavobacteriia > Flavobacteriales > Weeksellaceae > Chryseobacterium > Chryseobacterium endophyticum. The sequence continues at coordinate 2,667 of NZ_JBWGXE010000017.1, forward strand.
ATAATTCTTTGCGTTTGTTCTTTGCTTTCATCAACTGCCAATAAAAAACTTCGGCTCATATTGTCCTCGTAGGTTTCGCCTTTTGTCGTTGCAGATAAACTGCTGAACTGACCTTTTACGATTTTGTGAGAAGATTTATTGTTTCCCTTTTTATCTTTTATGGTTACCGAACTTCTCAGAACCTGGTTCGATATAAATTCTCTCAACGCATACAGTGCATCTTCTTTTAATCCGTCCAGATCTTCAATGATAATGATCTTTTGGAATAAATCGAACTCGCCCCAATTGTACAAACTTGATTCTGTAATTCTTGTAAATCTCAGTACGTCTTCCTGTGGCATTAAATCCGCAATTCTGCTGATAATATGGGTTTTCCCACTTCCCGAACTTCCTTGTACAATTCCGTGTAATGGGTTCTTATTTAGATAACTGATAATGATTAAAAACAATAGTAATCTGCTGTTTTCTTCGCCAATTATTCCCGCTTTTTCAATTAATTGATTCAGGTTCTGAAGTAAATTTTTCTGCTCCAAAAAGTCTATAGGATTTCCCACAGATTGCACAGATTTTCGCAGATTTTTTTCTTCAGTAAATTTTATTTTTTCTTTTTCAACTGAAAGAAAAATATCTTTTCTTTTCTCCAAAAGTTCCGTAAATATTTCCTCATTGTGAAGCTGTAGCGTTTCGTTTACATCATTGTTCGGAAGTTCAACCGTTGTAATTTTAACATTGTTACATTGTTCCATTAATAGATTGCTACATTTGGCGACAGCCATTTTTCCTGCATCGTCCTGGTCAAAACAAAAGATAATTTCTTCAAGTTCCGGAAGTTCCTTTATAGCCTGTAAAATTTCTTCATTTAATCCATTCGTTCCAAAACAGCTTCTCAGACTGTAATTATCTCTGATTTCTTTTATCTGGAGTAAACTTGCACAATCAATTATAGCTTCTGTTAATATCAGTTTTTTAGTTTCTTTTTTCGGATAGTTTGGATAAATTCCGGAACGATTCTTTAAGTAAAAATGTTTACCGTTTTTGTTCTCTACAATTGCTCTAAAATAAAAGCTTACGATTTCTCCGGATTTATTTTTCAGTGGAAAAACAATACATTTATTCGCAAAAATACTGTAGCCTTTTTCGCCTGTTCTATTGTTAATTAATCCTTTGTCTAACAATAAACCAACTTCTAAAGCATTGCTGATTAATTCTTCGCTTTTCCTTTCTCCGTGATGGAACTGACCGGAGTTATAGCCAATTTCTAAAATGGAGTTGTCAAGATTTCTCTTTTCTATATATTGTTTTGCAGGATTGGAACAGTACAAAGCTTTTCTAAAATAGCTAAATGTATTTTCTAAAAAGTCTTTATTGGTTGTCGGTTGATGGTTTTTGATTGTTGGATCCTCAATGCTAATTACTAATTTCTCATTACTAATTAAAAAGCTTTCTGCTTTCTTGATTGCTTCGTGTTTTGATATTTTCTCGTAATCTTCTATAAATTGGATAACATCGCCTGTTTTTCCGCAAGAATGACATTTGTAAAAGTTCTTTTCCAGATTGACCTGTAAGCTTGCTGTTTTGTCTTCGTGCATAAAACATTTGAGCATATTGTTTTTTGGCTTTAATTGGTAATGTTGTAGAACTTCGGATAATTGTAAACGTTCTTTGATTGCGGAGATTTCCATAGAATAAAAATATTTTAAAATTTTTACGTTCTCATATTTGTCCCAAAAGTAACAATTACGAGAATACAAAACAGGTCTTATTTGAGATTTATATTTTTATCCTACTCTTATTTGTCTTAAATTCGCATTTATAAGATGTTTAATTGTTTAAAATCTCACTTATGACTATTGCAGAGCGTATAAGATTATACAGACAACAAAATGGACTTTCACAAGCTGAACTTGCAGAAAAGTCTCAGGTGAATAATAAAAGTCTTTCTCGTTATGAACTAGGAAGCAGTATTCCGCCTGCAGATGCGCTTAAAAATATTGCCGATGCTTTGGGGATTTCTAGTGATGCTTTACTGAACGATGAAACAGTTTCTATTAAAGACATCGAACTTCTGAAAAAATTTGAAGTAATACAGGATATGAACGAAGAAGACAAAGCTCTCGTTACAAGATTTCTTGACCTTACCATTAGAGATTATAAAGCTAAAAAAGCTTACTCGTAGAAAAATGCCAAGCTATAAAACACAAAACCCACCGGAAGTGCGATGGGTTTTCTTTATTTACCCGCTCAAAGTCACAGACTTTGCGCAGCGGGATGTTCTTCTGGAAAAAAATATTGTTTCTAAAATTCTCGACATCCAAAAACTAAAAGAGAACGACAGACAACACGTCTTCGCTCTCCTGGATGCCTTCCTTAAGCAAACTAAATTGCAAAGCATTATGTAAAATAAAACCCCACCGCAATGCGGTGGGGTTTTATTATATGCTATTTGGTATTCTTACTTATGTAAAGTGTATTTTTATCTTTATTCCAACAAAGATTATCCTTATTAGAATCATACCAAAATTTCCAGTTCTTTAAATCTTTATTTGTAGGTTTAAATTTACCCAAATAATTACCATCAGATTTGGACTCTATAGATGTTATAATCTCAACTTTATTAATAGATGAAGATAGCTTGTCCAACTTAACGTCTTTACCATTAAGATATGATTCTATAAACTGCAACTCATCTTTAAAAATATCTCTTGCAATCTTATTATTACAGTTTTGTGCCATACAGGATGATGTACAAACAACTAATAATCCTAATATTGATATTCTAATTTTATTTTTCATCAGTTCGAACTACTTTTTCTACGTTATTATTATTGATAGTAATGCTAGCCTTTACTGTTTCTGTACCTTTGGTATGAAGTGTATCTGCATTACCTGACAAAGTTCCATCAGCATTTTGTGTAATATTGGTAGAAGAAGCCATCCCTGATTGTCTTTCATATCCTGTTATGGATTTTTCTGAATCTATACCATCTTGATGTGCAGAAGGATACGCTTCTCCATTTAGTTGCTTTTCTTGTTGTTCTTTTATTTCATGCCCAAGAGTTGAATATTGATTTACAGCTTTTCCCGTACCAAAAGCTTCAATATCAGCAATATCAATTTTCTCCAAAGCATAACTTCCAATTAAAACATCCTTAGAACCACTCTCAACCCCAATGCTTATTTTTCCTTCTGCTTTAACAGCATCTTTCATAACTCCATACATGCCCTTTTGTTCAGAAGTTAATTTAGAAAGTTGTTTATCATTTAAAGATTTTATACTTACATTTCCATTTTTATCAACTTTTACGACATTCATCCCTATACCTTTGTTAGCAACAGATACAGTTCTATCAACATTCTTTTTATCTCCTGTAAGGACTAATTCCCTTCCATCAGGATCAATGTATATTAATGGATTATTAGCAACATAAGTATAAGGGGATATTCTTCTCATTTTCTCCGCCAACGGATCTACCACTCCCCATCTCCCAATATCCGGCATATACATTCTTGCCCCGTAATCATACATTCCGGTCTCCTGCAACTCCTTTCCATTGTACTTATACTGATAAGCATTTCCACTTGTAGCCGTATAATTATGCAATAATCCAAACGGATAATAATTATTTACTTCTACTATTTCACCTGGTCTCCAGTCATCCAGACAGAATTTACCTGTACAATTGCTCGCATTATACCTTCTTGGTTGAATAGTCCCATCGTTGTTTGTATCTGTATAGCTTAACCTGATATTGCCTAAATGATCCGTATAGTGGTATACATACTTGTTCAGTAAAGCATCATAATAGCCTTCGGCTGTCGGAATAATTCTCAACTTCAATACCGGAACTTCATTAGGATCCGGGTGAAAAGTCCCTTCTCCGTTCCAAGATTCCACCTGGTAAGTAGATTTATACTGAAAACCATCCAGATAATTCGTTTCTATATCTCCAAAAAGCTTTTTCACCTTCGTTCCGTCTGCTCTGTATATATAATCCGTTACCTTGGTATTCTGGCTAATTTTTTTAGGTAAATTTAAATAATTATATTGAATAGAAGAAATGCCTTTGTCCACAAATGCAGTCATATTGCCATTACCTGTAGCAAGACCATTATCATATTGTATTTCATTGGGCACAGCAATATAAGGATAGCCTTTACTGTTTCCGATCTGCTCTTCGGTTACTTTAGTCAGCCTGTTTCCGGTATAATCATATTTAAGGTTGTCGATCATCATGGCTGTGGTACTTCCGGCTACAAGGCCTTCCGATCTTTTCAGTCTGGTAATGTTTCCATTGAGATCATACTCCAGCTTTTCAAAATATTCTCTGGCTGTTTCACTTCCCGCTTTCTGGTAGAATCCCGCCGTAAGCCTGTTAAGTGCATCATAAGAATAGCCATATCTTTTTAATGGTTCATTTTGTTCTGTTGCTGTTTTCCATGATACCTCAGCAATATTCCCGTTGTATTTTGCTTTTATAATCTGATCTGGAAAATCGGAATTCGGAATGGACAGTCCCTCCACCTGATTGTATTTAATCTCATACCCAAAGAGTTTGCTGCCTAAATTCTTCGGATCATTAATCTTGGTC
>NZ_JBWGXE010000018.1:0-7016 GCF_056333165.1 Chryseobacterium endophyticum
CGGTATTAGTTTTTGTAGTGGTATTTGAATTCTTTTAAAAGCTTTCCGCTCTGGCTTCCTTCCCTGATTTCCATTAACCGGTTGGCGGAATCATACAGGTAGACTTCCCTTACGCCTGAAGGCGGAGTGATGCTTCTGACACCGATAAGGGGATCATATGTGTAGGTGGTAATCTGATAGCCCGCCATGGTGGTATGGTTCCTGAAAGTATTTAATGCCGATAAAAATGCCGATTCGTCATTATTCTGGATGGCAGCCGCATCGCTATCCGAAGCACTGACAATGGCACTAATCAGGCTCTGGCTGATATCCGAAAGCCTGGCTCCGGTAATTTGAGCGATAGGCTGGGTGTTGTTGTATCCCCAGATGATGGCTGTAGAGATCCCGTCTTTCGTGGTATACTGCAGCGGGTGTCCTTTACTGTCGTATTTATCGTAAAGGATTTGAGCAGATACCACTGTAGGGAACTGAAGATCATACGAAACAGAAGAGGTCGGAAGAAGGAGATTTCCGGTCTGGGTGGTAGGCAGTGACGTTGGGTATATTGTTTTGGTCTTGCCCAACGTCTTGGTCGTTCCGCCCAGGGTCTGAGTGGTCGTTATTTCCAAAGGGATGCCGATCATATTCCGGTCGATCATCAGCTGGCTCCCCTGATCATGAGCATAGCTGTAGCCTGTAATATCAAAAGATCCGTCTTTATAGGTATTTTTCGTTGACATCAGGTTAATGGGTTTGTTGATATCGGTATCGGAATAGGTGTAATCGGTAACGGTCTCCACCACCTTGTTGTTTTTAAAGTATTCGATAATCTTCGACTGTTTTTTTTCTATTGCTCCTCCATAAATGGAAACTGGATAATATTCTAGTTCATAACTTGTAAGATCAGGATTTAAACCGTGTGAAGTATGATACTTGGCAAGAAACAAGTCCATCCCGAAAGCTATTTCATCAGGATTTCCCATTGTAAAGCCGGACTTCGTATTTTTCAGGGGATTAAACTCGTAACTAAAAACTTCTTTTCTTAAAGTATCACTGCCTTTTTTATAAATCGTTTTCAGAGGAAGGCCGTACTTCCAGGATATATAAGCTTCATTACCGCTTCTATAAATACTATTTGCATTTTTATCATCAGTGAAGGTATAGATTGTTTCTCCCAGGCCGTTACGCTCGGTCACCTCAGAGTACGTTACAATATTGGAAGAATTGTACGAAGTGAAAGCATTCCCTGCAGTCTGCACCTCTGTAACTTTATGAACATAATCTTGGCCGGAAACAGGACTTTCTTCACTGCCCTGACCTGGAATCAGACCAGTTTTAGGCTCAGCAACTCTGTAATAAGGTTTATAATAGCTGAACTGCTTTTTTAAGGTTCCTGATTTGTTATAATCATAATAAAAAACATTAGATACATTCGCCTGATCAATATCTTCGATCCGCTTTACTCTTAACCCGCCGGTAATTTCCTCGGTAATAGCAGTCCAAGTCTCATCATATTCCCTAAATAAAGATATCTGACAGGTACAGTTGCCGGCTCTCTTAAGCTGTAAGGTAATAGGCTGTCCCGTGTTATTGATAACTCCTGAACTTCCATTCAGATGAAAACCAATTGATGGCATATTGTTACTGGTTATGGTTCCGCTACACACAGTAAAAGGTCCCTCAGGAATTGGTGGTGGACTAGTATTATTCGTACAATCACTTAAGAAGTTATATTTTACATTCTGATATAAAGGATCAATAGTCTTTGTTTCCGTAAGTGTATATAGCTCAGGATGAATGCTGGTATCGGTATAAATTTCCCCCAGGATTTCAGTATGATGTTCTGTGCCCGTTACACTGAAAGAATAACGATTATTTTCGTAATACAATTTTTTTATTGCCCCTGTCGGATATTTAATACCGGTAAGTACGCCCAATTGGGTAAAAGTAGAATCTGTGCGTCTGTTTCTGCCATATCCATCGCCGGGAATAGACAAACCAGTGGGAAGGTTTGTGTTAGAAGTTGTGGTGGTATTAAAATATCCATACAAATCATCCGAATTGCCGTTTCTGGCAGGAAGAATCTTTTCTTCGTTGTAAGTAAAAATATGTTTGGTATTGTTAAAATCGTCCACTTTTTCAAGGAGCTTCAGTCTATAGCCTTCATATGTAGGATTTGATCCTGTTGGTTCAAAATAGGAATAATTTAAAGTCACTTTCCTAACGATTTCCCCACCTGAGTTTTTAACAATGATTCTCTTAAGGGCAAGCCCTCCTGTATCAGAATTCAAATCTTTTCGGTACATAGCATCCGGTGTCGTTAGAAGGCTTTCATCACCGGAATATAAAAAATTGACCTCTCCTTCCGGAAATACAATTTTTGTTATCAGACTTTCTATATTGTTTTCACTGTTCTCAACTATTGGAGGATTAGGATTCAGATAGGGGAATGAATCAAATCCGGCAGGAACGTGGTTGTCGTTGGCCGTGATGATATACTTTTTCTCATATTTTGTTTTCTCTTTGTATTTCTGTTGCTTGAGGTACTCAAATTTTAAAAGTTTACCCCCCGCAGTCTTAATGCTATCTACTAAAAAAAGATTTCTTGAGAGTTGAGGCTGTGTTCCAACACCTTTCGAAACAACCAAATTGCGGGCAGAAAGCCAATATACAGTACCTTTTGTATCTGATATTTTAAAACTTGGTGCTACCTTTTCTATTTTGATATCTTCATGTGGTATTGTATATCCTAAATTGTTATTGATAATAAAATTACCACTTAGCCCGGGTAAATTATAGGAATATAGATCCGGTTTTAAATCATATAGACCTGTATTGAGAAGATCAAGGCTTTCCTGCTGTGTCGGATTGCTGGGATCAATGTTGGTGAGAACAGAAGTTGCATGATTAATATCCTTAAAAAATAAACTTGCCAGATCATCATCTTTATCAAATATACTTTTTGTAACGCTGTTAGGTATCGATAATGCCCAGCCTAATCCTACAGTACTGGCAATCTCATTCTGTTTAATCCCTCCGGTATTATAAGTGAGATTAATAGGAATACTAAAATCACCTGTTTCAATACTGTAAATAGGCAGACTTATATTAGCCTTTCCATTAAACAGATCCATCGGTAATTTTCCTACTTTATCCATAGCATAAGCATTAGGAGAGGTTGGATAAGAAAGAATCTGTTTGTCTATCTGCGAATTGCCTATGGTCTGTTGACTATACAAAGCCAAGGAGCAAAGTAAAGTAAAGAAGATATACGTTATTTTTTTCATCATTATTTTTTTATCAGTTTAGCACTCGCTGTTTTATTATCATTGGTTTTCACGCTCACCAGGTACGCACCCTGCACCAGAGCCTGCGTATTGATTTTAGTCACTTTATTCTTTGTTTTCAGGCTCTGCAACTGTCTTCCACCCATATCATACATCACAATATCCGCTTCCTTAAAGTCAAACCCTATTTCCACATACGCATATTCACTCACCGGATTCGGGTAGATCCTAACGTCCTGCTTTTCAATCAGCTGATCAATTTGTTTGTCACCCAGCTTGACAATTTTCCAGTTCTCTTTTCCCAGTTCCTCGGCACTCGTTCCGGCCAACACAATCGAACCATCCCTGTTCAGTTTAATATCCGAAAGCCTTTCTTCTCTTTTTCTCGATTCACCTTTTACGTGTTTTCTCCACTGCTCATTTCCATTTTGGTCCAGGTACAGCATCCAGAACGTTTCATCGTCACTTTCAATCCTTCCTTCTGCCTGCGTATAACCGCCCAGCAAAATCCCTTTAGTCAGGTTGCCGGATTCCCCTCCTTTGGAGGGGCCAGGGGTGGATATCACACTCATTCCCATCAGTACATCCCGGTTCTTGAAATTGTAGGACTTCTGCCAGATTTCTTCCCCTCTTTCATCCAGGGAAATCAGCCATAAGTCCGTTCCTTCTTCAATACCGACGGTTTTATTGCCCGATCTCTCGGATCTCGATTCTCCGCCGATTAAGTAGCCTGTGGAAGTCAAAGCAAGGGTTCTCAAATGATCATCTCCTTTACCTCCGAAATTCTTTTCCCATTCCACTTTGCCGTCTTTGGAAAGCTTGATGATCCAGTAATCGCCTTCGCCGAAGTTTTCGGTCTTCTTTGATTCACCCACATTACTTCTGGAATAAACGCCCAATAAAGCACCGCCGTCTTTGGTCGGGATCATCTTCTCCACTTCATCCAGGCCTTTTCCGCCCAAAACCAATTGCGATAATTCCTTTCCGTTTTTATCAAGTCTGATGATAAGAACGTCTTTGGAGCCATAGCCTTTTTCTGAATTCTGAATGTTGCCTGCCACAAAAAATCCCATATCCGTCGTCTGGATCACCGCCCGGGCTTCTTCATCCGAAGCCCCGCCAATGGTTTTCTGCCACAATTCGTCCCCAAATTCATTGATCCGGATGAGCCAGATGTCAGATCCTCCCCTACAATCATCTTTTTTATCAAGGCCCTTCGCTGAATAAGAAGTTCCTGCCAGAACGAATCCACCTTCCTGTGTATTCACCGTCGCGGAAAGAAAATCATGGTTCTGTCCCGAGAAATATTTTTCCCAGACCTCTTCACCCTGCTGGTTTAACTTAACCAAATGAAAATCGTAACCGTTGTTTTGCTTGCTTTCAGACGATAATTTATCTGACTGAATCGAGCTTCCTGAAATCAGATATTGACCGTCGATGGTTGTTGTAATCTGGGAAAGAAAATCCTGGGTCGAAGATTTGATGTCTTTTTGCCAGATGACTTCCTGGGCGGAAACGCCGAGGACCGAGCATAAGAACAATGCTCCTGCGTAGATTTTATACATCCTTTAGTTTATTTCGAGTGTTGATTATTAATTTTTAATATTGCACAAAAATATTCTTTTTTATCAATGTTTAAAAGAAATTCAATATCAATTTATTATGAATTTAAGCAGACCAATCTGCGTCAAGCAGACATTAGATTTTCATAGGCTTGGGTTTGGCCGAAAGTAGCATAACTTTCCACACCTGCCAATTATAAAAGTATAAATATATGTGATAAAAAAATAATTTTAGAAATCTAGTCATTTACTTTTCATTTCAACAGTCGTACATTTCCCAAATGGTCTACATAGTTGTAAATATACTTGTTATTTTCAATATTTAATTAAACCCACAGCTTTTGCGGTGGGTTTGTTTGTTCTATAAGCATAAACGGAATATACGCCATCCACCGCAAAAAAAGGAGGGTTTATTTATTATCTGTTCAAAATCTAGAGACTTTGCATAGCGGGGAATACCAACAATTTTGATACGTTATCGGATTTGTATTAAATACATACTTTTAGTACTGTCAATTTTAAGATCTCATACGAACTATTAACATCATCATTTCTTGTAGATAATTTATTACTAGAACAACAACTCATTACCAGGATTATTATTAAAAATGATATAGCTTTCATTTATTTTGTTTTTGGTTTAATTTCGACAGTTCTTAATGATTTTGACTCTCTAACACCATTTACTTGTCTGTATCCGCACTGTCCCCAATGTTTAATACAAATCTTACTCCTCCTTTTCAGAGGATCATCATTCATTAAATCATGTATAGTCATAAATCGATAGTATTAAGAAAAAAATTAATACAATCCTTTTTGTATAATACATCAATATTTCAGGACAGGACATTTCAACTCATTAAAACCACCGCAAAAAAACGGTGGTTTATTTTTATCTGCTAAAAATTGGAAAACTTTGCGAAACGGGAATATTACAGATTATTTTTTGAGTTTAACTTCGTTGTCTATATTTAAACCACACATATTTAAACAATCTTCATAAAAAATTCTCTTCATTTTACTTGTCCAAACTATTTTTCCATCAACTAACTCTATATGTGAATTTTTTTTGGGCTCGTGCTCTGGCATATAAACTGAAACTGATTTTTTTAATTTAAAATGATAAGTTTTACCAGTTTCTAATTTGTATTTATATATTATATTATCTTCATCACTACAGATTTTAGATATAGAGAATACCCCTTTTACCGTTTTATTTTTGAAATATATTATAAAGTTATTTTCTGTTAAGTCAATTTTTTCAACCTTTGCAACTAAAATAATTTCATTTTGTTGTAATTGAAACGAGCTGCTAAGAAAAAGAAACACAAAAAAACTTAAAAATATTATTAATAATTTTCTCATTGTATATAAGTTTTAAAACGACCTAAAGATGTTTTTTCTTTGGTTTTACTATTAGTATAAATATATTCTTCTGTAAAATATCTCTTATCTTTAGCGTATATTTCCTATGGTGTCCTTGATTTCCAATGCACCACTGCTGTTTTTAGCATAGCTCACCCTTGCATTTCCCAAATGATCTCTGTACTGGTAACTATAACGGTTTCTGTGAAACTGTAAAATCCTTCTGCCGTCGGTACAAAATCAAGAATTAATGTAAAGGTTAATGAACCGGGAAAGGTTGAGTTAATAATTTCTGGATCTTTAACACGTCCTGTTCATATGCTACGCTGGTCCTGCGCCAAATCTGATTACTTTATTTGAATTGATTTCTTCAATTTGAAGAAATTTAAACTATCAATTCCTTTTAATGGATGAAGCGTATAGACAGAAAAGTTATTTTTCTTTCCATCAACATTTTCAAAATATATGCCCATTTGTCCTTTTTTACTTTTCTTAGGCAACATAACTTTTGCTAGATGATTATTGATTGTATCATAGTAATAATAATTATCTAGAAAAACTCCTTGATTATTGTCTAATTCTTTATTAGTAGAAAATACTATGCTTTTGTCAAAAGAATTTTCTTTTAAAGTTTTATAGATTAGGCTATCATTAACTATAATCTTCGATTCATTAAAGGGATTATTATAAGCTCCGTATTCAAAATATATTGTGTCAGAACTAGATGTTATAAAAGATGTTATTTCAGAGTCTATACCTTTTATATTTCTTTTTTTCCAATTTTTTGGCACTTCAAAAATAACTTTTCCTATAGTTTCCTTTT
>NZ_JBWGXE010000019.1:0-5121 GCF_056333165.1 Chryseobacterium endophyticum
GGAACGGCACAATTAAGATCTCAAAAGGCTTTTGATCTGTGTGAAAGTTTTGCCCTTTCTGGCGCAGAAACTCTGATAATGAATTAACTCTTTCTTAAAAATTATGTGCGGGAAATTTAAGTCTCTGCCGTACAAGAGCAACCCCTATGAAGTTCAATATTGTCAACGAGATAAAATTAAGCTATTCCCGAAAAGGAAATTCTGAAAAATTAGTTAGTAGTTCATGCGACGCAGTGGATGTATTCCGTAAGCACTTTGACCGTGATGAAATAGATTACCGAGAATCATTTTTTGCCTTATATTTAAATCAGGCTCACAAAGTTTTAGGGATCAGAAAAATTTCTGAATCGGGAATTTCTTCAACAGTTGTCGATGTTCGCATCATTATGCAGGCGGCACTGCTTTGTAACGCTTCAGCTTTAATATTGGCACATAATCATCCTTCCGGAAATTTGAAACCTTCTGCCGAAGATCTGAAAATTACGCAAAGCATTAAAAACGCATCAGAATTTTTAAACTTTAAATTACTGGATCATGTCATCCTTACATCAACCGATCATTTTTCATTTGCCGACGATGGTCTTTTGTAAATGAATTCATATTATAAAAAAAATACACGACAATTCAAATATTGTCGTGTATTTTCAAATTCGGGCGAAAAGACAATTCCTTCCGGTGGTCGGAAACGTCTTTTCGCTGGTCAAGTAGAAATCAACTCTTTTGAATTGCCTTATTTTTCCCTACCCTCTCAAACCAGTTGATCAATTTTAAATTACTTGATATCAAATTCAAAATCTACTTTCCTTTCATTGCCGAAACTATCATTTATCCAGATACTGAATTTATGGGATTCTAATGATTTAGGGGTGTAGTACAGCCTGAACTGTTTCTGGGGTAATACATATATATCATTTGGGAGGTACGGTGCATCACTGTAATGTTGCAGTTTGCCGGTTCCTTCGTATTGAAAATATCGGATAGTGTATTTTGTCTCGCTAAAGTTAGAGGCTGTTTCCAAAGACATTCTTATTTCTACAGTTTCATTTTCCTTCATCTGTCTTGGAACCGGCATTACTTTGACCTCGAAGGGAAAGTTTTGCTTTATTTCCAAATCATTATCCTGACAAGAAACAAAAATAATACTGATTAAAACTATGATACCTGAATACTTCCAAAAATTTGAAATTTTATTATTGGTTACATTTTTCATTTTATATATTTTAAAAATTACAGCGCAGTCCCACGCCAATCAGTGAATGTAAAGTTCCAAGCTGGCTGTTCTGCAAAATCCGCAACTGTCCATTGACGATAAAAACAACGTGCTCCGTCAAATAGCTTTCTAAGGAGAGGTTTCCTCCTGCTCCATAAATGAAGCTGTCTGTACTGTTCAGTAATGAACCATCATAAAGAACCATTTTCCCTTTGTTAACTTGCTCATAACCGACAAGGCCGCTGAGTGCGAAATTTAAATTAACATTTCGCATCGAGTCACCACATAAATAAAAACTGTAACCACCATAAAATAAAAAGGTATCGATGGGAATATGATAATCCATATATTCATAATATTTTCTGCTGTATTCAGCCAATCCAGCCCAGTAGTTCCCGTTCTTTGCATAAGAAACAAGTCCCGCTGCAAAAACATAATTCTGCTTTTGTGGAGAATGAGGAAGTACGGAATAGAATATTTCAAATCCTTTTTGCTTTGGAATCATCTGCTGTGCAAAGGATTGTACACTCATTATTAAAATGAAGAGCACTACCATTAATCTGCTCATCTTAGTTAGTTTTAAAATTTAAACTATGGATCAGCTTGGCATTAATCAGCTCCGTATTCTCCAACTGAACTTTTTGATGTCTTCCACCATTTCTTTCCAAAATCTCAATTTCTAAGACCTGATCCTTTAACAAGGTAAATTGCTCCAATAAATAGACAACTGTTACACTGGAGTTATGAATTGCACTCATCATTGTAGAATAGACCCTGATCGGTTCAAGCAATTTATCCTGAACAACCGTTCTTTTTAAATTTTTCTTATCAACAATTTTAAAGTTGATCAATTCAATATCATATAAGACATTGGTGCTGTTATCAACCTGTAAGGTGAAGTAGAATTTATTATCGTTCACATGTAAAGCTCTAACGGAAAACTGGATCCCAAAACTTTTCGCTGCGATATGCTTAACCGTTTTTCGACTCTTTCTGTAGAGATTTTCCATAATCAACCCCGTCAGAGACGAAGAGCTTCCCTTCAAATCTTCAAAAAGTACATCCGTAGAATATTGCCTTTCAATTGTTCGCTGCATCTTTACCAGGTCATAACTGAGGACATCCGGATAAGAACTGTAAAAGACATCGAAGCTGTAAAATTTTCCATCCTCTGTGATGACTGAAAAATTGGTTTCTTCTTCAAAATCCCTCACTGCAGATTTGACTCTAAGAACATTTCCAATAGGCTCAGCCTTATTGGCTACTAACAATTCACTTCCCAAATCAACATAGCGAATGGGTGATGGAAAAATAACATGGCTTGTTTTACTGTAAGTCACCTGCATTCTATAAGGTTCCAATTTGGCCTCTTCGAGAGAAACATAGTTCATTACCGAATCCTGGCCAAATGCTTTGCTGAAAAACAGCAGAAATAACGTGATGATTAAATAATGGTTCTTTTGTGTATTCATTTTTAATTTTTTTTTGACTAATTATTTTTGGGTATAAGCAAGACCTGATGGCCTGCTTTTACAGTAACTTTCAATTGTCTGACCTTCTTTTGGAAATAGCCTGACAAACCCTGCACGACTCCCCTGCTGAGATCAGCGGCGATCTGTTGTCCTGCTGATCGGGTCATCATAATATTGGTACCCGAAGTCTGGCTCATATTGGCAACCATATCACTGACCGCATTTTGCTCCGGTGAATAAGGAATATTTAAACCTGGCTGACCATCATTGTCGTGGACGTTGATTTCTACAGGATAGACATTTGCCTTGTATTGAATGGAAGATATTTTTAGCTGAAGTCTTCCACCCTGAAATTTACAGATAGCAATTACTAAACTTCCAGCCGGAATTTCAGTATGCCCTAAATGCATCGCTTCAAAAAGTCTTATGGACAGTGTACTTTCATTAACCAAAGTTTTGGTCTCGTTGACCACCGCCCTTATCGCATTTTTGGACGGTGCTGAATTCCTGGAATCATTTTGAGTTCCATAAAATCGATTCCGGTTTAAGCCTGCAAGAAAAGCACTATCCGATGGCTCTCTGGACAATGAAGAAACAATAGTCGAATAGGATGGTTTTGCCGGTGTGAGCTTAATCTTCTTTTCAGTTGGCTTTTCATCCTCTTCTTTTGTTGTTGGTTCTTCCTGTTTTGTAGTCGTTGGAAGGTATTTGGCAGCCATCTGATAGGATTTTTCCATCAGCTCCAGCTGGTCGTTCATTCCAGGGCCTGCTATATTATTCTGCATCGCTTCATTTTTTAATATTGAAATTTCTTTCCTCAGATTATTGACTTCCTGATCATCCCGACCATAAAATGAACTCAAGGTCTGCTGTGCAGTACGATAGCTGTTCACCGCATTCTGATCGGACTGTTGAAGTCCACCAATCCCAAGACTTGGGCTTGATGCATTTGTTTTAGAATTTAAACCGCTTTGGTCATTCCAATAGTCCGATAATGTGGTTAGGGCAGTTCTTTTTTCTTCATTTTTTTGCTCCAGCAATTGCTGCTCATAAGCCTTTTGCTTATCTGACTCTAACTGACCGTCCTTTGCCTGTGGGATAGCCGCATTAAAACCAGCCTCTTCAACCAGGGCATTATTAGCTTTTGGCTTAAAGATGAGGTAAAAACAAGATGCGCACACAGCAGCCATCAAAAAATAGATAACAGGCCTTTTCAGTTTTTCCCATCGAGCTTTTGGATCTTCATTCACTCCGGTAGAGTTTTGAGGGAAATCATTCTCAGTCAATTTAATTTTCTCCGAATCTTTCATATGCTATTATTTTACGGGTGATTTTATAAGATCGTTCTGCTGAGAAGATTCTTCTACCGACTTCGTAGAAATGCCGTCAATGTGATCGATAGATAGGGTATTGCTCTTTTGACCCGTTGAAACAATAACATGAATCAGGACGATGAACGTTAGTAAACAATAGCTACCAAAGAAAACTTTGGTCATCAATCTTTGTTTTTCTACAGAAAGAGCTTTCCATTGACTTTCTGCCTTTAATACCGTGCGTTCAAGTTTATCTCTTAGTTTTTTCATTCCATTCGATTTAGCGTTCAACGGTTTCAACATCTCTATTTTCAATGACATTGAATTTTTCAATGGTAAATCCCTGCGGATTGCTGTCAGACCTTACTGAATTGACCAGTGAACAGTCTGTGATCAGACTCCGTATCGTCAGATTGCTGGATCGGATAATGAACTGTCTTGCGTACGTTTTGACGTTATATGGATAGCTGTCGAAGTTGGCAACGACACTGTCAACCTCTATCCTCTGCTGGATGTTCCCTGAGATGATCCGGTTGTAATAGCCTTTCTCCTGCAGATCTTTGTAGTAATTAAATGCAGACTGGTCTGCCAGATTGAAAGCTCTTTTGATATTGCTTTCAATAGCATTTTTATCAGGTGCTATAGTGAAAAACAATTCGTGAAATCGTCTCACATGCTCTCTTGCTTCTACAGGTTTGTTAATGGACATATCCTGCGAAAGCGCCACCATTAAAGATTTACCATTGTCTAAAACATAGATTTTCTGGCGCTGTTCTTCAGCGAACTGATAGGGTTTGAATACCACGACCCCTACGACTCCAAAACACAACACCGCAAAAACAAACGTAAACAGTCGGATCTGCTTGAAGCTGCTCTCAATATTTCTTAAAGTTTTAAATTCCATAGGATCATATTTTTATTTTAATAATCTGCCTAAGATATTGCCTGTTGTTGAGCCTGCTGCTGCTCCCGCAATATTTCCTGATTTTGTGGCGGTCTGGTTGACGTTGCGCATAAAGTTGCCGGCACCTCCTGCCTGAATGGCCCATCCGGTAACCGTCGGAACTGTAAAGTATCCGATGATCCCGATGATCATATAGATGATGTAAACCGTGTTAGAAGTATC
>NZ_JBWGXE010000020.1:0-4578 GCF_056333165.1 Chryseobacterium endophyticum
TAATTGTTGACGCTTCAACTGCTGAAACTCTTCCTGGACTTTGTCCTTTGCCAAGGGCATCACCGTCACTATTTTTATCATCAGTTCTTTTTTCCCTAAAATCTTTACCTGTAAAATCAGAACCCAGATCTTTAAATCTTAGATCCAATTCTTTTGCTTTTTTATGTGCTGCTGTATAGCCCTTCGCATTATTTTCTGGGGAGCTTGCTGCAGGACTTTCAGGACTATTAAGGATTCCCATGTAATTTTCAAGTGCCTCATGTAAAGTGCCCACTCCGTTAGGTAAACCTAAAATTTCATCTAGTTTTTTGTTTACCACTGGATTTACGACATTAACACCTATCATTTTCCCATTTCCGGCCATCTTATTACCTCCGTAAGCGCCTCCTTGATAAAAAATGCCATTATCAAGCCTATAATCACCATCCGATTTTAAAACAACAATATTACAAACATCCTCAGTAGCTTTTAAAAATGTAGATGATGCTTTTGTTAGTTTTGCTCCTTTAACATCTTCAGCCGTAACTTTTCCTACTTCATCCATTTTTAAAATTAACTGCCCTTCTACAGAAGACTGTAATTCAGCCAATACTTCATTTTTATATTCTCCTGTAATAATTACCTCCTTTCCTGACCTTCCGTCCGGATCAATAAACCTAATCGGATTATTATAAGCGTAAGTATAAGGTGACCATCTTCTCGAAGTTTCCGCCAGCTGATCCACTACACCCCATCTTCCAATATCCGGCATATAAAATCTTGCCCCATAATCATACATTCCCGTCTCGGTCTGCAATTCTTATCCGTTGTACTTTGTTCACCTACCAAGACATGAGCGAAACGTTCGTGCCAGCATGGGAGATTATTTATTTTTTTCCTTAACATTTTTATATAAACTAAAAAAATAAGTACATATATGATGACATTTAATAATAGATTTATGAAATTGTTTCCATTTAGCTTAACACAATCACTTGAATAGAATTCGTAGTAAAACCTTGGAACACCGATTGAAAAAGAATTATTAAAAGGTTCTTCCCCAAAAAATTTCTGATAAAAAATAGTGTAAAACAAATAAACACAAAAACCAATAAACCAATTTGCTATATTTTTCATTACAATTATTATTTTGAAGGAACGGTTGCGTTTCTATAATATTCAATAGGTTTTAGATATCTTCTATCACCTACTGTTTCTGTATAGCCTCTTCCATACACTGTTAATGGATCAACTTTTCCATCTGTTTGTGATCTCATATAAACATTTGAATTTGGAATGATAAAGTTTATTATTGTTCCATCAAATGCTCCTGACATAGACTCAGATCCGCCCGCTCTTCCTCCTACTCCAGCTGTATAGTAGACGTTGCTAATTCTCATAAATTTCTCTGCAAAATTATCACTCTGGCAACCGTAAAATGCAGCAATACTATTACCTGAATCAAATTCCAATTAATTTTAGACCAACCCTGTATCTACCGGCACGAGCGGTGGCCAACGAGACGAATATTAAAAGTTAATACAAAGCAAGAACTTTTTTAAGATACTCCTCAGCAATATTTTTATTAGCTGCAAATGTATAAGATGTATATGACTTACTTGATGGGTCATAAAGTGTTATTTCAGAAGACTTAACTCTAAATAAATACATCGGTTTTTTAACAATTAATTTCTGTTTTAAAAATAGAGACATCATTTGTGTATTCTTATCAATATACAATGAATCTATTTCCGAACCTTCATTTTCCAAATATTCATTTTGTATTTCATAATTATACCGAATTGAATAATTGCCTATGCGAGTAGAATTATATTTGTTTGTCTTAAACCAAGGCAAAAACATATTAAGGTCGCTCTTTCCAATAGTATAGGTAATTTGTATCGTGTCATTTTTCATCCCGGTCAATCCTAAACCCATATAGGGAGCAACAGTAATTTCTTCTTTAAGTCTTCCTTTTGTATCAAAAATTTGAATTGAAGGAGCTCCTTCATCAGTGGTATATCTAGCACGAACTATATCTGTTTTGCCTGCACTTATTTGATAAGAAAATCCTGTCCCCTCAAATTTATCGAAATCAGGATTTCCACATGCTATAATAGATAGCAATAATGTTAAAAACAGACAGATATTTTTTATTTTCGATCTCCCCATATTATTTTGCTTTTTTTGATTATTCCTTCAGCTGTCGTTACATTTTCATAGCCTAAACGCTGAAATAGATTTGAGTTAAAATGTTCTCCATACGCTGGGAAACCTGCTTTTAGGGCTTCATTTTTCCAATAAGAATTTCTAAAGATAAGCCCAATTTTACTATTCCCCGATAAATTAAATCCCCCTGCATTCAGCATGAAATCCATTTTATCTTGTCCTGTTATTGAGGCTGCCCTACCTGCAGCAAAATTTCCAACATCTCTAGCTGAAACATAAACCCCTTCTGTTATTTGTGAACCAGCGTATAACCCGCCACCATTTTGCGTTTTATAATCATATTTATTACCATTACCTCCGTTCCAAGCATAACCCATTCTTGCAAAAAATCCTCCTTTAAATTCATTATCATCAGACATTCCTTTACTGAAATCTGCCAACCAATCTCTTGCTTGGAAAGATCCAAAATTTATTTTACCTGCTTCCTTACCACCTACATCAAATTCTGTAAAGGAATTCCACACAAGCGTTCTTCCCATTCTTTCCCCGCCTCCCGAAGTATTTTCTTTAGAATAGTTTTCATTAAGTTCCTGTTTAGTTTCTTTAGTATTACCTCTATGACGGTAAACTCCTAAATCTCCGTCTTCTATAACCTTCACTACATTTCCAAACTTATCAGTATGTGTGCTTGTCGCTTCTCTCCCATCCGGGTCAATAAACATTATCGGATTGTTAACTGCGTAATTGTATGGTGAAAATCTTCTAGAAGTTTCCGCCAACTGATCCACCACGCCCCATCTTCCAATATCCGGCATATAAAATCTTGCTCCATAATCATACATTCCTGTCTCTGTCTGTAGCTCCTTTCCGTTGTATTTATACTGATAAGCTGAATTCCCAGCCAACACATTATACCCTTCATGCTTCAACCCAAACGGATAATAGTTGTTTTCTTCAAGAACTTCTATTCCATTGCTATTGTCGAAATAACTTACACGCACATTTCCCAAACTGTCAGAGGGATATTACTCATCATCTTCTAAGTTTTCATACTTATAATCTGTTAAAACCAGTATTCCGAAATATTTCCATTCAAACTCATCTTGGTAATTAATCCTTAAGACTAATGTTTTCTTTGTCTTTTGAAGTATGTCTATAGATTTAATTATTTTGTGATGTGAAGGATATCTTCCATCTCCATATGGTGAGGTTGCTATAAAATTAGCGGAATTTTCTCTTTTTAATACGAATCCATCAAACATTCCTAATTTTATTTCCTCTTTCGATTTAAATTTTTGATTATTCAAACATAATATTGTCTGAAAAACTTTATTTGGCTCATCATATTTGTACAATACCCCTTTGTCAGAATCATATTTCAAGTATTCATACTTCATTTTTGAAGTGTCCTGCTTAAAATAATCAAATATGCCTAAATCAATCTTTTCGTTGTTAAGTGTTCCTGTTTTATATGTTACAATAATAGGTTTGTAAAATTCCAAAATTTGACCTTTCATCATGCTATTAGAACACATAATGAGAACATATAGGAATATTATTAACTTAGTCTTCTTTCTTTTTTCTTGCATCTTCTCTAACTTTTATAAGTTGATTCATAATCGTTTCTGACGGAGAGCCCGGTGTTCGTGGAGCTATAAGTTTAAAAGCATCTGTACCATATTTAATATGATCTGCATCTTCGTTACCTGTAGTATCTTCTATATGTGACTTAACCTCATGATAAACAGCTTCTGCTAAATCATAATTATTGTATCCAAAAGTTTTGGAATTACCTTCTTCGTCTACACTTTTTATATTATACCTTGAATCGTTATTTTTCTCTTGAAAATACGTTTCATTTAAAGAAACTAAATGAACATTTTTATCTCCTGATTTTGATATATCCAAATTATTGAATTCGGCACTATTGGTATATCCTTCTGGAAGTGATATTTTGTTATCCTTTACTAGTCCCATATTCTTAACATTAGCTATGGTTTTTGCTACAGTTTTAGAGCCAGATCCAAAATTTTTAGAACCTATATAAATATCATCTGTTTTACTCGTTCCGTATTTATCCCAAATTCTTCTTCCTTCTGCCGTTTTATACATAAGTTCTTTAGATGCTTTAAATGATCCATTCGCAGTTAAAATAATGATATCTTTTCCTGCTCTTCCATCCGGATCAATAAATCTGATAGGATTATCAAATGCATATGTATAAGGCGACCATCTTCTCATCTTTTCCGCCATTGGATCTACCACATCCCATCTCCCAATATCCGGCATATACATTCTCGCGCCATAATCATACATCCCTGTCTCCGTCTGCAACTCCTTTCCGTTGTACTTATAGTTGTATAATCCCGCTCACATTTTGCAAAACTTCCTACTCCGGTTTTTCTCGCACGAGGCTTTTCACTGTGATCG
>NZ_JBWGXE010000021.1:0-3161 GCF_056333165.1 Chryseobacterium endophyticum
CAGATAGTCATATTCACCTCCTCTGTAATAGGGTTCCAGCACATTGAGAAAGTTGGCAAGATCGAAGTCCTTTTCCCGGACTTTCTTTTGTTCCAGAACTTTCTGGTAGTCATCTTTTACGTACTCATAGAATCCATTGAATGAAGGATGCTGATTATCAGACTTGATCTTTTCAATATATCCGCTGACTGCATTGGATAAGGCTACCTCTTCCGAACGGGTTGGTGGTTCATCATCCCTTTTCCATAAAGTAAGGATCAAGGTCTTGATGCTCTCTCTTTTTTCAATGTCAAAGACACCGTCGTCGGTATAGAATGGATTGAAAGCAATGGGATTGTCCTCGGTATAGGTAAAGTAGACGCCGTCCTCACCTTTTGTCTTGCCTTTGATCAGCTCGCACAATCCCTGGTAGGAATTTCCGGTATCGACCAAGAGTACGTGAGCGCCCTGCTCATAATACTGTCTCACCATGTGGTTCGTGAAAAATGATTTTCCACTACCTGAAGGTCCCAAAATAAACTTGTTGCGGTTGGTAATGATTCCCTGTTTCATCGGAAGATCGGAGATATCCAGATGGATGGGTTTTCCAGTCAGTCTGTCGGCCATTTTAATCCCGAATGGTGAAGGAGAATTGTGGTAATTGGTTTCCTCCGTGAAGAAACACAGGGCAGGTTCGATGAAGGTATAGAAGCTTTCTTCACTTGGAAAATCACCTGCATTGCCCGGGATCCCTGCCCAGTATAAGGTCGCTGTGTCCGTTGTATTGTGTCTGGGCTTGCATTCCATCAATGCCAATGCACTTCCTGTATCATTCTTCAGCTGTTTTAATTCTGAAGGACTGTCTGACCACGACATCACGTTGAAATGGGCGCGGATGGATTGGAGACCGTAGGAATGGGCTTCATTGAGGTATTTCTCGATCCATTCCTTGTTGATCTGGTTTGCCCTGCTATACCTAGCCAACGAATGCATATTTCTGGCAGACTTTTCAAACTTGGATAGATTCTCATCGCTGTCGTCAATGAACAGATACTGATTGTAAATGTGATTGCAGCTGAGCAGAAGTCCTACCGGCGAGGCAAAAGATAATAGGCAGTCACTTCTGTCAGTGCTGAGCTTTTCATATCGGCTGTGTGATGAGACAGTGCCTGGCAGATCATCGGTATCGGATAAAGTATGCATACTGATCCTGTTATTACCGATACGCATTTCTTCAGCTCCAAGCTTGATATCCTGTAAAGAAGGATTGGTTTCTCTCGACAAAGTCAGGTACTGTTCCAATATCCCAGACTGCTTGGCGGTGCCTGAGATCTCATCTTCGGTCATCCGTTCCAGATGGACATAACCGCTGTCATTCATAATCCTTTCAAACTGATCGACAGCTTCCAAAAAGCGGCTGATCACCTCTCGGTCTTTGATCTCTTTTGGAATGAGCTTGCCTTTACATAATGATGAAAAGTTGCTCTGCATCCGCATTCTCTCCTTACTGGTTTTCGTGATGAACAGATAACAGTAATGGTTTAAAAAGGGTCGCTCATTGAAATGACTTTCAAATGATTTTGAAAGAAAACTCTGATCTTCTCTTGAGAGGTCAGGGTTATATTTCTCTTTAATAAACCAGTCCTGTTTGTGTATGACTGTAAAATCAGGCAGGGTCTTGATAGCCTTGAACCATGCTGAATGGATGGCTTCATATTCTGCTGATGCTACCGTAAAGAGCTCTGGAAGTCTGACCTTAAAGGAGACCGTGACATCTGCGTCTTTTGAAATGATGCAGTCGTTCTCAATCGCAAGCAATGGAAATTTACTCTCCAGCGTTGCTGCTTTGGAGGTATTTCTCATGATGCGTTGCTTTTAGGTTTGATTTTCAGATAGCGGTAGATGCATTTTCGGCTGATGATATATTTGGGATGTTTTTTACGGGCTCCTAATTTCATCAGGCCATGCTCGCCGTATTTTCGATTCAGTAAGAAGGTTTGCCAGATTAATAATGCACTACTGGCTCCACCGAATGCCAGACAGAAATAAGTATTGACTCCCGCCATGTACATGATCATCAAGCATACGAGTATTCCTAACAGTCCTCCTGCAAAAATGAACAGGTACTGTGCTTTTAATCCTTTGAACTCTACCGTCCTTCCGATGCCTTTGTTGATATGATACGTATTCATAGTAACAAAATTTAGAGGAAGAATGAGCGGAGGATCGTTGCTGCGACAATCAGAAAGATACACGCACCGAACCAGCTGGCAGCAGTCTTGCTCGTATCGGGATCACCACTGCTGAACTTATTGTAGACTTTCACTCCGCCTATCAGTCCGACGACTGCCCCGATGGCATAGATTAGCTGAGTAGCCGGTTCAAAATAGGACGTCACCATCTGCGTGGCCTCATTGATCCCGGCGGTACCGTTACCCTGGGCAAAGGCTCCCGTTACTGCTAAAAAAGTCAGACCAAATAGCAATACTTTTTTTCTTTGTTTTCTCATAATTAAACATCAATTTTATTTGGTGTACCGCACTTTGCGGAACTATGAGACAAAGGTGCCGGAGCTCTCGATTTTTTTTGATGTAATGGATTAATGAGGAATAATTTGGCTGTTAACTGATACATAACCTGAGGGTGTTCGCTTACAAATTATTGTAAATTTGCAGGGACTTTCAAAAGGGAATTATGGATAAAAGATTCATGAATATTATTGAACCCATCAAGCAGTCTCGTAACAATGCATCAAAGCAGTCAATTCTGAATTAATCAATTTATATTGGAATATTGGTGCTTATATCAGTAATAAAGTTGAATTGAGCGAATGGGCACAGTCAGTGGTAAAGGAAATCTCAATATATTCAAAGTAATTAACCAGATATAAAAGGTTTTCAGATTAGAACCTTTGGAGAATGAAACAGTTTTATGAATCCTATAAAGAATTTCCAAAACTCTCAACACTGTTGAGAGAATCTAATGCCGATATTGCAAATACCTTCAAAGACAGCTATATTTTTGATTGTTAAATTTACCGGAAACTTTTAATGAAAGTGATCTTCAAAAAGGTCTTATTCAGCAAATGAAGAGTTTCATTCTGTGGAAAATGAAAGGATTTTCTTTTATCAGCGAAGAGTACAAAGTGCAGGTAGGAAATTCAGATCTTTATATTGATCTTC
>NZ_JBWGXE010000022.1:0-2935 GCF_056333165.1 Chryseobacterium endophyticum
TAACGAGTTCTTCGTTAAACACATTGTTCTCATTGGTCAATCTTATTATATTCAGCATTGTGCTGCTATTTTACGACTACAGACTCTTTGTGGTCTATCTGGTAGGAGCTGCGGCTTATATCGGATGGATCAGTTTTTTCCTCGGAAAAAGAAAGGAGCTCGACTATAAAAGATTTTCACAGGTCTCCGAAGAACAGAGCAAGGTGATCGAACTCATCAACGGAATGCAGGAAATTAAAATGCATAATGCCGAAAAACAAAAAAGATGGGACTGGGAATTTTTACAGGTAAAATTATTTAAAATAAGGATCAAATCTTTATCGCTGGAACAGTGGCAGTCCGTGGGAGGAAATTTCATCAACCAGATGAAGGACATCCTGGTGAGTTTCCTGTCTGCCAAATTGGTGTTGGAAGGCAACCTCACCCTGGGGATGATGCTTTCGGTACAATACATCATCGGGCAACTTAACAGCCCTTTGCTGCAATTGATCGATTTTATTAAGCAAACCCAGGACGCCAAAATTTCTCTCGAAAGGCTGGGAGAAATTCATGATAAGGAAGATGAAGAAAATAAGGACGAGCAGTACGCGCATGATCTTCCGATGAAGGATCTTGAGATTGAGAATCTTTCGTTCCGGTATATCGGTTCGGATGCCTATGTTTTTGAAAATTTAAATTTAAATATCCCCTACCAAAAAACTACGGCCATCGTAGGCGCCAGCGGAAGCGGGAAAACGACCCTTCTGAAACTTCTCATGAAATTTTATGAACCCAATGAAGGCGAAATAAGGCTGGGCAATACAAAGCTTAAGCATATCTCTCCCAGATTCTGGCGCGATCACTGCGGGGTAGTGATGCAGGAAGGCTATGTTTTTAATGATACGATTGCCCGTAATATCGCTGTAGGCGAAGATTATGTTGATAAACAAAAATTGAGAAAAGCGGTAGAAATAGCGCATATTAAAGAATTTATTGAAGAATTACCTTTAAGCTACAACACAAAAATAGGCAACGAAGGCCTGGGCGTGAGTGGCGGACAAAAGCAAAGGCTTTTCATTGCCAGGGCCGTCTATAAATCTCCGGACTATATCTTTTTTGATGAAGCGACCTCGGCACTGGATGCCAACAATGAAAAAATCATCATGGAAAATCTTGAGCAGTTTTTTAAAGGAAAAACAGCCATCGTTATCGCCCACAGGCTATCTACGGTAAAACATGCCGATAAAATTATTGTTTTGGATAAAGGGAAAGTGGTAGAAGAAGGAAATCACGCTGAACTGGTAGCCTTAAAAGGTGAATATTACAGACTGGTGAAAAACCAGCTGGAACTTGGAAACTAATTCATTATTTCACTAATTTTAATCAACCAGTTCAAAATCTATGCGTTATGAAAAATTTACAGAAAATCGAAAGAAAAAAGCTTAGAGAGATCCACGGAGCAGGACCTGTTCCGGTGTTTCCATGCAACTGCTTCTGCTACATCAACAATGTAAAGCAGTGGAATGCGTGCAACCGCTATTGTCCCGATGGCGACATTCCCGGCGTAGAGCCCGGCAATAATCCGAAATGTGATTATACACTGCCGTTATAAGATTATTAAAAAAACACTCAATAATCTTCATTACGGAGATTATTGAGTTTTATATTATATGAAAAAAGACGTTTTAGATACTATTGAACTACGCTCAGAAAGCGTTCAGGATATCCTTACACAACCTCCTCACTGGATGATCCGTTGGGGAAATACCATTATATTTTTAATTCTTGTGATGATCATGATCATGAGTTATATCATTCGGTATCCGGAATTCATTCCGGCTCCTATTGTAGTCACCTCTCAGAATCCTCCGGAAAAACTGGAGGCCCGAACCAATTCGAAAATCGAGAAAATATTTATAAAAGACCATCAGCATGTAAAAAAGAATGAAGTCCTGATGGTGATGCAGTCGACGGCAAATTATAAAGATATCCTGAAACTCAAATCACTGGTCGATTCCATTACCCCGGATCAGCTGGCAGCATTTCCTTTAAATGAAACTTCGCACTTCAAGCTGGGTGAGCTGCAGGGGGATTATAATAATTTTGCGAAAGCATTCCAGGATGAGGCATTGTTTAAAAGGCTTCAGCCTTATGCTCCCGAAAACCTGGCAGCGAATCAGAGTCTTTCCGAGTATAATGTCAGAATATCGACCCTTAAGCAGCAAAAAAGCCTGGAACAGGCCAAATATGAAATCACCAAAAAGAATTATCAGCGTTCTCAGGAATTATTCAACCAGGGCGTCATTGCTGCCGTAGAACTGGAAAATGAAAAAATAAAATTCCTACAGGCCCAGCAGAATCTGGAAAATATCAACATCTCCCTTTCACAGATCGAAGAAGGGATCTCAAATGTCAATAAAACCAAAAGCGGAGCGGCCATCAATACGGAAAAGGATAAAATCACTTATTCGTCACAGACCCTGCAGCTTTTTGAACAGCTTAGAAAGTCTCTCAAGCAATGGGAACAAAGCTACCTGATTATCTCAAGTACCGATGGCGAGGCCAGCTTCCAGCAGTTTTTCGGTGAAAACCAGTTTGTAAAAGCGGGAGATGCTATCTTATCTATTCTTCCGGACCACAAGGAAAAGCTGGTGGGAAGAATGGCTGTTCCGGCAGCGAACTCAGGAAAGATCATCGCCGGGGAAAAAGTACTCATCAAGCTCGATAACTACCGCTACCAGGAATACGGCATCGTTGAAGGAAAGGTACAGAACATATCGCTCTCACCCGATAAAGACGGAAATTACTATGTAGACATTGCCCTCCCAAAAGGACTCAAAACCTCCTACAACAAAACCCTCACCTTCGACAAAGAGCTAAAAGGAAACGCAGAAATCGTAACCCAGGACCTCAGACTTATTGAAAGATTCTTCTATCAAATGAGAAAACTGCTGGG
>NZ_JBWGXE010000023.1:0-2434 GCF_056333165.1 Chryseobacterium endophyticum
AGTTAGTAGGATTAGACGCGAAACCTTGTGATCTACCCATGGGCAGGTTGAAGCTTTGGTAACACAAAGTGGAGGACCGAACCGGTTGACGTTGAAAAGTCTTCGGATGACCTGTGGGTAGGGGTGAAAGGCCAATCAAACTGGGAGATAGCTCGTACTCTCCGAAATGCATTTAGGTGCAGCGTCGTATATAAGTTTATTAGAGGTAGAGCTACTGATTGGATGCGGGGGTTTCATCGCCTACCAATTCCTGACAAACTCCGAATGCTAATAAATGTTCTACGGCAGTGAGGGCATGGGTGCTAAGGTCCATGTCCGAGAGGGAAAGAACCCAGACCAACAGCTAAGGTCCCCAAATTTCTGTTAAGTTGAAGCAACGCGGTTGGACTGCATTGACAGCTAGGATGTTGGCTTGGAAGCAGCCATTCATTTAAAGAGTGCGTAACAGCTCACTAGTCGAGCGGTCCGGCATGGATAATAATCGGGCATAAACAGAATACCGAAGCTATGGATTTGTACATTCGTACATCTGGTAGGAGAGCATTCTATCGGCGTAGAAGCTGAGTCGTGAGGCTTGGTGGAGCTTATAGAAAAGAAAATGTAGGCATAAGTAACGATAAAGGGGGCGAGAAACCCCCTCACCGAAAGACTAAGGTTTCCTCAGCCATGCTAATCAGCTGAGGGTTAGTCGGGACCTAACGCGAACCCGAAAGGGGTAGTGGATGGACAATGGGTTAATATTCCCATACTTGCTCACACTAAAAAGGGGACGGTTCGATGTAGCTATTGAAGACGGACGGAAGTGTCAAGGCCTAGCCTTCGGGCGAAGCTGTTATAGTGAAATCGGATCCAAGAAAAGCCGAAGTGAAGCAACCCGTACCAAAACCGACACAGGTGGTCGAGGAGAGAATCCTAAGGTGCTCGAGTGAGTCGTGGCTAAGGAACTAGGCAAAATAGTCTCGTAACTTCGGAAGAAGAGACGCCATCAGCAATGGTGGCCGCAGTGAAGAGGCCCAGGCGACTGTTTATCAAAAACACAGGACTCTGCTAAATCGAAAGATGCTGTATAGGGTCTGACACCTGCCCGGTGCTGGAAGGTTAAGGAAGGGCGTTAGCGTAAGCGAAGCGTTTGACTGAAGCCCCAGTAAACGGCGGCCGTAACTATAACGGTCCTAAGGTAGCGAAATTCCTTGTCGGGTAAGTTCCGACCTGCACGAATGGTGTAACGATCTGGGCACTGTCTCAGCCACGAGCTCGGTGAAATTGTAGTATCGGTGAAGATGCCGATTACCCGCAATGGGACGAAAAGACCCTGTGAACCTTTACTATAACTTCGTATTGACTTTGAGTAAGTAATGTGTAGGATAGGTGGGAGGCTTTGAAGCAGGCACGCTAGTGTTTGTGGAGCCAACGTTGAAATACCACCCTTTACTTACTTGGAGCCTAACTTCTTTTAGAAGGACATTGCGTGGTGGGTAGTTTGACTGGGGTGGTCGCCTCCAAAAGAGTAACGGAGGCTTTCAAAGGTACCCTCAGCACGCTTGGTAACCGTGCGTAGAGTGTAATGGCATAAGGGTGCTTGACTGTGAGACCAACAAGTCGATCAGGTGCGAAAGCAGGACATAGTGATCCGGTGGTTCCGTATGGAAGGGCCATCGCTCATAGGATAAAAGGTACTCCGGGGATAACAGGCTAGTCTCCCCCAAGAGCTCACATCGACGGGGAGGTTCGGCACCTCGATGTCGGCTCGTCACATCCTGGGGCTGGAGAAGGTCCCAAGGGTTGGGCTGTTCGCCCATTAAAGTGGCACGCGAGCTGGGTTCAGAACGTCGTGAGACAGTTCGGTCTCTATCTATTGCGGGCGTTAGATGTTTGAGAGGGCTTGATTCTAGTACGAGAGGACCGAATTGAACAAACCTCTGGTGTATCAGTTGTACCGCCAGGTGCACCGCTGAGTAGCTATGTTTGGAAGAGATAAACACTGAAAGCATATAAGTGTGAAACTCGCCTCAAGATGAGACATCTTTTAAGGGTCGTGGGAGATGACCACGTTGATAGGCTACAGGTGTAAAGTTGGTAACAGCATAGCCGAGTAGTACTAATTACCCGTAGATTTATAGCCTATAAGGTTGCAGTAAGCTTAAAGCAATATGCTGTAGGCCAAGCCTTATAAGTGCGCTACTGGTTTTGCCTTTGTGATGAAATTTACCGATAAAAAGCAGTATGCTTTATGCTGTAAGCCTCAAGCTTATAGCCTACTGCCTACAGCTATATACAACCTTTAGGGTGGTTTTAGCGGTGGGGCTCACCTGTTCCCATTCCGAACACAGAAGTTAAGCCCACCAGCGCCGATGGTACTGCTAACGCGGGAGAGTAGGTCGCCGCCAGTTTTTTTACAAACCTCATACAGCAATGTGTGAGGTTTTTTTATGTC
>NZ_JBWGXE010000024.1:0-2374 GCF_056333165.1 Chryseobacterium endophyticum
TGGTCGTTCCGCCCAGGGTCTGAGTGGTCGTTATTTCCAAAGGGATGCCGATCATATTCCGGTCGATCATCAGCTGGTTGCTCTGATCATGGGCGTAGCTGTAGCCTGTAATGTCAAAAGATCCGTCGTTATAGGTGTTTTTCATCGACATCAGGTTAATCGGTTTGTTGATGTCCGTATCGGAATAGGTATAATCGGTAACGGTCTCCACTACCTTGTTGTTTTTGAAATATTCGGTAATCTTCGACTGTTTTTTTTCTATTGCTCCTCCATAAATGGTGACAGGGTAATATTCAAACGCATAATTTGCCCTATTAATTGCTAATCCATGGCTGTTATGGTACCTTACCATAAATAGGTCCAATCCGAAAGCTATTTCATCCTGATTGTTCAGAATAAAGCCGGACTTTGTATTTTTCAGGGGATTAAACTCGTAACTAAAAACTTCTTTTCTTAAAGTATCACTGCCTTTTTTATAAATCGTTTTTAGAGGAAGGCCATTTCGCCACTCGTCATAAGCCTGAGGGGTATTTGTATAAGGATAATATGGCGTCTGCGCATCATTTGTAAAAGTATATATAACTTCTCCAAGACCGTTTTTCTCAGTAACTTTAGAATAGGTCATAATATTCCCCGAGTTATAGGACGTAAAAGCATTCCCTGCCGACTGGTATTCTTTGACTTTTGCTACATAATCCGGCGGGGCATAATATCCTACATTCGGATCGGATGGTGGTATCATCAATCTAGGTTCCGCCACACGAAAATAAGGTTTATAAAAATTGAATTTTCTCTTTAATGTCCCTGAATTGTTATAATCGTATTCAAAAACATTCGAAACATTATTATTGTCAATGTCTTCAACTTTTTTTATCCTTAACCCTCCAACCAATTGGTTGGTCGTCTGTGTAAAAGTGGTTGTAAATCCATGCGAAATGGTCATTGAACATGCACAATCTCCAAACCTGGTCAGTTTTAGGGTTATAGGTTGGCCGTTAGGAGAGATTGGAATACCTTGGGTAATGTGGTAAACACCGCCGGTACCACCACCGCTAAGAAAACCCCTGCATGAACTGTAATTGCCATCTTCTGGCAACTGCTGAGGATCGGTATTGTTAAGGCAACCGTTCGAAAAGTTAACTTTTACATCCTGCAAAGAAGGATCAACGGTAACGGTCTTTATCACGGATAATTGATTTGGATTTACGGCAGCATCCGAATCGATCCCGTCAATAGTTTCCGTATGGTATTCAGTATAGGTAGAAGTCTGTCCTGAATCATTATTCTCATAATACAACTTTTTTTCAGCACCAGTTGGATATTTTACCTTTGTTAAAATGCCCATCTGCGTATATTTCGCATCAACCCCTCTGTCTCGAGAACCGCCGATAATAGTAGAATTCGATCCGTACACAAAAGGGATATTGGAACCGGAGGTAATATTGGAATTAAAGTATCCCCAAAGATCATCGGAGTTGCCATTCCTTCTGATAAGAGGATATTGTTCATTATAGGTAAAAGAATGTTTGGAGCTGCTCAGATCATCAATAACTTCCGTCAGTTTGAGTCTGTAATCCTCGTAAGTTTTAGTAAGACTGGCAGATTCAAAGTACGAATGGTTTAAAGATATTTGCCTGATGATCTGACCGCCTTTATTCTTGACGACTATTTTTTTTAATGCTTTTCCTCCTGTGCTCGAGCTCAGATCTTTACGGTATATTGCATCCGTCGTTGTCTGCAGATTTCCATCACCTGAATACAAAAAGTTAATTTCCCCCTCAGGAAAAACAATTTTTGAAATCAGTTTTTCTGTGTTGTTTTCAATGTTCGTTACATTTGGAGGGCTTGGATTAAGGGTGGGGAATTCATCATATCCTGGTGGGGTGTAATTTTCATAGATCGTGTAGATATATCTTTTTTCGTACACGGTCTTTTCAGTATACCTCTGTAGTGCCTGGTACTCAAACTTCAATACATCTCCACTGGTCGTCCTTAAACTATCCAGAGAAATCTGGTTCATAGATATTTGAGCTGCCTGTCCCGGAGTTTTTGAGAAAACGATATTGTTGTAAGATAGCCAATATTTATCTCCTTTTGTATTGGTTACTGTAAAGCCGGTCGCTGTTTTTTCAATTTTTATATCCTCGTGGGGTATTGTATATCCAATGTTATTATTCACAATAAAACTTCCGTTCAGGCCGGGAAGATTGTACATGTACAGGTCGGGTTTCAGATCATAATTACCCGAACTTAATAAATCCATATCTGCCTGCTTGGTATTGTCCTCAACATAAAAATTAGGAATGGTATTTGCGGCGTGATTAAGATCGTGAAAAAACAACGGAGCGGAATCATCGTCTTTATCAAATATATT
>NZ_JBWGXE010000025.1:0-1607 GCF_056333165.1 Chryseobacterium endophyticum
CCGGTAACCGTCGGAACTGTAAAGTATCCGATGATCCCGATGATCATATAGATGATGTAAACCGTGTTAGAAGTATCAGGAATGAAGTTCGGATCAGCCAGCATCTCAATATCCCGCTCCAGGATGAGCGTTTGTATTTTTGCAAGGATTGAACTGAAAATATCTGCAACCGGCAACCACAAATAAACACTAATATATCTCGTCAGCCATTGGGTCAGTGTGCTCTGAAAACCATCCCAGACCGATATGGCAAAAGCTATCGGACCCAGTATCGAGAGTACAATAAGAAAGAAGGTCCGTATCGTATCAATGACCAACGCAGCTGATTGAAATAGAATCTCCAAAAACTCGCGAAATCCGTCCCTGATCTGCTTCTTAATATCAAACATCTCCCTTTCAATGTACATCCCGGACATTGTCACCAGGTCTGATGGTGACCATCCCAGCTCTTCCAACTTTTTATCGAATTCCTCATCTGAGATCAGATAGGCCATCTCAGGATTTCTGAGCATCGCTTCCCGTTCCAGAAGGTCTTTCTTCTGCTGCAATTCGTTCATATCCAGAACCTGATCTTCCAGCATCGAATGACTACCCTGGACAATCGGACTTAAAACGCCATTGATACTTCCTAGTACCAATGTTGAAAAGAACATGATGCAGATACCGATGGCAAAAGGTCTGAGCATCGGAAACAGATCGATCGGCTCCGCTCGGCTGAGTGACTGCCATACCTTAATGGCTACATAGAACAGTGCGCCCAGACCCGCAACAGCCTTAGCTACGGCAGCCATATCGGCACACAATGGCATCATCTCATCATAAACCGAATGAAGGACTTCGTGTAAGTTATTCGGTTCCATCTTACCAGTATTTTTGATTGGAGGTTCCGTAAAGATCCAATACCCTTTGGGTATTGTTCTGCTTTTTGGCTCTCAGATAGCTGACAGAAATATTCTTGTTCGTGTAGTATCGAACCAGATTATGATATTCTTTGACTTCTTTGTAGACCCTGTCGATCACATCCATTCTTTCCTTATCGTTCAGGGAAAGACCATTGGCTGTGATGATCTCTTTCAGTTCTTTAAGCAGTTCAGTACTTTCATTCAGCAGCGCTGAATAACCGTTGGCGATTGCCGTCAGTTCCTGGGCATTGAAGTTGGGATCGTTAAGCATCTTACTAAAATTGGTAACGTAGATCTCTGAGACATCGCCTACGAGAAGAACGGTCTGCTGCACCTTTCGGGCATCTTTCACCAGGTTATTGACCGACTTTAGCTTATCGTAATATTCCTTTCCCTGTTCATAGACTTTTTTCACTTCGTTGAAATTTTTAATGACATTGGAAACCGTTGATGAGGTCTGAACGATCTCATTGGCGGAGTTCAAAATGCCTGATGCCAGGTTGGCCGGATCGGTCACAACGAATTGTGCATTTGCGAATGTTGAGGTAGCAAGAATGGCAACCATTGCTGTTTTAATGATGTAATTTTTCATTGTTGTAAAATTTTAAATGATTGGATTAATTAATTTTCTTTGTTGGATTTGATCCTCTTGAGGGAGATCCTCTTGATGGCCTGTTCTACATTGCCGTCCAGTTCAGAGGCCAG
>NZ_JBWGXE010000026.1:0-1600 GCF_056333165.1 Chryseobacterium endophyticum
CTGGAGAAGGAAAAGATCAGTTTTACCGACAACGACACATTCTTTATAGGTAATAAAGACGCAAAGCTTCACATTTCCATTATTTCAAATCCGTATTGCGGTTTCTGCAAGGATGCGCACAAAATCATGGAAGATTTACTTCAGAAGTATCCGAATGACATTTCTGTTCAGATGAGGTTTAATTATTCCCCGGATAAGCAGAATGAAAAACTTACGGGACTGATCTCTGATTTTATGTGTACTTATAAAAATAAGCCGGCCGATGATTTTTTAAAGCTGGTCGAGTATTGGTTTGAAACCAGGGATGAGCAGAAAATAAGACAGAAAACCGGAGCCGTGTCCACCGGTGAAGACCTGAGTCGTCTGGTTGAGATGTCGGCAGAAAACAGAAATGCAGGGCTTAATTTCACCCCGATCATCCTGATCAACGGATACCAGTTTCCTGATAAGTATGATCGCGAGGATATTTATTATTTTATTGATGAGCTTACCGAGGATGAAGAGGTTTAATAAAAAACTATTCTGTATCAGGATCAGTCCCTGGAATAAACGCCATACCAGAAAATAAAATAAAGTAACTTAGCAGGGCATACGATGCTATCCCGAATAAGCATATTGGGAAACCCTATTTATCGAAATTTAATTTATTTAAAGAATAAAAACAACTTCATTGAAATCTTTTCCTTTCTACCGCCAGCCGGACTCCAAAGACTGCGGGCCGACCTGTCTTCGAATCGTAAGCAAATATTACGGAAAGAGTATCTCTTTGCAGCAGATCCGTAATCTGTCGGAAACCACCCGTGAAGGAAGCAGCCTGCTGGGACTGAGTGATGCGGCCGAGGATTTGGGTTTCCGTTCCATGGGCGTACAGATCGACTTCAATACTTTTGCCGAAGAAGTTCCCCTTCCCTGTATTGTGCATTGGAACAAAAACCACTTTGTAGTAGTCTATAAAATCGATAAAAATAAAAAGGTCTATGTCTCAGATCCCGGTTACGGGCTTATCACCTACACCAAAGAAGAATTCATAAAGCTTTGGATCGGTGAAAATGCCGATGAAAAAACCGAAGAAGGCATCGTTTTGATCCTGGAAACCACACCTGCTTTTTTCCAGACCGAGTTTGATGATAAAGAAAGTAAAGCGAGCTTTTCTTTTCTTTCAAAATATCTTTTCAAGTATAAATCGCTGGTGATTCAGCTGGCGATAGGGCTGTTGGCAGGAAGCTTACTGTCCCTTATTTTTCCGTTCCTTACCCAGAGTATTGTTGACGTCGGGATTCAGAATCAGGACCTGAACTTCATTTACCTCGTTCTTTTGGCCCAGATCATGCTTTTTGTCGGGAGAATGGGCATTGAAGTCATCCGAAGCTGGATTTTACTGCATCTTTCAGCCAGAATCAATATTTCCATTATCTCGGATTTCTTTATTAAACTGATGAAGCTCCCTATAAGCTTTTTCGATACCCGGATGACGGGAGACATCATGCAGAGGATCAATGACCACCACAGGATCGAACAACTGCTAACGAGTTCTTCGTTAAACACATTGTTCTCATTGGTCAATCTTATTATATTCAGCATTGTGCTGCTATTTTACGAC
>NZ_JBWGXE010000027.1:0-1510 GCF_056333165.1 Chryseobacterium endophyticum
ACCAAGATTAATGATCCGAAGAATTTAGGCAGCAAACTCTTTGGGTATGAGATTAAATACAATCAGGTGGAGGGACTTGAAATTCCAAATTCAGACTTTCCCGATCTTATAGTAAAAGCAAAATACAATGGCAACATTGCCGAAGTGGACTGGAAAGTCGGAACAGAGCAAAATGCATCTTTAAAAAGATATGGTTACTCTTACGATGCGCTTAACAGGCTTAAAGCGGGATTCTACCAGAAAGCAGGCAGTGAAACAGCCAAAGAATATTTTGAGAAGCTTGATTATGATGCTAACGGAAATATTATCCGGCTAAAAAGATCCGAAGGGATTGTAGCCGGAAGTTCCACAGCCATGATGATCGACAATCTTAAATATGATTATATCGGAAACAGGCTGACTAAAGTAACTGAAGAGCAGACGGGAAACAGCAAAGGATATCCTTATATTGCTGCTCCCAATGTGATTAATTATGATGCTAACGGGAATATGACTAATTTGCTGGATAAAGGGATTTCAGAAATTGTTTATAATTTTCTGAACCTTCCTGTCAGCATAACCACCAATCCAACCACCAAGGGCAGATCAATAACATCCTATACTTACAGGGCAGATGGCATAAAAGTCGGGAAATCTTTTTATAAGAATGCAGTAACGAACTACACTTCGTATTTGGACGGATTTCAGTATAAATTTTCAATATCATCGATGACAGGTACTGAATTACAGTTTGTTCCGACTTCTGAAGGATACTATAGTTTTCCAAATAATTCTTATATTTACAATTATACGGACCATTTGGGGAACGTACGACTAAGCTACTTTAAAAATGGCAGCAGCATAGAAGTTCTTGAAGAAAATAATTATTATCCTTTTGGATTATTGCATAATTATACGGCTACAAGTGGAAATGCTTATCAGTACAAGTACAACGGTAAGGAATTGCAGACAGAAACAGGGATGTATGATTATGGGGCGAGATTTTATATGCCGGATATTGGAAGATGGGGAGTCGTAGATCCTCTAGCGGAGAAGATGCGTCGTCATAGTCCATACAATTATGCGTTTGATAATCCGGTGCGTTTTGTGGATCCTGATGGGATGGCTCCAGACGATATTATAACTACTGTTTTAAAATCAACCGTTACAAAAGGAGCGGATGGTCGATCAGAACTAATACAAAGAGAGGTTAATGTAAAAATGACTTTGACAATTGTTAATTTGTCAGGTTCTGATTTATCTAAAACTATGTTTAATAAAAGCTCGGGCACTATTAGTATAAATGAGTTTGAAGGGACTGGAATAAGTTCTTTTAACAATAATTCTACAGTCACAATGGACAATATTAAAAATTTTGATGTTCAATATAAAGTTGTTACAAGTGTAGATGATATAGGCAAAAACGATCATGTTTTGTTCATAGCTAATGAGGTTAAAAATAGTGACGGTGATGCCCTTGGCAAAGGACAAAGTCCAGGAAGAGTTTCAGCAGTTGAAGCGTCAACAATTA
>NZ_JBWGXE010000028.1:0-1343 GCF_056333165.1 Chryseobacterium endophyticum
CCAATATCCGGCATATACATCCTCGCTCCGTAGTCATACATTCCCGTCTCTTGGAGTTCTTTCCCATTGTACTTGTACTGATAAGCATTTCCACTTATAGCCGTATAATTATGCAATAATCCAAACGGATAATAATTATTTACTTCTACAATCTCCCCAGGTTTCCAATAGTCAATACAATTTGGTGGATTAAAAGGATCCCAAGGGCCGTCACATTGACTAAAATGATATTGTCTAGGTTGAATAATTCCATCTTTATTGGTATCACTATAGCTTAACCTTACATTTCCTAAGTGATCTGTATAATTATAAATATACTGATTGTTCAAGGCATCAAAATATCCTTCAGAAGTAGGAATAATTCTAAGCTTCATTACTGCCACCTCGTTTGGGTCACTAAATATCGGACCACCTCCAGAGCCCGCTTCCGATGGCTTTGTACTTTTATACTGAAATCCATCCAGATAATTTGTTTCTACATCTCCAAAAAGCTTTTTCACCTTCGTTCCGTCTGCTCTGTATATATAATCCGTTACTTTGGTATTCTGGGTAATCTTTTTAGGTAAATTTAAATAATTATATTGAATAGAAGAAATGCCTTTGTCCACAAATGCAGTTATATTGCCATTACCTGTAGCCAGACCATTATCATATTGTATTTCATTGGGCACAGCAATATAAGGATAGCCTTTACTGTTTCCGATCTGCTCTTCGGTTACTTTAGTCAGCCTGTTTCCGGTATAATCATATTTAAGGTTGTCGATCATCATGGCTGTGGTACTTCCGGCTACAAGGCCTTCCGATCTTTTCAGCCTGGTAATGTTTCCATTGAGATCATATTCTGCTTTTTCAAAATATTCCAGGGAATTCTCCTGTCCGCTTCTTTGGTAAAAGCCTGCTGAAAGCCTGTTCAAACGATCGTAAACATATCCATACCTTTTCAAAGGCTCATTTTCTTCTGTGAGAGTCTTCCAGGAAACTTCGGCGATATTACCATTATATTTAGGCTTTACCTGGAGAGATGCCGTTAAGGCATCGGGGGTTTCCAGACCTTCTACCTGATTGTAATTGATCTTATAGCCAAACAGTTTACCATTAAGATTTGCAGGATCATTAATCTTGGTCATCCATCCCCGGATATTATAACTGTAGCTAATATCCTGTAGCGGAGCCGAAGGTGATATTCCCCCGACTTTCTTCCCCGAAAGCTGCGAAAGCTCATTATAGCTGTTTTGGGCTAAATATTCCACGGGATTGTTGTCCACCTGATGAGTATGGCTCAAAAGCCTGTTCTGGGGATCATAGGTAAAGTTCTCAGTAATCACCTTGTCGGTATCGGTATC
>NZ_JBWGXE010000029.1:0-1236 GCF_056333165.1 Chryseobacterium endophyticum
GCCAGTTTTTTTACAAACCTCATACAGCAATGTGTGAGGTTTTTTTATGTCCATACCCCAGAGAAAAGAGCCAAGGGAAAGGGAAAAATAACCAGGAGAAAATAAAAAAAAGGAAAAAAGTATAATTGTAAACTTGAGAAAGTACAAAGAAAAAACAGAAGCATAGAGTTACAATAACACACGGATCAGCCAGCCAATCCCAATACATAAATATTCTTATACAGCTAAAATGCGAGGAGCCATAAGCCATATCTTAATTACCGTGAGTCTGAAACTAAGTACTATCATTCTATCTTTCTGTTCTCCCACTCTCAAACCCGCAAACCCCACGACTCCCTCCGATTTTTTTCTAGGAGCTTGATCCGGCTCTCCGCTCTTACTCCTCGCGCCGACACTTTCTCTGCAAAGGCCCCTCCCTTTCCTTCCCCTTGCTGTGGGGTAACCGCTGCGATCCGGGCTATGGCGGCATTCCTTCTTAAGAACATTCCACCACAATTTACCTGTTATTATGAAGGCTTGTTATCTATAAATAAGAAAAAACATCGTTAAAACGTAAACATTCCCTAAAGCCCCGAAGCAATCGGCTTACAATAGTCTCGATTGAAGCCCTGTGAATCCAAAGTCCGGGACAAAACGCCTCCGTCAATAGCCTTGGGCATTCATTTACATAAAAATACAGCCGCATATCAATTTTAGCTTCATGGCGATCGCTTTACAATAAACCGGGCGGAGCCTTGTGAATCAGAATCCTGGACAAAAACCAATCCGCCCTGAAAGGGTGGGATCAACAGCCCCGGGCGGAGCCTGGGGTTAAAACCGTTATATTGCATTTAAGCCCTGTAGGGGCGCCATTCTTATAGTATTGGTTTTTTTCTCCTTCTTATCCCTTACCTTTACTTATTCTTATCCTTTACCTGATCTTGCCCACCCTTCTCCTCCCAAACCCTCCCACTCTGAAACCCTCCCACTCACCAACTCATCCCACCCTTCGGCTCCATCCCTGTTTATTCTTTGCATTGTTCTCTTATTGTGGATAACTATGTTAGTCTCCTTAATGTTCGTGGATAGAGAGCTTTACCGCTACTATTTACCCACAAACCGGATTTTATATGAACAAATTGTTAATTAGATTTGGATTATAAGGAGAAGTCGTCTTATCTTTGCCCCACTGAAAACGAGAGGTGAGTAGGTAGCGCAGAAGAGCATTTAAATAAGCAGAATAATTTAAAGAAACGG
>NZ_JBWGXE010000030.1:0-1204 GCF_056333165.1 Chryseobacterium endophyticum
TTGACCGCAGAGCCCTTGTCGCCGTCGATGCGCCGCGCCGAGAAGTACGAAACCGACATGCAGAACTACTCGACCGCCGAGCGCAAGGCGGCCGAGCACGCCATGGACTTCAACGGCACGTCGATGAACGCCCTGACGTTCATCACGCGCACCGGCTTTCCGGGCTTTCCGACCCTGTCGCTGCTGACCCAGCTGACCGAGTATCGGACCATGCACGAGACGCTGGCCGATGAATGCATCCGCAAGTGGGGCCACGTCAAGGCGTCGGACTCCACGCCGCCGGAAGTGCTGGAAAAGATCGAATCCGAGATCAAGCGCATCGACATGAAGTCCGTTGTGCGCCAGCTGGTGATTCACGATCAGGCGTTCGGCGGCGGCCATGCCTACTTCAAACTGCGCGGCGACGACAAGCACCGCGACACGCCGCTGGTGCTGCGTCCCGGTACGGTCCGTCAAGGGTCGTTCGAAGCGGTGCGCGTGGTGGAACCGTACTGGGTGACGCCGAACAACTACAATTCGATCGACCCGACTGCGGCAGACTTCTACAAGCCGTCGACCTGGTGGATGCTGGGCACCGAAGTGCACGCCTCGCGCCTGCAGACCATGATCAGCCGTCCCGTGCCGGACATGCTGAAGCCGACGTATTCGTTCCGCGGTATCAGCCTAACCCAGCTAGCGATGCCCTACGTGGATAACTGGCTGCGTACCCAACAGTCGGTCAGCGATACCGTCAAGCAATTCTCAATTACCGGCGTGAAGACCGACCTGCAGCAGTACCTGCAGCCCGGCGGCGCGACCGACCTGGTCAACCGGGCGGCGCTGTTTAACCAGATGCGCGACAACCGCAATATCGCGTTTCTGGACATGACGACCGAAGAGTTCTTCCAGATCAACACGCCGCTGTCGGGGTTGTCGGATCTGCAAGCCCAGGCGCAGGAACAGCAGTGCGCCGTGTCGGGCCAGCCGCTGGTCAAGGCATTCGGCATCACGCCCTCGGGTTTGAACGCCACCAGCGATGGCGAGATCCGCGTCTGGTACGACCGCGTAGCCGGCTACCAGGCGCGCACCATTACGCCCATCATGGAAACCGTGCTGCGCCTGATCCAGCTGTCGCTGTTCGGTGAGATTGACGAATCCATTTTCTGGGAATGGGAAAAGCTGCACGAGTTGACCGCGCTGGAAGACGCGGACCGCCAGTACAAAG
>NZ_JBWGXE010000031.1:0-1159 GCF_056333165.1 Chryseobacterium endophyticum
TGGATCAGTCTTTTCATAGCATCATCACCGACCTTTATTTTTGCCCAATGATTAAACGTGCTTTCCAATTCATTACTTAATTTATTCGCTAATCCCATGACTTTGTGGGCATCGTCCAAACGCTGTTTTGCTCCTGCGGTATGTCTGATCCGCAACACATTGCTCATATTTTTCAGAGAAGCATTTAGGGTATTTTGACAGACAATTCGAACGGGGGTAAATGCGGCGGTGATGCTTCCGCTCCCATCGTGGGAGGTGGTCAGGAAAATATATTTTTCCGTAATATCGTCACCATTTCCCACACGGATATAATCGGGTAATTTAGCCGTAATAAAAATGCGTTCTCCATTTCCCAAAGCTCCTGCAGTCTCATATAAGATTCCATCTCCACCGCCTACAATAGAATCAAAAAATGAAAAGGCTTCACGGTTTTGTACGATATGGTAATCTTTTCCGACTACGCCTAAAACGGTGTTATTATCGGTGCGGATATTGGCAAAGTAGTTGGGAATTTCCAATTCTGAATCCATCATCTCTATTCCGTTGGTATTTTCGACAATGCCCGCACCCTTTGTAAACAGGGGTGACTTTTCAACCTCGTAGTCTAGTCCTGCAAATTTGATAGCTTCTTCACTTGTCGGGTAATCCTGTACGATCTGCCCCAGGTTGTGCCATGCTTTTTCCTTTACGCTGAAAAATGAATATTTTCCTGTTCTGCTGTTGAAATTTAAATGATGTGTCATGATTTTCATATTTAATTGTTAGATAATTCTGTTTGATGATCTTAAAATGGTAGCTCATCATCTTTTTCGCTGTCGTTGGACTTAGAATCAGAATCAGAAATTTCCCTCTTAACTTTTTTAATCGATTCGGTAAACTTGTTCTCAATTCGTTTACTACTGCTGTGAACTTTGATCTGTGAGGTGTGGAAATTCAGACCTGCATGGGGTTCTCCATCTTTTCCCAGCCATGCAGAGGTGTAGGCTCTTCAGCTTAATTCTACCAAAGTCCCTTTTGTTAAAAAGTCTGCAACTTTTGGAGAGATCCAGTAGACACATTCAAAATAGGTGGTCTGTTCAATTCGCTCGCCCTGTTTGTTGCGATAATTGTCATTCGTAGCAATTGAAAAATTAACTACCTGTTTTTCATTTGGCAAGTT